>NZ_AUEZ01000021.1 GCF_000426245.1 Bradyrhizobium sp. Ai1a-2 | reverse complement strand
TCGACCTCGATCTGCGGCAGCTTGTCGGCGCCCTGGACCGCGAAGTCGTCGATGTCAAACCGCTGCGCAGGCGCAGCGCTCGGCGCCGCCGCTCCGTCCGGCGCAGCCGCAGCGGCCGCATTCGCCGGCTGCTGCGCGCCTTGCGGCGCCGCGCCAGCCGGAGCGATGCCGGCCACAATGCCAACAACCATCATCGCCACGGCCGACCGCCACGATCCACCCCGGCATTGCACCCAATGTCTGAAATCTCTGAGATCACTTCGACTTCGCACAGACGTTCGCCCATTTCGCGCAGACGCCCGCCATCGCGGCAGGACCACCACGACAACGACGCCTTACTCACACGACGATTGGGCGGGTGCTAACGTGCAAAAATTTCTGCGCGCAGCAGAAAAAACTTATTCATTTGTTAAGAAGTTAGCGCTTGTGACCGAATGCGATCGGCTTTCAGCTCAGCAGCACCACGCCGGCGGGAAGCGAGGTGATCCGCGCCCCGAATAGCTGCTCGACCTGGTCGACAAAATTCTCGAGCTTGTCGAGCTGGAACGTGCCATTGACGAGACGACGCTTCAGCTCCGCATTGGTGATGATGATCTTTCCGGGACGGTATCGGTTCACTTCGTCCACCACGCTCGCCAGTGGGCGGTCGCGAAAGATCAGCAGCCCGGCCTGCCACGCCGTCACCTGCTCGGCATCCACCGGGACGGATTGCTGCAGCCCTGCGCTGGAATAGGTAACCTGCTCGGCCTTGCGGAGCTGAACCGTGCTGCTGTTCTGTTCAACGGTCACGACACCGTCGAGGCAGGTCACGGAGACAACCCCGTCGAGACAGCGTGCATTGAAATCCGCCTCCGAGGCGCTGATGCGTCCATTTCCGGCCAGCATCACCAGCGGCTTGGATGGCGGCAGCTTGGCCGCGACCGAAGCCTCACCGGAAATCAGTTCGATCCTGGTCTCGTCCGGCGTAGAGCGCAGGGCGACGCTGGTCTGAGTGTTCAGCTCAAGCGAAACATCAGGCGTGACAGCTACCGTGCGGTGTTCGCCCTTTCCGGTCCTGTAGTCGGCCGAGAGTTCTTCGAGCGAGGGCCATAGACCGAGTGGTGGACGAACGATCATGGTGCCGGCGGCAGCGGCTGCAATTGCCCCTCCCAACACGAAACGGCGCGTGAACCGCTGGGGCGGCGGCGAAACCGTCACGACGGCATCGGGGGCCTGGTGTTCGTCGGCGAGTTCCCGGGCGGCGACGCTCGCCATCCGAAACAGCTGCACCGCTTTCTTGAATGCGGCATCATGTGCCGGGCTTTGTTCGCGCCAACGGTGCAATGCGTCCACTTCCGCCCGCGTCGGCTCGTCAGTTTTCAGGCGAACGACCCAATCAAGGGCCTCGTCCAGTAGCGGATCGGATTTGGATGTGCGGTTCGGCACGGTCACGATGACTCGCTCACTGCCCTACTCCCCAAATCCAGACCTGCTGACAGTATTGGACGCGCATGAGAGGCAATATAGATGATTCCATCCAGCATCCGGATGCTGCAATGGAGCTTTACGCAAATCATCAGGAGAAACAATCGGGAACACCAGCATCCTATTACTTGGCATGGCACAGTCGAGAATGTTGCGGCAATGGCGCTGCCTGCTGTCTCTACCTAAACGTGTACTTTGACCGGCTCAGCATTCCCCGCGAACCTCTTGCGCGCATATTCGCCGGATCCAAGCAACGACTCTCTCTATTCGATAGACGATCGAAACTCTGCTATCCCGCAGAAAAAAACCGCGAAAATTGAAAATCAGGCATAGCTTTCGACGCGGGCGCCGGAATGAGACGGGGCCTGAAGGCACCGTTCTGCAGCAAACAGCGGTGATCGACAAGTGCGGTTTCGGCCGTCACCGTTTTTCGATAGCAAATTCAATACGAACGGGGGCGCGGACCACCGAGACGACGGATTAATGTGTAATCGAGACAATTCGCACAGTGACTCAAGGCCAGCTTCAAATCACTTTCGACCGTTCGCACGCTAACGCCCAGACTGACTGCAACCTCGTGTGCAGGCCGCCCCTCGATGCCGATGCTGAGCAGCACGCGGCGGGGCCTGGCGGGCAATTCGGCCAGCGCACGCTTGAAGGCATCGATATCGGAACGTGCTTCCACCACTCGGGCGGGATCCGGCTCATCGTCGCAGACGTCGAGCAACGCCTCAACTTCGGATGCGCTGACACGATGGTTCAGGGCCTTCTTGGTATCCTTGGCGATGTTGATGGCTGTGCGGAAAATATAGTCGGACGGACTTCGCACGGGGACGGCATCGGTTACCCGCTCCAGCCGCAAGAACGCCTCATGCAAGGCTTCATAAGCGAAGTCTGAAGACCCCAGGCGGCGTGTCAGCTTTTTGACGAGATCGTCGTAGCTCTCGACGAACTGCCCCCGCAGCCGTACTCGATTGACACCAGCCACACTTCGCGCCCCCCAGACGCCAGCTCGATATGCAGACCGGACTATTCCCGTAGGCTTCTCGTAGCGGCGGCGCATAACACATTTATGACGACGGTAGAATCTTCCCCAGAGCACACCGCCTCGTCCGCGGGCCATCCACGCTTTTTACAACGACTTCACAACAACCACGATGCGCACCGGCTGAGGCGTGTTCGCCGGCGCCTGCCGGCTGATGGTGAGACCGCGCAATACCGTCGCCACGGCGGTGTCCCGCTCCGCATCACCCGTTGATCTGAACACTTCGGTGCGCTGAACCGTGCGGGACCGATCGATCCAGAGATCAAGGACAGCCCGATAGTTGCCGCCCCGCGTCCTGACATTCTTTTGCAGGGCCTTTTGAATGTCGGTCTGCAAGCTTTCAGTATAGTCGTGAAGCCGGCCGACATCCTCGACGTCATTCGAGGCCCGCACCCGCAACATCCCCAATGACAAATCCGCAGTGCCAAGTGGGCCGGCGGGAGGCCCGTCAACTGCCGCCGATGGCAGAGCAAGGGTAATCGCGTCCGGACGGGTATACTGGACTTTCAGGTCCGTTCCGGCCAGCAGCAGGTTCAGCGCCTGTTCGGCCGTAAAGTTGCCCACGACCGCCGCAGACTTTCGCCCGGTCGCCGAATTGCTCTCATAAAGCACCTGAACACCGGTTCTCTCGCCGTAAGCCTGCAGTGCAATGGCAAGCGGTTGTGCGGGAATATGAAACCCGATCGGCTCCGACACAGTAACGGCCCGGCGTTCTTCGGCAACGGCCGCACACATGCCGGCGATTACAAGGGCGCAAATCCAGGCGAGATGCCGTTGCCTCCAAGAGCGTTCAACCGTCTTCGCATCGGTCACAGCACAAGCATTTGCGACATATGATCGAATTGCCGTCATAGCCCCACTTCGCGTTGCCCCAGGGTCTGGTCAGTGTCTTGTTCTGAGCCTTCCGACTAGTCGCTGCTCAGCGCGGCGTAGGCGATATGCGAGCACTTTTTATATCCGAAGATATGACGGCCGTCTAACTGGCGCTCGATCGACCGGGCGGGCGGCCAACGTTTCCCGCATCGATGCCTTGCTTTCGCCGGAGCGTTTTCAAGCGAAGTGGACAACGGTTCGCGTGAAGAAAACGCGTCAAAACAAGAATCTAGAGCTTCGGTTCTGATTCAATCAGAACCGAAGCTCTAGCCCGCCGAGCGGTTGCAGCTCCTTGCGCGATTGGCTCGTCGGTACATCGCTTCAATCACCCCTACGCCTTCACCATCATCATCTCGCGAACACTCATCGCACTTATTTATTCGCTTGTGCATCCAGAGCACGAGACAATTACAACGCGAAACGCCACAAATCTGCAATGGTACGAACGCTATGCTTCAGCATCCGCTCACGTGGCAGAAACTGCAATGAATGGCCGCAGTGCGTCACCTCATATGCATCACATGCGTTATCGACAGCTCATTGTAACTGTGATCGCGGCGCTACTCTCTTCTGCTGCGCATGCAGCCGAATTCACCATCGTCAATGCTTCGAACACTCCATTGCAGCACCTGTATGTATCGCCATGCGGGGCACGGCAGTGGGGGCCAGACCAGCTTACCGAAGCGCTGCCGCCGTCGAGACTTTTCACCGTCTCCAGCATCACACCGGGCTGCTACGATATCCAGTTCGTGGTTGCGCCCTGGAACACCTGCGTCATCGCGGGCGCATCGCTGCGCCGCAGTGAAGTCTGGAAGGTGACACAGTGGACTGTGTTCGGGTCACAGAGTGGCGATTGCTCTCATATCGCCGGCTACGTTCCCGTAAGGCGCCAGCCGTGGATCTGGTAACCCACATCGGCTTCGGACATGAAGAGAGAGTGACGTGGCAAAGGTGTTGGTGACCGGCGGCGCAGGATTTCTTGGTTCGCATCTGTGCGAGCGGCTCGTCGAGCAAGGCAACGATGTGCTTTGCGTCGACAACTATTTCACCGGCGGCAGGGCCAATATCGCACATCTCATCGGCAACCCGCGCTTCGAGATGATGCGCCACGATGTGACCTTCCCACTCTATGTCGAGGTGGACACGATCTACAATCTGGCCTGCCCTGCCTCTCCGATCCACTACCAGTTCGATCCGGTGCAGACGACCAAGACCAGTGTCCACGGCGCGATCAACATGCTGGGGCTCGCCAAGCGCGTGAAAGCGAAGATCCTTCAGGCGTCGACATCCGAAGTCTACGGCGACCCCGAGATTCATCCGCAGCCTGAGGCCTATTGGGGCCGCGTCAATCCCATCGGACTGCGCTCCTGCTACGATGAGGGCAAGCGCTGCGCCGAGACCCTCTTCTTCGACTATCGGCGCCAGCATGGCCTTCGGATCAAGGTCGTGCGGATCTTCAATACCTATGGCCCGCGAATGCACCCTAACGACGGCCGTGTCGTGTCGAACTTCATCGTTCAGGCGCTCAGGGGCGACGACATCACCATCTACGGAGACGGCAGCCAGACCCGCAGCTTTTGCTACGTGGACGACCTCATCGAGGCCATGATCCGGACGATGAACACGCCGGACGATTTCGCGGGCCCGATCAACATCGGCAATCCGCGTGAGTTCACAATTCGTGAGCTGGCCGAGGAGGTGATCGCGCTTACGGGATCACGGAGCAGATTGGTGTTCATGCCGCTGCCCTCCGATGACCCTCGGCAGCGCCAGCCGGATATTTCGCTTGCCCGCACCGTGCTCGACTGGACGCCGCGGATCGAGCTTCGAAGCGGGCTTGAGAAGACGATTGCCTATTTCCGCGGCGAGATGAGAGCTGCCGCAGAATAGCTCGTCCGCCCGCCGCTCTCTTGCGGCCGCCGATCACGTCATCGTTCAAGCAGTTTTCCGACGCCAGAAGGCATGCACGCTCAGATTGACCTTCAAGACAGGGTCGGCAGTTGCGCGCTCGCCGGAACCGCTCGGCTGCACCAACAGGGCATCGACGAAAACATAGGGCGCGCCGCTCTCAAGGCGATAGAGCAGGGATTGCAGATTGGAAAGCGTGGCATTCAAGGTAATCTGCAGCCGAACAGCATCGCTTTTGTCATCGCGATCCGCAGGCGGAACCCCGGACGAGACCAAAACGGCCTGCTGATCCGTCACAAGCTGCGACAGATAGGCCTGAAACTGCGCAGCGGCGAGCCCGCTGGTGGGCGCGTCCAGGAATGCGAGGGCAGGAGCTGCCGAGGGCTGATTCTGCCGACTTCGATTGGCCACCGACCGTGAGCGCGCCTGCAGGTCCGCAAGCTGATCGCGTCGGTCGGCGAGCGTCTGCAAGGCCTCGACGCGCGTCTGCAACGCACCCGCGAGCGCAACGACACAGACGATCAGCAATGCACAAAAGCCTCCCACCGCGAAGACCTGCTCGCGGCTGACATCGAGCTTCAGCTTCAGATTCGGCTTCAGCATGGCCTAGCCTCCGTCGATCCTGGGGTGCGCCTCGACGCGCGCCTCGATGTGAAACATGAAGCGCGTGCCGTCGGCGCCGCGCGTTGTAGGAGCGAAGAAATGCACATCCCTGAGATGTCCTGATTGCTCGAGCAGAGCAATCAGCGACGGCGCGTCATCGGCGAAGCCCACGATGCGCAGCGTCGCGCCGTCGAGATTCAGCTCGGTGAGATGAGAATTGTCCGGAAGCGCACGGGAAAGCGCCTCGACAACGATCACGGCCACGGGCGAGGTTTCCTTCAAGGCCCACGCGCGCTCGGGAGGCGCGAGAGAAGGGATCGATTGCCGGGGGAGAGCGCCCTTGACCTGGCGCTGCAGCGCCGCGATGCGCGTCCCGACATCTTCGCTTTCGCTGTCCGCGGACGTCGCAGTCATAAAGGCCCAGACGTTCACGATGAGGGTGATGCAGACGGCGGCGGCCATCAAGCTGCCAATGGTCTGGCGGATACGCGCGAGGCTTTTGTCGGTCGCATCGGCAAGCCGCGACCACAGAACAACCGGGATAGCGGCGTCGGCAAGATGCTCGCCCGCCACGACGCGGTCGACCCGCAACCCCATCCCACCCAGGCGCTGGCAGGCCTCGTCGAGCACCGCGCGCGAGGTGATGAGAACGCGCACGTCGAGGCTCGTCGCATCCTCGCTCGGTCGGACATCGAAACCATAGGCGGCCTGGTTCGCGCGCCAGGGGCACAGACGTTCGATCTGGTTGCGGACGATGCCGGGCAGCAGGTCGCGGGCCTGGGCGGGAACGCTCATCCGACGCGCGACGAATTCGTCGGCCGGCAGCTCCAGGATTACGAAACGGTTTTGCGCGGTGCGAGCAATGTCGTCCGGCAGCGGCGCACTGGTGGAGACGATCGCTGGCGCCGCTCTCTTCGCGTCAGAAACGACCCACTTGTCGTCGTCCTGGGCGAGTTTCAGCCAGTTGCGGGCACGGCGGCGCTCCTGCCAGCCGAGCCACAGGCGGGCCAGGATGTCGATCCAGCGCTTCATGATAATGTCGATACGCATCAGCGCGCCCCCATCCGCATGACACTGTCCGTTCCCGCCCCCGGCGACGACGGATTCCAGGCGAGAACACGGTACGGCTGCTTGTCGTCGGGCAGCAGCACGATGAAGGCCTTGGCCCTGGCCGTGTATCCGCCCACAGTTCCGGCGACGAGATCCACCGCGACGACCTGTCGCCGCTGAGCCTTCAGATATTTCTGCGCCTGCCCGAGCAGGAAACCGAGTCGCTCGGGATCGACCAGCGGCGCGCGCCGCATTTCGAGGAAAGTGTCAAGCCGCGCCTCGTCGACAAACGGCAGCGCCCGCAGTACCGCGACCGGTGCGGTGAGCGGATTCACGCCATCGCTCCCGTACACGGTGATCAGCGGCGCCATCGCCGCCATCCAGTCCGCTCTCATGCCGGGAATGCTCGCAAGCTGCCGCACATCGGTGAGCGGTGCGGGAGCTGATGCCGCCGGCTGATCGGGCCCGGCTTCCACCTCATCGGGCTCGGCCAGCTCCTGATCGGGCTTGGCGGCCGACGCCGGCTGTTTCAGCGCCGCGCTGGGCCGCCGCGCCTGCTGATCCGGACCGCGCAGATCGACGATCCTTTTGGCCAAAGCGTTCGCGTCGTCATCCTCGGCTCCGACATAGCGAAACAGCGACGCCAGCAGCGCGACCGGAGCTTTTCCGATGTCGATTCGGCCGCCCTCGTCGCTCACATTGACGCGCACCGATCCGGTCGAGAGCGTAATCGTGGTGCCACGTGCGACCAGTGGCGCATCGCGCATGGCGGCCACCATGCCGGCTGCGGCCTCAAGTCCCGCCGTGAGCAGCGCATCGGCCTGCACCCGCTCGCGGTCGATGCCGACAATCCCCGCGAGGCTGCGAAACGTGGTCGACGTCGCCATTACCAGCGCCGAGCAGAGCGCGATCGCCCACAGCACCGTGAGCAGCACCATGCCGCGCTGGTTGGTTCGGCGGCTCATCCGCGCCCTCCCGCCTGCTGGTCCTTCGCCGGCTCGGCCTCTTTCGCGGGCTGCTCCTTTACCGACTTGGACCCGCGACCGGTCAGACAGGTCGCTTTGGCGCCTGGCCGCGCACAACTGATCGGCGCATCGGCACGGAGCGCAAATTGCACGGCGGGCACGAGCTCGGCGCCGCTCGCACGGTCGCGGATCGAGAGCCGCACCAGGCGCGGCGGCAGCGGCTGCCCACTCCAGGTATCGCTCCAGGTCACGGTGCCGTCCGCCGCAAGGCTGCCGAAGGCGAACGCGATCTCGACCTTGCCCTCGAGCATCTGAACGGGGTCGCGCAGCGCGATAGTCTCGAACGGCGTGCGCGGCCCGCGCCATGGCGCGCGGCGGCGTACCAGCTGGCTCCTGTCATCCCGCTCCTCGACAGTCAGGCTAACCACCTCCTCGCCCTGCGGTCCGGCCACCGTGCCGCCGGCCGCCACGAACTTGACTTCCGTGGGCCCACCGGTGAAGGCAGCCATCCGATTGCCGCCGCCCCCGGACTGCGGAGCGAGAGACTGCGACACCAGACGCGCCGCGGCGAAATCCGCCGCCAGGCGCTCGATCGCAAGCAGCATCTGGTCCGCCCGGCCCACGACGCCGGTCCGGCGATCGAAGTTGAGCGCTACGTTGTGGATGAGGGCCGCGGTCGCGACAATCACCACGGACCCGATCGCCAGTGCGGCGAGCACCTCGATCAGGGTGAAACCCTGCACGCCGCGCAGCGTTGATTTCGGCAGACCTGGTTTTGCGATCACGATCATTCGTCGGCTTTCTCTGCCAGCCGCAGCGTCTCGGCGCTGACCACCTGCCCGGGCCCCCACGACACTTTCGCGCTCACGCGGTAGGCGATCCAGCTCCGGCGCTTCGCGGCGGGCTCGTTCGGTTTCTCCTGGGATTTCTCCACCACGGTCTGCATCAGGCTCCCCTCCTGCGGCACCATGGCGTCAACGAACATCGGCTCAGCCGTGACCGTCCAGCGCAGGCCCGCCGTCTCGCCGTCGCGTGGCCCCTTCACGAGCGCCATGCGATCGACGGGCGCGTCGAGGATCGCGCGCAACAGCGTCTGCGCGGCAATGCGGCCGTCGATCCTGTCGGCGATCCGGCGCGCGTAAAACAGATGCGGACCGAGCACCGACACGAACGCCAAAAGCAGGGCCATCGCGACCAGCGCCTCGATCAGCGTGAACCCTCCGCGCGCGGCGGCGTGGTCACGGCAGATCGACTGCAACGCGGCCGTTGTACCAGTTGACATCGACCTCATAGCGCACTCCCTGCCACGAGAATTTCAGCACCGCGCCGGTCGAGGCGCCGTCCGGCTCGAACCGGACCACCGCCTGCCGTCCCGACCATTGCGCGTCGACACCGACCACATCGACCACCACATCGCGGGGAATCGCGATGACCCCGCTCTCCCCAACAAGCTGCCGATCCCTTGCGTCGAGCGAAACGCTGCGGCTCTGCCCGGTGAGAACCGCCGCGAGCCGTTCACGCCGCAGCAGCGCCGCGGTCTGTAACGTCAGTGCCTTCAGGTTCGCCCGCCCGGTGCCCGGCACCATCGTCACCACCAGCGTGGCGAGGATAGAGATGATCAGCATCACCGCCATCACCTCGATCAGGGTCGAGCCCGTGCGTGGATCGTTGATGCCTGCTCGCGCCATCAGCCGCCCCTACATCGCAAGCTCGGTGATGCTGAGCAGCGCGCTCATGATCGACACGATCAGCGTGCCGACACCGATGCTGACCGCAATGATGGTGATCGGCCCGATCGCGCCCATCAGCCGGTCGAGACCGATGGCGAGCCGCTGCTCGTAGAATTGTGCGGCGTGTTGCGCGATCGCCGAGAGGTCACCGGTCTCGTCGCCGACCCGCAGCATGCGGACCGCAAGCGGCGGCACGAGTTCGCTTTCGGCAAGCGCGTCGATGAAACGGCGGCCGTTGCGGACCTGGTCGTGCACCTGGTCGACCGCTGCCGCGTAGCGCGGCTCGGTGATGATGTCGCGCAGGATCTTCAGCGCGGTGGGCAGCGACACGCCGTTCTCGACCAATAGTCCAAGGGTGCTGATGAAGCGGGCGGTGCGACGGTCGTTCATCACCCCGGCCACGCCGGGAATGGAGGCGAGCACGCCCACGAGCCGCGCCCGCGCCGCCTGTTGCCGCAGCATCAGCCAGCCGACCAGCAGGATGGCAGCACAGGCGCCGAGGAACGTGTCGAGATTGGCGCGCAGCCAAGCCGACATGGTCAGCGCGAAAGCCGCGCCCGCGTTGAGCTTTCCGCGCAGCTCCGTGAAGACAGACTCGAACTGCGGCACCACATAAAGCAGAAAGAAGAACAGGATCACCAGCGCCGATCCGACCAGGAACATCGGATAGCGGACCGCTGCGCTGATCCGCTGCGACAGCTGTTCGCGCCGCGTGCGGTCTTCGACGATCGCGCGCAGCACTACCTCGAGCTTGCCGGACGCTTCGCCCGCCCGCACCATGGCGATGTAGATCGGCTCGATGATGGAGTCGTGGCGCTCCAGCGCTTCCGCAAAGCCATCGCCACCCGAGACGGCCGAGCGCAGGCCGCCGGCGAAGCGCGCCACGGCTTTGTTGGTATCGTCCTCCAGCGTCTGCAGCGCGGCTTCCAGCGTCAGCCCGGACCGCAGCAAGAGCGCCAGCAGACGCATGAAGGTGGTCAGTTCGCGCGGGCGCGGCAATCCGCCGCTCGAGATGCCGCTGCGCCGCGCGCCGCCGCCCGCGATCTCCGCCTCAACCGGCAGGTGACCGAGATACTCGATGCGCCGCAACACCTCCTCGCGCGAGGGCGCGTCGACATCGCCGAGAATGATCTCGCCGGCCTTGGTCAACGCGCGGTAGCGGTAGTGTGGCATGATCGCCCTACAAGCTCGTGGTCAGGCGGAAGATTTCATCGAGCGTGGTCTGCCCGGCGCGTAGCTTGTTGATGCCGTCCTCGGTCATGGTGGTCATGCCCTCGCGCCGCGCCGCGGTTTCGAGGTCGGTGGAGTCGGTTTTCGGGCCGATCGACCGTCGCAATGCCGTGCCGATCTCCATGATCTCGAACACGCCCTTGCGTCCCCGAAATCCTGTGTGGCCACACCAGTCGCAGCCCTTGGGCCGGCAGACCACCTCGCCCGCCTCGATGCCGAGCGCTGCATAGCGTTCGTCAGCGGCGATTTCAGCCGGTGACAAGGAGTGACCTTCCTTGCAGTGATCGCACAGGATCCGCACCAGCCGCTGCGCCACGATCACCCGCGCGCAGGATGCCAGCAGAAAGCTCTCGATCCCCATGTCGATCAGCCGGGTGATGGCGCCAGCCGCGGTGTTGGTGTGCAGCGTCGTCAGCACCAGATGGCCCGTCAGCGCAGCGTGGACACCGATATGGGCCGTCTCTGAATCGCGCATCTCGCCGACCATGATCACATCCGGGTCGAGCCGCATGAACGAGCGCAGCGCCGATGCGAAAGTGAGCCCGATGCCCGGATGCACCTGGGTCTGGTTGATGCCCGGAATCTGGTACTCAACCGGATCTTCGATGGTGAGGATCTTGCGGGTGGGCTCATTGATCACCGCAAGCGATGCCGCAAGCGTGGTGGTCTTGCCCGAACCGGTCGGTCCGGTGACGATGACCATTCCGTAGGGTGCCAGCAACGCCTTGCGCAGGGTCGCCTCGTCGCGCGCACTGAGGCCGATCTGGTCGAGCGATACCAGGCCCGCTCCTTTGCGCAGCAGGCGAATGACGGCGCATTCTCCATGCATCGTCGGCATGGTGGCGACCCGCAGATCGATCTCGCTGCCACTGACGGCGATGTGCGCGCGCCCGTCCTGCGCCAGGCGGCGCTCGGTGATGTTAAGACCGGCCAGAATCTTGAGGCGCGACAGGATGCCCTTGGCCATGCTCATCGGCGGCGCCGGCACGTTCTTCAGCATGCCATCGATGCGAAGCCGGACTTGCAGCGCATTGCCAGCCGGCTCGATGTGCAGATCGGTCGCCCGCTGCTCGACCGCCAGGCGCAACAGGTCATCGAGCGCCCGTACCACCGGCGCACCCCGCGCGAGGTCGCGCAGATTGTCGAGATCATCCTCGCCCGCGCCCGGGCCGACTTGCGGGGCGTCGCTCGGCTGATCGGGCTCGAGCCGCAACGAAAGCGCGGCTTCCAGATCATCGGCAGTGGCCACGGCGAGCGCGATCGGCCTGCGCAGCGCGAGTTCGATCGCCCGCAACGTCTCGTCGTCGATCGGAGCAGCTACTGCGAGACGCAACGTTCCGGCCGCGCTCTCGCACGGGAAGAGACGCTCCTCCTTGAGGAAGCGGGTCGACATCTCGGCGCCGGCGAACCGTCCCTCGACCAGATCGTCTCGCCGGACGCGGTCGCATTGATAGAAACTGGCCAGTTCGTCGGCCAGCGCGGAGGGCGTGAGCTTGGTGACGGCGCTCCAATCGGTATGGCCGGCCAATCCGTCACCGTTACGGACCCGACGGGCGCCGCCTTCCTTGCCGTCGCGCAACGCTCCCCTGCCGGCGAGATAGGTCATGAAATCGATCGGCGGCGCGGCTGGTGTCGCAGTCGCATTATTTTCGTGCGCTAGCATTGCACAGCTCCGACATGCCTGGCCCGCCCGGCAGGTTTTCTCACAACGCGAAGCGACACGAGACGACGATGACGATCGACGACCACGCCGATGACGATGTGACTGCGGAGGCCCTGCAACCCGACCGCACCGTGCTGGTTTGCGGATTTGCCGCAGTCGCGCTGATCTCGATGGCAACGCTGCCATGGCCGCATGCGCTGGCGTCGACCATTCTCGGCACGCTGATGGTTGCCGGCGCCGATATCGACGCGCGCAATTTCCTGCTTCCCGATATCATCACTGGAAGCGCCCTGTTCGCCGGACTTGTCGCCACGACTGTGCTCGATCCGTTCGATCGCTGGAGTGCGCTGACCACCGCACTGGGCGGCGCCATCCTGGTTGGCGCGGCGCTCTGGCTGATGCGTCAACTCTACCAATGGTTGCGGAAGCGCGAAGGGCTGGGTCTCGGCGACGTCAAGCTCGCGGCCGCCGTCGGGGCGTGGCTTCCGCTCGACACGGTGCCCCTGTGCTTTGCGTTGGCAACCAGTGCCGCGTTGATCGCCGTGCTGCTGGCATGGCTGCGTGACCGTTCCGTCGCGCGCACGGCGAAACTGCCGTTCGGCGCCTTCCTGTGCCCTGCCCTTTGGCTGGTCGACTACGCCGTGCGGCTGCAGGCTGTTTAAGCCTGGATTTGAGCGTATCAGATGCGGGTGGCGAAAGCTTCGCAGCTCTAGCGCCAGGCGTGGCGCCGCCACCTCGGCACAACGCACGGTATGAGCCTGCATTGCCATTGCATGTCACCTGCCACCGCCGAATGGCAATCGGCGAGCAAGCGTATCGTTATCGCTCGCAGCAATTCGCGATGAGTGATCCAGCTGGCCGAACGGACTTCGGCGCCGGAACGCCCCCGGCATCCGCGCACCGCGATCCAGACAAACCGCGCAATGCACCACCGCCTGCTTGAGCTCGACCTGTATCGTGCGCACGCTGACGCCGAACCGCTCCGCCACCTGCCGTAACGGCACCTCGTCAACACATATCGCCATGAGAATCTCCCGACGGCGGGCGGGTAGCTCCTGGATCACCTGCTTGAGCGCGTTGATCTCGGAGCGGGCTTCGATAATCCTTTCCGGGCCGGGACTTTCGTCGGCCAGATCGAACAGCGCATCGGTTTCCGAAACGGTACGGCGGCGGCGCTCCGCAACACGCCGATTGCTGATGGCACTCATCGCCACCCGGAACAGATATGCATGCAGATCGCGCACGGGCCCGATGCCGTCCGCTTTGCTCAGGCGCAGAAATGTATCCTGCAAAGCCTCGTTGGCGAGATCCGCAGATCCGGTCCGTCGCGTCAAACGTTGTTTGAGATCGTCGTAACTTGCGACGAGAAGAGTGAGCAACGCCGTTCGATTGGTGTCGCTCATTGCAGGGGCCCCATCCCCAACCGCGGCATTTGACACGCTTCAATTCGGTCGCGCTGTTTCTAGCCAAGGTTGATGACATCGAAATGAAACCACAACGCGTGGTCGCTTCGTGACGGCGCGCGCCAGTGTCAACGACAGACGTTTGATTTCGTTCGCAATAAACGAGCGGCAACAATGTGTCGCTGGTTGAGACGACGATCGTACATCCGCAGATACCGTCAGCGATGCAAGGTTCTGCGCAAGTGCGACTGCGATCGTTCACAACGAAGCGCATGTCACGCCATTCCGTGGATGGCCATGGTTGAGTGCGACGCGTGCACACGTTCGATTCCACGCAAGGCCACGGCATTTTCCGCATCGATGGTCAGCGCTTCGCGGAAACTGGTCTGTGCATCGTCGGGACGAGCGGTCGCGAGATAAAGATCGCCGAGCGCGCAGCGAGCGGTAACGCGCTGCGGATCGAGCGCAAGCGCATGTTTGAGGCTGATTTCCGCGCCCTGCGAGTTGCCGCGCGCAGCGCAGGCGCACCCGAGCGCCTCATAGAACTCCGCCGATTGTTGCTGATTGATCTTGGTCGCCGCCAGGAAATGCATCATGGCGTTGTCGAGGTCGCCGAGCTCGCACAGTGCAAGGGCGTATTGGGCGTGCACCGTGTCATCGTTGGGCGCGAGCTCCAGCGCCTTGCGGTAATGTTGATGGATCATGCGCTTCACCACATCCGGCTCGATGCCGGTCGCGGCCCCTGCCTCACCTAGCTTACGCAACGCCGACGCATAGGCCACATGCGCCGCCACGCTGGTCGGCGCGAGTTCGATCGCCTTGCGATATTGGGCAAGTGCTTGCTCGTTCTGCTTTGCATCCAGCAGCGCATCGCCCAGCGCGATGCGGGCCGGCGCAAGATCGGGCGCGTGCATCATAGCCGTCTGCAACAGCATGATCGCACGTTCGCCATGACCCGTGACGAGCTCCAACGCACCGAGATTGCACAGCGTGTTGATATGCTCCGGCTCGAAAATAAGAACTTGCACATACAGCTTTCTCGCGCGATCGAAATTCCCGGCATGATGATGGCGACAGGCCTCGACGAACAGTGCATCGCAGAGAACCGGGTCGGCCGCACGCGGCAGCGAGGTCATGTGCAGCGCCGAAGCCGTGATTGGATCCAGGGTCCTGTCCGCCGGCAACGGCACCTCGGCCCCCGCGAAGGACCACAGCTCCGTGCGCAGCCGACCGACCACCCCGGCCCAATCGCCCGGCCTTGTTTGCCGGAACAATCGCGCCTGCGGATACCAGGGTGTATCGTCGCGATCTCTGAGCCAACGCCAGTCGCTGCTTTTGGCGAGCAGGACCCAGACCGGCTTGCCCATCGCGCCGGCTAGATGCACGATCGCATTATCGATGGAGATCACGAGATCAAGATTGGCGACGATCGCCGCCGTGTCGGCGAAGGAGCCGATGTCGATCTCGGCACCGGGATCGATGATGCAATCGTCGAACTCCGTCAGTTGCTCTCGTCCGGCTCCGACCTGCAGGCTGATGAAGCGCGCATTCGGACAGTCAAGGAGGGGACGCAGCGCATCGAACCGAATCGACCGGCGCTGGTCGTTGAGATGGGCCGGATTGCCCTGCCACACCAGGCCGACGGAGACGCCGGACTGACCACCAAAATGATCGCTAAGGCGCTCGCGCCATCGAGCTGCCAGTTGTGCATCAGGCGCAATATAGGGAATGACGGCCGGAACCGTGTCGATCCGCGTATCCGAGACCAGCGGCAGCGATAACAGTGGCGCATGCACGTCGAACGCAAGGGCCGTCGTCTGATCATCGACGACGTCATCGATGCCCGCGACCGTGCGCATGAGCGGCAGCAGAACCCGCGGCGTGCGCAGAATCACGCGGCCGCCGCGCGCCTTGACCATCGGCGCATAGCGCACGAATTGGAGCGTGTCGCCGAATCCCTGCTCGGATTGTAGCAGGATGGTCTTGCCGGCGAGTTCTTCGCCCAGCCAGCGCGGGCGATCGGTGCGCAACAGGTGTTTGCTGACCCTCGGGTCTGATAGCCGCCCCTCGTATTCGGCCCAGGCTGCCGGCCAGTCGCCGACCCCGAACAGGCAGACGGCGAGCACCGTGCGCAGTTGGTCCTGCTTGGGATGCCGCTGCAGCGCATCGCGCAACATCGTGACACCCTCGTCATGCCGCCCAGTGTCGCTGAGCAGCCACCCGAATTCGAGGATCGCCTCGACGTAGTCAGGCGCATGCGCAAGCACGTCGCGGATCGCGTCATGGGCGAGATCGCTGAGGTCCAGCGCTGCCAGAGCGCGCGCCAAGCCCAACAGCGCCGCCGCATTGTCCGGCTGCAGCGTCAACGCGGCCGCAAAGGCGGCCAGCGCCTGCGGGTTCTGGCGGGCCTTGAGCAGGAGGACGCCGAGATTGGCATGGGCCTCGCCGTCAGAGGGATCTAGCTGGATAACCTCCTCCAGCAAGTCCAGCGCCCGCTCGTCCTCGCCGCTTTGCAGCGCGATCAAGCCGCGGATGTGCTGGATCCGTGGCCGCACCGCAGGCTCCGACGCCACGGTCTCGAACAGCACCTCCGCGCTGTCGAACTGACCGCCGCGATAGAGTTCAAGCGCGCGGTTCATGACGGTTTGGACGAATTCCATCCGCCGCTCGGACGGCGCCTGGTCCAGCATGGAGCCTGCACGCAACGCCTGCGCCTCGCTGATCGCTGCTTTCGACATCGGTGCGGTCCCTTCCTAGTGCAGAGCGGGTTAGCGAAGCATAGTCCACGTTTCACTTGCGACGTGGGGCGGCGGACTACGCCTTAGGCCAATCCACCCTACGGGCTCTTTTTCTTCGTCATGGCGGGGCTTGTCCCGGCCATAACGACAGTTAGAGCAATGCATCCCTATTCGTGGTCACCGGGACGAGCCCTGCGACGACGAAATGAGAGACCGGGCGTCTCTCAAGATCAAAACCTACGCTGCATCCCTCGCGGTGCGTGCCTCGCACCACTCGGTCCACAGTCGCGTCAGTTCGCGTGACAGGTTGTCGGCGAAGCGTGGAGCATCACACAGCGGAGAAGCGGCGACGCGCGCGCGCAACCCGCAGCGCAGCTCAGCGAGCTCGTCGCGCCGGTGCGTCCAGTCGACCGCCATGGCGACATAATCGTCGATGCTATACGTGCAGAAGCTGCTGAGGCCCGCGGCGGTGAGATGCGCCGCCGAGTGACGGCCGGCGAAGGTCTCGCCGACGAAGGTCACGGTTGGAACCCCCATCCACATCGCCTCCAGCGTGGTGACACCAGCCGAATAGGGAAACGGATCGAGCGCCAGATCGACTTCGCCATACGCCTGCAGCAGCTTCAACTGCTCGCCTTCGCCGACGAGCTCGACACGTTCGCGCGGCACGCCACCCTGGCCGAGCAAGTTGTAGATGGCGTCGCGCGTGCTCGCCTCGCCGAGACCGCCATAGACCATCAGGATGCGAGAATCCGGCACCTGCGCGAGAATGCGCGCCCAGGCCTTGCCAACTTCGGCGTTGAGCTTGGCGGGCCGGTTGAAGCACCCGAAGGTAAAGCGATCGCCGTTCGCGCCCGGCAGCGGCGGCACCTCGGGCGCGTTGGCGGGCGGCTGATAACAGACGTAGCAATCCGGCAGGCGGATCGGACGCTCGACATAGCTCGCGTCATGCTCTGGCGGAATTTCCACCGGATCGGCGATGAGGCCATCATAGGTGTCGAGCCCGACGGTGCCGACATAGCCGGCCCAGCCGAGCTGAATCGGCGCCGCGCGCATGGCGAACAGCGACAGGCGGTTGCCGGCGGTGTGGCCCGCGAGATCGAACAGGACGTCGACACGATCCTCGGCGATCTGCCGCGCCAGCGCCGCGTCGTCGATCCCCGAAATGTCGCGCCAGGTGACCGCGACCGCCTTGTAGCGCTCGCTGAAATCGTCGTCCTGCTGCTTGCTGTCGGTCTTGTAACAGACGATCTCGTAGCCGAGCTTCGCCAACTCTTCAAACGCTCGCAGGACGAGGAACGACACCGCGTGACGATGCAGGTCCGCCGACACGAGGCCAAGCCGCAGCCTGCGCGCCGGATCCGGCGCGTTCGGAAATGCAAGACGATCGATCGGCGCATGCGGCCGATAGAGCAGCGCCCACCGCCTGTGCTCGCGCAACAGTTCGTCACGCGTCACGCCCGGCTTGTGCTGAAGCGCGAACAGCAGGGTTCCGGCAACCGCAGCGTTACCGGGATCGAGTTCGCCGGCGCGCCGATAGGTTGTGACCGCCTCCTCGATACGCCCCTGGCCGAGCAACCCGAAGCCGCGGGCCACATGATGCTCGGCCTGCAGCGGCTCGAGCGCCAGCGCGCGGTCGACATAGACGAGCCCGCGTTCGAACTGGCGATGATTGATCAGGAAGTGACCGTAGAGATATTGCGGCAGCGCGACAGTCGGCGCGCTGTCGGCGGCGAGCTTGAACAGCCGCTCCGCCTGCTGCTCGCGCTCCGCCAGCCCGAAATTCATCCCGAGCTCGAGGATCGCCTTGTAGTTCTGGCTGTCGATGGTGGAGGCGGCGCGGAGATCGTCGACGGCCTTGTCGAACTGACCATCCATCACATGAGCAAGGCCGCGGGTGCGATAGGCATCCGCATAGCCGGCGTCGAGCATGATCGACTTGTCGAGCGCCGCAAGCGCTTCGTTGCGCCGGTTCTCAGTCAGGAGAGCGAGACCAAGGCTGTATTGGGCGAGCGGCATGCTGGGCATCAAACGCAGCCCCTCCTGAAGATAGGGAATGCCATCCCGCGTGCGTCCGGTGCGCGCAAGGCACGTGCCGAGCTCGGTGAGTGCGGGCGCATGGGTCGGCGTCACGCGAAGCTCCGCCATGAACGCTTCGCGCGCATCGTCGAAGCGATCGAAGCGGCACAGCGCGACGCCCTTGCAGTAGTTGAAGCCGGCCTGATCGGGCGCAAGCCTCACCGCGTCGTTGAACGCACGCAGCGCCTGGCGCCAGCGGTCCTGCTGCGCATGCGCGACGCCCTGCTGATGCAACTCCTGCGCCCGCTTCAGGTTGGCTGAAGGAAGATTGCCTGAAAGACGCTCACCGCCTCCGTTTGCAAATGGCTGCTGCGCTGGTCGCACCAAGATTGCATGGCCGCCATGCTCCACGTGAATCGCAAGTCGCCCGCTCGAATTGTCTTTCATGTGGGGAGGCTCCGTTTGAGACGAATTCCCGCCAAGGTGGTGTCGCCAACAGACACCATCAGGTCGGGAGTCCATAAATCATCTCGCAGAGTATTGCCAAGTTATTTTTCGGTTCACGGTCTCAAAAATTTTCTGCGTGTACCCGAAGTTCATGTTGTCTAATAGACGTTAGCCAATCATCGACGACGGAGGCATGACTTCGGCGCGTGAGTGACTCGTTTTCTTCTTAGAATTATTCCATGAGTCTGAGAAGAAGACTTAAAAATTACTCCATTACATCTTGAACATTACTCTACACTCTCGTGACGACGGGATGACGACGCACGCCGGTGATCCAACCCACAGGACCCAGTGAGATGAAAATGCAAACGTCCAAATACCTGCTCGGCACCGCTTCGGTGCTCGCACTACTCGCGTCGTCGGCCGCCACGCCCGCGAACGCGCAAGCCACCGACGGCCTCTACTTCGGCGGCAGCTCGCTCGCCTCGGAAGCCTTCCGGCAGATCTTCGACTGCTACACGGGCGCCACCGTCGGCGGCGACGGCTACACGTTTGATGCCACCTTCCCGGGACCGGGCAAATTGCCGACCACCTGCACGACAGCTGGGCCGGTGGCTCCGTGGCTGCAGGGCATGTATGCCGGCGTCGGCAGCGGCAACGGTTTCCGTGGCTTCATCAGCAACAAACCTTACCAGTGGTTCAGCGGCAGCCAGGTCACCACCGTCGCGGCCAATACGCTGATCAACACGCCGTTCCCCCCGGCATCGCCGCCATTCGTCGACAGCGCCAATTCGACCAATTTCGGCAACTATCCGTATCCGCGCGTGGACGTCGGCCTGTCCGACTCGCCGCTGCCCGGAACCCTCGCGGCCCTCACGACGGTGGCATTCAGCTTCACTCCAACCACCAACTGGTCGACCGCTGCCGGCGCGTTGGCCCAGATCACGCTGAACGCCGCCACCCAGGTGAATACCTACAGCGCGGGATCTTGGGGCAACCCGGTCCAGCTCCCGGCCTTCGCGGTCAACGTCGCGATCCCGATCAACATCAACAGCAGCTTGTTCGTGATCAACTCGAAGATCCCGTTCAGCGGCAATCCCACCACCGGCGGCGCCATCCAGCTCTCGGGGGCGCAGCTCTGCGCGATCTTCTCGGGTCTCGTGACCGACTGGAACAGCACGGCCAGCATCCCCTACCGCGACGACCAGGGCAATCTCCAGACCGCGCCGTTCCACTATACCAATGTCGGTAACGGCGTCGGCACGTCCCAACCCTACGTGGCGAGCCCCAACTCCCTGCCGATCAAGGTGGTGTACCGCCAGGACGGCAGCGGCACCAGCTTCATCATAACCAACTATCTGAAGGCTGTCTGTCCGCTGATCGATACCGCCAACACCTACGGCTACCAGTCGATCTTCAACACCACGAACCTGCCGAACAACAGCTTTGCCAATCTGATCACCAACATCGGCAACTTCCGAGGTCCTGGGCCTTGGTCAACGACCACGACCGTAACAACAAGTGCCTGGGTCCCCGCAACGGCAAGCGGCGGAGTTCAAACTGCGGTCGGCACCACCAGCGCCGGCACCATGCCGGGCCGCATCGGATATCTCAGCGCCGACTTCGTCAAACCCTACGCCATCAACCCCGACGCGCCTTATGCGGGTTCCGTGCAGAACGAGAACCAGCGCATCAACACCATCTCCCGTCCCGCCACAACCGGGTCAAGCCTGACGTTCATCCCGCCGACACCGACCAGTGCGGATAGCGCGTGGAGCGATGCAGCCCTGACACCTCCGGCAACGAATTCGACCTGGGCCGACTGGAACGTGTACGGCATCAACTTCGCGGCGACCGAGCCGAACCACGGTGGCATAGCGGTGGCGGGTAAACCCGTTCTCCCGCTGACCAACCGCGCCGGCGCCTACCCGCTGTCGGGCACGGCCTACCTCGCGATCTATAGCTGCCAAGGAAACGACACCAACGGACAGAACCTGATCGACTTCCTGAACTGGTTCTACCAAAATACTCTGCCCCCAGATCCGAACGTCCCAGCCATCATCAGGAACAACGGCTTCTCTCCGTTGAATGCCCTGTGGCTGCCTCGCGTTCAGAACGGACCTCTGTCTCCCGGCTCGGGCGTCGCCATCGCCCTCGCCTCGGGCGGCAGCGTGAACAACGATGGTTGCAACGGCGTCACCGGCGGCGCCAACCCCTGATGCATGATGGCCTTGGGTCAAGCCGCACTCACGCTTGATCCCAGACCGCACATCCCTCCGCGACAATCACCGGGCGCCTCAACCGAGGCGCCCGGTTTTTTCGTGCTGGCGGCGATGTTGCGGCCGCGCATGTTGCGGCAAACCGCATACCTGCTTGCGCAAAGAGGGACTTTCGAAAGCTCGGTGTCGTCATCCGACTTGGCCGTACGAATCAGTCCACGTCGACGTCAGTGAGCGCTATGAAGCGGAGCAACGCGCGACAGTGTTGTCCGGTCCACCGCGACATCCATCATCAACGCTCCGGGCTGATGGATCGCCCGGTCCTTCAGCCGGCGATGACGTCGGTGGCGATGATGATGCGCCTCGTTGCAGCAAACCCGGCTGTGACGAAGAAAGAAGCGCAGTCATTTACAGAAGACGACTGCGCGCGCCAGACGAGATGTCTCGCGCTCACAAAAATAAGGCAAGACTTGCTGCGCGTCGGGCTCGTTCAAATTGTCTTAGGGGTGTGAGCACTGCACTGGCGTCGTTCGATACGGCGCGGAGGGCCGCTTGGTTCTGCGCGTCGTGCTGTCCCATCGTCTTACGGACTTCCAAGGTCTTCTTCATCGTCATCCCATTCATTGTCATCGAACAAGACCTTTCCGGTCCCGAGACCCTGAGGCGGGTCGCGCGACGCCGCATCACATTGTCAAACAGGGAGTCTAAGGACATGAAGACGAAATCCTTCGCCGGGCGCCTGCTGGGCACGACCTCGCTGGTCGTGCTGTCGGCTGCCGCCATGCTCGGAGCCCAGCAACCGGCTGCGGCCCAGAGCACGATCTCGACTGGAATCTATGGCGGCGGCAGCATGCTGTCATCGCTGACGCTGCGACAGATCTTCGACTGCTATGCGGGCACCACTGTCGCCAATGACGGCCAGACGTTCTCGCCGAGCTTCACCACCGCGACGCCGAGCCCGGATCTCCTGCCCGCGAGCTGCACGCAGTTCTCCACCGCGGTCGAAGGCTTGTTCGCCGGCGTCGGCAGCGGCAACGGCCAGCGCGCCTACATCGCCAACGATCCGCGCCAGCTGTTCCGCGGCAATCCGAAGTCGACGCCGGCGCTGGTGAAGCGGCCGTCGCTCAACCCGCCATTCCGGGACACCGCGAACCCCAACTTCTCGAAATATCCGTATCCGCAGCTCGATTTCACCGCCAGCGACGCGCCGCTTGCCAGCACCAACCTGACCACCGTGTCGTTCGGCAACTTCCTCCCATCGACCAACTGGCAGAACACTCCGCTGATTGCGGCAGCAACCCGGAAGACGGTCAGCTTCAACACCGCAAGCGCCGGCGCTCCGATCCAGCTTCCGATTCTGGAAGTGCCGGTCGCCATCGCCGTCAACACCTCCAATCCACTCTCCGGCGTGACCTGGAACAACCAGTCCGCCCTGACGCCCAACACCCAGGCCGGCGGCGCCATCCAGCTCTCGGCCGCGCAACTGTGCGCCATCTTCTCGGCCACGGTGACCGACTGGCACGACACCTCCACTCTCATCCCCTATCTCGACAAGACCGGAGCCCAGCAGCTCCAGCACTTCTACGACGACAACACCAACGGCACCGTCACGCCCGTCGCCTATACCAGCGGCCGTCTGCCCATCCGCGTCGTCTATCGTTCCGACGAGTCCGGCACGAGCTTCATCCTCACCAACTATCTGGCCAACTACTGCCCGCTGCTCGACCCCACCGGAACCTATAACTACAAGGCGATCTTCACCGGCGTCGGGATCGCCAAGGGCGGAACGGTGACCACGACCGCCAACCTGCCGTCGAGCGACTTCGACAATCTCCTTGAGAACATCCGCGCGGTGAAAGGCGATGCGGAACACGATCATCGCGACTCGCTCGCGGTCGAGGACGATTCGGAGCGGCCCGATCCGCGCTGGATCAGCGCCGAAGGCAGCAACCATGAAGCGCTCAAGATCGGAACGAGCCGCCTGCTCGCGGGCCGGATCGGCTACCTGAGCGCCGATTATACCCAGCCCTACGCCACCACGGTGAGCGAAGAAATCCTGGGGCAGACCATCACGGCGCCGGCGCCGCTGTCCGCCAGCATCCAGAACCAGAACCAGCGCGTCGTCGGCGTCTACCATCCCGGCCAGGTGGTGAGCGGCCGCGCGCAGAACTTCATCCCGCCGACCCCGACCGGCGCACAGGCCGCGTTCCGCAGCCTGAACTTCCCGGCACCTGCGGTCACCTACAACGACTGGAACATCTACGCCCAGGTGTACGGGCCGGGCACCATCTTCGGCGGCGTGCCGTATGGCGGCCTCTCCATCATCGCGAATCCGCAACGCGTCGGCGCCTATCCCATCACCGGTGCGACGTTCATTAACGTCTATAGCTGCTATAGCGACGCCTCCGGAGCGCGCGTGCCTGCGCTGAAGAACTGGCTCGCCTGGTTCTTCGGGGGATCGCAGACCGGCCTGCCGCCCTACGATCCGGCAACCTCCGATGCGGGCGCCCCTGGATACGATCCGAACGTTGCTGCGATCATCCGCAACAACGGCCTCCATGAGCTGGATCCGGCGTGGGCGGCGTCGATCCAAAACCAGTATATCCTGCCCGGCATCGACGGCGGCCGCCCGACCGCCATTGCCGCCTACAATGCATCCGGCAACCAGATCGACGGTTGCCAGGGCGCCACCGGCGGCGCGAAGTGAGGCAAACATGAGAGCGTGATCCGGTATCCAGAGCGTGATGACTTTTCTTCGAATCGTCATCCCGCTCTCGTTCTTTGGTTGAGCATGATCTTTTTCGGAAAACCGGTCTCCACTTTTCGGATCATGCTCGAGCCGGATCACGCTCTGACCAATAACAGCGGCCGGGCCCTTCGATCGAGGGGCCCGGCTTTTTTTGCGGTTCTTGGGACGAGCGATAAACGCCGGTGGGATCGAATACTCGGAGCTTCACGGTCGTTGGCGAACGGCGGCGCATAATGCCTGCATCTCGAACTACGAAGCGGCGTCGCGCGCCGCGACAGCGGCAGCACGATGCGCTGCGGCCAGATCGAGATAGCGGCCGGGCGCTTCGGGGACGATCGCTTGTCGGTTGAGCAGATGATGGATGCAGATGCCTGCGAGATCGTATGACCCGTAGCAGTGATGTGCCATCAAAGCGAGATGTTTGAGCTGCTCGGTGCTGATGGCATCGGGCCTGGTGAAATCACGGACATAGACCGCGTCGGCTTCGAGCAGTTGATGGATCGCAGAGTAGACATGGGGTCCGGCCATCGGCAGGATCATGCGCCGGTCGATCGCGGTCAGAGCGTGAGGAATGAAGCCCTGGCCGCGCAGCTCCAGATCGATCTCGCTGAACACCGGCTGCTGCTTGTAGAGCGGGAGGAACGAAACCTCTGTCTGGATCATCACCGCCTCCGCAAGGCGCCGTCGCCCGCTCCGGAAGACCGCAAGCTCCGAGCCCTGCACGTCGATCTTGAGAAAATCCAACGCGTCGATTTCGTTGACATCGTCGAGCCTGCGGGTGGCGACTCTGGTTTCGGCAACGACACGCCCCCACTCGCTGAACAGCGCAAAGTGGCTGAGCATGTGCGGGTCGGGCTCCAGCAGACTGGTCATCCCGGACGAAGCGCAAACGCGAAGGCGTCCCTGCTCACCGTTGCCGACGACATAGGGCAGATAGGTTTCGAGATCGCTCTTGCGGGCATTCAGCGCGGCCAGCGCCTCGTCCTGCGGCTCGAAGCCGAAGACGCGGCACAGGCGCCTCTGCAGCATGGGCTTGTACGGCGGATCGCCGCCGACCGGGTTGGCGCCGATGTCAGCCACGGCGGAGAGGCGTTCGGGCGCGAGCAGTGCCCACAGCGGGTCGGCATCTGCCGCAGCGGCTGGTAGTGTGGGCTGCGTTGGCTGACCTGATGTCATTCGAGCCTCTTTTTGTGAGAACGCCAACGGGTCCGTGCGGAGCACGGCGCGACAACAGGCTCCGCATCTCTCGAGACGCGAGCCATACGGCCGAAGCGCCCGCGGCGAGTGGACTCATCCTCAAGACACGGCCACAACGCGCTTCTCGAGGCGCAACGGCAGTGTGTAGCCTGGACGAGCCAACGGATCCGCGCGAAGCGCGGTCCGATGACAGGCTCCGCGACATCCGGGATTCATTTTGACGTCGCCCCGAACGTCGCTGCGCACATCCGGGCTACCCGCTACGGTTGCCCTCCTTCGCGGCGGCGGCGCTCGTCGTCACTGTTCGAGGTGCCGTCGCCGCCGTTGCCGCCATAGCCCAGCACTTCAACGATGACGATGGAAGGCTGCTCGTTGTTTCTGGTCTGTGCCGGCAAGCCGGCCTGCTGGGTGGCGGCCGTGGCGTTGGAGACGGTGGTTGCCAGCGCGATGTTGGGCGGCGGCGTGAACGCAACGCCCGTCACGTTGCCGGTGGCCTGGATGTTGAAGGCGTTGAGCACGACCTGCGCCACCAGCGTGATGTCATTGCCGCGAATGCCCGCAGCGCCGACATCGATAGTGCCATGGGGCGCCGCCAGCGTGACGTTGCTCTTGGTCGGGTCCTGACCGGGCAGCGTGACCAGGGCAGCGATGCCGGCGCCGGTCACGAGCCCCTGCGGATTGACGTAGCAGTAGCCGTCGACGGTGCAGAGCTGGCTGACGGCGGGACTGGAGACATAGGTCTTGGGCCCTTCGCCGGCGCTGATGTCGCCATTGGCGCTGAATAGGCTGATGTCGCCGCCCTGCTGGGTCATGATGCGGCTCTGGTTGACCAGGATCGAGGCGTCGGTGAAAGCGCGAATGCTGCCGCCGGCAAGCGTCAGGATGCCCTCCTGGTTCGGCTTCAGCGTGTCGAGCGAGGCGTGGCCGACGATGATGCCGCCGCCCGGGCCCAGGATGTTGATGTCGCCGCCCATCTGTGTCTCGAGCACGGAGCCGGCGATGTTGAGTTTGCCGGTCGGGACCGTTACGGCGGCGCCGTTGCCGCTGCCCGCGCTGTTGTCGGTGTAGCCGTAGCCGGCCGGGAACAACGTGGAGATCGCCGCATAGGCGCGGCCGTATTGTGCGTAATACGGGCTCGACGGCGTCTGGTAGTCGTGCGCCACCTCCGTGAGGAAATCGAGGAAGGCGCGGTTGACCAGGAGGCGCTGCCGCGCCGGCGACAGGCCCTGGAAGGTGGCCCAGGCCTGGCCGCGCGGCTGGCCGAGAATCTCGGCGATGCCGGTGAGGAAGTCGATGCCGCCGGCGCCGGCGCGGGCCGGATCGACGTACTGGCTGATCGCGGCGGCATAGTCGATGCCCGGCTTGACGCCGAACAGCAGGTCGATCCCGGCGCCCTGCGACGGCAGGTAAGGCTTGATCGGGAGCAGAAGCGATCCTGAAAACGAATTGCCGACGGCGCTGCCGTTGCCGATCGTGGCGATGCCGAAGGTCCGGCGATTCGTCGTGCTCGATTCCCAGAACGGCCCCATGTCATGTCCGGCCTGCAGCACCAGGGTGCCGGGGCCGTACAGCACATAGGAGCCGCCGATCAGGTCGTTGCCGGCAACGATGCTGGTGATGTCGTCAGCGTTGTTGTTCTGGCCGATGAAAGTGACGCCACTCGCCTGCGGACCGCTGCTGGTCGTGGCGGAGGCGCCGGCCAACCTGACATCGTTCCCGGCCTCGATCTTCACCGGCTTGATCAGCGTCAGGCTGGCGCCGTCAGAGAGGGTGACCGTGATGTCCTGTCCGGCCGCGATCACGGCCGGCGCGGGGTCGTTGGCATGCAGCGCCTGGGTCAGGGTCGCGAGCGGCATCCCGAGCGGGCTGATGTAGTTGCGGCGCGATACGACGTCATTGCCGATATATTGCGCCGCCGTGGTGTTGAGATCGGGCATCGCAATTCCGCCGCCGAGGTTGATCGACTGCGCCGCGACGATATTGAATGTGCCGGTGTTGTTTCCGTCCCGCGTGGGATAGGGTACGAGGTTGGCGTTGTCGACAGTCGGGTTGCCGGCGAGCACCACATTCCCGCTGAGCGAGGCCAGATCAAACCTGGCCGGCAGTAACAACCCAACTTGCGTCAAGGCACCAACACCCTGATCGTTGTGAAGGAATAGTCCAGCGATGTTGCCGGTGGAGTTATCGCTAGAGGATATGGTCAGGGCCGTCACATCGCCGGCGGTGCTGGTCAGCGAGACGCCGCTGCCGGGGCCGAAGGACGTAAAGAAGTTGTTCCACGCGGGATTGTTGCTGGCACCACTGCCGCCGGGCAGACCACCGACCGGAGTTCTCACATATGCATCGGTCGGCACCGAGGCCGGATCGTAGACATTGCCGAGGGTGATGGCGCCGCGGGCGGCGACGGTGATGAACCCGTCCTGCACCGCGAGCAGCAGTGGCAACGGGATTCGACCGGTGACGGCGCTACTGCCGATCTGCGTCAGGACGGTCGATGGGTTGGCCTGGACCGCGCCGCCGACCTGGATCAGGCCGGTGCCGCGGCCCACCAGGAAATTACTGCTCAGGAGATCACCGTCGGCCTTCACGATGAGGTTGCCGCCGCCATAATAGGTGGCCACGGGCCCGATCGGATTGCCGTTCGCGTCGCGGACGCCGGTCCCCCCGCTCACGACCATGGTTTCCGGCAACGAGGCTCCGACATCGATGATGTCAGCCCCGGCAGTGAGCGTGATATTGCCGCCGCCGAGGGCGCCGAAGCCCTGGAAGAAGGTGTTGAAATTCACCCAGGACGCGGTCTGGCAGGCCGAGGTGCTGGCAACCACGCAGCCGGAGAATGGCGTCGCCGTGCCGTTCGACCGCCCGTAATGCATGTACCAGGAGCTCCAGAATTGGCCGGTGGGGCCACCCACGATGCCGGTCTGGCTACCGTCAGAATCCACCGGCGTCTCGATGCCGATGATCGAGCCTCCGGCCGTGACGGCCACCGCACCACCGCCGGTGGACCAGTTCGGCAATCCCACGACGCCATTCGGGTTCCCCAAATAACCGGTGCTGGCTGCGGCCGCCCTGAAGCCGGCCGGAGGGGTCACAAGAGCGCCCGCGGTGTAGACGGCCCCCGGCGCGACCTGATCGACGAACGCGACATTGCCGGCCGCCACGATATCGATCGAGCCGGTACCGGTTCGCACCAGCGTCGGGATGTTGATGGTCAGTGTCGGGGCCAAAACATCCCGGTAACTCGTATGCCCGTCGATGATGACGCTGCCGTTCGCGTTACTGGCCGAAGCCGGATCGGAAATCGCCACGACGGCATTGGGATTGGCCGAGGGCGCGCCATTGCCGAGCGCCGCGCCGGCGACGAAATCATAGGAGAACGAGCCGTTGTTGACCCCCGGAACGATCCGCATGAGGCTGGCTGCCGACGTCGTGTTCAGATCGTTGACGACCGCTCCCGAAACCGACGCCTGCGCCGGGTTGTTGGCGATGAGGTTGGCGACCAGCCTGTAGCTGGTTGCCGCCGCCCTGTTGAACGCATCGACGGTTTCGTAGAATCCGTCGCTGATCGTGGCGTTGATGGCGATATTGTTGGCGGCGCGCAGCGTCAGGATGCCGGGGTCGCCGGCAAAGCCGCTCACGGTCGAGCGATAGGCCGGTGTGTAGCTCGTCAATGGCGAATTGCGGCTCGAGGTCTGCACCGTCAGCACACCGCCGAGATTCCAGTTACTGGCAACTGTGATATTACCCCCGTTGTTGCCGGCACCCGTGCTGGGGCTGACGAGGGCGATCTCGGGGCGCATATGCAGCGTCGAGCCCGGCGTCAGGCTCTGCGCCGCCGCGCCCGGAGCATTGGTCTTGATCTGCGCGCCCGAAAGATCATAGCCGCCGAGGCTGGTCTGCTGGACGAAATTGACCAGAGTGTTCTGGTAGAAGTTCACATGCGCCAAGTAGGCGCCGGCCGCCGGCGCGGCATAGGTCGACGTGGGGTAGATCCCGGTGGATCCGGCGACGGCCGTGGGATTGACGATCCGCTGCCCCGTCCCATTGAAGAATCCGGCCGGATCGATGATGCCGTCGAAATGCTGGTCCATCTGCGCTTTCTGCGCAGCGCTCAGTGCGTTGTACTGCGCGACCGTGGTGATGGAGCTGCAGCCTGCAGGAATCAGCGAGCATCCATCGATGGTGCTCCACACGGCGTAGGCATCGAGCACAAGCCCGCCGCCGCTCGGCTTGCCGGCGGAATCCGCGCTGGTGACGATGGTGCCGTGGAATTGCGCATTGAAGCCGCCGCCGCTCAGGATCGGCGCGCGCAGGATGACTTCCCCGCCCGTGTTGGAGATGTTGGCACCGCCGGGTCCGCCGCTGACATCGAATGTGGTGTTGGACGCAACCGAAATCAGACCCGACGTCGCAACGTTCTGGTAGCCGTAGGTCGCATTCAGCGTGCCGTCCGACGCGCCGGTGGTGCCGAGCTTGATGGTGCCGCCATCCTGCACCAGGAGGGAGGTACCGTTGGCGTAGTTCGGATTGCTGGGATCATCCGCGACCCACGCCGCCGTGAGCCGGGCACCGGCCCCGATGGTCACGCCGCTTGCGCCGTAGAGCGCGATCTGTCCGTTGAGGCCGCTGGCATCAAGCACAGTCACCTGATTGGCGGGATTGCTCGTATCGCCGGTGCCGTAGATCAGCACCGCGCCATTGTCGGCCGTGAGCGTGATCTGTCCCGCGCTCAGGGCCGTCGCGAGCGCATTGGCGGCGGTGCCGATCACGATGTCGCCCTGCTTCAAGGCCACCGCGATGCTGCCGGTGAAACTCGTCGGCAGCTTGCTGCCGGCAGCGAGGTTGCCGGCAGCAAGCATGAAATTGCCGCCGAGATCCTTGAACGCGGCACGGCCGTCCAGCGTGCCGTCAAGCGTGACGCTGCCTGCGGCCTGGATCGACAGCGAGCCGGCAAAGCCGATGCCCGCGGACGCGACACTCACCTTCGCCTGCGGACCGATGATCACGTTGCCGGTGTTCGACACAAGCTTCACCTTGCCGCCCGGCGCATCCTTGACGATATCGAGAATCGTGATCTCCGAACCGGAGGCGTCGATCAAAGCCCCGGCGCCGAGCACGACGTCGCCCGTGGTCGCGGTGAGGCTGACGTTGCCCGACAGGGCCTGGATGATGGCGTTGTCCAGGATCGACGCGGCCTTGATGGAAAGCTCGCCGCCGATGTTGGTCGCAACGCTCGCGGGCCTCGTCCCCGCGCCGGTTACAAGCGTGACGTTGCCGGAGGTCTCGACCGATTGCGTCGCGCCGGCATTGACCATGGTTACGGGAGCCGAGAACAGCACGTTCGCCGTTCCGGCGTCGAGGCTGCCGCCGCCGCTGAACGCAACGGCCCGGCCGCCGTTGAAGGTGACCTGGCCGAAGCCGCGCAGGCTCTTGGCGCCGAGGTCCTCGGTGACAATCTCGCTGGCATTCAGCGTCAGCGTGCCGCCGGCCCCGGCAATACCCGTGCCGGTCACGCCGCGGCTGTTGGCGAGGTTGATGTTGGACGCGTTGACCATCGTGCTGCCGCCCTGACCGTAGAGCCCGGCGCTGTCGAAGGTCAGCGTGCCGATGCGATGCGCGGGATCGCCGATACGCAGCCCACCGGCGTCGTAGAGATTGATCACTGACGCGCTGCGCAGGCGGACCGACACCGCGTCGTTGAAGTTCGATAGCACGGCCGGGTTCAGCACGATGCCGGAGTTGCCGCCGCCGACATTGATGACCGAGCCGGCGATGTCGTAGTTCCGCGCTTTCAGGATAGCGTCGGAGGCAAGCGTGCCGCTGCCGCTGGTATCGAGCGTCAAGGTGTTGCCGCCGTCGACGATCGCGCCGGCGCCGATCGAGAACGCTCCCTGCGGCGTGGGGCTGCTGGGCGGCGGCCCGTCACCCGTGTATTGGCCCGGCACATAAATCCGGCTCACGTTCACAGCCGTGCCGTTGGAGACGCGCAGCAGCGAACCGTCACCGCTGACCTGTCCGGAATAGGAGCCATCAGGCCGTTTGACCGGTAGCGCACCGATGGTGATGTCGCGGCTGGTGCCGGCGGGCACTGTCCCGACAGCCCGGACGACGCTGCCGGCGTCAACCACGAGGCCCCCGTCGCCGGCGAGCGAAACAAGCAGCAGTTCCGGCCCGGTGAGCGGATGCGCCGCGTCCGTAGCAATCTCGAGGTTGAGTGCAGTGGCGGTGATGTTCTGGACACCATCGACGACCTTCGCAGTGCCGCCGATCAGCACGGATGAAGCCCCAAGATTGCTGATCTGGTCGGCATCGAGCACAAGATAGCCGGCGGGCGCCGAGGGCAGCGTCCCATCGACTGCGGGTGCGGCAATCAAGATATTGGTCGCGCTGATCTGGACCTGGCCGCCGCCGCCAACAAGGCCGGGCGCTAGGTCGCTGATCCCGGGCGCGAACCGGTTGGTGCCGGCAAGATTGAGGGAGTTGATGGCGCCGAGCACCAACACGCCGCCGTCGATCGGCAATGGCCGCGGGGCCTTGCCCGCGGCCAGCGCCACGTTGCGGAAGAAGCTCGTGCCCGAGGTGATGTCGATCCGCGAATATTGCGACCAGACCGCCTGCGACTGGAGCTGGAGGATGACTGACTGCGAGGACCGCGCACCGGTGAGCGCATTGCCGAGCGTGCCGGCGACATATTGCGAGCCGTCGGCGGTGGTGGCGCTGACGGCAGCGTTCCGGTTTAAGTTGCCAGCCACCTGCACCACCCGATAGGCACCGGGCAGCGTCGCGTACATGCCGGGCAGCAGTGTGTAGGTGCCGGCTGGAATATCGCTGCCGGGCGCGATGGTCACCGACTGGCCCGGCATGATCGCATTGGCATACGCTGCGCTGGCGCCGCTGCCGGCGACCTTCGCACCGGAATAATAGGGGAGATCGGCGAAGTTGGGATCGTAGGCGGCAACGCCGGCCTGATAGCTCGGCACCAGGGCATAGACCTGCCGTCCATCGGCATACTGCGGCGCAACGTTCCCGGTCGCGGGGTCGGTCTGGTAGGTCGTCAGCACGTTGCGCGTGCCGCCGGTGCCGGCCACATATTCGGTGGCATAGATGTCGCCGCCGCCGTTCAGGTCCAGCACCGCGCCCGGCCGGGTCGCCACGTTGGCGCCGAACAGCCTGATCGATTTGCTCGGCGGCGCAGCGAGCACCTGCGGAGTCCGCGCCTCGTCGCCTTTGGGGTTGCCTTGATACCAGGTGGTGCCGTCGATGGTGAAGCCGTCGGGAATGACGAGGCCGGACGCTGACACCGAGGTCAGGCTGCCCGCGCCCAAGATCACGTTCTGGGTCGGCCTGAACATCCCTGAAGCAAAAATGTTATCGACAATCAGCTTGCCCACCGCATCCTTTAGATCGGTCGGAAAATCGTCGGTGTCCCGTATGCCGAGGACGATGCTACCGAGAGGGGCCCAGAGCGTCCCGTTTTGCTCGATGGTCTGCGCACTAAGGAGAATACTACCGCCGGCCGAGAGCGGCGCCGTCGGGACGCCGTTCTGCGCGACGGCGATGGTGCTGGCGGAGGGAAGCGTGCCGGTCGACATCAGCAGAAAGTCGGTGTTGCTGACCGGATAGACCTCGGCCGCCCGCAGCGTCAGATTGCCCGGCGTAATCAGCGCCCCGCCGAAGGTCGTCCGCCCGGCACCGGCGCCGCCGGGGATAAAGCCGTAATTGTCCGGCAGCAACCGGATGGCGGCAGCGCTGGTAACATTCGCGTTGACAACGTTGTGCAGGGCGATTGCGCCCTGGAGATCGATCCACCGGGCGGTGACGTTCAGCGTCCCGTCTGCGACCTTCGGCAGGGCCATGTTGCCAGGGTCATGTCTGCCGACGATCCGGACATAGCCGGCATCCAGGTTCACTGTCGCGCCGCCGATGCTCAGGATGCAATCCGCCCCGCAGACGCCGAGTCCAAAATTGTTGGCGGGATCGCCGAGATTGACGCCTGACGGCAACAGGCCGGTGCTGGGCGGCAGAAGCACGAAATTCCCGCTGTCGGCGCGCAGGGTGAGGGCGCCGGGGATCGCCACAGTCACCGAGCCGCCGAACGCGATGATGCCGGCGTTCAAGTTCACGGAATCGAAGCCACTGTTGCTGAGCGTATCGGCGCCGATGAAGGCGCCCGCCGGGGCGGAGGCGCCCGGCGCCGGCAGGTTCGCCGCGACGAGGCCGGCCGGCTCGATGACGATTACGTTGGGCGAAGGCAGGGCCGAGTTGCCGGCGATGGCGCTCGGCGTTGCGATATCGCCGATGGTCAAGGTGCCGCCGGTCGCCAGCGGCGCGCCGCCGGCCGCATTGACGGTGCCGGCAAAATAGATGTTGCTGGCGGCGAGTTGTAGTGTGCCGCCATCGCTCCACATCTCCTGGCTCGGCAGGCGCGGCCCGAAGCCTCCCTGCGGCACCTGGATCAGGCGGTTGGCGCCCTGCAGATTCAACTGCGCCCCCGGCTGCACCACCACGGTGGTGCCAGTCATCTGGCCCGCTAGCGTGATGGTGCCGGCGTCGAGCACCGTGCCAGTGGAATAGGCTGTCACCAGCGGATCGGGCACGAACACGCCGCTGACGTCAAGCACGGCGGTCGAGCCGATCGAAACCAAGCCGCCCACCACATTGATGGCGCCGGCGTGAGCCACGATACTGCCGAGAACAGTGGCGTTCCCGATCAGGCTGACGCTGGCCTGCGGCTCGGCCACGATGCCGGCGCCGCGGTCGAGCAGGATGTCCGCGCCGAGGGAGCTCAGCGTCAGGCTGACCGGCTTGCGGATGCCATCGGGCAGAAGCCCTGTGGGCGCGAAGCTGTGCACCGGCGTGCCGGTCGGGATTTCAATTTCGCGGCCGGTGGGCAAGGCCGTCGGCTGCTGCAACAGCACTTGCGTGCCGGCGGTGACCGTGGTGCCGCCATAGCTGTCGGTCAGGGTGTATTGGGAGAAACCGCCGCTGGTGAAAAACGAGGATGGCAGAACCAGTCGGCCGGCATTGGCATCCGACTTGGTGAAGCTCGTGACCGGCAATCCGCTGTATCCAGCGATCGCGTCGGCCGTCGCGCTGGACACGTATGACGTGACCTCCGCTGCTGCGCCGTCGATAACGATGGTCGGCACCTGCAGCGTCAGCGTGCCGCCGCCGTCGAAGCCTCCCGCATAGATCGTGCCGCCCAGCACTACATTGGCCTGATCGGGGTGGTTGACCGTGCCATCGGCGTTGGTGCCGCGCGGAGAAACGTTATAGTCAGCGTCCTTGAACGTCGAGTTTCCGGGGGTACCGTTGAAGCCGCCAGCATAGGTCGTCAGCGTCAGGCTGCCACCCTTGCCGACCGGCAGGCCGTCGGACCCGGTCTTGAGCTTGCCGGTGGTGTCGACATAGCCGCCGCCGGACACGTCGATGATGCTGCCCGGTGCCAGCACGATGCTCTGGGTGACGTCGACGAAGGGGCCTGGACCCTGCAATGGCCCATCGCTGGCGGCGATCGTGCTGATGCTCACGCTGCCGCCATTGACGAAGGCGCGACCCTCGAGTTGATCCGGCAGAAGGCGGGTGTCGTTGACCCAGCGGCCGCGCACATCGAGCACCGCGTTCGATCCGATCACCAGTGCCGGGGCCGGCGGCTGCTCCGGTTTGCGGCTCGCATAGGTGAAGCCGGTCAGGCTGATCTTGCCGGCGGGCGCGCTCAGCGTGCCGTCGATGGTAGCGACACCGTCCAGCGTAATGCTGCCGCCGGGGCGCACAGAGAGGGTGGCGTTCGTTGCCAGGTCGAGTTGGTGCGCGCCCTTGATCGTCACACTGCCAAGCGATGCATTTGAGAGCGCATCGCTGAAGATCGGGAAGACGCCGTTGGCGAGCACCGGCGTCCAACTGGATGCATTCGCGAAGCTCAAGCTGCTGAGGCCATACGGATCCGGCCCGACGTCCACCTGCGGCGCGAGCACCACGTTGCTCAGAGTGCCCACGAAAGTGATGCTCAGCGATGCGCCGGTCGGCATCTGGTCGGCGGCCGCGACACTCGACGATCCCGCCAGCGCGCGCTGGCGGTTGCCGGCCACCACCTTGCCGATGATGTCATTGACGATCGGGTTGACGGCGGCCACGGTGACGGAGCCGGCATCCGCGCCGGCGATGTAGCCCGCCTCGTAGCGCGAGTTGCTGCCGCCCAGCGGATTGAGGTAGATCTCGGTCAGCCTCGGGTCGACGGTGCCGTTGACCTTGTGCAGGACCGTGAAGCCGTTGCCGACGCCGACATAGGCGATGTTGGGATCGGCGCTGCCGATGTCGTAAACACGTCCGTTGGTGCCGAGCAGGCGGGTGGTGCTGATGGTGCCGCCAGTGTACTGCACATAGCCGGCCGAGACGTTTATCACCGAGCCCGGCTGCTGGACGAAATTCCTGGCCGACGTCGTGAAGCTGCCGCCGGTGGTGAGGAGCTGGTCGATGCTTTGGGGGATCAGCCCGACATAGCCGTCGGCGTTGAGCAGCGGCGAGCCGACCCAGTGGAAACCATCGGCGCGGGTGCCGCTGAGGCGCGCATCAATGGTCACGGTCTTGCCGATCAGGCTCCGGGCGAGCGGAGTGTCGGCCACCTCGGCCGCCGTGATTGTGATGCTCAGCTGATTGATCGACATCGGCAGCGTCACGCCGGCGATGCCGGAGAGATCGATAGTGCTGCCTTGCTCGAGCAGGACCGTGCCGGCGGTGCCATCTGCGGGTGCGCCGCCCGCGGTGATGGTCAGTGCGGCGCTCGGCGCCTTGATCAGCGCGCCGTCGAGGCCGCCTCCGCTGCCCTGCACATCGACGCTGCCCGCGGCCTGGATATTGATCTGCGGCTGCAACACAGCCTGGAAATACGGCATCGTGGTGTTGTTGATCGTAACAGTGGAATTCGCCGTCGAGGTCGGCAACGTGCCGCTGGTCTCGTCCGGCAGGATCGCCGTCAGGCTCGCCGATCCCAGTACGATGTTGCCGTCGGCGCCGCTCGCACAGGTTTGCAGGCAGACCGTGCTCATGCTGATCGAGCCGGTGCGCGTCGTGGCGGTGGTGGCGACGATGCCACCGAGTTGGTTGATGGTGCCGCCCGCCAGCGTGACCGCGCCGGAGTTGGAGACGAGCAGTCCGCCGGACTCGTTGCTCACCGCGCCGCCGGCAGCCAGGACCTGCAGCGCCGTCTTGACCCCGACGGCGGTCGACGTCGGCGTGATCAACGTGACGGAGCTATCCGCGGCCAGGATGATCTGCCCGTTCCTGGTGGTGATGCTGCCGGCATTGCTGACGCCGCCGTCGCCGAGCAGCGCGACATAGCCACCGTCGCTATTCGTGCTCAACTTGCCGGTGGTGTCGATGACCGCGCCGGGCTGGACGGTGACTTTGCCACCGTTGCCTTGATTGAAGATCGCGGCGCCCGTGCCGGTGAGGCCGCCCGGTGAGGTGGGGATGGGGCTCTGGAACAGCCCGTTCTGCAGGTAGATCTGATAGTTGTTGTTGCTCAGGGTCGTGCCGAGATCGAGCGTCGAGGCGATCAGCGTGTGGACGTTGATCTGGCTGGTGCCGCCGAAGATGATGCCGTTCTGATTGATCACGTAGACCGCGCCGTCGGCCTTGATGGCACCCATGATCTGGCTCGGCGAGACATTCGATGCGACCCGGTTGAGCGCCGACCAGGTGGCGTTGCCCTTCTGATCAAAATTGACCGTGGTGTCCCTGCCGACGTTGAAGTTCTGCCAGTTCAGCAGCGCGCTCTGTTGGGTCTGCTCGATGTTGACCGTGGTCTGGCCGTTGCTCGTGGTCTGCGTCGGCGTGTTGGCGCCGACCCAGCTGGTGACGTCGTTGGCAACGCCGGGCGCCCTCAGCCCGCTGTCCGGCACCAGTCCGCCGACGTTGAGCCCGTTCGGGATGGCGCTCGGCGCGTTGGCCGCGAGATTGCGCGCCGCGCTCTGCGCCGCCCGCAAGGCCTGGACCGCCTGCGCCGCGCGCGCCATCGACGCTTGCGTGTTCTGCGCTGCCTGTGCCGCTTGCTGGGCTGCGGCCTGCGCCGCATTGGCCGCCGCTTGCGTCGCTGCGGTCGTCGATCCCCACGAGCCGAACGGGCGGGCATGGGCCCCCGAACTCACTGCAATCGCGACGGTGCTTGCGCCGACAAGAAGCAAAGCGCGGCGTGAATTCAACCGGGAGCGGAGAAGCGAATGCATGCGGGGCCTTCCAAAGCAGCAGGTGATGCGAAACGAATACGACAATGCATCGGCCAGCCTGGAACCAGCCTGGCGATGCCGACAGGTCAATGATCAGCGCACGCAACCGCCAGCGTGGCCCGCTTTCCAAGCGGGCACACCCCACCGCCCGGTGACGCCTCTCCTCATCTCCAAGACAGGTTGAGACGAGCTAACGCGAAGCTATTCGGTAAGAAATTGCGAAAGAAATTTTTGGCCATGGGGAGAGCCGCAACCGCCAGCTGCGGCCTGCCTGAAAATCGGCATCAATTCAGTCACTTGGAGAGGCAGCTTTGGTCTGACGGACGCGCCGTTCCGGAGTCTTCGCGGCCTTGGCCGCACCGGTGAACAGCGCGAAATCGACCGAGCGCTCGCCCTGGGTCAGCACCAGCCGGCGCGGCTCGATCCGCTCCACCTTCCAGCCGCGGACGTCATCGCCGGCGCGCACCCGCGTCACCTTGTCGCCGTTACCGCCGGCGCGGATGGCGGCGCGGCCATCGCCGTTCTCGCTGATGATGCCTAACACCACCACACTCGGCGGCGGCGGAGGTGGCGGTGGCGGCTCCTGCCGCGCCACCGGCGCGACGGGCTTGGGCGGCGGCCGCCGCGTCGGCGAGAACAGCGGCTTGTCGCGCGTCACGGCGAGCTCGGGCAACGGCTGCAGCTCGACCGGATTGCTGACGGCAACGTCGCCGTTTGCAGGCGATTCCGCCGCGCGTGCAAGCGACGCGCACAGGCAAAGCACAAGCGCGATCGATACTCGGCGCGAGACGCTCCTGCGTCTGCCATCCCTGCGTCTCTTCATGTGCGATCCCCGCGTGGCCTTCGACATACCGTCATCAGCGCGTGCGACAATCAAGGTGCATCACGCGAAGGCGTGTTGCAAGTCATCGATGAACGCGTCGTGCGTTGCGTGTCTGCGTAAAGTGTTTGCGTCAAATCCGTGAACACGAATCACAACGCGGCATTCTCGCCATGCGCGGGATATGGACGCCCCGTTACAACCGCGTCATCGAAGCCGCACACACTCCGCGCGTCAAAGCGGACGGCATCTTGCCGTCGCTTGAGGCTTCAATCGACTCCGAAGATTCCAAAACCGAAGACTTCGATACCGAAGAGACCGACAGTAGAGACGTGGCGTCATGCGTACGAGTCGCATTCCTGCCGGCCTTGCGCCGCTCGCACTCGGCGCCGTGCTCATGGCCTCGGGCTTCATCGTGGAATGCGGCTTCGGGCAGGCACAGGCGGCATGCGCGCTGCAGGCGCGCGGCGGCACGATCGCGCGCGTGGTGCAAATCGAACTCGACAACGTACACCTGCGCCGCGACAACCCGAACGTTCCGTCTGATCTCGAGCAGATGCCGCATCTGCGCGACTTCCTCGTCAGCAACGGCACCATCGGCAGCAACCATCACACCACGCCGCTGGCGCAGACGGCGACCGACACTCTCACCGTTCTGACCGGCCTGCACGGCGACCGTATGGGCGTGCCGATCGGCGACGACTTCGGAACGTTCCGCAGCGACGGCCGCGTCGGCTTCGCCAGTGCATTCGCTTACTGGACCGCGGGCGGCGGCGACGGCAAGCCGCTGATGCTCGCCGACACCGGCAAGACGGTGCCGGCGCCGTGGGTGCCTTTCACCCGCGCGGGCTGCGACGTCGGCGCGTTCGCGACCACGGGGCTGACGCTGCAGGACATCGCCGATGTCACGACCGTGCTCGGGGCGTCGGAGGCGCGCGCCGCGGCCGGCGATCCCGCCAAGGCGCGCGCAGAACTCATCGGCGTCGCCATTCATTGCGCGCGCGGCAGCATGTTGTGTAGCAACGCCCATGCACGGCCCGATCTTCTGCCCGACGAGCCAGGCGGCTACTCCGGTTTTAGCGCGCTGTTCGGCCATCGCCATGTGCAGCCCGTGATCTCGCCGAATGGCGCGGTCACCGACATCCATGGCGACGTGATCGCCGACGACGCCGGCCATCCGGGTTTTCCGGGCGCATCGGAGACAACGGCGGCGCAGTCTCTTGGCTACGCCGCGACGATGCTGGAGGCCGGCGTGCCGGTGGTCTATGTCGCGATCGGCGATGCGCACAGGCCGGCAGCGAATGCCGTACGCCGGCGCGGCTTCGGTCCCGGCGAACGTGACTACGTCGCAAGGCTCGCCGCCTTCGATGCCGCGTTCAAGGCGTTCATCGACCGGCTGGCGGCTGGCGGCATGACCGCGCACAACACGCTGTTCATCGTGGTGCCTGATGGCAACAACCGTTTTGTCGGCGGGCCGCCGAATCCGCCGGAGTGCGACGGCGTCAGCCTGCCGTGCAGCTATGGAGCGAACGGCGCGATCGACGCGTTCATCGACCGGCTGCTCGTCACTCAGCGCCGCAACGTCACGGCATTCGACCTGCGCGCCAGAAGCGCGCCGGCCTTCTACATTCACGGCAATCCGGTTGCCACCGATCCGCTGACGCGCACGCTGGCACAGGACGCAAGCAAGCTCACCGCGCTCAATCCCATCACGGGCAAGACCGACCGGCTCGCGGCGATGCTCGCCGATCGCGCGCAGTTGCAGCTGATGCACATGGTCACCGCAAGCCCGGCGCGCACGCCGCACTTCATCATGTTCGGCGATCCCGACTACAATAACCGCACCGCAACGAGCCGCGCCGATTGCGCCGCCCCGCCGGCCTGCGTCGCGATCGATCCGGACGTGGCCTGGGTCGGCGGCGACATGGCGCAGATCGCAGGCACGAGTTGGTTCGCCATCGCCGGCCCCGGCGTCGCTCATCTTGGGCAGACGGCTGACATCCGCTCTCATCACGCCGACCTGCGGCCCACAATGCTCGCCCTGCTCGGCCTTGCGGACAGCTACGTCCACGACGGCGTCGTGCTGGTGGACCTGCTGGAGGCCCATGCACTGCCGCCGGGGCTCGCAGGCGGCCGCGAGACATATGCAGCACTCGCCCGCGCCTACAAGAGCCTCAACGATCCGCTCGGACAGCTCGGCCGCAATGGCCTCGCGCTCGCAACCCAGGCGATCAAGGGCAGCGACACGAGCTATCAACGCTATCTCCGTGCGATCGGCGCCATCACCGCCACCCGCGATGCGCTGGCGGGCGAGATGAAGGCCGTGCTCGACGCCGCATCGTTCGCGCGCCGGCCGGTCAACCCGGCCACGGCCCGCCCGCTGATCGACAGCGCCGGGGTGCTGCTCAACGAGGTCGAGGAGCTCGCCGGTAGCAGCGTCGCACCCGCCGATCGTCCGTGGAATGCGGCGAGCGATGCGCATTGACACGAGCGCGGCGGACACAGCCGGAGAGTACAAGGGAGAGCCATCGTGCAGTTGATCGAACGGTCCCGTCTCTCGCGCGCGGCGTCGCTTGGCGCCATGGCCGGCGTGTGGCTCGCAATCGGCGGCCTTCTGGGCGGCTGCATGATCGACAAGAGCATCGATCTGCCGGGTCGCGATCCCGTGACCGATCCGATCCGCGACGCTGATCTGCGCGCGCGCTGGACCGGTCCGGTCGGCGGATCGTCGTCGGGCGGCAGTGCGCCCGGCCGTTCGATGCAGCCAATGGTGTTTCCCGGCGTCGAGCAGGATCTCACGCCGGCGCCGTCCTCTCGCGAAGTGAACGCGTCGGCGCGTGTCGCCTCGGTCGCGGACGGCGATCTCGCGGCCGAAGGCGGCGGCGTCGAGATAAATTTCGACAACGCGGACCTCCCGACGGCCGTGAAATCGGTGCTCGGCGACGGCCTCGGACTGAACTACGTGCTCGATCCGCGCGTGCAGGGCGTGATCACTCTGGCGTCGTCGCAAAAGATCGCGCGCAAGGATGTGCTGCCGATCTTCGAAAGCGTGCTGCGGATGTCGAATGTCGCGGTGCTGCGCGAAGACAAGCTGATCAGGGTCGTACCGCTGCCGGAAGCCGCCGGCGCGGGCGCGGCGAGCTTCGGCGGCGGACAGCCGGGCTACGGCGTCTCGATCGTGCCGCTGCGTTACGTCTCAGCTGCGGCGATCGCCAAGACCGCGGAGAATTTCCTGTCGCGTCCAGGCGCCGTGCGCGCCGATCAGACGCGCAATCTTCTCCTGGTCCAGGGCACGACCTCCGAGCGCCAGGCCGCGCTCGGCGTCATCGCGACCCTCGACGTGGAGTGGCTGCGCAATCAATCGGTCGGGCTCTATCCGCTGAAGTCGACCGCGCCCGAAACCATGATCCGCGAGCTCGAAAAGGTCTTCGACACCGCCGAAGGCGGCAATGGACAGGGCGTGATCAAGTTCCAGCCGGTGTCGCGCATGAACGCGGTGCTGGCGGTGAGCAAGAACAGCAAGGTGCTCGAGCGCGCGACGCAATGGGTCCGCCGGCTTGACCGTTCCGACCCGACCGGCACCACGGTGCGGGTCTACAGCCTGCGCTACGGCAGCGCGCGCAGCATCGCCCGCATCCTCAACGAGATGTTCGTCGGCCGCTCCTCGCAGTCTGGCAGCCTGGACAGTCAGACGAGTACGACCGCACCCGGACAGAGCGGAACGACATCGCGGCTCGACTCGCTCGGCACCGGCACGCTCAGCAACAGCAACAATCAGGGCACGACCACCCAGGGCGGCACCGACAATTCGAACAACGCGAGCCGCAGCGGTGCGACCCAAGCCGGCCTCTCGGATCGCAAGGACGACGACCAGGATGCCGCGGGGCTCGGCGCGTCAGGGCCCGGCGCCATGCCGCGGGGCGTATTTCAGAATGTCCGCATCACCGCCGATCGGTCGACCAACGCGATCATGGTCTATTCCAACCAGGAAGATTATCTCGTGATCGAGCGGGCGCTGGAGTCGCTCGACCGGCCGCGGCTGCAGGTCGCTGTCGATGCCATGGTCGCTGAGGTCACGCTGACCGACCAGTTGCAGTATGGCGTGCAGGCCTATCTGACCAGCGGCAACGCAAACCTCGGCCAGGACAGAGGGTCGGTCGGCCTGTTCAACGCCGCGCAATCGGCGGCGCAGACGGCTCTGCTCGCACGCGTGCTGCCTGGCTTCAACCTGCTGCTCGGTGCCGAAGCCAACCCCAAGCTGATCCTCAACGCACTCTCCACCCTGACCACCATCAAGGTGCTGTCAGCGCCGTCGCTGGTGGTAGCCGACAACGAGCCGGCGATCCTCGAGGTCGGCGACCAGGTGCCGATCTCGACCGGCAGCACCATCACCGGACTGAACGTGACGAACAGCATCAGCCGGCAGAACACCGGCATCATCCTGAAAGTGCTGCCGCATGTGCATCCGAACGGATCGATCGAGCTCGAGATCGAGCAGGAAGTCTCCAATGTCGTCAATCCCGGCGGCTTCAACGCTCAGAACCTGACGCCGACCATCTCGCAGCGGCGCATCCGCTCCACCGTCGGCACCAGCAACGGCCAGACCGTGCTGCTTGGGGGCCTGATCAAGGAAGACGACGAGCGCACGGTGTCGGGACTGCCCGGCCTCAACCAGATCAAATATCTCGGCGACCTGCTCGGCCAGAAGAGCGACACCAGGAACCGCTCGGAGATCATCGTTTTCGTCACCACCAAGCTCGTGCGCAACAGCCACGACGCCCAGGTGGTCGCCGAGGAGTTCCGCGAGCGCCTCGACAGCATGCGGCGCGCACCGACGACCTTCGACGCGCCGGCTGCGGCGCCGACGCCGATCGCACGCAAGTGAAACGAGGGCTGAAGCCGCCATGGCGATGCGGACATCCATGCTGGGACTCCTGGGGGCGGCCGTCGTCGGCACGGCGGCTTCCTCCGCCGAGCTGAACAGCGTAACACTGAAGGATGACGTCACCATCATCGCGCTCAGCGGCGACATGGCGGAGGGCGACACGGAGGCTGCCGAAGCGCTGATCAAGACCGCCAACGACAGCAACCGCCTGATCTCGGCCGTGCGGCTTGATTCACCGGGCGGCGGCCTCGCCGAGGCAGTCAAGCTCGCCAATTTGATCCGCAGGGCGAAACTGCCGACGATTGTCGCGGCCGGGTCGCGCTGCACCTCGGCCTGCTTCATCGTGTTCGCGGCGGGAATAGAGAAATTCGCGAGCTACGACGCCGCGATCGGCGTCCACGGCGTGTCCGACAAGTTCGGCCACGAAACCGTACAGACCAAGGAGGCGACCATGGCAATGGCACGCATCGCGAGCGGGTTCGGCGTGTCGCCACGCGTCATCGGGCAGATGGTGACGACGCACGCTCACGACATCGCGTGGCTGACGCCCGACGACCTGCGCGCCATGGGTGCGATCATGACCGATCGACCGGGACGTCGCGCCGCGCCGGCGTCGCCCGGCGATCGGTAGCTTGCCGGGCTCGACATTCAGTCCGAAGAGAGAACGACAACGAATGCAGGCTGCTCCACATCACTCGTTGCTGGCGCTCGTCAGTTTGTTCAGGGAGATGTCTCCGGCGAGCCCGCTGCCACCCTCCTGACCGTCCGAACCATAGGAGATGATATCGTATGCGTTGCGCTCGCCGGGCGTACGATAGACATAGGGATGGCTCCACGGGTCATTGGGAACGACACCGCTCTTGAGGTAAGGACCATTCCAACTGGCGACGCCCGGCGTCCGCTGCACGAGGGCTGTCAGGCCCTCCGCCGTCGATGGGTAACGGCCGGTATCGAGACTGAAGAGGTCGAGCGCGCTCGCGAAGCTCTGCATCTGGATCTTCGCCGCTTTGACCTTCGACTCGCTCAGATAGCTCAACACGCGCGGACCGACCAGTCCCATGATCAAGCCGATAATGGCGATGACGACCAGCATTTCGACAAGAGTGAACCCCTGCTCGCCCTGGCGCGTTCTATCCCGGCCGACAGGCCTGGAAATAGCGATGGAGTCTTGCTTCGACATCACTGTCCTTGCTTCATCCAATGAGTTGCGTAAAGCGCATCTCGTGCGGGCCTTCCATCACACCACCCAGCAAATGCCCGATCGAAGTCGGCTCACCACGACTCCTGGCGCTTTCGGATATGCCGATACGCCGGAAAGCCCCCACATCCCTTGGTTGAACAATAATGGTCGGCGAGATCGAACGACAATCGAATTTTTTCTATTTTTTATTGCAGGTTTGGCGTTCGTCAGTCGTCTGTGTCAGACGGGCTCAATCCTGCGCACGGCATCGATGTGGTTGCGGAAGGCGCGACCACCGACTCCGACATTTCGCCGGCCCGGCTGCGGCTTCGTCCGGCGGGCGCAGGCGTCGATTTGTCGCCGCCGCCATAACCCAAGAACTCGACAATAATGATCGACGGACGATCGTTGTCCGGATGTCAGGATTGACCCTGACGGTATTGCCCTCAACCTCCAGCAGTCAAAGGCCCCTGCAAGGGGGCCTTTGCCGTGCGGTGCCAACCCAACCGCCAGTCCGATCACCAACGATAGACCAGCTGACCTTTCAGTCGGTTCTCGCTGGCGCCGTCGCCGAACTGTCCTGACCAGGAAAGGCCCAGCGTCACGTCTTCCCGGATATTCATGTCCAAGCCCGTCTCCGCCAGCAAAGCGTCGATGGCGATCGGTACGCCGGTAACGGTGAATGGAGACCCGCCGGCAAATGACGCCGACAGGTCAGTGCCGATGTCGCCAAAGGCATGACGCCAGCCGACGGTACCGCGTGCAATGAACGTGTTGCCATCGCTCTCTCCGAGGTAGGCCGACGTCCGCAGGCCCAGCGTCGAGAAGGTCACGTCCCGATCCTGCGCGGCGAAGGCGAGCGCCGCATTGCCACCGGTCTCACCGAACCGGTCGGTATGGTGATTGATGTAGTTCAGTCCAGCGAACGATTCGAGCGCGGCGGGTCCAGCCAAGAAGCGATAGTTCACCTCGCCGAACACTTGTGCTGAGCCAGCGTCGTAGCCAGCCTTGAGCGTTTCGGCAAAACCCGGGAACGCCACGTTGCGCGTCGAGGAGATTTGATTCCAGCTGTATACGGCGCCAAAGCTCGCACCGAAATCCCCCTGCCGGGCACCCGCATATCCGGAGATATGATAACTGTCCGTCTCGAGCGACGATCCGCGATCGCCGACGCGCACCTCCGTCTGGCTGTAGCCGGCGGCGAGACCGATACGCCACGTGCCGTTGATCGTCGCGTCGATACCCGACAGCACGCCGCCGGTTCTGCTTGTGGACGCAGCCGCGTTGCCGTCCGCATCACGATCGATCCAGCTGCCAAAGCCCTGCGCCCAATTCGTATACACGACCGGCGACGGCATGACCGGTGCCTTGCGCGCCATCGGCCACTGAGGATCGCTCGGATCGCGCTTCTTGCCAGCAGCATAGCCCAGGGCTTCAGTTTCGATCGCGGCATAACTGTTCATGCCGGATACGGGCGACAGCGCATTCGCGCCGTCGAACGGCTGCGACAGGCGATTGCCTATGATGCCGCTCACCGTGAGCGAATTCTCGATCAGCGCGGCCTGATTGCTGGCGTGCGCCTCACCCGACAATGCATCGAAGGCCATCCGCGCGCCGGAAGCGCTCTGTCCCACCACGGCATTGTAGACTGGGTTACCGCCGCCGAGGCTGTTGATCCCTCCCGCAGCGGCGCGCTGGTTTGCTGTTTGCGCAACCGAGACGAAAGACGTGCTGTTGCGCGTCAACGCAAGATCGACCTTCTTGGAGTCAGAATAGTCGAGCGCCGTATTGAGGAACGCCAGATCCGACGTCACAACGCCGTTGAACTGACCTGTCACGCCGCCGGCGGTCGAGAGGATCGTGTAGCGGCCCGGCGCATAGTCGGCTGCCCCCGCATTGACCTGAACGGTACCGCCGCTCAGAGTAGCGGTGCCGGCAGCGATACGTCCACTCTGCCCCGCGGCATTGATGCCGACCCGATAGATGGAGCCGCTGGCGAAAGTGATGTCCTTCACCGTCAGCGTGCTCATGCCTGTGGGAGCGATCGTCGCGCCGCTCGCGATATTCACGTTACCAACCGAGCCGGCGCCGCTCAGCGTGGCGCCCGCATTGACCGTGGTCAGCACCGAGTTCGCGATCGTCGCGCCGGATGCGATGACGAGTTCGCCGGCAGCGACGTTCGTTGCCGCCGTGTAGTTGCTGACGGCCGTCAGCGTCGTCCTGCCCGAGCCGATGAAATTCACCGAACTCGCCGCGCTCGGATAGCCATAGGGCGTATCGTTGATGGCGTTGGCGAAGACATAGTTTGTATCGTTGTGATTGAAGTTGAGCTTTGCAGCCGCGCCGCTCATGTAGATCGGTGCATCGATCGTACCGGCCGCTCCGCCCGCGCCAATGTTGAGCACAGCAACGCCGTTGTAGAAGCCGCCGACATAGATCCCGCTGGCCTTGACGGCTGCACCATCGGCCACCGTCATGGTGCCGGTCGTGTTGTTGCCGTTCATGAAGTCGCCAAGCACGATCCTGCCAGCCGCGACCAGCCTGGTACCCTGGCCGGTGATTGTCGCCTCACCGGTACCGCCGTTCCACCCGACCTCGACGTCATTGGTGAAGCCTGCCTGCGCCCCGCCCGACATGGTCAGCGCGCCCTTCGAGTCCGCATGATCGACGCCGAGGAACAGATAGGTGCCATTGAGTTGGCCGCCGCTCGCGATCTCGATAGTCCCCTTGCCGCTGTTGACGCCGACGCCGATTTCCGCAGAGGACGCCACCGCTGCGCCGTTGCTGATGACGAGCGCTCCGCTCGTGCCACTTAGCACGCCGATATTGGCTGGGCTCAGCGAACCGACGATGATGCCGTTGGCCCGCAGCGTTGTCCCCTGGCCGTCGATGGTGGCGGTGCCCTTGCCGCCTTCGTTGCCGATGATGGTCTTCCGATCAGTCACCACCGAGCTACCGCTGGCAACGGTGAGCGTACCGGTGCCCGATTCGAAGCCGACGATGAGGTCGTTGGCGTGAACCTTCAACGCTGCGCCATTGGACAGTCCTATCGTTCCGGTCGAACCTGCGCCCTGACCGGCAACAAGACCACCCGCGCTCTCCACCAGCGAGCCCATGCCCGCAGCCGTCACGGTGCCGGTACCACCATTGTAACCGATGCGGATCGCCGTCAGGTCGAGTAGCGCGAGCCTGCCTCCATCGGTGATCGCGATTGTGCCGCGCGCACCGGCGCCGCTGCCGATGTTGAGGTTGCCGTCGTCGTTCGGATTGGCGGGGTCGCCTGCCTTGATGGTCCAGTTCGAACCCGCGCCGCCGATGTTGACGGTGCCCGTCCCTGCACCGCCGCCGCTGAGACCAACCGCGTTGAGCGTTGCGGTGGAGAGCGTGCCACCATTGCGGATGTTCAGCGTGCCGGCGCCGCCATTATAGCCGAGGCGAACCGCTCCGGCCTGGTCGTCCACCTTGCCGCCATCGATCGTCAGCGTTCCGGCACTGCCTGCACCCGTTCCGATCTCGAGATCGCTTCCGGCGCCCGTGATGGTCCAGAGCGAATTCGTACCGGTGATGGTCGCGGTGCCATTGCCGGCGCCTGCACCGGCCGTCAGACCGATCGTGTTGAGACCCGTCGTCGTCAGCTTGCCTCCGTTGAGGAGCTGCATCGTGCCCGTCGCACCATTGTAGCCGAGGCGCAGCGCTCCACCCTGATTGGCGACCGTGCCATTGTCGATGATAAGCAAGCCTGTGCCGCCTGCATTCAGGCCAACGGTCAGATATCCGCTCTGCATGTCGAGCTTGCCGCCGTTGGAAACGGTGACCGTGCCGTGCGCGCCCGCGCCATTGCCGATGTCGAGATTGCCTTCAGCGCCAGGGGTGCCGGCGGTGATCGTCCAGATCGAGCCCGTACCGGAGATGTTTGCTATGCCGGTGCCGGCATTACCCGCGTTGCTCACGCCGACGCTGTTCAGGTTGGAGGTGGTGAGCGAACCGCCATTGGTGATGTTCAGGGTGCCGGTCGCGCCACTGTAGCCGAGCCGTAGCGCGCCGACATTGTTGATGACGGTGGCATTGTCGATGTTCAGCGTGCCGGAGCCGCCTGCATTCAGGCCGATCGAGATCAGCCCATTGGTCATGTTCAATTGCGCGTGGTTCGACACCGTGATGGTGCCGGTCGCGCCATTGCCCGCGCGGACACCGGCGCTGCCGGCATTCCATGCCGACCCTGTGCCGTCGATCAGCAGGGTGCCTGTGCCGCTGCCGATGCCACTGAGGCCGATGGTGTTGATCGAGTTGGTGGTGTCCGACGGCGTGGTATTCAGCACGCCCCCGCCTGTGATCTGCAGCGTGCTGCCGCCACCGACCTGAATGTTCCGCGCGTCGCGGGTATCGCTGATGGTCACAGTGCCGGCGGCGCCCGTTCCGATCACCGCAGGATTGGTGGTCGCATCCGGCACACCGGCGCTCCACTTGGCTGCCTCGCTCCAGTCACCATTGCCGCCGATCCACGCCGATTGCGCTTGCGCCTCACTGGAGATGGACACCGTCGCCAACATCGCAACCAATGCAGTCGATCCCTGCAACGCCAACCAGAGTCGCGACAGGACTCTGCTCTTGGTTCCTGTGACCTTCGTCTCGAACATCGTCTACTCTCTTCTCTTCACCTTGTCCGGACGCGCCGGCACGTTAAAGCTCCACCCGGCGAATTGGCGCCGCCGGGTACCGTTCGCCGCCGCGCATGCGACAGCGTTACAGCTCGCCTCAAGCGAGCCCCTCACGATCGATAGACATCCCCCAGCACTGCGTTGGCGGCCGCCTTCGTGTCCCCGCAGATTGCGTGTTGCAGGAGACCTTCGGGCCTCACCAGCTGCGCTGCCGCCGCTTCCTCCCTGATCCAGCCAACCGCATGAATTGTTGACGTCGCATGTGTTGCTATCGCTGCCCCGCGAGCCGTCGCTTCTCAGCCGCCAGTTCCGCCAACTGATCGCTCGTCACCTGGCCCACCGCGAGAACCTGGAACGGACTGTTGAGGTCGTAGCTCTGGCGGTCGGGAGTCCGGCGGCGATCCTGTCCACCATTGGCCGGTGGTTCGCCATCGCCGCCACCAAAGCCGAGCAGCTCTACGATGATGATCGACGGCTGCTCACTCGCATTCGTCGGCTGCGGAACGGCTACCTGTTGTGCCGCCGCGCCCGCCACATTCGAGGCTTCACTCAAGGCACCGATGTTGGGCGCCTGAACGGTCGGCACGCCGGTGGTCGAGCCACGCGCCGAGATATTGGCGGCGTTGACGATCTGGAGCGCGGCGACGTTGACGTTGGCGTCACTGCGGATGCCGGCCTCGCCCGCGTCGATCGTGCCGAGCGGCGCGATCAGGTCGATACTGCCCGATTTCAGACCTCGGATCGGATTGAGCGAGGCGATGCCGGCGCCGGTGGACGGCACGTTCGGCGAGATCGTGATGCTGCCGTAGTTGTCATAGACGAGCTTCGGCGGCGTGTAGACGATCGTCGTCTTGGAGCCGCGGCCGGCGTTGATGTCGCCTTCCGCCGACCAGACCAGAATGTCGCCGCCGAAGGTAGTCATGATGCGCGACAGCCCGAGCAGGACCGAGCCGCGCGAATACATCTCTATATTGCCCGTACCCTGCGTGACGACGCCCGCCGTCGCAGGCGGCACCTGGCCCTCGAGGCCGACGATGACCTGGCCGTTCGGCGCGAACATCTGGATCGCTCCGCCGAACTGCGTGCGCACGCCGGCGCCGCCGAACATGATGATGTCGCCCGCCGGTCTCGGCGTGCCGCCATCGGCAGGCGGTTCGGAGAACAGCGTTGCGATGGCGTTGCGGCCGCGCAGGTAAGAGTTGAAACGCGAGCTGTTCGGATCGTTGTACTCGCGGCTACCCTCGCGCAGTTCGGAGAAGTACACGGTCCGCAGGAACACGCGCTGCTGCTCCGACGGCAATCCCTCGAAGTACTTGGCCGCTTCGGCCACAGTTCCGGCGAAGCCAAAACGCTCCTTCAGCCAGGCTGCAAGCTCGTTCTCGTAGGTCTTGACGACCTTGCCGGACTGGTCCGCCAGCGGCACGCCGGCCGTGGCAAGATTGGCTGGGTTGAGATAGAGCCTGGCGAGCGCCGCATAGTCGGGCGCGCTCGCGCCCATGCCGGCCTGCATGAAGATGCTGGCGCCGAGGCGCGTATCGCCGGGCGCCAGCGCGCCTCGAGGTGATTGATCCCTGGTCGGCCTGATAGATATTGCGGCCAGCCGTAAGTTCGAGTGTGCCCGGGCCTGCGGCCTGGAAATTGGCGTAGACGATGTCGCGTCCCGCCTGCACGATCGACACATCGGTCTCATTGGCATGATAAACGATATTGCCGCGCGAGAAGACGCCATAGCGACTGCTGCTCGCGTAGTACGGGTCTCCATTGCTGATCGTGTACGGTCTCTCGCCCGCGCCGACAATGTCGCGGCCCGCAATAATGCGCACGGGCTTCGCCGCGATATACCCGCTATTGAACGACTTCCGCGAACTGGTGTTTGTGTTGCGCCAGAAATCGATGATCTCGCCGGTGCGAAGCCCGACGATATCGCCCTCGACCGCGTAGAAGCGTTGCGGAACATCGTCTCCGGCATGGAGGTCGGTGGTGATGGTGTTGCCGCCGAAGGTGTACAGGCTCGCGATGCCGTCGCCGTCAGGACTGAGGTTGCTGTTGGTTCGGGTATTGGATGTCGTGTAGCCGTAGAACGCGGGATGGAACGGCGTCGGCATCACCGAAGGGTCCGCTCCTGACATGCTGATCGGCATGCCCGCGGCGTAGATCGACTGGCCAGCCAGGATCTCCAGTTGCCCGCGAGCCGACGGTGCAAGGACCAGCGACGTCACCGCCGGATTGATGTTGTCGCGCGGACCGCCGTAATAGATGCTGCCTTCCGCCGCCACCGCCCGCAGGGTGGCGGGATAGTCAGTGGACCGTGCCGTGACAGGCGTGAGATTGCCGCCCGCCGCGAACAGATCGACCGTCGTGCGATCCGTCCAAAGCGAGAACGAGGTTTTGCCGCCGCCCTGATAGGAGGTCGTCACACCAGCAGTCGTGACGCTGTAAGGCGTCGTGTTTGGTATCTCTGCACGGCCGGCGTCATCGGCCTGCGCCAGGACCAAGTCGCCGCGCGATGAAAGCGTCGTCGTCGCATCGCCGAGCGCGAGCACCACGCCGCCGGACGAGCGCCCATAGGTCGCAACATCCGGGTCCACCGGACGCGGGTCAACGTTGATGCCGTTGACGAAGCCGTAGCTCAGATCAATCCGGCCGATCGCCCCGGCATCGACATCGATAGAACCGCGGAGGTTGGCGATCACGCCGCCACTGTTGCTCCAGTTCGGGAAGGCACTTCCGGAAGAATTGATATTGGGATCGAACGGGTTGAGCCCGCCGCCTACCCTGAGCCGGAGATCGCCGCCGCCGGTCTGCACCAGTCCATTGCTCGTCACCCTGCCAGTGCCGCCGATGGCAATGTTCAAGGCCTGGCTGACCGGACTGGTGGACGAGCCGATCGGCGCCACGATGCCGCCGTCACTACCAATGGCGACATCGATATTGCCGCCTCCCAGCGTTCCGAGGCCGGTGAAGCCTTTCACGCCGCCCGCGACGGCTGTGCCGGTGGATGTGCTGAACGGGGCGGTATAGGTACCGAAGTTGATCCACCAGGCGGTGGGCTGACCGGCAATATCGCCCCCCTGGCGCCACAGCCAGTTGCCGACATCGTTGGTGTTACGCATCGCAAATCCGGTGGCGCTGCCCTCCACCGTCAGCGCCAGATCGCCGCCATTGATCGGATACCAGGCCTGATAGACGCTCGACGGTCCGCGCACCAGCCACTCATAGGCAGCGCTGGCCGAGTCGAACACCGAAGTGCCAACCCGCGAATTGTTGACCATGAACCCGCGTTGCAGGTTGAACGGATCGCTGCCGTTCGGGCCAACATCCGCCGATTGCGTGCCGGCCGTATAGATGCCGTAGAGCGACTTCATCTGGAAATCGCCGCCGGCGCGCAGGTCGAGGTCGCCGGTACCGGTGCGGATGACGCTGATCCCGAGCGCCGAAAGCGTCGGGTTGCTGAAATGCAGATCGTTGAGCACCATGTCGCCGGTGCCCACCAGATTCAGCATCCGGTTGTCTGCCGCCGTAGTGTCGGCGCCGCTCACGATCCGCATCGACCACGACTGAGAACCGGCCGCGAGCATGGGGGCGATCGCGTAGATCTTGCCCTGCGCACCATCGGGACCAGTGGGACGCAATTGCACGGTTGCGCCGTTCAGGTTGGTCCCGACCGGCAACACATCGCCGGGGTTCAGGACGACCGGCGCGCCAAGCGAGAGGTTTGAGACGAAGACATTCAGCGGCGAGCCTTTGGTCACGACCGTCGCGCGGATCGTCAGGCTGCCAGCAATGGTCGCCTGGTCGGTGGATGGCAAAACCGTGCCGGCCGCGAACCGCGTTCCTGCAGGCAATGTGATATTGACCCGCTGGCCGACGCTGAACAGAACGGCTCCGGACGCATCGTAGATGTTGGCTGTCGCGGTCCATCCGCCTGCCGCAGCGGCCCACGCCGGTACGACAACTCCGACGGCCGCTTCAAACGCGAAAGGAACCTGGACGCCGCGCCGCAGTTGCGTGCCTTGGCGCACCGTGAAATCGAAGTTGGTGACAAAGGTGCTGTTCGGATTGGCCGGAATGATGGTCGTCGTCCCGGATACTCCTCCCTGCAGCGTCCCCGAATAGGCCACCACGTCCGATGTCAGGATACCTGTGACGCGCCAGCCATTGTCGTCCGGCGTGTTCGTCTTCGGCGGCGGCGCGAAGCCGTCGGTGATGCTGCCATTGACCAGAATATCGCCGCCGGCGCGCACCGCCAGCGTGCCCACCTCGCCGGAGCCGTAGACCGCCGTCTTCTGCGTGTTCGGATTGAGGCTCGCATAGCGGTATCCGGAAAGATCGAGGTCGCCCTCCACCACGAGATTGCCATCAGCCGTTGCGGTGGCGATCTCGACACCCGGACGCAGATGGAATGCGCTGGTATAGGCCTTCAGGCCCGCAAGGCGGCCTTGAAGATTGCCGTTCGCGATCGCCGCATCGACGAACGCCGTGCTCTGGGCGTGGATGCCATCGAGATAGGCCTGCGTGATAGCCTGGAGCGGCTTGCCGTCGGCGCCGGGATCGCGCGAAGGCGCATCCGTATAAGTGCGCATGCCATTGACGGCGATGCTCTTCGCGCCGCGGATGCCGAGCGGCCCGCCCGCGCTGATGCCGATGTCGTTGGCGCCATCGCCGGTGCCGCCGACGCCGCCACGGCGGGGCGCGTTCAAGGTCAGCGTGCCGCGCGCGACATTGTCCGCCGAACGCAGATCGATGGTGGCGCCTGGTGACAGCACGAGGTCGCCGATCCCGCTGGTGAGGTCTACGACTGCCCGGTTCGCCGCATCAATCGGCTGGCCATAGCTGTCGACACGCAAGTCGGTGCCATGCGCATCCAGCACTGCGTTGGAAGCGAGCGTCAGCCCGTCACGCGCGGAGAGACGGATCGAGCCCACCTGCGGTCCGCTGGCATCGACCAGGCCTACCACTGTGAGGCTGCCGCCATCGACCGAGACGTCGATGCTGTTCGCCTTCAGCTCGTTGCCGATGACGAGATTGGTGCCTTCCTTCTTGATCTGGAAGCTGCGCGCGCCGAACACGCCGCTGTCGCTCAGACGATGGTTGAGGCCAACGAAGTCCGCGATCGCCTGGGCATGGATATCGATTTCCCCACCAAGATACGGAACGATGGTGCCGCCCGCATCATATGTGCCGGTGGCGGAACCAAAGATCGAGCCGGACAGCGTGACGCTGCCAGCCGTCGCATCGACGGCCGAAACCGTGAGCGTGCCGGCGTTGTTGTTGGTCGCCGAGAGATCGATCACCGCACCCGACGCCTGCGTCACGTCGCCATGGTTGCTGGTGAGCGTGACGTCACCACCCCAGCTATATTTCTTGACGTCGATCATCGTGATCTCACGGCCTGCAACGTCGATGCGCGCATTGTCCGTGAGCATCAGATTGCCGTCGGCCTCGACGGTCAGCTTGCCGCTCGGCAGCGCGATGGTACTGGCGATCGAGACGGTCTGCCCCTTGAGGCCGATTTCGGCACCGATCACATCCGTCCTGGCCGCGGTCGATCCGGCGGGAGCCGTGAGGGAAAGCGCACCGCCGGCGGCGATGCGGTTGATCGAGGACCCCTCGCCTGTCAGCAGCGGCGTGATGAGATTGAGATTGCCACCGGCGTAGGTGGATGCGCTTGTGCCGCTTTGATAGACCGAGAAAGTGTTCCGGTTGTTCGCGGTGATGCGCTGGCTCGCGGTCATGTTGACGGTGGAGAAGCCGAGCGCGAGATGGTCCAGCGTAAGCTGGGTATCGGCAACCGTGAACTTCTGATAGCCGAAGACGATTTCGTCCGCGATCACCTCGAGCGTTCCACTGCCGGTGCCGGGACCACCGGGCACGACAGGCGGCGGAGGCATGCTGGCAGGCGCAGTATTGCTGTTGCGGAACACGCCATTGCCAAGACCATTCCAGATCAGCGTGCCGGTGGTGATCTTCGCGACATCCGAGGCACCGCCGAGACCGTAGATCGCCGGCGTGTTCAACACGAATTCAGACAGGCTCGACTTTCCTGTTGCGGGATCGATCGTGTCGAGGTTGACGGAGCCGAAGAAATTCACCGACCCACCGGCAGAGAGAATAAGCGTCTCGATCTTCGGGATGCCGGCACCCTGGTTGCCCTGCAGCAGCGAAGCGAGAATTTGCTGGTTGAACACCAGGCCGTCCGGCAGGACGCCTGCAGCGACCGCCGCATCGATTGCTATTCTCGCCGATATTGATGGTCGGGACCGCCAACGAAAGATACCGCGCGCCATACCGCGCGTCCCGATCGAGCACCAGCTTGCCTGCACTGCTGGTCGCAAACAGCAGCGTGCCTTCGGTGTAGAGGCCCGCCTTGCCGACGGTGATGCCTCCCTGCGCTCCGCTGCCGCTGCGCAGAGACCGGAAATCCAGGAGCCCGTTCGACAGCGCAAGGACGTTCGTGGTGCTGTCATAGAGGACGTAGCTGTAACCATCGGCAGCGGAGAACGGCACGCTCCCGCCCTTGCCGATGGTCGAGATCGTCACGCCATCCTCGATCGTCACGCCGCCTTGCCCGGCGCTCAAGAGAATATCCGGCGCCTCGAGCACGGCGCCCGTGCGCACGACGAGGGAACGAGCCCTGGAACCAGCGAGGACGTAGTTCTGCTGGGCGTTGAAATACTGGAAGCCACCAAGCGACATGCGCGTCGCGCCGATCGCATTGAGCTCGTCGGCTTCGATCGAGACGAAGCCTGCGGTATGCGGCCCACCGTCAGGAATGATCTCGATATCCGGCGTGAAAGCACCTTCGCCGCCGACACGCACGGTACCGCCGAACGCCCCCTCTCCGCCAGGGTCGAACAGCGCCTTGCCCCTGAAGATCAGCGCGGATGTGTTGGCCGGCGTTTCGCCGGGATAAGTGAGCGCCAGCATCTTGCCGTCCATCGGCAAGATCGGCCGCGGCGCCCCCAGGCGAGCCGCCTCGGCGAGAAGGAAATCGGCATAACCAGTTTCCTTGTATGAGGAGAAATGGCGGACCGACGTGCCGGGCGTTACCAGCAGTTGCGTCGGCGATGCGTTCTGGACTCCGGTGTTTGCGACACTTTGATAGCCGCTGACGGTCCAGGTGCCGTTGCCGACCGAAACCGCGTTCGGCAACGGGGACCGCATCGTGCCCCCGACCTCCACCCGATAGGCGCCGGGCTGCAGGGCGTAACGTGCCGGCATCAGCGTATAGGTGCCGGCCGGAAGGCCGGGAATGCCGCCCGGAATGGTGATTTGCTGGCCGATTGCGGGAGCACGTCCCGCAGTGGCATCAATCGCCGCCGCGCCCGGCTGAACGCCCGGCACGATCGCATAGACCTGATTGTTCTTTGAGCTATAGGAATAGCCGGGATTGGCATTGACCAGGGGCGTGGTCAGCACATCGACTGAACCGCCGCGGCCGCTGATGAAGCCCGCGCCCTGCAGGTCGCCGCCGCCCGACAGATCGAGCAGCGCGCCGCTCGCGACCTTGAATGATTTGCCCCTGAGATTGATACCCTGGTTGACGCTGTCGATGAAGTCGATTGGCGCCGTCACCTCGTTGCCATTGTAGGTATAAGTGATGTCGTCGACCGTGCCGCCATAGGGAATGACCAGCCCGCGTGCGCTCACCGACGTGATGCCGCCATCGAGCAGCGTCACGCTTTCCGTTCCAGGAATCGTCGGGTCATTGCCGCTGAACTGCGTTCCCAGGGTGATCGCACCAAGCGGCGCGCGCAGGATTCCGCCCTGTTCGATCGTCTTGCTGGCAACGCTGAGCTTGCCGAACACCGAGTACGGCATTTCGGGAATGTCGGCGGTGGTACGACCAAAGCGGACGAGATCCCGCGCCGCGAAGCTGCCGCCGCCAGCCATGACCGGATAGACCTGCGCGCCATTCACCTCGAGCACACGGCTGCCGGTGACGAGTCCGGACATCCGGATGTCGCCGCGGCTGTTCAGCGTCACGGTATCGAAGCCCGCATATTGATACGGACGGCTGCCGTTGAGCAGCGGGATGGTGCCCTTGGCGCCGCTCGACTGCAGCTTGTTGATGTCGATCAGAGCCGCATCAATGGTCAGCGTCGCGCGCGACGTGCTGATCCAGCCCCGATCCATGAGAGAGTCAGTGGCGCGCGGATAGACGGGATTGCCTTCGAGCGACCAAACTTGCGTCGCCTTGAGCGCGACGTAGGGCGCGGCGAGATGCACGCTGCCGTCAGATCCAACGCTCGCGAAGGTGCCATTGTAGATTTCGAGCGCGCGGCCCATCGACAGATCAACATTGCCCTCGAAGCGGATCACGTCTGATAGCGCCGAGAACGTGTCGAAGCCGCCGTTCTTGATCTGCTCGACGCTGATGCGCCCTTTGCCGATCTGGAGCGGTCCGTCCGAGCCGCTCGCCTGGTAGTCCATGCCAATCGAGAGTTCGCGGATGAAGCGCACATCGTCCGGGATCGGCGAGCCGCCGAAAGCTTGCCGGTACCGCGCCGTATCAAGCGTCAGGATCAACGTGCCGCCCGAGGCACCAGCACCGCCCGAAAACGCCCGCATCGTGCCGTCGATGTACAGGCCGTTCAAAGAATTGAGCGCGATGGTACCGCCATTGCTTGCGAGCGTAAGGGGTGTGCTGCCAACTCCGAGGCCGGTGCGTGCCGGCAGGTCGATAACCGCGCTGGTGCCGGAGGCATCCAGCACCGCTCCAGGGCGAACGACCACGAAAGCTTCCGCGCCGTTTGCGATCTCGCCCGAACCGGTGTCGCGATCGGTGGGCGCGCCGATGGTGATGACGCCGCCATCCGGCGCGACGCCATAACGCCGTCCGCGACCATCGATGCCGGTGACGGCTTTGGCCGAAACATCGAGCACCGCGTGGTCGCCGATCCACACCGAACGCTGCCCCGGCAGCGGATCCGCCACGGCGCGATCCTTCGATGCCGCATTGAGCTGTATGACATTGATCGCACCGCCCGGCGCACGCAGCAGGCCATCGACCGTGACCTGCCCGCCGCTCTGCACGGTGATGCTGCGGCCCGGATCGACCCTGATGGCGGAACCGCCACCGACCGAGATCTCGCCGCCAAGGCCCATCTGCTGCGACTCGAGAACGAGGTCGGCGCCCGCGCGCTGGATCATTACGCCGTTGGTCGGATCTTCAAGATAGGTCGGCGGCATCCACAGTTCGAAAGGCGGACGGTCCGCCGTCGACTGAACGAAGCCTTCTGCGAGAGCACGATAGACCGGCACCTCGACATCAAGCCTCGTGCCATCGGCAACGACCAGGTGGCCATGTCCGTTGACGTCGTATTTCGAGAAGCCTCGACGGAACAGATCCGGCGTCAGCAGTAGCGCGTTCGCCGCATGCTCCGTTCCGGCGTTGCCGATCACGATCGATGGCGCGTCGATCGAGAGCGTGCCCCCGCCGTTGAATCCATAGCCGCGAATATCGCCATCGATGGTCAGCGCGCCGTGTCCCTTTGACGGAACCTCGCGTTGATCGACCGCCAGAAGCGTGACGCTGCCGCCTTTGCCGCCCTTGATCTTGCCATTGGACGTTATTGCGCCGCCGGACGAGACATCGATCGTGCTACCGCGTTCCAGCGTCACACCATAGGTGGAATCGATCGCGACGCTGCCGCCATTGAGATAGGCAAGACCCGACTGATCGTTCGGGTTGGAAATGCCATTGACCCAGAGACCGCGCGTATCGATGGTCGCACCAGCCGCGACCGTCACATGCGACTGTTGTCCGTCCGCCATCAGGTAGACGAGTTGGTCGGCGTCGGTCACCAGCCCGTCGCTGATCCTGACACTGCCACCCCGCGCGACGATGTTGGCATTGACGTTGACTTCGGGCGAGTAGAGCGCGACCCGCCCGCCATTTGCGACAGCGAAGTCCTGCTCGACTGTAACGCTGCCGCGCGTCGCGACCGACAGGCCGCCGAGGTTCTGGTCGCTGAGATGCTTGGCGTCGAACCAGACGGTCCCGCTGCGGCCATCCGGCAAGGCTTTGTCGGCATCGAGTGCTGCGGCGACCTGATCGATTGCGCCAATCCGCACATCCGAACTGTAGGCGTCGACCAGACCAAAGTGTGTGTAGTGCCCGACCGACAAGGTTCCGTTCTGCGCGACTACATTCTGCCCGACCTTGTAGCCATCGGTGACGCCATCAGGCCGCGCGCTGTTCTGGCGCGATCCCTGCACAACGTCGTTGACGATCTCGCCCTCGAAGATCGCCGCCGGCGTCGAGAGATTGAGACGGCCGGCATCCCGGCCGATGGTGTAACCGTCTTCCCAGCGAACATTTTCCCGGCCGCGGCCGAACGGACTGCTCCAGACTTCGGTGACACCCCAGCGCTCGTGGTCACGCGAAAATCCCTGACCTACGCCGTAGAAGGTCATGTCGCCGCGCGCATTGTCGATGCTGTAGAGGCGCCCGTCGCCGCCAAGGAAATTGGTGGTGCGGATATATCCTCCCTGGTAACTGATCGAACCGCCGGAGATATCGAATACCGATCCCTGCTGCGCGACGATATCTCGGCCTGACAGCGTGATCGTTCCACCGACCGCGCTCCATTCTCCGATCGTATGCGCAGTATTCGCGAGATAGCCGCCGACTTCGAGCAGGCCGCCGGGCGTGTAGTAGCGGTCGCCCTCATAGCCGCCGGTGCCGCTCGGTACATAGACCAGGTTACGGATATCGACCCAGACGTTCTGGTTCTTCAGATAGTTGTTGTCGCGATTGTCAGGGCTGTCGCGGAGTTCGTTGCCCTGGATATTGACCACGATATTGTTGCTGGACATCGCCAGCGAAACATCGCGGACACCGGAGACGTCGATGGTCGCTCCCGTCTCGGCGAAAACCCGGCCGGCGGCGGATACCGCAACCTGACCGCCTTGCGCGATCGTCAGCGAGCCCTTTTCTGCGCCGCCCCTGAAGACGACGTTACCGCCGGTGACGATCTCGATGCGCGATTGGTCGAGACGGTCCTGCAGGATCGACCGGTTGTTGAACGGACCCGAGGCAGCGTCGAAACGCAACCCATCGGCCTGGGCTGACGCTGCGATCAGCGCATCACGCTGGCTGTTGAGCGCGGTTTCCTCGCTCTCCAGATCCGGGATGATCATCGTCACGCTGCCGGCATTCAGCGTCACGCTGCCGAGACCGTCCGTGGCCGAATTCAACAGATGGATCGTGCCGCGCGTATTGACCGATGTCGAGGCAACGAGAATGCCGTTCTGCTCGATGGTGCGCCCCGCGAGCGTGATGTCGCCCTGTGCGCTGGTGACGACGCCGTCGTTGCGGACGAGACCGGCTACGCTGCCGTTATCGAACACCGGGGCGATCTCGATGCCGCGGGTGGTAGATGAATTATTGGCCTCCGTGCTGTAACCGCGCCGCAGCACGAAATCGTCGCCCGACGAGAGCACCGTCTGGCCAAGCGGCGTGTTGATCGAGCCTGCATTGATGACTTTGCCGCCCATCAACAATATGAAGCCGCCGCCGGATGTCACCGACGCGGGCGTGTATGTCTCGATTTGCGCGTCGGCCTCGACCTTGATCTCGCCGCCGCCTTTGCCGTTGCCAAGCAGCGCCGCCGCATCGGTGAAGCTTGGATTCCAACGCGTCCCGGTCTGGGTTGAGTAGAGACCAGCCAGGAACTGATCGTTGGAAATTTTCGCGGTCGAGGCGATCAGTGAACCGACGTTCACCTGGCTCGCGCCGCCGAAGATGATGCCGTTCTGGTTGATGATGTAGACAGAACCATCGGCCTTGATGCTGCCAAGGATCTGGCTTGGCCGACCATCAACGCCGAGCACGCGGTTGAGCGCAACCCAATCCCTGTTGCCCTGCTGATTGAAATTCAGATCGGTCCTGCTGCCGACATTGAACGTGTCCCAGCTCAAAATCGCCTGCGGCCGCGTCTGGTCGACATTGACTTTTGTCCGCCCGCCGCCGTCGACAGACTCGGTTGGCAGATTGGCTCCTTGCCAGAGATCGGCATTGACGTTGCCACCCGGATCGACCACGCCACGGCCAATCCGCAATCCACCCGCGCGCAGGCCGTTGGGAACGATATCCGGCGTGGCCTGGAGGGAGACCTGTGCCGCGTCGCGCGCGGCTTGTTGGCTTGCGCGCAGCGCTTGAATCGCAAGCGTCGCACGCCTCAACGCATCGCTCGCCTCCCGCGCCTGGCGCTCGGCTTGCTGCTGCGCCGATTGAGCCGCGGCTATTGCTGCGGCCGATGGCGATGGTGATGCCGCTCCCAGTGGACGCGCGAGGACGGGCGAATGTCCCATCAAGAGCGCCGCCACGCTGACCCCGGTGAGCATCGTGCGACGAGCGTGCCGGCGAACAGTGGTCGAGGAAAAAACGGCGGGTCGGTGCAACATTCGCAAGCTCTCTCGGCAACCTGTCTTCGGACCAACTGCCCTTGGAGCAGCGATCGTCACCGATGAGATGAATGCGGCCTGCGAAGACCGAACGAAATTTTCGAGGTTAACGAAAAAAAATTATTTCTATGCCCGTCCGATCACTGCGTGCGCGATCAGGTCAAGACCACGATGCCTCCAGGCAGCGTGCGTGCATTCGCCCCGAAGATATGAACGATCTGGACGACGATCTTGTCGGTTTCCGCGGTGGCGACACGCGCCGTCAGCAAGCGGCGACCAATCTGATCGTTCATCAGGATGATGCGGTTTGGTCTGTAGCGGTTGATTTCCGCAATCACCTGAGCAACTGGCGTCCCATCAAAGATCAGCTTGCCCTGCTGCCACGCCGAGACTCTGTCGGGATCGAAGCCCCGCACATCACTGATAGCGCGATCATCATAGATCACCTCTTCCCGCGGGCGAAGCTGCGCTTTCGCGCTGCCACGCTGCACGAGCAAATCGCCATCGAGACACGCGACCGAGACCCTCGAGCCGTCGCAACGGAGATTGAAGTTCGTGCGCATGGCAACCATGCGCGCCGAACCCGCGACCACCGTCAGCGCAGATGAAGGATCGCTCTTGGAAAAGGCGGCCTCTCCCGCCAGCAGTTCGAGTTGTATCATTTCAGCAGTTTGCGACAGCACAGTAACGCTCGTTCTGGTGTTGAGATCGAGCGTCACCGTGTCCGCCAGCGTCAGGATCCGTCGCTCACCCGCGCCGGTGCGATAGTCCGCCATCATTTCGGAGTAGGACGGCCACAGATCGAGGGGCGGCTTGGCGAGAGCATAAGCGGCCGAAGCGGCCAGCGCGCCTCCGATCAATGCACGGCGTCCCAGGCGCGCCGACACGACCGGACGCGCTGATTTCTCGCTGTAGACCTTAGACGCCGCATCTGGATTGTCCCGCATGCTCGCGCGAGCGACTGGACCGAGCGCATTCCACACCCGCCGCACGTCGGCATAGGCCTTGGCGTGCGCCGGGCTCTGGCGATACCAGGCGCGCATCGACTCGATTTCGGCAGACGACATACCGCCGCGCATAAAGCGCACGATCCATTCGTACGCGTCGCGCTGAATCGGATCGAGGCCCTCGGGGGCCAGCTCGTCGCTGCCTGTTGCCTGAATAGCCATCGGCTCCGGCTCACCGGGTCTCGTCGTCATCACATCCTTGGTTCGTAGCAGTTGCGGCCGTCTTCCCCTTAGATGCTTGAAGTGCGCCGGGACCGAACCGTTGGACCACATCGCGGTTCAGACGGGCCCCGCACAGCATCAGCGCGACCTTCAACTCCTTTTCGACAAATCTCTGGGAGACCCCCAATCGCTCGGCGATCTCCGACAGCCGCATCCCTTCAATCCTTGCGGCAAAAACGATCTGGCGGCGCCGTGGTGTCAGCTCGTCAAAGGCCCGCTGCAGCGCCTCAATTTCCTGCCGCGCTTCAATGTTTTGCAGAGGATCTGGTGAATCGTCAACGAAGCCGAGCAGATCGTCAAGGTCCGACAGATTCTCCGAGCGCCGTTCGCGGCGAAAGCTCATCCGCGCGATATTTGTGGCTATCGTCAGGAGATATTGCCGAGGGCTTGACACGATGCCGATACCGGCAGGTTGCGTCAAGCGCAGGTAAGTCTCCTGCAGTACCTCGCCCGCCAGATCTTCCGAGCCAAGGCGTCGCGCCAGAACACGCTTCAGCTCTTCATACTGACCGACAAGCATCTCGCGAAGCACAGAGACATGGCCTGCGTCACTCATGGCTGGCTGCCCGAGCAGGAGCCGATCCGCCTGGCTGCGGGCATTCGGATGCATATTGACTGGAGCGTGGCAACACCAGCAGCGTAACCGGCTGCGGCATGTTCGGCGGCGGCGCGCTGGCGATAACAAGCTCCCGCACAGCAGCGATATAGGCCCGATCGCGCTCTTGCGAACCTGTCGGAGACGCCAGTTCCGCCCGCCTGACCGAACCCGACGGTGCAATCCAGAGACGTACGATGATTTCGTCGTTGTCGGTTTGATTCAAGGACGATTGACAAAAGACCGATCGGAGGCTGGCTTGGATCAGTGCGAAATACGGCAGAAACTCAGCAGATCTGTTCTTGAGCAAGGCAAGCTCGTGCTCACGATCCTGCCGGCTTGGAGCAAGGATTGTGATGGTGCCCGGCTCGAATGACGCGACAGAGAGCCCTGTCCCCTCCAGCAGGAGCTGGAGTGCCCTGTCGGCGGAAAACATGCCGCGAACCTGGCGCGAGCGATATCCGCCAACGATGCCGCTCTCGTAGTACAGCTCCACTTTTGCGAGATCGCCAAAAGCCTTGAGCGACGAAGCAAGAGGCTGCGGCGGAATATCGAACTGGATCTGTGCCGTCGCGCCAGCACTTTGCGCACGCCCTACGTGATGCGAATCAAACAAACTCAAAGCCGCAACCAGAATCCCCCAGGCCCAGCTCCGCGCCGTCTGGCGAATGCCCATCCCGCCCGAGGAATTGATGTTCTCGGCAACGCTACGCATCTTCACACCCGACCGTTCGGCTCAGGTGTCGCCCCTAATGAAAGAATGCTGAGTGAACCTAGTCTGCCGACAGTGAACCCAAGAAATGACACCCAAACTTGCGGGCGCCGGCGGGACGCTAGTAAGTCAACATTACAGTTTCACGACAAATACCTTCGTTGCCCCGAGGTCATCCGTGAAGATTACCACGCTCGGCCGCAAGAGCGCTGAGGCTCGCCGCGTCTCCATGTTCATACAACAAGGAGATACCTTCGAGACACCGAAGCGGGCCGCGGATCAAGTCCGAAGCGCCGACTCATACATGATGATCGAAGGCTGCTCGCCGCCGCGATGGCGCTGGCAAGGCCGCCGTTTGTGCGGCCGAGCCGCCACATTGGATGGCCCCCCGCACTCGAATTTTTCACCTGAACACACGCCAAATAGGATGGTTGACGCACCTAACTCGTTGTGAATAATCTATTCGCAATTGCACCGTGCGAGGTGCCCGGCCTACCCAAGCTGCCGCATTGCACGGGAAAAGCACCGCCCGACGGTAACGGGCGGGCAACCGAACTCGGAGGAAATACAGGCATGCGCAAGATAGCGCTGGCGGTGTCGGCCCTGCTCGCCGTTTTGACGACCTGCGGCGCCTCCGCAGAAGACAAGTTCAAGTTGCGCGCCTCGGTGGATACGTCGATGACGCATGGCCGCACGATCGCTCTCACCGACTATTTGAAAAAGCTTCACGACAGATCCGGCGGCCGGATCGAGACCGAACTGTTTCACAGCGGCCAGCTATTCCGCGACCGGGATGTTGTGAAGGCCCTGCGCCAGGGCGCGGTCGAGATGGCGATGCCAGGCACATGGGTGCTGACGGGATTCGTGCCGGATGCCGACGTATTCCAGTTGCCGTGCTTCTTCGGTCAGCCGTTACCGGTCGTCTACTCGGCCGTCGACGGCAAGATCGGCGGCTTGATCAATACGAGCTTCGAGAAAAGCCTGCAGGTCAAGATGCTCGGCTCGTGGCTGCCGCTGGGCTACCAGAACACCTACACCACCTCCAAGCCGATCCGCTCGTTCGACGATCTGGCCGGCATGAAGATCCGCAACTCTGGCGGCGCCGGGCAGGCGATCCGGGCGAGGTTCTTTAATGCCCAGCCGAACATGACTGCATGGCCGGACGTGCCCCTCGCGCTCTCGCAGGGCACCTTCGATGGCCTGAGTTCGACGGACGAAAGCCTGGCAAGCGCGAAATTGTGGGAATCAGGCGCGAAATACGGCTTCGAAGATCACGAATTCATCGGCTTCTACGTGCCGATGATCAGCAATGTATTTTACAACAAGCTGCCACCCGACCTGCAGGCGCTGGTCGTCGACCTCTGGAAGGAGAATATCGCGACGTACCGCAAGCAGATGGAAGACGCTCAGCTCGACGCACGGCGCACGCTGGAGCAGAACGGCATGAAGTTCTTCGCGCCGGCGGAAGGCAAGCTGGTCGAAATCCGGCAGAAGATGATGCTGACTCAGAACGCCGTCGCCGCTGAACTGAGAATCTCCAGCGCGATGCAGGAGTTGGTCAAGACCGAGTTCAAAGCCGAAGCACTACGTTGAGTGCCGCCCGTCCGATGGAAATTTGGAATCGTATTGAGCGCCTGCTGATCGGTGCTCTCGGCGCGGCGGCATTGGTGCTCGGCACCCTGCAGGTGATCGGGCGCTATGTCGACCAGCGTTTTGCCTTCATCTACGGCGAGGAAATGATCGTCTACGTTACCGTGTGGGCGGTCTTCCTGGCCTCCAGCCAGCTCGTCCGCACCGACGGGCATGTGCGGCCCGATATCGTGCTGCGCCTTTTGCGGCCGCGAGCGCAAAGGGCAGTGGAAATCTTCAATTGCTGTGCGGCGATCGTGTTCTGTATCGCCCTCACCTATTGCGGGTTCGAAATCTCGAGCATGTCGCATTCACTCGACGAGCGGAGCATCACCGGTCTCGAATTCCCGATGTGGATCTACTACGCGTCGGTAGGCGCCGGCGGCCTGTTGATGCTCATCCGCTATGTCATTCGCCTCTACCGGTATCTGTTCCGGTTCGATGCGGCCTCGATGACGATCGCAGCTCAGGAACACTAATGCCCCCTCCGAAGGCATCCGCTTCAAGCCGGGCGGGCAGAACCCGTGCTCGATCCCTCGTCGCTGCTTTTGCAGTTCGAAGGGCGATCTGCGCGCGCGCGAGGAAGCCATAAGGCGATGTGGACCATTCTCTTCCTGCTTCTGTTCTTCGGCCTGCTCGCCGCCGGTACTCCGATTTTCCTCGTGCTCGGCCTCAGCGCAGGCGTGCTCTATGCCTCAACCGGTCAGCCGCTGGTCGCGATTGCGCAGAAAATCGCCGACGAACTGAATTCGAGCACGCTGATGGCGTTGCCACTGTTCGTGATGGCGGCGGCCTTCATGCGCCGGGGCGGCGTGGCGAAGGCGCTGGTCGACGTCGCCATCGCGTGGTTCGGGCGGCTGCGTGGAGCGCTGGGCCTGGTCACGGTCGTCTCCTGCACGCTGTTTGCCGCCATTTGCGGTTCATCGGTCGCCACAGCGCTTGCGATGGGCACCATCCTCGTGCCGGCAATGCTGGAACGCGGCTATCCGCGCCATTTCGCACTCGGCGTCGTCGGGGCCTCCGGCACGATCGGAATCGTGATCCCGCCAAGCCTGTCGCTTATTCTCTATGGCCTGATCGCGGAGCAATCGGTGCCGCGCCTGTTCCTGGCGGGCATCCTGCCGGGCCTGCTCCAGGCGGCCATGTTCTTCGGCTGGGTCTTCTACTACTCCCACAAACACAAGCTGCCGCGCGAACCCGCCGTACCCAGCGGCGAGTTGCCCCGCCTGACCTTGCGCGCCCTTCCGGCGCTCAGCGTTCCCGTGGTCGTCATGGTTGGCATCTACGGCGGCCTCGCGACCGTGACGGAATCGGCGGCGATCGCGGCGGTCGTGGCACTGATGGTCAGCCTGTTCGTCTACAAGGGCTTCAGCCCCACCGAAACCCTCGATGTGATCGCCGATGCGATCAAGAGCGCGGCCACCATCATGATCATCGTGGCTTCCGCATTGGCCTTCGGGCATTGGATGACCGACTCGGGCATTCCAGCCTCGCTGGTGCGCTTCACCGTCGACCATCAATTGCACGCCTGGCAGTTCCTGCTGGCGATCAACATCCTGCTGCTGATCCTCGGCTGCTTCCTCGAAGTCGCAGCGACACTCCTGGTCGTCATGCCGATCCTCGCGCCGGCGCTGAAGCCGCTTGGCGTCGACCCCGTCCATTTCGCGATCGTGTTCACGCACAACATGGAGATCGCGCTGGTGCATCCGCCGGTCGGCCTCAACCTTTACGTTCTTGCCACCATCTCGAAAGCCCCGGTGGTCGAGGTGGTCCGCGGGATCTGGCCATTTCTGGTGCTGCTGCTGCTGTGCCTCGGCATCATCACCTATGTGCCGCAACTCTCGCTTTGGCTCCCCGACCTCGTCTACGGGCGCCAGTAGACCCGGATTTATGCAGACACGGCTACCCACGCATGCCCCAACCTCGAGAGACTTCATGACGCAGGCCAAACCGCTCAAGGGAATCACCGTTTTCGAGATCGGGCAGAGCGTTGCCGCGCCTTTCGCCGGGCTGATCTTTTCCGATCTCGGAGCGGAGGTCCTCAAGGTCGAGAATCCCAAGACCGGGGATCACGCGCGCGGCTGGGGTCCGCCGTTCTGGCAGGGAGCCGCGGCGGCTTTCCATACGCTCAATCGCGGCAAGAAGGATCTGGCGGTCGATTTCGCCGATGCGGCCAGCGTCGCCGAACTGCGCGCGGCGATCGTGGCGCGCGCGGACGTCGTGATCCAGAACATGCGCTCCGGCGTGGTGGAGCGCTACGGGCTCGGAGCAGAAAGCCTGCGCAAGGATCGGCCAGACCTGATCTATTGCAATCTTAGTGCCTTCGGCGAAACCGGTCCTCTGGCGCAAAAGCCCGGCTACGATCCGCTGATGCAGGCTTTCGCCGGCCTGATGAGCGTTACCGGCGAGGGCTCGGGGCGAACTCCCGTGCGGGCAGGCATCTCGCTCGTCGATATGGGTGCCGGCATGTGGTCGACGATCGGCATTCTCGCAAGCCTGATCGAGCGGGCCAGGACCAAACGCGGCACGGTCGTCTCGACCTCTCTCTACGAGACGGCGCTGACATGGATGTCGATCCCGATGGCCGGCTATCAGGCGTCGCAGAACGTGCCCCGGGCCTATGGATCCGGCATCGCCGAGATCGTGCCCTATCAGTGCTTCATGACCCGCGACGGCTGGCTGATGATCGCGGCAGGAAATGACGGCCTCTTCCGCAAGCTCTGCAATGTGCTGGACCACCCGGAATGGGCGGAGGACGATCGTTTCCGCAAGAATGGCGATCGCGTCGCGAACCGTGATATCCTGATCCCGATGCTGGAGCAGGCACTCCGCGACGAACCGCTGAAAGCCCTGATGGCCCGGCTGGAAGCTGTCGGCATTCCGAACGCGCCGCTGCAGACTGTCGATGCGGTTGCCGCCCATCCGCAGACGGAAGCGCTGAAGATCATCAGCAGCGGTCCCGAAGGAAGCCTGCCCGTGGTCGGCCTGCCGATCAGTTTCGACGGCGAGCGGCCCGCCTTCGAATGGCCGACGCCGTCGCTCGGCGAACACACATCCCTCCTGAAGAAAAACGGCTGACGGACACCATGCGCGATCAATTCGAGACCATTAAAGTCGAACGCCCCTCCCCCGACGTCCTGCAGATCACGCTGAACCGACCCGGTTCGGCCAATGCCATGAACACCCAGATGGGGCTCGACCTTCTCGAGATCTTCACGGACCTCGGCGCCGACCCTGATTTCTGCCGCGCCGTGGTGCTCACCGGCGCCGGCGACAAGGCATTCTGCGCCGGCGGCGATCTCAAGCAGCGGCATGGCATGACAGACGCCGCATGGCAGGCGCAGCACCATATTTTCGAACGGCAGGTGCGCGCCCTGATCGACTGCCCGATGCCGGTGATCGCGGCGGTGAACGGCGTGGCCTATGGCGGCGGATGCGAAATGGCGCTCGCCTGCGACTTCATCTATGCCGCCCGGCAGGTGCGCTTTGCCCTTCCGGAAGTCACACTCGGCATCATGCCGGGCGCCGGCGGCACGCAGACCCTGGCCCGCGCGGTCGGAGAGCGGCGCGCGAAGGAATTGCTGCTGAGCGGCAAGCCCTGGTCGGCAGAAGATGCCGCCGCCTGGGGCATGGTCAACCGGCTCTGCGATGCGACGAACCTGCTGCCCGAAGCACTCGCGATCGCACGGACGATCGCGGACAACGCTCCGATCTCCATCCGGCAGGCGAAGCGCTCGATGCATCATGGCCTGTCGCTCAGCCTCGCGGACGGCATGCTGTTCGAGATCGAGGCCTACAACCGGATGGTCCCGACCGAGGACCGCCGTGAGGGCGTCACGGCATTCAACGAGAAGCGCAAACCGGTCTTCACGGGCCGCTGACGCGCCTGCCGCAAGAAAGGATTTCGACGATGGACCAGCATGTGCAGAGCGACGCGGCGGTTACGGTGGAGCTTGGCGAAGACTATCCAGAATTGAGGGAGGCCGTGCGCAAGGTCTGTGCGAACTTCCCCGGCGAGTATTGGCGCGACCTGGACGAGCGCTCCGCCTATCCCAGCGAATTCGTCAAGGCGTTGACGGACGCCGGATTTCTCGGCGCCCTGATCCCGGAGGAATGGGGCGGCACCGGCCTGCCGCTGCGCGCAGCCGCCGTCATTCTCGAGACCATCAATGCCAGCGGCTGCACCGCCTCGCCAGCCCACGCCCAGATGTACATCATGGGCACGCTGCTTCGACATGGCAACGAGGCGCAGAAACGCAAATATCTGCCGGGCATTGCATCCGGTGCCCTGCGCCTGCAGGCATTCGGCGTGACCGAGCCGACCACCGGCTCCGACACCACCAAGCTCAAGACCCGCGCCGAGCGCCGCGGCGACAAATACGTGATCACGGGCCAGAAGGTATGGACCTCGCGCGCACTCCATTCCGACCTGATGTTGTTGCTGGCGCGCACGACGCCGGTCGGCGAGGTAAAGAGGAAAACCGAAGGCCTGTCAGTCTTCCTGGTGGACTTGCGCAACCAGCCGCGGGAGCGGCTGGAGATCAGGCCGATCAAGGCGATGATCAACCACAACACCACCGAGATCTTCATGGATAGCCTTGAGGTTCCGGCAGAGAATCTGATCGGCGAGGAAGGCAGGGGCTTCCGCTACATCCTGGATGGCATGAATGCGGAACGGATCCTGGTCGCATCGGAGTGCATCGGCGACGGCCGCTGGCTGCTGTCGAAAGGTGTCGATTATGCCAACCAGCGACATGTCTTCGATCGCGCGATCGGGCAGAATCAGGGCGTGCAGTTTCCGCTCGCCCGCGCTTATGGCGAACTCGAAGCGGCCGACATGATGGCCCGGCGCGCCGCCGCGTTGTTCGAGGCCGGCAGGGACTGCGGCGCTGATGCGAACATCGCAAAGCTGCTGGCGTCAGAGGCGACATGGAGGGCGGCCGAAGCCGCAATCCAGACCCATGGAGGGTTTGCCTTCGCGCGCGAATACGATATCGAACGCAAGTGGCGGGAATGCCGCCTCTACCGTGTTGCGCCGATCTCGACGAACATGGTGCTGGCCTTCGTGGCGCAGCATGTGCTGGGGCTGCCGCGCTCCTATTGAAGACGGTTGCAGGCATGTCGGAAGTGGCGTCGCCGCAAGCCATCATCGCATCGATTGAGACACAGGCACGCCTCGTGCGTACCCCCTTCGACGGCGGAACGATGGCGTGGCGCATCTGGGGCGATGGTCCCCCGCTGGTCCTGGTCCACGGCGGCCACGGATCATGGATGCATTGGACCCGCAACATCCTGCCGCTGGCGCGACACTTCAAAGTGCTGGTGCCGGACTTGCCGGGTTACGGCTGGTCCGATGCGCCACCGGGCGAGATCGATGCGGAGCGTCTCGCTGAAATCGTGGCTGCCGGCCTGCAGCAATTGCTGAACGAATCCGAGGCGATCGCCTTCGCCGGATTCTCCTTTGGCGGCGTGATGGCTGGACATATTGCGGCCTGCATGGCTCCGCGGGTCCGCCGGCTGGTTCTGCTCGGCGCCGGCGGGCTGGCCCTGCCCCGCCCGCCACCGCCCGGCCTGGTCAAATGGCAAAAGGCGACATCGGACGCGGATCGCCGTGCCGCGCATCGCGCCAATCTCGAGGCCGTGATGATCGCCAATCCGGCAAAAGTTGACGATCTCGCCATCTATATCCAGGAACAGAATACACAGCGGGCACGGCTGCGGAGCCGGTCCATCTCGCTCACCGATGCGCTGCGCCGAAAGCTCGATCAGGTTCGGCTGCCGCTCGCGGGCATCTGGGGCGAGCGGGACCCGATGACCGGCCGTTATGTCGAGACACGGCGCGAACTTCTCAGGGCACTCGACCCTGGCTGCCCCTTTGTCGTGATCGAAGGAGCTGGCCACTGGGTGCAATACGAGGCATCCGGCGAGGTGAACGCCAGCCTCATGTCCTGGTTCGCCTGACGCAGCCTTGCTTTGAGTGCGCGCTACGCCGCCGACGAACCGGCGAACTGATCCAGCACCTGCCGCATGTCGGCTGACGCGCGGCCTTCCGCGGCCGCGAAGACAATATCGGCGATGGCTGGGGCGAGCTTTGGCCCAAAGCCGCATTTTGCGAGCCTGCGCGCGAATTGATCGGTCGCCGTATGCCGGTCCTGGAAGATCATGGTTCGCGGCGATTGTGAGGATTCGCGCACGATGCGCGTGCCGTCCTCAAGCGTTACCGTAACGGTCGCATCCAGGAACGAGCCGTCATGCGGTTCGATCGTGGTCAGTCCGACGAGGTTCAATATCTCAGGATCCTCTCGGTGGTCGAGCGCGATGTCATATTCCAGTTCGCCGTAGGCCAGCATCGCCGAGACGGCGAAGGCCGTGCTGGCGAGCGTCTGGACCGTACGCTCGTAAGGCCCCTTGAAATTCGTTCCCGGATATTCGGTGTAAGGCCGCCACAGCGTGACATTGATCGCACGAATGCGCTTGCGATCGATACCCATATCGTGAATCAGTTTCGCCGCTACGATCGGCGGCATGTTGTCGCCGAGCGAGGCGAACGGCTTTGCCATGGCATCGAGAATGGCCTCCGCTTTCGGATCGGTGCGCCAGCGTGCCGGCGCGGACTCGAGACCGGCGAGCGCCCGCATCAGGCCCTTGGGACCTTCGAGACCGTCTGGAGCGCCGATGACGCCGCGGCCGGCAAGCTGTGCCGCCAGAAGGCCGCCGCGCGCGGCCTGGGCGTTCTGCACCCGCCATTCATCGGAGCCGCATCGCACCGGCTCGAGCACGCCGCCGGTGATGCTGGTCGCGATGGCAACCGCATTGCGGGCTCCGGCCTCGTCGAGATCGAGACCAACAGCGGCAGCCGCGGCGGCGCCGATCGTCCCCAGTGTCGGACTTGTCCGCACCCCGCGAGCAATGAGCGCGCGTGCAAGCTCCTCCTTCGCGCCGAGCCATTCAAGCGTGGCATAGCCTGCCACGATCGCGCGCAAGACTCGCTGCAACGGCAGCCGCGCAGCCTCGCCCAACGAGGCCGCAGCCGGCACCACCAGTGATCCCGGATGCGACCAGGAGCTATGATCGGAATCATCATGGAACTGCGCATGGACCGCAACAGCATTGGCCGTCACGGCTTCGGACAAAGATACCCGGCTGTGGTCCGCCCAGATGCGCGCGGTCCCGGGCCCGTCCGGAACGCGCAGCGCCAGCGAGCGGGTCGCGACCGCCGTCGCTTCGTCGCGCGCAAGATGAGCAAGGCCGAGCGTGTCGAGCAGGCAGATAGCGGCCTTCTCCAATATTTCCGGCGCCATGGGTTCGGCGGCGCAGCGGCGCACGAAGGCGCCGAGACGCGCGGTGGCGTTCATCCCGCTCAAAGGTATTCCTCCGCCAGTGCGATATCGCGGATTTCGGCGACGCTGCCGCTGCGGCGCACTTCGCCGCCGCGCATGACATAGCCGCGCGTCGCGAGCTTCAGTGCCGGCCTCGCCATCTGCTCGGTCATCAGGATCGTCGTACCGCGCTTCTGAACCTGTCGGATCGCATCGCTGATGCGCTGGATCCAGACCGGCGCCAGCCCCAGGAATGGTTCGTCCAACAGCAGGAAGGGAGGATAGGAACTCATGGCCCTCGCAAAGGCGACGATCTGCTGCTCGCCGCCGCTCAACTGCCCCGCGGGCTGATGGGCGCGGGTCGCCAGGATCGGGAAGGCCTCGCAAAGCCAGTCGAAGGCTTCCTGCTGCCGCTTGCGGCCCAGTCCGAAAGCACCTGACAGCACATTGTCGGCAACCGACATGCGGGGAAAGACACGGCGTCCTTCCGGAGAATATCCCACACCCGCCTTGGCGCGGCGGTCGCAGGAGAGCGCACCGATGTCCTGGCCCTTGAATCGAATCGTTCCGCCGCAGGTCGGCACAACCCCGATGATCGCGTTGATCAGGCTGGACTTGCCCGCACCGTTGGCGCCGACGAGAAGGACGGTCTCGCCCTCCTTCACATCGATGGAGACGCCGCGCAGCGCGGTGATTCCGCCATAGCGGACCTCGAGACTTTCGATCGACAGCATCAGGCAGCCGCCTCTTCATCATCGCCGACGCCCATATAGGCATCGATCACATCACGCCTTGACAGCACATCTTCGGGAGTTCCTGCCGCCAGCAGATGGCCGGCATCGAGGACGAGGATCTGGGGACATAGCCTCCGGATCAGATCCATGTCGTGCTCGACGATCAGGACGGAGCAGCCGAAATCGGCCTGCGCCGCTTTGACGAAAACATCGACCTGCGTCCGCTCGCGCCGTTCGAGCCCCGCGGCCGGCTCGTCCAGCAGCAGGACTTTCGGTCGCGTCGTGTAGGCGAGGAGCAATCCGAGCATCTTCTGCATGCCGTAGGGCAGCTTGTCGCTCGGCTCGTCCAGCCGCGGCGCAAGATCGAACTGCTTCAATAGATCGGTCAGCCGATCCCAGATCGAGATGGGGCTGCCACTGAAGCGGATCGCGCGGGACAGGTTCTCGCGCACGGTTGCGCTCTTGAAGGTGTTGGTCTGCTGAAAGCTGCGGACCAGCCCGCGGCGGCTCAACTCATGGACCGGCTTGCCCGTGACCGGCCTGCCGTCGAGCAGGATCTGTCCGCTGCTCGGGGCGAGCTTGCCGCAGATGACGTTGATCAGCGTGGTCTTCCCGGCTCCGTTCGGACCGATCACCCCCAGAATCTCGGCGGGCGCGATCTTGAAGCTGAGGTCGGTAAAGACCCGCAATCCTCCAAACCGTTTCGAGATATTCTCGACGCGCAGTTCACCACCTTGCATGGTTCGCCACCTCCAGAGTTCTGCCGCGCGTGGTCACGTGTGCTCGCTCAGAGCGGATGGCGGCGCAGCCGCCGTGATATTGTCGTCTTGCCGAAGCCATTGCTTCAGGAACGCAACGAGATTGGCCAGCGTGCCTACGATGCCGCCCCGCGCAACCAGCACGACGATGATGATGAGCAGGCCGAACAGGCCCTGCGAATACTGCCCCTGATTGCTGAACAGGTTCGACATCCAGACGAGGAGAACGCTGCCGACGACCGGGCCGAGCATCGAGACGCGGCCGCCCACGATCGTGTAGGCGATATAATTCACCGAGGACGATGAGCTGAACGAGGTCGGATGAGCGGTCAGCAGCATGTTGACCAGCGAGAACCCGGCCATGCCGGCAAGGCCGGCCGCTACCACGAAACCCAGGACCTTGTAGCGCCACACCACGAGGCCAAGACTCTGCGCCAGAGTCTCGTTCTCCTCGATCGCCGCGAAGTTCTGGCGATGATAGCTCGTCACCAGCGCGGTGATGATCGCGGCGGCGACGGTGACGCCGATGGCCAGGAGCAGGACCGCGCGGTTGTCGGCGAGCTCCAGCCCGAACAACGTCGTCGGCGGCATCCCGACCAGCCCGTTCGATCCGCCGGTCAGGTTCGGCGTCTCGAACAGGACGAGCTGCGTGATCTCGGTCAGAACGAAGGTGACAAGCACGAAATAAACGCCCTTCAGCCGCAGCACGAGGATACCGAGGGGCAATGCGATCAGCGCGGGGACCACGAAGCTGAGGGCGGTCAGCGCGAAGCTGTCCGTCACCCCTCCTTTCAGGCCGGCAATCGCAACGGTATAGCCGCCGACCGCCATGAACACCGGCACCGCGAATGTCAGCAGGTCCATCCTGAGCATGAGATAGACACTGAACGCAGCCGTGACCGCGATGAAGATCTGGTTGGCGACCGAATAGACGAATGGATCCTCGGTCAGGAATGGAACCGCAAAAGCGGCCAACAGGACCACGACCGTGGCGATCTCGCCGGCATTTCTCTTGATGACATTCACGGTTCAGGCCCCCCTGACTTCGCGGCCGAACAGCCCGGAGGGACGCACGACGAGAACGATCAGAACCAGGACGAAGAGCGCCAACGCTCCCTTCGATCCGCCCAGATAGACGCTCGAATAGGCTTCAACGAGCCCGACCAGGAACGCCGCGATCGTCGCGCCGCCGATGCTGCCCAGCCCACCCAAAATCACGATCAGAAACGACGTCGCCAGCACAGGGTCGCCGACATGCGGCGCAAGTGACAGGATCGGCGTCACCAGCGCTCCTGTCAGCCCGGCAAGGCCGCAGGCGACGCCGAACGCGAGAGGAAACAACAATCGCGGACGCAGGCCTTGCGCGGCGGCGACCTGGCGGTCATCGGCGAGCGCACGCAGGGCGCGACCGAAATCGGTCTTGTACATCAAGAGATAGACCGTCGCGATCGCGAGAAGGCAGATCGAGAGAACAACGATGTTCTCGATCGGCAAATGGAATTTCCCGATCTGCAGTGAGCCGCTGATCGGAAACTGGAATTGGGGAGACTCCGGGCCGAACGCGACCAGCACGCCAGTCGACATCGTGAGATAGAGGCCAAGCGTCAGCATCAGCGTCGCGAGATGGTCCTCGACAATCCGTTCGACCAGGAACAACTCGAACAGATAGCCGATCGCGCCCGTTGCCAGCGTGGCCAATAGGACGGCGATGACATAGGGCACGCCGAGATGGCTGACGAAGCCGTAAGCGATATATCCGCCCGCGACGTAAAAGCCGCCATGGGCGAAGTTCACGACACCAAGGATGCCGAAGATCAACGTGAAGCCGAGCGCCAGGAGCGCATATTGCGCTCCCAGACTGACTCCGATGAGACCTGCGGAGATAAACTCATTCATCTGGCTGTCCTCTCCGGCATCCCCGATGGATGCTGCCTATTTGCCGGTTGCAGCGGGTTGCTTGACGATCGGCTGCATCTTGCCGTCGATGATGGTGCCGATCCCGAACGGGAAGGAGAGCTCCTGGTTGATGCCGAAGAACTCCTGACCGATCCACAGCCCCTTCCCGAGATTGGGATCTTCCACCGGAAGGCTGCGCAGTGCCTCCGCCACCTTCTGCGTATCGGTGATGGTCCCGGCCTTGGAGATCGCCTTGACAACCATCCGCGCCGCGCCCACCCACTGGAAGAACAGGTTGCTTTCCGGCCGATCCGTATTGAACGCTTTCTTGTAGGCGGCCGCGAGCTCCTGAATCTTCTCGTCGACGACGATTGGCTCGTACCAATAGAAGGTCTTCAGGACGTCGATGCCGCCGGCGATGCGCGCGATCTCTTCCGTGCCGGGTCCGCCGAGATGGCCGATCGGTCCCTGGAAGCCGGCCTGCCGCAATTGCTTGGCCATCGTGCCGGTGTCGCCGGGCGGCGATGATGCAGTGTCCACCGCATCGGGCTGCATATTAATGATGCGCGTGACGATCGGCTGGAAGTTCGAGGTCCCGCGCTGGTAATATTCCTCGATCGCCTCGATGCCGTTGTTCTTGTAGGCGACCGCGTCGACGCTTGCGATGTCGGTTCCGCCTTGGTCGTTCGGCGCCACCACGACCACTTTCTTGATGCCGAATTTCGCCTTTGCGACCTTGACGATTGGATCGGCCCAGCCACTTGGGCCAGGTCCGTTGTGAAACACCAGCGGCCATTGCGGGCCGATCGCATTCTTGGCGTAGCCGTTACCCATCACCAAGAGGTTGTTGCGGGCCGCGATCGGCTTCAGACCCGTCATCTCCGGTGATCCGATCGGGCCGATGATGAATTTCACGCCCTGGCTGACCAGCGCGTTGGCGCCGGCAGCGGCACCCTCCGCCGTGTACTTTCCATCGAATGCCGACACCGCGACGCGGCATTTCTCGCTCCCAACCGGCACCCCGCCTTCGGCGTTGTATTCAGCCGCCACGAGATCAACGGCTCCTTTGAGCGCAAGGCCCCATTGAGCGGCCGGCCCCGAGAGGGTGCCGACGACGCCAAGCTTTAGTTCACAGGCGGCCTGGGCATAGCCGGCCAAAAAGCCGGTGAGGCCCAGTACCAATCCGCCGATTGCGCTCTTCCTGAAGTGCTGCGACGTACCTTTCATTTTTCCCTCCCTCGTTATTTTTTTAGTTGAGCGTCAGAAAAATCAGTCCTGATCAACGGCCTCCACGCGTTGGACAGGCAGCATCTTGCCGCCGATGATCATGCCGATGCCGAACGGAAACGCGATCTCCTGCTTGATCCCGAAGAAGGACTTGCCGGTCCAGAATCCTTTCCCGAGATATTTGTCGTCGACTGGAAGCGTCCGCAGCACTTCAGCGACTTTTTTGGTATCGGTGATGGTGCCGGCCTTGGAGATCCCGTTCAGCAAAACCTGACTGGCCGCGACCCACAGGATCATCGTGGTGTTTTCCGGAGCGGGCGCACCCATCACCTGCTTGAAATCGTCGTAGATGGCCTGCACCTTCGGGTCGGAGGTCGCGACGTTTTCGTACCAGTAGAAGTCGCCGACGCCCTCGACACTTCCGACGATGCGCACGATCTCATCCGTCGCTGCGCCGCCGAGCCGCCCGATCGGGCCCTTGAAGCCCGCTTGGCGAAGCTGCTTGACCATGATGCCCGCATCGGAGGGAGCCGACGAAGCGGTGTCGACCGCGTCGGGATTCTTGGCCAGGATGCGGGTGATGATCGCGGCGAAATTCGTCGTGCCGCGCTGATAGTATTCGTCCGTCGCCTCGATGCCGTTGCGCTTGTACACATCGACGTCGACGCTCGCGATATCTGTTCCGCCCTGATCGTTCGGAGCGACCACCACGACCGACTTGATATTGAATTTCGCCTTCGCTGCCTTGACGATGGCATCGGCCCAGACGCTTGGCCCGGGGCCCTCATGAAACACCATCGGCCATTGCGGACCGATCGCGTTCTTCGCGTAGCTGTTGAGAAACACCAGCATGTTATTGCGCACCGCGATCGGCTTGATGCCGGTCGCTTCGGGCGACACCACCGGTCCGACCACGAACTTGACGCCCTGGCTGACGAGCTGGTTCGCGGCAGCCGCCGCTCCTTCCGCGGTCGCCTTGGTGTCGAGAACGGACGTCGTGATCTGGCAGCGCTCCGAACCGACCTGCAGCCCGCCCGCGTCATTGGTCTTCTTGACGACGAAATCAACGGCAGCCTTGAGCGCGTTGCCCCATTGTGCGGTCGCACCCGACAATCCACCCACCACGCCGAGCTTCAACTCGCACGCGGCGCGCGAGGGTGAAGCCGCCGCCAGAACCGTGACGGCGGCGGCGCCCGCCAACAAATATCGCTTGAAAGACAGCATCAATCATACCTCGGACAGGTTACAGTCATCTCTTGTCAAATCCGTAGAGTTCGGCTGGGTTGGCGACCAACAGACGCTGCTGATCCTGCGGATCAGAAGCAAACGCCGGAATGAGATCGACGAGCACCGAGTCTTTTGGAACGGGCGAGTCAAAATAGTTCACATGCGGCCAGTCGGTCCCCCAGACGACGCGGTGAGCGTTGGCGCTCAACAGCGCCCGCGCGTAGGGGACAGCATCGGTGAACGGGGCGCCAGCGACTGAAATGCGGTCGGCTCCCGACAGCTTGCACCACACCCGGCCATCGCGAAGCAGTTCGCAAAGGCGAGCAAAGCCAGGACTATCAACGCCGCGATCCGTGGTGATGCGGCCCATGTGGTCAACCACAATGTCGAGCCCGAACGCCAGCAGCTTCGGCGCCCAGTACGGCAGGTCACTGGCGTCGAGCCAGGCCTGCACATGCCAGCCGTAGCGCTTGATGCGCGGCGCAAGCGCTTCGAGATCCTCGAAGCGAGCACCGCCGCGATAGACATGAACACCAGCGCGCTGAAACAGGTTGATCCGGATTCCGCGCACGCCCGCCTCGTGAAGCTCCGCAAGGCGGCGATCGGTCGTGTCGCCTTTCAGCACCGCGACTCCGCGCAAGCGATTGGGCTCCGCACGCAGCGCTTCGAGCATCACGTCCGGACTTTGGATTCCGGTCTGCACAATGACCGACCTGTCGAAGCCGAGCAAACGATGCAGCTTGTCCAGCTCGGCGGGCGAGAGGCCCGGCGGCGGAGTGAAGCTCCGCTCTTCTTCATAGGGATGGCGGGCGGGATCGCCGAAAACATGGACATGCGCGTCACACGCCCCACGGGGTGGCACGAAGGTGGCCGGGCCGCTTACATCTTCAGGCGGAAGGCAGCTGCGCGGCTGAGAAGTCGTTGGCGTTGCGGTCATGTTCCAAGGCCGGTTGAGGACAGATGCTGGCCGCTCAGTGCAGCGACGTGAGGCTTCGGGCGGAACTGTCTTCCATGGCCTGCAAGCGCTTGAACAGCACAGCGGGGTCCACGGTCGACCGGCCAGCCAGCAGACAATTTTCAAATTTGGCGAAGAGCTCATCCTCGCGCAGCGGCTTCTCGGCGTGCCCGCGCGCGCGGGCCACGCGTTCGCTTTCCAGTTCGCCGCCCGCGCGCAGGCGCACGATCGCCTGATCTGCGACGGATGCGCCCGCCTGCTGCGGATCGTAGTCGGTGTTGGTCTCGACCTTGACCCGGCCCATCAGGTCCTGGACCTCCCGGCGCTGCACGAAGGAGTCCGTCAGTTCGGTCAATCCGACGCGGTTTGCCACCACCGAACTCGCCATCGCGAACTCGATGCTGAACTTTGCCGCAAGCCCGGTCTGCGGGAGATGATTGCGCAGGATCGTCGCGTAATTTTCGCTGAGCCGCACCGTGATGCCTTCGATCTCGTCCGGTCGCAGCGGATGTGTCTTAAGCAGATCCAGCATGCCATCGATGGCGCGATGGGTGCAGTAGCAGGCGGGATACTTCTTGATGTTCAGTCCGCTGTCGATGATGTGCCAGGCTTCGCCGAGTGCGGCTGGGCTTTCGCGATCGACCTCGCCGGCAGGCGAGCGGCGGCGAGAAAACCTTGCGGATGCTCGAGCGCATCCTCCGAGGCCGTGAAGCCGGCCGCGGCAAGACGCGCCGCCATCACCCCGCTATGAGCGGAGCGGCCGGCGTGAAACGGCTTCGTCATCGTGCCGAAATTGGCCATCAGGCCGGCACTTTGCGACGCACCGAGCGCAATCGCTTGGGTCGCCTTGGCCGGGTCGAGGCGGCGCAACGAGGCGCATGCCGCCGCCGCGCCGATTGCACCGAAGATGCCGGTGGGGTGCCATCCCTTGCCGTGATGGAATCCCGGTTCGCGGCGCACCAGTTCCGCCCAGGTCTCGTAACCCGCGACATAGGCCGTCACCATGTCCCGGCCGGAGACGTCGAGCGTTTCCGCTTCTGCCAGGATGGCCGGAACGAGAACCGTGCTGGGATGGCCGCGTAGCGCCACGTCGTCGAAGTCGAGTGCGTGGGCGGCGGTGCCGTTGATCCACGCGGCCTGCGCTGCGTCCGCCTTGCGGTCGCTGAAATACAGCGTGGCATCGCCGCTCGCAGGATCGAGAACCTCGCGAAGGATGCGCGTCGGTTCTTCTTCACGTCCTGCAATCATGACGCCGACACAGTCGATGAAGCCGGTGCGGGCGATGGCGGCTGCCTGCGCCGGCACACGGTTGGGCGACAAGTCGGAGACGAACTGACCGAGCGCGCGGGTCAATGACATTGTTAAGGTCCCCTCGAAAACGAACGAGCCGAATGGCCGACTGCGATGTGGACGTCAGGCTTCAGTTTGCCGGAGCAACGAACGGATAAGGCAGGCGAGTGCCACCACGCAGCGGAAGCGCCACCGTCGCAGCACCAGGAGTCGACTCGACGCCTGCCTCATTGCAGATTCCGAGTTCGATCTCGACCAGCCCATAAGAGCCCTGCGGCGTGTCCACGCCTCGGGTGCCGGTGACCTTGCCCCAGACCGACAGGCGTTCGCCGACAAGGTCCATGGCCCGAAACTGGAAGCGAAGCTTCCACAGCCATCCGGTCGGTCCGGCCCAATCCTTCAAGAGCTGCGCGATGAATTGCTGCTTCAGCGAGCCATTGACCAAGAGGCCTGGCAGCTTGTCATGGCCGGTGGCGAACGGCAGGTCGTAGTGAATCTTGTGCCAATTCTCCATCGCAGCCGACCAGCGCATCAGGTGTGCGGTCGTGAGCGGGCCCTTGAAGAGCGGGCCGATATCCTGGCCGACCTGAACATCCTCGAACACGGGACCCGCGTCGGTCGTGGCGGAGTGTGGTGCCGTGACAGCCATCAGACGCCCCCACCGAATGCGGGAACGCGAGGCGTTGATGTCATTTCGGAAATCAAGGCATCCTCCCAATTCGCTATGCAAATAGCGTATTTGTTATTGCAGCAAGCAATCATGCCGGACCCGCTTCGTCAAGGTGAAAAAGGCCGCGGTCGCTCCATCGCAATGCTGTAGCGTCGCACTGCCGCAGACATGTCGCGGATCAGTCCGGCGATAGCCGGAATTTCGGCAGATCAATCTCGTCGGTGGCCCGCTCGAACACGACGCGAAGCCGGGCACCCAGCGCTGCGCCCGCGCTGTCGCCCACGAGATTGCTGACCAGCAGCACGCCTTCATCAAGCCGGACCAGACACACCCGATAGGGAAGCTCCTGCGCGAAGCCAGGCCAATAGGCGCGATGCACATCGACCCAGGATTCGAGCGTCCCTCCTCCGCTCACATCGCGCCAGGTCTGCTCGTTGGAGAGACAGCGCGGACAAACCGGCGACGGCGGGAAGTGGAGATGGTCGCAACGCCGGCAGGCTTGCAGCGCAAGGCGGCCCTCGCGTGCCCGCTCCCAGAACGGACGGTTCAGTTCATTGCAGACGGGAAGTGGCTTCGTATAGGACTGGCTCATGGGTCTCGTGCTCTGCAAGACGTTGGCCGGATTCAGCCGCGGGTATTCGCCGCGCGCCTCGGATTCGATGATCAGCCGGCCGATGCCGCGTTCGGCGCCGATGAACTCGCCGACGATCACGCCGATGAGCGCGAAGGAGATTGCCGGCGTCAGCGAAGCGAACACCCAGGCCATTGTCGAGGGAATCACGACCGTGCGCGTGATCTGCCACTCGCTGGCACCGAGCAGGCGCGCGGCGTTGGTAAAGCCATCGTCGATCGAGCGCGCGCCTTCGAAGGTGTTGAAGAACACCAGGAACACGACGACGATCCATGACGTCACGATCTTGGACATGTCGCCGATCCCGAACGCGAGCACGATGATCGGTGCGAGCGCGATGCGCGGGATCGAATTCACCGCCGTGATGAACGGCTGGAATATCGCGCTGAGGCGATCGGAACGCCCCAGGATCAAGCCGGCGACGAAGCCGCTGATCACGCCGGTGACGAAACCGAAGAAGGTGTTCTGCAACGTCACGCCGGTTGCGACCCAGAGATTGTTCTGATTGCGCGCCAGGCATTTCGCGAAGTCGCCGTTCAGCCAGCCATTCCAGGCGCCGAGCTTCGAGGTGAGGCAGCTCTGGATCAGGAAGTCCTCGAAGATCTGCGACGGCTTCGAGATGAAGTAGGGATCAAGCAAATCAGGCACCAGCCACGGCAATCGTGTGCGCAGATCATAACCCCACTGCCAGATTGACAGCACGACGACGCAGATCAGCGCCTGCCAGGCGACCGTGTTCAGCCGGCTGTATCTCTTCATGCGCTGCGGCCCTTGACGAATTCCTCGCCGAGCGAGTGCCAGATATGCTGGAACAGTTCGGCATAGCGCGGCGTCTCGCGTACCTTCACCGCGTCGCGTGGACGCGCGAAATCGACCTCGAACATGTCCTTGATCCGGCCCGGCCGGGCCGAGAACAGGATGATGCGGTCGGCAAGCGTCAGCGCCTCGCCGAGATCGTGGGTGACGAACAGCACGGTTTGCTGCTCGCGCTCCCAGATCCGCAACAGCACCTCGTGCATGTCGATCTTGGTATGGGTGTCGAGCGCGCCGAACGGCTCATCCATCAGGAGTATCTGCGGCTCGACGATCAGGGTCCGCATCAGCGCCGCGCGCTGCCGCATACCGCCCGACAGTGCCGACGGATAGGCGTTCTCGAATCCCTTGAGGCCCGCTTGCGCGACACATTCCGCAATTCGCGCTTTCCGCTCCTGCGCCGGCACGCCGGCGAGCTCCAGCCCGTAGCCGATATTGTCGGCGACGGTCCGCCAGGGGAACAGCGTGTCGCGCTGGAAGACGTAGCCGACGTCCGCCGTCGCCTTGCCGGCGACGACGCGCTTGCCGTCGATCAGGATTTCGCCGCCGCTCGGCCTGATCAAGGACGCGATCATGTTGAGGACGGTGCTCTTGCCGGATCCCGATGGTCCGAGCAGCGCGACGAACTCGCCGCGGCGGACTCCGAACGAGACGTCGCGTACGGCCTCGATCGCGGTGTTGGCAAGATGGAACGACTTGCTCAAGCCCTTGACCTCGATCCGCCGGGCATCCAGCGATCGCGGTACTGGCGCTGCCCTTGTCTCCAGCGCGCTCAACCCGGATAGGCCTTTCGCGCCGTGTCGATAAAGGTCGGAACGATGACATCGGCGATCGTCAACGGCTTGATGCCGGTCATCTCGCGGAACCAGACCTTTTCGCCGCGCGCGAACTCGGCGGCGTCGATCGTGGCCTCATAGTCGGCGACCTTCTGCAGCGTGGTGATCTCGAGCAAATTGGCCTTGCGCGAGGTGCTGCCGACATAGGGCTCGATGGCGTCGTAGATCTGCTCCGGCGTGTGCGTCTTGATCCATAGCGTCGCGCGCCAGATCGCGGTGACGAAGGCCTGCATTTTGGCCGGATCCTTGTCGATGGTCGCCTGCGTCGAGAAATGCGACGTCACCGGCACCTTGCCGCCGATATACTTGTTCCAGATCGCCTCATCCGTGCCGTCGAACAGCAATTCGCCCCAGCCCTGCTCTCGCGATTCGTTCAGGAGGGACAGCGAGCTGACGAGGATGTCGGCCTGCTTCGACTTCAACGTACCGAGCATGGTGTCGACATTGCCGGTGCCGATCCAGGTCACCTTGTCGTCGAGCCCCATGGTTTCCATATAATAGGACGCCCACACATGATTGGTACCGCCAAGCGACGACACCGAGACGATCGGCTTGCGGCCATCGGGCCGCTTCCACTGCGTGAAGGCTTCCAGCGTGTTGATTCCCTGGTCCTTCAGATCCTTGCGGATGATGAACATCACCGAGCTCGATCGCGTGTCGACCGGCATCAGCACGCGCCCGCTGCGGCCGCGATTGGAAAGCTGCATCGGATGCGTGATATCGCCGATGCCGATATCGCCCTGCGATGAGGCGACGATCTCGCGGGTCTTCACTCCGCTGCCGCCCTGGATCAGCTTGCAGTCGAGCCCGGCCTCCTTGAAGAAGCCGATGCGGTCGGCAACAAACTGCGTCTGATAGACGGGGACCGCGACCGGATAGATCACGCGGCCTAACATATCTGCCGCGCGTCCCCGGCCGGCGAGCGCGGCAGTGCCGCCGGCTGCGATGATCGTAAGCGCCGAACGTCTTGAGATATAGGCCATCAAGCGTGCTCCCTGGCCGAGATCTTGTCGAGCGCGCTCAGCACCGCATCGCCCATTTCGACGGTCGAGAGCTTTTTCGCGCTGGCCTCGGCGATATCGGCCGTCCGCGCGCCTGACGCGAGCGCGGTCTGCACCGCTTTCTCCAGCAGATCGGCGTCCTCGGGCCGGTTCAACGTCAGTCGTAGCATCATGGCAACGCTCAGGATCGAGCCGAGCGGATTGGCGATGCCCTTGCCCGCAATGTCAGGAGCGCTGCCGTGCACCGGCTCGTACAGCGCCTTGCGCCGGCCGTAGCGGTCCACCGGCCCGAGCGAGGCCGACGGCAGCATGCCGAGCGAGCCCGAGGCCATCGCCGCGCAATCGGAGAGGATGTCGCCGAAGATATTGCCCGTCACCATCACGTCGAACTGCCTTGGCTCGCGCACGATCTGCATCGCAGCGTTGTCGACATAAAGATGAGTGAGCTCGACGTCGGAGAACTCCTCTCTGTGGAGCGCGATCACCTCCTCGCGCCAGACCACGCTGGTCTCCAGCACATTGGCCTTGTCGACCGAGCAGACCTTGTTGCGCCGCGTCCGCGCCAGCTCGAACGCAGACCGCGCCACGCGGCGGATCTGGTTGGTGGTGTACTGCTCGGTATTGAAGCCGCGGCGCTGGCCGTCGGGCAATGTCTCGATGCCGCGCGGCTCGCCGAAATAGATACCGCTGGTGAGCTCGCGGATGATGACAAAGTCGACGCCGTCGAGCACCTCGGCCTTCAGCGGCGCGGAGGCCGTGAGCGCCGGGCTCGCCACGATCGGCCGCAGATTGGCGTAGAGATCGTATTTGCTGCGCAGCCCCAGCAGGCTGCCCGCCTTCCGCGCGACCGCCGGAACCTCCTTGGTCTCGGGCCCGCCGGTTGCGCCCCACAGGATCGCGTCAGCCTCGTCCATTGCCTCGGCAGTGTCCTCCGGCAGCACCTTTCCGGTCGCAAGGTAGGGGATGAGCCCGTACTGCGCCTCGCGCAATGTCATCGGCACGCTGCGTTTGGCGGCGAACCAGTCGAGGACGCGGCGCGACTGCGCGGTGACCTCGGGGCCGATGCCCTCGCCGCCGACCACGGCGACCTTGACCATGTTGGATTGCGTGCTCATGCCGATGTCCTTGCAAAATGAATCCAGGGCCGCGCCGCGCGATCGGAAGCCTGGAAGGCGCGGATCTCGTCATCGCGCTTGAGGGTCAAGGCGACCTCGTCGAGCCCCTGCAGAAGTCCTTCGCGCCGCCGCGGATCGATCTCGAAATTGTGCCGCTGGCCCGACGGCGAGATGATGGTCTGCGCCTCGAGGTCGATCGAGACCTTGCCAGCCCCCTGCGTCGCCTCAATGTCGGCCGCGAGCGAATCAACCACGGCCTTGTCGACGACAACGGGCAGAATTCCGTTCTGGAAACAGTTGGCGAAGAAGATGTCGCCGAAGCCGGAGCCGATGATGGCGCGGATGCCCATCTCCTGCAGCGACCACACCGCGCCCTCGCGCGACGAGCCACAGCCAAAATTCGGGCCGGTGACGAGGATCTCGGCCTGCCGGTACGGCTCGCGGTTCAGAATGAAGTCGGGGTTCTCCGAACCGTCGGGCAGATAGCGCAGCGAGCCGAACGCCCATTTGCCGAGCGTGCCACGCACCGAGTTTCCGACCAGCCGCTCGATGCGGATGATCACGTCAGTGTCGATATTGCCGCGCATGATCGGCGCGGCTGTCGCGGTGAGCTTGTTGAACGGTTTTGGCATCTCAGCGCCCCATCGTCCTGACGTCGGCGATCGCGCCGGCGATGGCCGACGCGGCAGCACTCGCAGGGCTCGCCAGGTGCGTTCGCGCCCGTGGACCCTGTCGCCCGACAAAATTGCGGTTCGAGGTCGAGACCGAGCGCTGGCCGGGGGCCACCACCTCGCCATTGGCGGCAAGGCACATCGAGCAGCCCGGCTCACGCCATTCGAAGCCGGCCTCGGTGAAGATCTTGTCGAGCCCTTCGGCGACTGCCTCGCGCTTGACGTTTTCCGAGCCCGGCACGACCCAGGCGCGCACGCCGGCCGCAACCTTGCGGCCGCGCGCGACGTCTGCCGCCGCGCGCAAGTCGCTCAGCCGGCTGTTGGTGCAGGAGCCGATGAACACCCAATCGACCGGCGTGCCCGCGATCGGTGCGCCGGCCTGCAGCCCCATATAGTCGAGTGCGGTTTCGATCGCGGCACGGCGCGCCGGATCCTCGACCGCTTTCGGATCGGGTATCCGGCCGTCCACGCCGATGACGTGCTCCGGGCTGATGCCCCACGTCACCTGCGGAATGATCTGCTCGACATCGATCATGACTTCGCGGTCGAACACCGCGTCCGGATCACTCGGCAATTCGCGCCACGCCTTGACCGCCTGCTCCCACATCGCGCCCTGCGGCGCATAGGGACGGCCGCGCAGGAATTCGAACGTTCTTTCGTCGGGCGCGACCATGCCCATCTTGGCGCCGAGCTCGATCGAGAGATTACAGATCGTGAGCCGCCCCTCGATCGGCAGGTCGCGGATGGCGCTGCCGGCATATTCGACCGAATAACCGGTGCCGCCGGCAGCACCGATATGCCCGATCAGCGCGAGGATCATGTCCTTGGCGGTGACGCCGAGCGGCAGCTTGCCCTCGAACCGCGCGCGCAATGTCTTGGGTCGGCGCTGGATCAGCGCCTGCGTGGCCAGCACATGCGTGAGTTCGCTCGAGCCGATCCCGAAGGCGAGCGCGCCCAGCCCGCCATGCGTGCACGTATGGCTGTCGCCGCACACGATGGTGCATCCAGGCAGGCTCAAGCCAAGCTCGGGCCCGATCACATGGACGATGCCCTGGCCGGGCTGATCGACATCGAACATCGTGATGCCGCTTGCCGCGGTCTCGACGCGCAGCGCAGCCAGAAGTTCCTGCCCGATCTTGCTGGTCCCGGCGCGGCCATGCGCGGTGGAAATGGCATGGTCCGGCGTCGCAAAGGTCAGTTCGGGATTATGAACCGTCAGCCCCTTGCTCTTGAGGTCGAGCAGGCCGCGCGAGCCGCCGAGATCGTGCAGCAGATGACGGTCGATATGAAGGAGATCGGTGTCTTCGCTCAAGCGCGCAATAACATGCTGGTCCCAGATCTTGGCCAGCATCGTACGACTTGTCTTCTTCAAGACAGTCCTCCCTTTGGCTTCTTGAACAGCAGCGCCCGCCGCTGATCGCCGCTTGGCGCGGCGTTGCTTTGAGCGCATCAAATCATGCAGAGGCCCGACCCGCCAGACCGGAGTGACGAACATGACATGGAGGGAGGGCTGCGCTTGCGCAGCTTGACAAAATCAGTCGACGGCCCGGAGCGCGCCGCCGGAACAATAAGAAATACCGGCCAAACCAAGCTGCAGGGCAAACTGACTCCGTCTGCACAATGGCCTATCAATCCGCAAAACTGAAGACGTGTTGGCAGATCGCCCGAAGCAGGCGCATCGGTAGCGAACGTTGCAACTAGCCACGCCACAGGCCGTGCGAGCGCCACGACGAAAGCATTCGGCACATATTTTCTTTGAATCTCACCTCCCCGCTTTACCATCCATAAGTTGTGCAATCATATTGTTCGCTCGACTACGCGAAGGGGTAGTGGTTATTCGTTTACGGTGATCTAAAGTTGTTATCGTACGAGCACCAACCGAAGCGCTCGAACGCGAAGATCTTATGAAGTTTTGCGCCTGCCGGCGACGCAAGTCGTCGAACAGAGGGATTGCAACAGTCTGAGGCTGGCATGCGACCGGAGAATTGCGATGCAGAACGCGAACGGAATCAGCACGATAGTCCATCGCCTCATTTCACCTCTGGTCGCGCCTCTCGGGATCCCCGAGCCAAAGAAGTCCGTCGGGATCCTAGTCGGCGCGACAGTCGCCGGCCAGCGTTACTATTTCCGGTTCGGACAGGTCGACCTGCATAAGGGCGGCACTGGTTCGATTGAGGACACCGTGGTCTTCATCGGCTCGAACACCAAGGTGTTCACGGCAACGCTTCTGGCACTCGCGGCATCGCAGACCTCCACGACGCAGGATACTCGCGTCACCGATCTGTTGCCGTCCGACATCATCCTGAAACAGCCCCACGGCGACATCCTGCTCTGGCACCTCGCCACCCACAGCGCCGGATTCCCGACCCCGGTATGCGGGCAGCGGCCCGCGTTCGGCGACTATCCGCTCTCGTCGTTGGGCGCATTCCTGAACGATTTCACGCCGCCTTATAGGCCCGGCAGGCACTGGGTCTACAGCAATCCGGGCTTCGCGCTTCTCGGCGTGCTGCTGTCGCATGCCTATGCTGGCGGCAACAGCGCGTTCAATTGGGACGCGACGTACCAGAACTGGCCGGCGCTTGTGGTCGACCGCGTAACGGCGCCGCTCGGCATGACGTCGACGCAAGTCAATTACAGCGCCGTGAAGGCGAAGGTCGCGCAGGGCTACAATTACGTCCCGCCCACGAACCTGCCGCCGGTCTACAAGACGGTCGATCCGCCGGACTGGGTGCTGACTTCGGCTGGGCTCGGCGCCGGCGCGCTGTCATCGACGCTCGGCGACATGCTGACGTTCCTGGAGGCCGAAATCAGTCCGCCGGAGGGAGATCTTGGCCTGGCGATGAGACAGACCCAGAAGGTCCACCCGCCGTCCAACGTGCTGTCCATGGGACTCGGCTGGCAACTGTCCAACGACTACTTCGACAAGAACGGCGGCTTCGACGGCTACGAGACCTACATGGCCTTCGATGCCACGCACAAGGTCGGCGTGTTCGTGTTCGGCAACACCAGCGGCGGCGCGGGCGACGCAATCACGACCAACGGGCGCATCCTGCTCGGCGAGCTGCGCGGCATCCCGGCGATGCCGTCGACATTTCCGACGCCGGACAAAGTCCCGCAATGCCCGTGACGCCGGAGATCGTACCATCGCACCCGACACGGTTTTCCTCATCGTTCTCACAACCCGCAATGGAGGTTTTCATGTCGACGCCGCAAGCTGCTCTCAACGCCGTCTTCAATCCGGGCTATGATCCGACAACGGTCGAGACCGGGCGGTCGATCCGGCCGATGTTCACCGGAGCACTCCCCACATCCGCAACCGTCAATCCCGATTATCTGCCGCCACCGCAGGCGCAGGGCACGGCGCAGCACCAAGGCAGTCCCGGCAGTTGCGCCGCATGGGCCTCGACCTATGGTCTTGCCACCTTCACCGCCGCTGCCGCGTCGAAGCAATCGCCGTCGACCGCGTCGCTGCAGGCGAGCCCGGCTCACATTTATATCCAGGTCATGAAGAGCTACGGCGTCAGCAGCTGCAATGGTTCGCGGCTCGACTCCTATCTCGACCTTCTGACCCAGGCAGGAACGCCAAACTGGGCAACGGCGCCGTACTATCCGAGCTGCCCCGAGCTCTGGTCGAGCTACGATGCGAACGCGACGGTCGACGCGAGTTTCAAGATTCCCGGCTGGGCGATGGTGGATACGTCCGATCTCGATTCGATCAAGGCGGTCATCGCCAATGGTGGCGCGCTCTGCTACGGCACCGCGCTGAACGAGGGCTTCGGGAGTTACAACAGTTCCTCGCCGAGTCCGATGACCGGCCCCTTCAACAAGGACAAGAGCCCGGACGGCAAGCTCGTCGGCCACTGCATGCTTATCATCGGCTACGACGACGACCAGCAAGCCATCCTGATCCAGAACAGCTTCGGCCCGGACTGGGGTCACCAGTGGAACGGCAGTGGCGGCTATATCTGGATGAGCTACAAGCTCTTCCAGTATCTGGCGCAAGGGAAGGCAATGTACGTCACGACCTGATCGCCAGATACGCTCCGCTATGGCGCCGATACAGGCGTCGATCGATCAGGCATGTCGCGGTCCTCGGCGATGATCGCGGCACTGCCAATCGCATCGGTCGTTCCTTTTCCAACTGCTGCAGCGACAGGTCCGCACGCCAAGCCGCGACCGCAAGCACGCTGAATTATTTCGCCCGGCAACGGGCCATTTCCTCCGCAAGTTTCCAAAGCGACGAAGCAGCCCTCGCAAGCAACCGTTGGGGTGCACGCCTGTTTTTTGTCGTTTTGCGGCGCACGCAAGCCGACCGCGTCACTATCTGAAGTTGATCTCCCCAGCACGCCTGCTACGCTATCGAGATTGATCAAGCTCTGTTTCAGCAAGGGCCGTTCGAAATGGCCAGCCCCAAGATCATCATTCTTTCTGACGGTACCGGTAACGCTGCCTCCAGCGTCTGGCGCACGAACGTCTGGCGGATGTTCCAGGCGCTGGACCTCCAGGGCAATGCCCAAGCCGCGAAATACGACGATGGGGTCGGCACGTCATCGTTCGTTCCCCTGGCGATTTTAGGCGGCGCCTTCGGCTACGGTCTCAAGCGCAATATCCTCGACGCCTACGAATTCATCTGCCGCAACTACGACCACCAGAACCACTCCAAGATCTATCTCTTCGGCTTCAGCCGCGGCGCGTTCACCCTCCGTGTCCTGGCCGCGCTCATGCTCGAGCAAGGTCTGGTCGTCGCCGATACCGAGGCCGAATTACACGACGGCGCCGTAAAGGCCTACCGGGCCTATCGCGCCAAGGGATATCACTCCATCTGGCGCATCGAAAAACTGTTTCGAGCGCTTCGCGACTACATCCTCGTGCCGGTCCTCGACCGCCTCCGGGGTAACAGACCTTACGCGAAGATAGTCCGGAAGGACATTCCCGGCATCGAGTTCATCGGTGTCTGGGACACGGTCGCCGCCTACGGGTTACCCATGGACGAGATGACGCGCGGCATCAGCAACTGGGTATGGCCGCTCGAGCTTCCGAATCGTGTCTTGAGCCAGCGCGTAAGATGCGCCCGGCATGCGCTCGCGCTGGACGATGAAAGGACGACCTTTCATCCCGTGCTCTGGACCGAAGACGGCGAAGACAAGTCGCCCGTGCCGACCACGATCGACGATGAACGCCTGGTCCAGGTCTGGTTTGTCGGCATGCATGCCAACGTGGGCGGCGGATATCCCGATGACGCGGTATCCTTCGTGCCGCTGTCCTGGCTGGTGGACGAGGCCACCAAGCGTGGCCTGATCTTCAAGAATGCGCCCTTCGCCGATCCGGATTCCACGAAATGGATCAGCTCATCGCAGGATAAGGATGGCCGGCTCTATGACTCGCGCTCCGGGCTGGGATCCTACTACCGCTACGGTCCGCGCAAGGTCTCCGACCTGTGCAACGATCCCTCAGTCGGCGTCCATGTGCCCTTGCCGAAGATTCATGAGAGCGTGTTCGACCGGATCGACAGTGGCTGCAACGCCTACGCGCCAATCGGCCTCCCGCCGGAATACATGATCGTCTCCCGCAACGGAAAGCTCACACCGCTTGGTTCAAAGACATTTGAGACGCCGGCGGGAGCGAAGGCGCGGTTTGCCGCCCAAGAGAAGCTGTGGAATTTCGTCTGGCTCCGGCGGATCGCCTATTTTGCAACGCTTGCGGCGTCGCTTCACTTGGCCGCGTTTTGGCTCTTTCACAACCGCAATCAAGAGCACGAATACGATTCAAATTTCAGGATGGTGTCGGAGTTCGTACGGTTCGTTGAGTCTTTCCTCCCGAAATCTTTCCATTGGTGGACAGACTGGTACGCCGGAAATCCTGAATGGTTCACGGTCGGCATCATCGCCGTTCTCCTCCTAGTGAGCGTCGGCACTTCGCTGAGCGCTCGCATCAGCGACGCGATGCGCGTGATCTGGCGCGATCGTGCCTCACCAGTGCCACTATCAGGGATCGTGCACGAGGCGATTTATGCATTCCGAACCAATGCTCTGTATCAAACCATTATCAAGGTCGGGAAGAGACAGGTCCTGCCGTTTGTCCTGGCGGTCGGCATGGTTTGGTTTGGCGCAACGTTGGCCAGCCATTTCCTGTTCAACGCAGCGGATTCGATGGGAGCCTTCTGCACAGGCACGCCTCAGAACGATCTTGCCGCCGTCGATAAGGGGATCGCTCAGGAGGCCAAGGATTTTGCGACGTCGACGGTTTGCGCGCCGACGGGGCTGACGGTGCGCGCGGGATTCAAGTACGAAATTCTGATCACCATGACCGAACCGTGGGAGGACGCCGGACGTCCAGTCACGCCGATCGGATATCGCACGTCGACTGTCGATCGTCACGACCGATGGAAGTTCTATTCCGGCATCTTCCTGCGCCGCATCATGTTCCGGCCCTGGTATCGCGTGATCGCCCGCATCGGGGAGACCGGCGTGGACGAATACTTCCTCGATCCCCTTCCCGTCCCCAACACGACGCCTCAAGCTTACAAGGCAACCTTCAAGGCTGACCGGGGCGGTGAACTCTTTCTGTATGTGAACGATGCAGTGATAGGTCTGCCGTGGGTGTACGACAGCTTCTATCCAAACAACAACGGCAAGGCCAAAGTGACGGTTCGGCTTCTTTAGACTTGTCGCCGTCTTGCAAAATCGCCTTGGCGTTACCGCGACAAGCGATTGCACAGATCGCCCAAAATTTACTTTTGCTGGTTCCACCGAACATCTATGAAGCGTGCACTGCCAGCGGCAAAAGAAGCACAGTCACCGAGGGCGGTTTGTGCGTTACTACACATGGATGAGGACTGCAGAATATTGAATCGCCGCGACCTTCTCACGACCGGCGTCGCTTCCGCGATCGTAAACATAACCGATAGCAATTTGATGGTCGTCGCGGCGGAAGCGCCCCACGACGACCCGGCAACCTCACGCGATGCCGATGATAGTTTTGAGATCACCAGCCCGGACGGCTTGAATCCCCCGAACATTCGGACCGCTGGCATCCGCATGGTTCCTGTTGTCGATGGCAAGTACAAGGTCTGGACCAAACGCATGGGACGCGGTGCCGTTAAGGTGCTTCTTCTGCATGGCGGCTCCGGTTTTAGTCACGAATACCTTGAGTCGATGGAGTCATTTCTGCCGCAGGCCGGCATCGAAATGCACTACTACGATCAACTCGGATGCAACAACTCGGATCAGCCGAATGACCGATCGCTATGGACACTAGCCGCTATGTCGAGGAGGTAGAGGAAGTCCGGCGTGGTCTGGGCCTCGATGATTTCGTGCTATACGGGCACTCCTGGGGCGGGATGTTGGCGATCGATTACGCGCTGACGCACCAGCAACATCTACGCGGGCTGGTGATCTCGAATATGGCGGCCAGCATGCGCGCCTTCGAGATGCGGACAGCAGCATTGCGGCGACAGCTTCTGACGCCGGCCGATCTGTCGACGATGCTCGCCTTGGAAGCCGCTGGCCGTTATGACGATCCGGAATATCAGCGGATTCTGACCTTGCTCTACAGCAAGATGCTCTGCCGCACGGTTCCGTGGCCCGAATCATTCACGCGCTCGCTAAGGCACGCTAACCTGGCCATCTACACGCAGATGTTCGGACCCAACGAGTTCGTTGTCACCGGCAATCAGAAGGACTGGGATCGATGGGGTGAGTTGCATCGGATCAAGGTCAAAACGCTGACGATCGGTGCGCAGTGGGATGAGATGGATCCGGAGGACATGAAGAAGATGGCCGCATTGATGCCAAATGCGCGCGCGGTCATTTGCCCGACTGGCAGCCACCTCTGCATGTGGGACGATCAGGCCTTCTATTTCGAGCATCTACTGGAATTTCTCCGCTCACTCTGAGGCTTCACCTAGCAGTCATTGACGTTCAATCCCGAATATCTGAAGGGCGCCTAACCGGCTGCGGCCTTCCAAACGTCGTGCACAGCCCGCGCCCATTCGACCGGGCTTTCCTGCGGCAAATTGTGGCCGGCATCACGGAAGACGCGCCGCTCAAAAAAGCCCTCGAACTTGCGCGCATGATGGGCGGTGCCACGGTTGACGCCGTCGGAATCGCCGTCAATCGCGATCGTCGGCACGGAGATCGGCGGTTGGGCGGCAAGCCGCTGCTCGATCGCGGCATAGGCGGGGTCGCCTGCGACTAGCGCATAACGGTGCCGGTAAGAGTGGATCACGACGTCGACGAAATCCGGATTGTCGAAGGCAGCCGCGCTCCGTGCAAAGATCGCATCGTCAAAAGCCCATTTGGGCGACCACATCGACCAGAGTTGCCGGGCGAAGCCAGTCCGGTCGTGCTGGAGCGCGCGGCGGCCTCGCTCGTTGTGAAAGAAATACTGATACCAGAGCGCGGCCTCTTCCAGCGGCGAGGCCGGCTCCATGCTGCGAGCGATGTCCTGAATGTTGTAGGAATTGCCGGAGACGAGCCCCACCACGCGTTCCGGACAAAGCGCCGAGACGACACAGGCTGCGCGCCCACCCCAATCGTAACCGCCGACCACCGCGCGCTCGATTTTCAGCGCATCCATGAATGCAAGCAAATCGGCCCCGAGCGCCGCCTGCTGGCCAGAGCGCAGCGTCTTGTCGGAAAGAAATCGCGTCGGCCCGTAGCCGCGCAGCCAGGGCACCAGCACCCGTGCACCGGACTGCGCAATGAGCGGCGCGGCCTCCGCGTAGGCGTGTACGTCATAGGGAAAGCCGTGGCCCATGATGCAGGGCCAGCCGTCGGCCGTGCCATATTCGCGATAGGCTATCTCAAGGACATCAGTCGTGACGGACTTCTGCTGCATAGCGGTAATTCTCTCGGCACTGCCGCCCATCGCAGGCGTCTCGGGACTGTTCTCCCTATCTGAGGCCCGGTCAACCTGGACGCGACAAGTGATCAGGCAATCGGCCCGTCACCTTGTCACCTGCAGTACATTCGATTCCGCATCGGCGAGTTCGTCCGCGTTGAAGATGAAGCTCTGCACCCGGTAAGTGCCCTGCTGCAGCTTGTTATTCTCGTCCAGTAAGCTCACCTTGGCGTCGAAGGCTCCGTTTGGCTTGGTCTTGGTCTCGGTGCTACGGTGCGTCTTGCCGTCCGGGAGCAGCACATCGACGAGGATGCGCTGGTCACCGCGCGCCGGCGACACCGCGCCGTGCACCGTCACGTTCTCCTTGCGCCCCTTGCCCTCCAATTCCATGCGGATAGTCGCCTTCTTGCGCACGTTTACGCGGTAGAAGGTGCCGCCAATTGGATAAAAGCGCGACCCTGGCACTGTGCTGGAAATATCCATCGCCACGCTGTAGCCGCGCTCGATGAAACCGGCGACGCGGAAGGGGGCCATGCCGGGGAAGCGCCCTTCCCTGTTCTTGCCGAATTTGTAAACGTTGACGTCGGCCACCGGCCACACCATCACGTCGATCTCCTTCTCTGCCTTGCCCTCGAGCCAGACCCAGGCGTGTGGAATCTGCGCTGCCCAGCCAAGCGGCAGACCGCGCATCGAGAGCTGCACGGCGCGCGGTTCGTCGAGCGGATTGCGGACCGCCGTCTTGATGAACAGCGGGTCCGCCGGACTCGAGCCCGCCGCCTGGAACTCGAATACGTTTTCCTGCGCGCCGTTGTTGCCACCTGAAATCTCCCCGAACTGCTGCGAAGCATAGACCTTCAGGCAGGTGTGCTTGCCCACCACTGGCACCCAGTTGCAGAACGTGTCGATGGCGCCATTCTGCGCAATGTTGCCAATCGTCTTCACCGCGATCGGCGCCCAGTTGCCGTTGTCACCGACGCCCGGCGGCGTGATCGCGTAGAACGTCACCTTGACGTTGCTTGCCCCCATCGCGCCGCTGACGTGCACGCGTGCGGTGAACTGGTTGATGTGGTTGACCCATGGCTTGTCGCCGTTGCCGAGCGGACGGCCCTGGGAGTCCGTGCCATTGTCGAAGGAGCCGAACGGATCGCGATCGACCCAGATGTCGGGCGACTGCCAGTTCGAGTCCCACGGCTCGACATTGAGATCGAACGAGCCGTTGGGGTCGTCGGCGATCGTCTGCGACCATTCCACGCGCACACGGCACACCAGCGGACGCGCCTGCACCGAGTCGTTGAGCACCGTTATGCGCAGGGCTCGCGCCGGATCCTCGATGATCTCGTTCGCGATCTGCACCCTGTTGTCATGCATCAGGGTTATGAACCGGGTCTGCTGGTTGTTGTGCATCTCGTCGGCGATCACCCGGGTCACGATCACGCCGCCCTGATTGGGCGCCGCGCCGATTGGAATGCTGTCGTCGAAAATCTGCGTCGTGGTCCCGGGCCGCTGGCGCACCTCGACGAAATAGGTGAGCGCGTTCGAAATCTTGATCTTGAGGAGGTGGAACCGGTTGGCGTTGTTGTCCTCCGCCAGCCCGTGGGCGATTAGGTCGACGTCCTCGCTGTGCGGGTTGCGGTCCCACTGCAGCTCCTTGATGTTCACCCCCTGGTAATAGCCGAGCTTTTCCAGGTGATAGCCGGTGAAGATCGGATGGCTGTCGTGGTCACCCATCATCTCGAACTCCTGCGCGGTCGCCGCACCGGAATCGACCAAATCGGATCCGTAGACGTCCTCGCCCAGGGTGGCCGAACCGTCGCCCGTCTCGGTCGGCGCCGAGACGATGTTGTGGCCGAATTCGTGTGCGAACCGGCCCCAGTTGGCGTTCTCGTTGATCCAGAGCAGGTTGATCTTCTGAGCGAGCGTGATGTCGATGTGGATGTGAGTGGGATCGCTCGCCGGCTTGCCGTCGTCGTAGGAGAAAGTCTGGGTGTCGACTCCGCCCCAGGCGCGGATGAAAGCATTATTGGTAAAGATCACCACGCACAGCATCTGGTAAGTGTTGAGGTCGAAGCCCTCATCTTGTGCATGCTGCGCCGCAATCGCCGCCATCCGGTTCTTCTGTCCGGAGATCACGTTCTGCGCGCCCGCGAGGTCGACGAAGTCAGCGAAGTTGCCGTCGAGCGCTGCCGCGGTATTGACAATGTCGAACTGCACGTTGGTGCGGGTATAGCTTGCCTGGCTGTAGAACGTCTGCGCATTGGTCCAGCGGTCGTTCAGTGTGGTGCGCACATTCGCGAGGTTCGCCGGCACCAGGTCGGCCGCCTGGCACACCACCACCAGCACGCGGATCGTGCCGATCGGGTTGACGTCCCCGGCATCGCCCGCGCCCGCCCCCATGGTGAACACCGGCGGGCCGTCCTCGTCACTCCCGCCCGGATAGCCCATGATCTCGAAATTGCCGACGCCAGTCGTGGTGTGCGTCCCGACCTTGACCTCGACCGGGCCGGTATCGACATCCTTTGTCACGAGGACCTTGAGCTCGTTATTGCTCGCCGCCAACACTGGCGCATTGGTGCCGCCGATCGTCACCAGATTGTCGGCGCGCGCGGGCGCGAAATTCGAGCCGCGGATCGTCATGATCGTGCCGCGCTGGCCGTTCGCCGGCTCGAATGACGAGATGTGCGGACCAACAAGCCACGGAATATGCAGATCGAGCCAGTCCTTGAGCCTGGTCGGTGATTTTCTGATCGCAGGATCGATCTTGTTGAGGTTGAACACCTCCGACGAACGTGATGGCGCCTTGCTCACGGGCCTTGCGAAGGCTGGAGCCTTGTCCTCGCGCTTGCCGGCCCGGCGGTCCGGCCTAACCTTGTCCTGCGACCTGGCGGTTCCGCTCTTACGCACACGTTCGGGCTCGGCGCCTTTCCGTTCCGGCGTTCTGGCGCCCGCATCAGCAGCCGACTTGTATTCTGCGACTTCTTGCTTGCCCTTGCGATCCACGACCGTCGATTTCTTGGTGGATCCGGATGTCCTGGTTTTCAACGGAACCGCGCGAGGATGCTTGGCCATCTGTGCCTCCGTGCGTACAAGAATCTAGCGAGCGCGTTCTGCGCGAACCACCGTATCCGCGGCTCGAAGCCGGACGGTGCGCTAAAGCTATGCCCGCAGCGAGACGACCTTTATGAGGTAGTTCACACCGCACGCTAAAAGCGTATTCAGGTCGCGTTACGCCATAACCTCGATCTTCTTTCGCGGCGCCGCTTAGCCACAGATAGATCCATGCAAGAAAATTTTGCAGCGGCCAGCCTCCTCGGCGACACGCGACCACAGGACTTGCTGATCCACAAAGCCGCGCGCATCATCGCAGCGGCGGAAGACGACGCGGCTGGCGTACTCCTCGGAGAAGGAAAGGCTGGGGCTGGCTGCGCGGCGGCCAGCCTATCGGATGAACCAATCGCGGCAGGCCTATGCCGCGATCGGACATCCTACCTCGTCAGGCTGAGGCCGACATTTTCGCGATTTCTGCTGCGCTTGGCAGGCTCTCGACATTCCAGCAGGCGTCCATGATGCGCCGGATCATGACTGCAGGGATGATGCCGTCCGCAAGATCAGAGAATTTGGTCTCGAGTTGCTTGTCGGTCATTGGCACCTCGAGGCTGCCGATCGCATGTTCGATGTGGCGGTGCAGCTGACGCCCATCCTTGAGAACGATCGTCATGTCGACCTGCTCCGGTTTAATCCCCGGCGTGACCACTGGCACCACCTTGCTGCGCAACGAGACGACGGTCGGATCGGTGACAGCGCGATCGCTGAACTGCTTCTCGCCGCCTGCGCCCTCGACGATCGCCACGGCGACCGCATGATAGATGCTGAACTTGCCTTCAAGCCCCTGTTGCGGCGTCTTCTTGCCCGTCAGCTCCAGCACGAGCGGATGAACCTTCAGATCGACACGCTCGACCTGGTCGGCGGTCAGCTTGTTCTCGTTGCGGAGCTGGATCGCGGCATCGATAGCCGGATGCATCACTATCCCGCAAGCGAATGGCTTGTAAGTGTTCAACGCGGCCTCATACCTCTTGCCGAGATCGCCCAGGATCTCATTGTAGTCTTGCTTGGTGCTGATCGTGTTGGCCCAGCCGCGCTTGGCCTCGATCATCGCTTCGGACGAGGTGAAATTCTTCGACGCCAGCACCGCTGCGAAGATTCCGCTGGAGGCGGCCCTCCCCGGGTTGAAGCTTTTATTCATCGAGCCGAAGGATTCCCGCAGACCTACTGGTTGCGAGGCCGCAAGACCGAGCGCCCAGGTCATCTGCTGCTCGCTCAGCTTCAACAACTTGCCAACTGCAGCCGCCGCACCAAACACGCCGGCCGTCCCCGTAATGTGCCAGCCGACATCATAGTGGTTCGGATAGACGGCGTTTCCGATCCGGCACTCGGTCTCAACGCCCAGCACAAGGGCGTTCAAAAACTCCTTGCCCGAGACCGGCTGCATCTCAGAAAACGCGAGGATCGCCGATGCCACGGGGCCGGCGGGATGGATGATCGTCTTCAGATGGGTATCGTCGTAATCGAAGATATGGCTCGACACGCCGTTGATAAAGGCTGCGTTCATGATGTCGAAGCGTTCGCGCCGCCCAAACAGCGAAGCCTGTTGTGGGCCCGAAAACGGCGATAGCGCACTAACTGCGATATCGACCGTCTCGTGGCGTGATCCGCCGATCGCGACGCCGACCCAGTTCAAGAGCGTTCTGGTACCTTCCTTGCGTACGTTGGCCGGCAGATCGTCATAACTCGCGGTGACGAGATAACGGGCGAGTGTACGCGTGACGTCCTTGGCCGGTGCGGCTGCGGATGTGGTGGTCGACGCCTGCGCGAAGGCCGTGCTGGCGCCAATCGCCGACAGCGGAAGTACGGCCGCCGCCTGGATTATGGTCCGGCGATCAGTGTGCATTTGATATCTCCTGTACGTTCATCGACGGCTGCCGCGCCGCAAGACGGATGGCACTTACCTTGATGACGATATCGAGTACGGCATCGTGCGACAGCGGGTAAGAACCCAAACTCTCCCCCTACATTTGAACGCGGGTGGCGTTTCGATCATCGGCGCCAACTGCAGTTCCTAGAATGCCTTTTTCGTCTCCGGCCGGTGCTTGTTTGTCGGCACGAAACCCGACGGCTTTGCGTCGCGCGGCTGGCGTACCCAGACCTCGCGATTCGGATGCAGGCCGCCGCCGCGGGTGGCGGGAACGGCCGTGAGCCGCGCGCGGTGCAACAGGCGGGTATCCGCGTCGCCGCAATTTGGGTGGATGCCGCCGTTGTCAGCGACCACCTTGTCCCATGCAGCTTTGCGCTGCCTGAAAACGGCAGGATCGGACAGCTCCGTGCAGTTGAGCTCGTTCTTGTTCAAGTCCGCGACGATCTCGTCACCGTCCTGAACGAGGGCAATCGGTCCGCCAAGGGCTGCTTCAGGGCCGACATGGCCGATGACAAGGCCAACCGATCCGCCGGAGAACCGCGCGTCGGTCATCAGCGCCACCACGATTCCCCGCTCGCGGCACAGCGTGGTGATCCGCGAGGTCGGGTCAAGCATCTCCGGCATGCCCGGAGCGCCGCTCGGCCCCTCGTAGCGCACGATGATCATGTCGTTGTTCTGGAATCGCTCGGGCGTCTTGTCGAGCGCGTCAAGCAGAGCCTGCTCGCCTTCGAACACGCGCGCCTTGCCGCGAAACAGATTGTTTTCCAGTCCGCCTTCGACGCCGGCAAGCTTCAGGATCGCCGAGAATTCCGGCGACAAATTGCCACCGAGAACCCGCAGGCCTCCGGTCGGCTTATAAGGCTTGGCGACGGGATAGATCACCGTGCCATCGACGGCCTTGGTGCCAAGGCGCTTGACCTGCTGCGCCAGCGTTTCGCCCGTGCAGGTCATCACGTCGCCATTGAGAAGCCCGGCCTCCAGCAGTTCGCGCACGATCACCTGCACGCCGCCAACCTGGTCGATGTCGACCATCGAATACTTGCCATACGGGCGGGCATCGGTGAGGACCGGAACGACATACTGCGACAGATGATTGAACTCGGCCGGTGTCATCACCTCTTTCCAGAAGTCCGCAAAGCCTGCGGCGCGCGCGATCTCCGGCGCATGCAGGGTGACGTTGGTCGAACCGCCGACCGCCATTGCGACAATGACCGCGTTTCGGATGGAATCGCGAACCACGATGTCGCGCGGCTTCAGGTCCTTCGCGATCATTTGCGCGAGGTAGTCGACCAGTTGGTCCGGAAATTCCTTGAGGCGGCGGGGATCGTCGGACGGTGGCGCCACCATGTGCAGCGGCTGCATGCCGACGACACCAATGAATGTCTGCATGGTGTTGTAGGTGAACATCCCGCCGCAGCTACCGTATCCAGGACAAGCATGACAGGCGATGTGATGGCGGAACTCGGCGTCCGGGTTGCCGGCGACCTGATAAGCGCTGACGATGTCGAGCTTCTCGCCGGTGTTCGGGTCGGTACCGGGATGGATCGGCCCATCCGACATGATGATCGCGGGCTGATTGTGCTCGAGCAGGGCCGCCAGCGTGCCGACCGGCGGCTTGTCACAGGCTACGACGGCGATGGTGCCGCGGAGACCGGTCGCGCTCAAATGCTCGCAGAGCGCATCGTGAGTGACTTCCCGCCCGATCAGCGAATAGCGCATTTCGCGGGTGCCGTTGCGGATGCCGTCCGACGTCGCGATCGTGTATTCCGGCTGGACCAGGCGCAGCTTCAACTGGCCCGCGCCGCTGCCAATGCGGCTCTTGAGACTGCCGTGGATGGCATCGACCTTCGCCATCACACCCATATAGCACTGGCTGTCGCCTTTGGTGCCGACCACGCCAACCGACGGCTCGTGGATCAGATCCGGATCGGTGCCAAGCTCTCGCGCAATCCCGATGGTTTGGGTGGAGCGGCCAGGATGCCGGTCGATGATGACGGCTTTCGATTCTGTCACGGCGAGTTTCCTTCCAAGCGAACGGCTTGTTTTGATCGACAAAGTGCGGGGCGCATTCCATGCGAGAGGATACGACCAAGTTCCCTGTAGCGACGTGGCGGGCCGAATACGAGATTGATCGCGGTCGGCCCGTTCAGTGCATAAGCCCCGAAGATCGCTGACACAATCGGATTGTTAAACCATCTTGCAATGAGGCGGCGGCTGGCTGAGGCGGCTCGTCTTCGGTCATCGAACTCAAGGCCCAAATCCGGACATCACAGGCTTTCGACGCCTCCGGCACAAAGAGGCTTGTGTCGAATCCGCGCGATGGATCAGGCTTCACTCGACCGATCCGCGGCAACCGCGGCCTAGCCTTGAAAGTCACTCTCTAACGTCACTCTTGGCCATCGGCCAGGCACGCATGGCCAGCCGGCCGATTTCGGACAACTTCTCGCGGGCGGCGCCGTCGCGCGCCTGCACCGCAAGCCCCCGCGCCACGGCGCTGTAATAGGCGGCCAGCATTTCGCAATCGACATCCGGGGCGACGTCGCCGTCCATCACGCCTTTCCGGATGCGCGCAGCCATGGCGCTCTCCGAAAAAGCGCGATGCTCGGCCATCATGTCACGAATGTTCTTCATTCCCGGTGGGCAATGCGTGCCTGCAAGCGAGATCATGCAGCCGAGCGGGTGATCGCCGCGGGTGAACTCCTCTGCGGTCGCCTCGAACAGGCGCGCAAAGGCTGTCCTGGTATCGATCGAAGGATCATTGAGAATGGCGAAGAACCACTGGCCCGACCATTCCAGAAAGGAATGCGTGGCTTCGCAATAGAGCTCTTCCTTGCTGCCGAACGAGTTGTAGAAGCTCGACGCGCTGATTCCCATCGCGGCGATCAGGTCGTTGAACGACGTCCCCTCATAGCCGCGCTCCCAGAACAGCTTCATCGCCTCCTGCAGCGCAGTGGCGCGGTCGAATACGGCCGGCCGGCCCCGGCCACGCCTCTCGTCCTGGGTGTTCTTTGCCTCGATTTTCTTCCGCTGATTTATTTTTGGTGTCATCACTCCAAAAATCCTTGAACAGCGCCTCCCTGAGTTTATATCGCACAAAGTATATTGGAGTTCCCCCTCCAAATATCAACCCCGAACACAAATTATCCGCTTCCGAAACAACTGCCTGCGATACCCCGAAACCTGGACTGGCCGTTGTGGTTCGGCAGGCCGGCAGGGCTTCGGCCGAACTGCCGGCATGGCAAGGACTGATGGTAGCCTCATGGATCAGATCAGCGATCATTCGAACATTGAACGAGAACCGCTGAGGCCGCCGGCGCCGCGCCGGCGGACGTGGAGAACGGCCGCAATCGCTGCAGTGGCGGTGCTTGCCGCGGTCCTCGTCTACCTCGGCTTTGCACCTCGCAACGGAGACCAGGCGGCCGCGTCAGCGCCACCCCTGCAGGTGACGGTGAGCCAGCCCTTGCAGCGCGAGGTCGATACCAGGGTCGGTTTCCTCGGACAGTTCTCCGCCATCGACCGCGTCGAATTGCGGGCCCAGGTCGGCGGCACCCTGACTGAGATTCATTTCAAGGATGGCCAGATCGTCCACAAAGGCGACCTTTTGTTCGTGATCGACCCGCGGCCCTACGAGATCAGGTTGGCGCAGGCGAAAGCTGCGCTTGAGACTGCAACGGCCCGCGTGGCGCTCGCCAACAACCAGCTTACGCGGGCGCAATCGCTCAAGCGCAACGAGTTCGCAACGCAGGAGACGGTCGACCAGCGCACCAACGACCAGGATGCGTCGCGCGCCGCGGTCGAAGACGCCAGGGCGCGGGTGCGTGACGCGGAACTCGACCTTGAATACTGCCGCGTACGGGCGCCGTTCACCGGGCGCATCGGCGCGCGCCAGGTTTCGATCGGGAGCCTGGTCGCGGGCAGCCGTGCGGCAACAAGTCCGACCACTCTGCTCACGACGCTGGTCTCGCTCGATCCTCTCTATCTCGATTTCGACATGAGCGAATCCGATTTCCTGACGTTCTCACGCGAGCGCGCCCGCGTCGGCGGTCCGCTCGCCAACAAGGTCGCGATCAGCCTCAGCGACGAGAACAGTTTCATCCGCGAGGGCACGCTGGACTTCATCGACAATGCGCTCGATCGCTCCAGCGGCACCATTCATGCGCGCGCCACCGTGCCGAACCCGGATCTGTTCCTGGCCCCAGGCCAGTTCGCGCGGCTGCGGGTTGCGATCGCCCCGCCGACGCCGGTTTATCTCCTGCCGGACGCCGCCGTCATGCTCGACCAGTCGCAGCGCCTGGTGATGACCGTCGGCGCTGATGCGACCGTGAAGCCAAAGATCGTGACCACCGGCGATCTTCGCGGTGGATTGCGCGTGATCCAGTCGGGGCTCGAGGCAAGCGACCGCGTCGTCATCGACGGCCTGGTGCGCGCCGTTCCCGGCGCCAAGGTCGCGCCGCAGGACGGCGTCATCCATTACGACGCCGCCGCTGACCGCCAAGGTTGACGGCCAAAGTTGACGCCAAGGCTAAGAACCAGGACCGAGAAGACAGGAGCTTCCCCGTGACCCACAGCTTCATCGACCGGCCGATTTTTGCGACCGTCCTCTCCGTCTTCCTGACGCTGATCGGGCTCGGCGCGCTCGCCATCCTGCCTATCTCGCAATATCCGGAGATCGTGCCGCCGACGGTCCAGATCACCACCACCTATCCCGGTGCGTCCGCCGAGACGGTATCGCGCACGGTAGCGACGCCGCTCGAGCAGGAGATCAACGGCGTCGAGAACATGATCTACATGAGCAGCCAGTCCACCGGCGACGGCAAGCTCACCGTCACCGTGACATTTCGCATCGGGACCGACCTCAACGTCGCGCAGATGCTCACGCAGAACCGGGTCCAGGATGCGCTTCCTCGGCTGCCGGAGGACGTCCAGCGACTCGGCGTGCAGGTGCGCAAGTCGACACCGAACATCCTGCTCGCGGTGCATCTTTATTCGCCCGACTCCACGCGCGACCTGCTCTACACCTCGAACTACGCGACGTTGCACGTGAAGGACGTCCTGGCGCGGCTGCCGGGCGTCGGCGACGTGCAGATGCAGGGCGGACGCGAATACGCCATGCGTATCTGGCTCGATCCCGACAAGGTCGCCGCGCACAATCTGAACGCGAGCGAAGTGCTTGCGGCGCTGCGCGCCCAGAATGTCCAGGTGTCGGCGGGCGTGCTGAACCAGCCGCCGGTCGCCTCGAAGCAGGCCTATCAGATCAACGTGCAGACGCTTGGCCGCCTGTCGACACCAGAACAATTCGCCGCCATCGTCCTCAAGTCCGACAACGAGGGCCGCGTGACGCGGCTGCGCGATGTGGGCCGCGTCGAGATCGGCGCCTCCGACTACGGATCGACCGCCTTCATGGACCGGCAGCCGGGTCTGCCGCTCCTGATCTTCGCCCAGCCGGGCGCGAATTCCCTCGCCGTTGAGCATGAAGTGCTCGACGCGATGGAAAAGCTGGGCAAGGACTTCCCGCCCGGCCTTCAGTACAAGGTCATCTACGATCCCACCATCTTCGTCGGCAAATCGGTCGACGAGGTGATCAAGACCATCTTCGTCGCGATCCTCCTGGTGGTCGGCGTCGTGTTCCTGTTCCTGCAAAGCTGGCGCGCCGCGATCATTCCGGTGATCGCAATCCCGGTATCGCTGGTCGGCACCTTCGTCTTCCTCTACGTGCTCGGAATATCCTTGAACAACCTGTCGCTGTTCGGCCTCGTGCTGGCGGTCGGCATTGTCGTCGATGACGCCATCGTCGTGGTGGAGAATGTCGAGCGCAATCTCGAACGCGGCATGACCCCGGCCCAGGCCGCCCATGTCACCATGGACGAGGTCGGCGGCGCGCTGATCGCGATTGCGCTGACGCTATGCGCCGTGTTCGTGCCCTCGGCCTTCCTGTCGGGCATTGCCGGGCAGTTCTTTCGCCAGTTCGCGGTCACCATCGCCGTTTCGACCCTGATCTCGTGCTTCGTCTCGCTGACCCTGAGCCCTGCCCTGTGCGCGGTGCTGTTCAAGGCCCACGAGCACGGCCAGAAGCCGCGCGGCCCATGGATCGTCCGCCTGGTGCAGGCCGGATTTGCGCGTTTCAATTTCGGCTTCGAATGGCTGTCGACGAGCTATGGACGGCTGACGCGGCGGCTGGTGCAGATCACCGGCGTCGTGCTCGTGGTCTATGCCGCGCTGATCGGCGTCGCCGGCTTCCAGTTCGCCCGCGCGCCCACCGGCTTCATCCCTGAGCAGGATCAGGGCTATCTCATCACCGTCGTGCAGCTGCCGCCCGGCGCTTCGCTCGAGCGCACGGAGGCGGTCGTCAAGAAGGCGATCGACATCATCATGTCCACGCCCGGTGTCGAGCATGTCGCGCCGTTTGCGGGACTGGATGCAACCACCTTCACCATCGCCTCGAACGCCGGCACGATCTTTTCCGGCCTGCCATCGCTCTATAACCACGACGTACCCGGCCTCACCGCACCGAGCGTGCTCGCCGAACTGCGCAAGCGCCTCTCGGTGATCCAGGAGGCCTATGTGCTGACGATTCCGCCGCCGCCGGTGCAGGGCATCGGCAATGCTGGCGGTTTCAAGATGATGCTGCAGGATCGCGCGGGCCTCGGTTCGGAGGCACTGTCGAAGGCCGCGCAGGCGCTGGTGGCCGCCGCCAACAAGGATCCGAGCTTTGCCGGCGTCTTCACGCTGTTCGGGACGCGCTCGCCGGCGGTCTACGCCGACATCGATCGGGAGAAGGCCGAGAAGGTCGGACTGACGCCCACCGATGTCTTCAACACCCTGCAGGTCTATCTCGGCTCGCAGTATGTCAACGACTTCAACTATCTCGGCCGCACCTATCAGGTCATCGCGCAGGCCGATGGCTCGTTCCGCCAGGATCCGCACGACATCGCGCGGCTGAAGGCGCGCAACACCTCCGGCGAGATGGTGCCGGTGGGCACTGTGGCGCGGCTGAAATCCGAGAACGCGCCCTATCGCGTGCCGCGTTATGATCTCTTCCCCGCCGCTGAAGTGATGGGCGTCGCGGCGCCCGGTGTTGCGACCGGCACGGCGCTGCACCGCATGGAGGAGCTCGCGCATGAGGTGCTGCCGCCAGGCATCGGCTTCGAATGGACCGAGCTTGCGTTCCAGCAGCAACAGCCGGGGACCTCATCTTTGCTGGTGTTCGGCGCCGCCGCCTTGTTCGTGTTCCTGGTGCTCGCCGCGCAGTACGAAAGCTGGAACCTGCCGCTCGCGGTGGTGATGATCGTTCCGATGTGCCTGCTTGCCTCCGTGACGGGGCTGTTGATGCGCGGCATGGCGATCGACGTTCTCGCGCAGATCGGCTTCGTCGTGCTGGTCGGACTCGCTGCCAAGAACGCGATCCTGATCGTGGAGTTCGCACGCCAGACCGAGGAAGCCGGCGCCACGCCCGGCGAGGCCGCCGTCACCGCCGCGCGTACGCGGCTGCGGCCGATCTTGATGACGTCGCTGGCGTTCATCTTCGGTGTCGCACCTCTCGTGGTCGCAACCGGCGCAGGTTCGGAAATGCGTCAATCCCTCGGCACTGCGGTGTTCGCGGGAATGCTGGGGGTGACCGCCTTCGGCCTCTTGTTCACGCCCGCGTTTTACACGGTCGTCCGGAAGATCGGACGCAAAAAGGCGCGCACCGCAGCAGAAGCAGTCCGGCAAGTCGTTGCTGATCATAACGACCGGATCAGCGGGTTCCCGGCGCCTCGAAATTAGCTGCTGCGGGTAAGACTGCATCGAAACGCGTCACGCGACGCCGAAGCGATTCCAGAGTGGAAGCCAGGCGTTCACGCGCGGAGCACGGCGTCAATGGCGCTCGCTAAGCAATCTCCAATATGGCGCGCGGCCGAGCCATAGCAGGAGGGTGCCGATGCTGCAGGCGATGAAGATCGTAACAACAAGCGAGTAGCGAACGCCAGCTTCGTCGCGGAACAGGTGATCGTTGAATAGACCGACGAGGAACGGCCCAACCGAATTGGAGACAATGCCGTTGCAAAGCGTATGCAGTCCTGCCAAGCGCGCCTTCACGCTTGCAGGAAACGCTTCGGCCATTGCAACGAAACCGGCGATCGAGGGCACATAACCCCAGAAGGCGGCGAACGGGAATACCGCGATCGCTACCCATGGAGAGGAAGACAGCAGGCCGATGATGCCAAATATCGCGAACATCAGCCCACCGGAGAGACCGACAATTAGCGGTGCATCGGAAAGCCCCCGGGCACGCAAGGCTTCGATGAGGCGTCCTGCCACCAAGCAGCCAATCAATGTGACAACACCACTCGTGCAGCCAAGCCATATAGCCGCCTGCACGCCTGTCCAATGGTGAGCGCGCTCGAAAAAGACGATGCTCCAAGTGGAGAAGGTATATGAGCCCATCTGGAGAACTGAGATACCGACGAAGATGGCCAGACAGAAAACGGGATTGCGGCGCAAGTAAGCGCGCCCGGTTTGGCCGAGCTTGTTCACGTGAGACTGATTGTCCGCGACGCGAGCCGGTTCTTTCAGGATCAACAATACGATCGCCGCAAGGATAAAGCCGGGCAGCGCGGCGCCGAAGAAGAGGCCCTGCCAAGGTTCGATCGCGCCGACGCCGGGCAGCACGAGTTCGCCAGATGTTTGCAGCCAGCGTACCAGCAGCGCACCAATGACGAGCGCCAGGAGCGAGCCTGCCGCGCCAGAACTCAGATAGATCGAGAAGGCTCTTGGGCGTCGCTCTGCGGGCACCGTGTCCGATAGAAGAGAGAGGGAGAGCGGATGAAGCACGGATTCGCCAACGCCGACCAGCGACCGCGCTAAGGCCATCGTGAGAAAATTGCTGGCAAGGGCAGTTGCGAAGGTCGCGGAACTCCAGAAGACGACTGCGCCAGCGAAGACCCGTCTGCGCGAATTTCGGTCGACTAGCCAGCCACCGAGCGGCGCGAACAGCGCGTAGCTCGCGGCGAATGCCAGACCGGATAGAAGTCCAAGCTGTGTATCCGTAAAGCCGAGGCTTGCCTTGATTGGCTTCAGCGCCATGCTGAAGATCACCCGGTCGGCGAAGCTGAGCAGATAGCCGAGATAAAGTAAAACTAAGACGACCGTCGCCTGCCTGGCAAATTCCGCATTCGTTTCGCGGGTCGCAATTGCCGTGTCTGTCATGATCTCCCTCCGATCCGACCCGTGAGCCCCCTTTTTCTTGCCTCCATCTACAGAATTCGACTGAGTGCCACGGCGACCGACAGGTCGCCGTCGATCGTCAGCTTACCGGTCATGTAGGCCATGGTCGGATTGAGCTCGCCTGACACAAGCTGGTCGAGGTGGTCGAGCGACAGCTTTATCGTGCAGTCCGTTGGTGCGTCTGTTGTCGAGACGGCCGCACCATGGACGACGATTACGCCGTCACTTCCAGCATCGAATTTCACGGAGCGATCGAAGCCGGCGTTTGCGACCTTGTCGTTCATCCTCTCCGCGATCGAGTGGATATTCATATCAGACTCCTTTGAGTTGAGTATCTTTAGGCTTGGTGGTCTCGCGAGCTGGTACTGCTCGAATGGCTCGGTCAGTCACCCGTAGACGATGGTCCGCCACGTCGGGATCTTGGCCGATCAGCAGACAGCCGCGCGTCATTGCGGGAACGCCGGACCATTCGAGAGGGCGAATGCGTCCCCAACGTCGCCGGCCAGCGCCGTCACGAGTTCCGAGAGGTCGTCCATGGTTTCAATGGCGAGCACCGTCTCGACAATGCGATCGCGCCGATCACGTGGCAGGATGCCATCGGTCAATGTATCGAACTTGGCGACGACTCCTTGGCGCGTTAGCGGTGCCATGATGGTCTTCGGAATGGCTACCTCGGCGCGCTCCTGGGAGCCGTCCACGAAGGTGACGGTCAAGTGGGTGGATGCACGTTTGAACTTGTCACGGTCGAAGGACGGTTCGTGATAGGCGCGGATGCGTGGGATCAATTTCCACACATCGTCCTGGTTGATGCGACCGGGCGCGAATTGACGGATCATGGCTGCACCGTCTGCGATCGCCGCTGCCAGCGCGTAACCGACATGCATTTGCGCGCCGATCGGAGTCAAAGGACGTTCCGGCTCCCACCATCCATGATGGTACCCGACGTGCGACATGCCGACCTCGATTCGCTCGATCTCGTCCGCATGCAGTGGCCGCCGCGCGGCGATCTCGAAGATTGCGTCGAGCGGTCCATGCAGCGCCCCCATTGCTGCATAAGGTTTGATCGCGATCACCAGCACTTCCCAATTCTTCCCGAGCCCACGAGCGATTTGGGAGGCGTCCGGATTATGAGCTTCGCCGAAGACGGAGAGGAAGCCGCCATAGTCGCGCTCGAAGACGCGCTTGATTCCGGTGTAACCCGACGCCGCGAGCAAAGCCGCGGTAAGCCCGGCGCGGGACGCAAACCCATGATGCATGCGCTTGCACATCGCCTCATACTGCGCCGCCATCAGTCCCCCCGACTGCGTACCGGCGAGCCCGAGCGCATCCTCGAAGCGAGCGGCGTCAAGCTTAAGCAGGGTACCGGCAGCAGCAGCGGCAGCATGCGTGCCGAACACTGGACCGGAATGCCAACCGCGTGACAGCATCTCGGATCCATGGAGAGCCATGCCAACGCGCGGCCCGACCTCGAAGCCGGCCAAGGCGGCCGTGAGGAACTCCTTGCCGCTTACTCTTCCCAGCGACGGGAGCAGTGCGAGCAAAGCCGGTAGCACGAGCGAGGCGCTATGCAGCGGCGCCAGAGGGTGAAAGTCGTCAAGTTCAAATCCCTGGATCAGCGTACCGTTCAACAGCGCCGCCGCTGGAGGGGCGAGGCTAAGGTCCCAGCCGATAACAGGCGCATTGCCACTGCCCTCGAACCTTGACACAGCTTCGACCGCGATGCGCGACCAAGGCAACCGCGCACCGACGATGGCGCAACCCAAGCCATCGAGAATGAGATCCTTGGCACGTTCACGGGCGTCGTAGGGTGCCTGTTCGAGCTGAAACCCCGCAAGCCACACGGCCAACTTGCCAGTTGGACCGTTCGGATCAGTTGGGGGTTGGGCGGGGCCTGCGTAATGGAAGCTCATAGTGCAGTTCCTTCCATTGCAAAGGCCCAGATCCAGGGGCGGGCTACGCGGTCGGCCTCCTGCCATGCGGCAATTTCGGACTCGTGCCGCATGGTGAGATCGATGTCATCCAGACCATCGATCATCGCCGTCCGGCGCAACTCGTCGATAGCCAAGCCAATCTTGCGTCCCGTCGCGGAGGTGATCTCATTGTCGATGAGCGAGACTCCAAATATGCCCTCGTCCTCGCGCGCTTCTTGCATCAGCGTCTGTACTTCCTCCTCGGGTAGGCGGATGGGAAGCAGACCGTTCTGGAAGCAGTTGGAATAGAAGATGTCCCCGAAACTTGAGGCGATGACAGAACGGATGCCCAAGCCCATCAGCGCATTTACGGCCCCCTCTCGCGAAGAACCGCAGCCGAAATTTGCTCCGGCGATTAGAATCGGCGCACCGCGCCAGCGCGCCTGGTTGAGCGGAAAATCGGGATTCTCCGCGCCATTGGGCAGATAGCGGAGTGCCTCGAAAGCGTACTGGCCGAGCTTGGCAAAGTCGCCGCCGATCAGCCGCTCGATTCGGATAATGATGTCTGTGTCGATATTGGTATTCGGCAGTGGACAGGCACGCCCGCGCACGACGGTAAACGGTTCGAACATCAGATGCTCCTCACATCAACGATCTTGCCGGCGATCGCTGCTGCGGCCGCGCTCGCGGGGCTGGCGAGATGGGTGCGGGCGCGAGGCCCCTGGCGGCCGACGAAGTTGCGGTTGGAGGTTGAAACGGCGCGCGCCAGCGGCGGGACCTGCTCCCCATTCGCCGCCACGCACATGGAACAACCCGGCTCCCGCCAAAAGAAGCCGGCATCGATGAAGATGCGGTCAAGCCCTTCGGCTTCAGCCTGCTGCTTGACGGCGACGGAACCCGGGACGACCCAGGCGGTCACGCCCTCGGCAACATGCTTGCCCTCAACGATCCTGGCGGCCTCGCGTAGGTCGGTGATACGCGAATTCGAGCAGGAGCCGATGAAGACCCAGTCGACTTTTGTGTCGATGAGAGGCTTGCCAGCTTCGAGCCCCATATAGTGGAGTGCGGCGGTGATCGCCTGGCGTGTCTCTCGCTCGGGGGCTTTTTCCGGGTCGGGGATCATGCCATCCACCGGGATGCCCATGTCTGGGCTAGTGCCCCATGTGACGACCGGCGCAACATCAGCCGCATCGACACTGACTTCCTTATCGAATATGGCGTCTTTGTCTGTGACGAGCGTGCGCCAATAGGCGACTGCGCGCTCGAAGTCCGCACCCTTCGGCGCGAAGCGGCGACCTTCTAACCAGGCAAAAGTCTTGTCGTCGGGCGCAACCAAGCCTGAGCGCCCGCCCATCTCGACGGAGAGGTTGCACAACGTCAGCCGCCCCTCGACCGGAAGATCGCGGATCGCCGAGCCGGCGAATTCGATGAAGTGCTCCACACCGACCGTCGGTCCGAGCACACGCATCAGGTGCAGTGCCAAATCTTTGGGGGCGACGCCTCGTGCCAGCTTGCCTTCTACATTGACGCGCATGCTCTTGGGCTTGCGCAGGCGCAGCGTCTGTGTCGCGAGCGCATGCGTGCTTTCCGATGTGCCCACGCCGAACGCCATGGCGCCGACGCCGCCATTGGTGCAGCTGTGGCTATCGCCGCAGATCAGCGTCGTGCCGGGCAGCGCAATGCCCAGCTCCGGCGCCATCACGTGGACGATACCCTGGCCCTGCTCGCCGATGTCGAACATGCGGATCTTTTGCTGGGCGGTGAGCATCTTAAGCCCCATCCACAGCCGCGCGCCGCCTGCAAAGGTCTGGCCGGTGCGGCCAGGCATTGACGAAACGGCGTGGTCTGGCGTCGCGAAGGTCAGCTCCGGGTTGCGGGTGTGGAGCTTGCGCTGGATCAACCCAAGGAGAGCCGGCGGACCCGAGAGGTCGTGCAGGACGTGGCGATCAATGTGCAGAATCGCCCAGCCATCGCCGAGATGCTTTACGACATGGCTCTCCCAGATCTTGTCGAGGATAGTCCGCGGCGGGGTCATACTGATTTCCCTGCAAAGCTCGAGCGGAGCGCGTCCCATTCGGAGGCGCCGAAGCGTCGGAAGGCTTGCGCGATTTCGATGGTGGGCGCGAATGGCTCGGGCAGACCAGTCTGCACGAGCCTCCGCAAGGCGGCATCGATCGCCGGCACGATCGCCTGCAGGAGTGCGCCGGGCAGGATGGCTAAGCGATAGCCCATGGCCTTCGCCTCCACGAAGGTCACCGGCGGCGTCTTGCCTCCTGGGACGACATTCAGAATACATGGGCCATCCACCCGTGCAGTGACGGCTGCAAGTTCTTCTTTGCTGCGCACCGCCTCGACGAACGCCATGTCAGCGCCGACGGCGAGTGCCGCATTGGCGCGACTGATTGCCTCGTCGAGGTCGGCCACGGCACGAGAATCTGTGCGGGCGATAATCATGAAGTCGGGATTTCGGCGAGCGCGAACGGCCGCTCCAATCTTGGAGACAAACTCTTCTGCCGAGATCACCTGCTTGCCATCGAGATGTCCGCAGCGCTTGGGCGCAACCTGGTCTTCGATGTGGATCGCCGAAACGCCACGCATCTCGAAATCACGCACCGTGCGTGTGACGTTGAGTTCGTTGCCGTAACCGGTGTCTGCGTCGGCGATGACCGGCAGCTTCGTCGCGCAAGCGATGATTCCAGCCGTCTCCACCATCTCGGTGGCGGTCACGATCCCGTAGTCCGGAAAGCCGTGCGCGGCGGCCGTCCCCGCGCCGGTCATGTACGCCGCCTGGAAGCCTGCCTGTTCGACAAGCCGCACAGTCAGCCCGTCATAAACGCCCGGCGCCACCACAAGCTGCTCCGTGTTCAGAAGCTGCCGCAAACTGGTCATTCAACCCCCCTATCGTCATGCGCCTTCCATCGGCGCGAACGTACGCACTGCCCGCGCGCACTGCCGACGAAATAATCTGCTTGAGATGATGCCCGACCCGCGACAGGACGGGCTCGCGCAGAAAGAGAGGGGGCTGCTGTGCCGTAGCGACGGCACAAGGCGAATATCGAAGCGGTCAATAGGCAAGGATGGCGCGGCAGCCGCACTAGAGATCGAAGCCCTATAGCTGTCGCTTCCATGTTCGCTCCTTCCCGGCCGCCATTTTGCAGTTGGCTTATATAATGACGTCATAATGTTATTACGTTAGAAATGCAAGCGCAATCGCGCTATGTTGCATCACTTCGAACCCTCTAGTGGCACGTGGATGATGCGGCAGGACAAAACGGACAATCTAATCGCCCGGACCCCGGGCACATCGTTGCATCGTCAGTTGTTTGTGATCATGCGGGACCAAATTTTGCGGGGGCTCTATCAGCCAGGCACATCAATTCCGAACGAAGAAGCACTCTGTGCGGAATTCGGGGTCTCTCGCATCACCGTCCGCCGCGCGGTCGCCGATCTCGAGAGCAGTGGCCTTCTGATCAAACGTCACGGCCGCGGCACCTTCGTTAGCGACGAGTTGCCGCCAGCGCGCCCGTCAGCCACGCTGGGGCTGCTCGACTCGCTGCGTAAGTCTGCCAGCGAGACCGAGGCCGAAGTCCTCAGTGTCGAGACCGCTGAGCCGCCAGCCGACATCGCACGACAGCTTGACCTCGTTGCCGGCGTTCCGGCCGTCCATGCGGTCCGCCTGCGCCGGCGGGGACGGACACCCGTCATGGTGACTGAGGCATGGGTTCCGGAAGCGTTCGCGCGGGGCGTCACGCGACGCGAACTGCAAAAGCGGGCTCTATACGAAATCCTGATTGCTCAAGGCATCCACTTCGGACGTGTCGTGCAGGAGATTACCGCGGTTGCGGCAAGTCCGTTTTACGCCAAGCAGCTCAACGCAGAGTTGGCGTCACCATTGGTCAGAATTACACGGCTGCTGTACGATGCGCATCGCCGCCCGGTACAACATCTCACCATTCACATCGCACCTGAGCGCAGCCGTTTGCTGATGGACGTTTCGATCGAGACGGTCAATACGCTGGCTGCTGGCTCGATCTTTCATGACATTGAACGAGACTCACAGAAATAATCAGCTGCGGTGGTGCGCAGAGATCCGAAGGCATGCTTCGAGCGATTGATAAATCGTCGTCCGTGAAGAATCGCCCAAGCCATTGATGTGGAGTCGATTTTTCGGTCGTGAGGGGGTTTGAGATTGCAAGCTTTCGGGGTTTGACGCCGCAAAAGCTTGCAAATCTGCATTTGAGGATACCGCCGAATCGCGCGTCGTGATTCCCTCGGTCTGACCGGAGGGGACGATGAAGCCAAAGGAACGACGCGACAGCGGACAGGCCGATCTTCTGCGCTCCCGGCTGGACGCGATCCTCGACATGGATCATGCACTGGTGAAGCTTTCGCGGACGATCGACTGGTCGGTCCTGGAACAGCGGTTCGG
>NZ_AUEZ01000020.1:15000-118647 GCF_000426245.1 Bradyrhizobium sp. Ai1a-2 | reverse complement strand
CGAAGCCGGCAGCACCAACTGGCCCAAACGCGCCCGGCGCCGCCAGTCGTGCACCTGCTGGGGCCGGCAGCCATGGCGACGGGCGACGTCTGTGACAACCGCCCCCGGCTCGAGGCTTTCCGCGGCAATCTGTGCCTTCAAATCATCCGGCCACCGCTTGCGACCTGCGCCAGCATACACTTCGATACGCGGCGACAACGGTCGTCTTATGTCATCCGAATGGTCGTCCATTGTAAGCACCCTTGCTGAAGATGACTCTTCTAACGGTGCTCTTAAGACCCCGCACAAACAATCCGACGGGCCTCTGCGCTACGCTTACCATTCTTCGAGGCACCAATAACGAAGACGATTTCATTTACAATTATCTCGTCGGCACGGACGAGGGGAACACGGCTGTCCTAACGGGATTTTCGAGCGATAGGTTCAATACCTATAATATCACATACCAGTCCGATGTCCGGGCCTTTGTACCCCCAGCTAACGCTACGAGCATCACGGCCTATCACGAGACCTCCACCGAAATCATCGACGGAAATGACTATTTGGACGGAGGCCAGGGTAGCGACGCACTTTTCGGGGGCGGCGGAAACGACATTCTTGTAGGAGGAGCCGCATCTTTCACTGTTGGTATCGATGACGTGCTGTTCGGAGGCTGGGGGAACGATGTGCTCTTGGGCGGTAGCCCGGCGTCCCAAACAGACGGCGGCGACGATTATTTGAATGGCGGACCGGGAGATGACGTTCTATTCGGATTTCTAGGCAATGACACCCTCGATGGAGGCTCTAATCCTCAAGGTCAGAACTCCGATTTCGACGTCGCGTATTTCTCGGGCATAGCCAATGCAGACCCGTCCATATTTATACAATATGACACCCTAAAGAAATCGCTCACAATCGGCGGCGGCGCGACCAACGCAGCAGCAATTTTTCGAACCACAAATGGGATCGATGTACTTAGCAACGTAGAGGCCGTATCCTTTGGAACACCAGTCCTTAATAGTCCAACAGCGACGCTGTACCCAGCCTACACCAAATGGGGAAGCAGTAAGGCGTGGGGGACGTCTGGTGGCAACGTTACCGTAAGCCTAATGTCGGCAGGTGGCGTGTCGCTAGATTATTTTGATAGTGCAGAGCTCACGGGTCACCTGTCGGAGTCCATTAGTGGCTTTGGGTTAGCCGCTAGCCGCAACAACCTCATAACAGCCCTGAATGCATGGTCCGATGTTGCGGATATCAACTTTATATTGCGGCCAGATAATGATGCTGACGCACAGATCAAAGTGTATAAATCTCAATTTACACCCGGCTCTAACACCATAACTGACGGTGTTGGGAATCCCCCCAAGTACATCGGGAGTTTCACGAACGCCTCATTCATTACGCCTGGGCAACTTCATGAGACCGCACTATCCGGCGACATAGCTGTTAATAATTTTTCCGTTCCCCTGCTGCTCCACGAAGTCGGGCACGCGATTGGCCTCCGACATATGATCTTGTCAGACGGCCTGCCTGCCGTAATGGCGGACGGTAATGACGGCGGGGGAAATTTGCTGTCTCTACAGCCCGCAGATGTAACCTACGTTCAGCAACTGTATGGATCCAAATCACAAACGAGCGGAGCTGCTGTAGAAGGATACTTGAGTGGTGCCCACGTTTTCTTGGACAGTAACGGGAACGGTCTTCAGGATTCTGGTGAGCCGACTACGGTAACCGATTCAGCAGGAAGGTATATCATTGACGGGGTCGGTCAGTTGTATCTTTCGGGCGGGGTTGATGTTTCGACGGGCGTTGCATTTCTCGGTGAACTTCGAGCTCCAAGCGGGGCTCCATATATAACGCCTCTTACGACGATTGTCGTTGAGCTCGCTGAGCAAGGTGTCGTCAATCCGATGAATGTCGTCGCGGCGACGCTAAATCTTGGTTCTTTCGATATCATGACCACAGATCCACTTATCGCCGCTAAAGGCGGGGAAGCTGCGGCATTCATCCAAGGCGCTAAAATTTACAATACAGTTTCGCAGATCGCTTGCCTGATCTCTAGCGCTAGCGGTGGGTCCGTTGCAGATGCCACAATTGTCACATTCGATAAGCTCGCGGCACAAATTTCTATACTTCCCGTTGGTGAGACGTTCGATCTCTCAGACCAGGCAAGGGTGGAAGCACTAGTTGCCGCCGCTACGAGTGATCTACTTGATGCCGCTGCTAGAACCGGCCTTACAACTCTCGTGACCGCGCTGAACCAAGCAGTTGATCAGGTGCAAGCCGTGATTGACGGTGTCGGCCTCGTCGCTGCGATTCAAGCCATCGAGAAGGTGGCACAGGGCGCGGTATCGAGCGCCCTTTCATCTTCCGGCGGTAACGCCACAATAGTTCAGTCGATTGTGGACAGCTTCACTGGAGCGAATCTCACGGCGGCTATTTCAGCTGCAGCGAGTTCCCTCGGTGACGTCGATGGGCCCAACTTCCAAAATGCCCCACTTGCCGCAAGTGACACCGCCTCAACGCCGAGTGGTGTGGAACTTGTGCTTCCAGCCTCTGTAGTGCTAGGCAATGATACCGATCCCGACAAAGATCCCCTCGCAGTCACGGGCGCAGCGTCAGGGGTGAACGGAATAGCAAGTTTCAACGAAGCTACCGCGACACTCCACTTTGTTCCAACCGTCGGCTATGTGGGTCCAGCCAGCCTCAGCTATTCGATCAGCGACGGGCACGGAAACGCCGCAGTCGGCACTGTGAACGTCACGGTTGTCGGCGCAGTGAACGCCAATCCGGTCGCCACTGCTGACAACTTCGCTACAGGTGAGAACACCGCGCTCACCGGCCTCTCAGTGATCAGCAACGACAGCGATCCCGACGGTAACTCCCTGGCTGTCTCGGCGGTCAACGGCTCGGCCGCCAATGTTGGCAGCCAGATCGCGCTCGCCTCAGGCGCGCTGCTTACGGTAGGCGCCGACGGCAGTGTAGCGTACGATCCGAACGGAGCCTTTGAGGGCCTCAATGACGGGCAGTCGGCCGCCGATGACTTCAGCTACGAGGTGTCCGACGACCATGGCGGCAGCGCCACGGCAACCGCCACAATCACTGTCAATGGCGTCACCGATGTGCCGGTGAACCACCCGCCTGTGGCCGTGCATGATGCGCTAAGCGTCAACGAGAACGGTCCGATGGGAAGCGGAAACCTGCTCGACAACGATAGTGATCCGGATGGAGATTCGTTGACGGTCTCCGAAGTCAATGGCTCACCCGCCAATATCGGGTCACAGGTGACGTTGCCCTCCGGCGCCAAGCTGGCGGTATCCGCCAACGGCAGCTACAGCTACGATCCGAACGGGGCGTTTGCGAGCCTTCAAACCGGTCAGACCGCAACTGACAGCTTCACCTACGCCATCAGCGACGGAAAGGGAGGAGCCAGTTCAGCGACTGCGAACGTAACAATTGCCGGAGATTCGAGCATTGCGGTCACAGACGCCGTTCAAGCGCTTCTTTCAGCCAACAGCGGAATCACGATCACTGCGGCCAGTTATGCCGGAGCCACAGCTGCACTCGCCAGCCTTCCAAGCGTCGATCTCGGCATGGTTGGCAGTGAATCACTCACACTAGGACCCAGCCTTCTGCTCAGCAGCGGCAACGCGTCGATCGGATCGACCAACACCAGCCCCGGATTCACTGGCAATAACGGCATGCCCGGCTATGGGCCCCTCGAAAGCGTGCTCACCGCAGCCGGCTTCTCAGCACTTACGCATGATGCGGCCGTACTCACCATTACGTTTACGGTGGCCGATCCCACGGCGACGACGATCAGCCTCGACGCGCTCTTCGGGTCGGACGAATTCCCAGAGTACATCAACAACTTCGTTGACATAGCCGGCGTGTTCGTCGACGATCAGGACTATGCATTCTTCGATGTCAACGAACCCTCCACGCCATTGAGCGTGCTGTCGCAGAACGTCTCAGGCGGCTACTTCTTGAACAACAGCACGGCGGCCGCCGCGGGCGTGCCTGTGACACCCTTGACCACAGAGTATGACGGCGTATCGCACAAGCTCACGATATCCGGAGCGCTCGACCCGACGAGAACGGTGCACACTCTCACGATCACGGTCGCGGATACCGGCGACTTCGTCTTGGACAGCGGGATATTCATCAGCAACCTGAAGGCTGGTACGGGGGAAGCCGGAATCAATCTTAGTCCCATTGCCACTGACGATGCGCTTGCCGTGAACGCGGCGGGGCCGGCGGTGACCGGCGCCCTGCTTGCCAACGACTCGGATCCCGACAGTGACGCGCTCGCGATCACCACCATCGCAGGCCTGTCAGTGGCTACCGGCGGAACCGTCGACCTCGCCTCGGGCGCCAAGGTGACGCTGAATGCAGATGGCACCATTACCTACGATCCGAACGGCGCGTTCTCGGGCATTCCGCCCGGTCAAAACAGCGCCGACCAGTTCACGTACACGATCTCCGACGGACAAGGCGGGACGGCTTCCGCCAACGTCGCTGTCGCGATTGCCGGATCCAGCATCAATCAGCCGCCGACGGTCCATGGCGATGCGTTCTCGACCAGCGAGCATACCGTCCTGGCGGGCAAGAACGTGCTCGCCAACGACAGCGACCCGGACAACGATGCTCTCGTGGTCGCGGCAGTGAACGGCTCGATCGCCGACGTCGGCAGACAGTGCAAGCGGATGGTACTGTTGCCTACGACCCCAACGGCGCCTTCGATCATCTCAACGACGGCGAGACCGCCACAGACAGCTTCACTTACGCCGCCTCAGACGGCAGCGGCGACGCCGCCACGGCGACAGCGACAGTCACCATCAACGGAGTAACTGACGAGCCCGTCTCGTCGCCGAGCATAGAACTTTCCAAGTCGGTGGAGATACTCCACGTCGACAAAATCAAGGCGCATTGCTTCGGACCTCACGAGAAGCACCATGATGGTCATGATCGTGACGGTGCTAACGTCGATGTGCACGCTAAGGTCGCCTACACTTTCGAGGTGCGCAATACGAGCTCCGACCCAGCCGATGCCGAGCTGAAGCTCGTTTCACTGATCGATGACAACGGAACTCCGAACAATCCTTGCGACGATTTCGACGTCGTCGACGTTCGCAAGGCGTTTGTCGGCGGGGACAATGACTGCGACGGCCTGGTCGATGTAGGGGAGACTTGGACGTTTCGCGTTACTGACAGGGTCCATCTCGAGTCCGGAACAGAGATCGTGAATTCAGCAGTGGCCAGTGCGCGCGATGCGGACGGCAATTTGGCCACCAGCATGGATCAAGCTAGTCTCGGGACAGACGACGTGGTGATTAACCACAAAGCTCACTCGGGCAGTCAAACCGAGCGCGGAGCGGAAGGCCTACGCGACTGCTTTGAGCTAAATGCCAACCACCATGGCACTGATACGATCCGAGACTTCCTGCTCGCAGACGGGGATGCGTTCGTCTTCAAAGGTACTCGTTTCGAGAACGCAAGCGTGGAAGACGGCTCGCTGGTACTCAAGGCAGGGGCGAATGACGACCTGACCATCTGGGCTAACGCTGACAAGGACGCAAGACTCGAAAAGATCGCCGTCATAAAGGACTTTTTCGATGACAATGCCGATGCGCTTGCAGGCCTCGATATCGACACGGAGGACCTGCATGGCAACCTGTGCCCCGATGTTGCCAAAGCGGTCCTCAATGCTATCGGGAACGACATGTACTGGGCTTAGAAGCTCCCAGCATTCTGCCAAGGTTGCGTGAATCTGCTTCTTTGAACATGTTCCACGCGCCAGTATCGAGGGATGCTGGCGCCTAACTTTGGGTTAAAATACGACTAGTGATAGCGAGCATCGGACGTCCGCTATACCCTCAGAAACAGACCTCGGCCCCAAACTAAGTAGAACCGTGGTAGATTGCCCCGCCTAAGTCAGGAAAAGGAGGCTCTCATGCCCGGTCCGCCGCCTGAACATCCACACCTCCGCCTGCTCAAAGGCAACCCCGGCAAGCGCACGGCGCGCAAGCCGCCTGAGCCTGCACGCACCGAGCAATGGCCCAATCCACCGGCGCATCTGACAGGCCATGCGCGAGAGGTGTGGCTTCACCTCGCGCCGGAGCTGCATCGTCTCAACCTGCTCACCGTTCTCGACGTCGGTCCGTTCAGCGCCTACTGCTGTGCCTATGCGCACTGGCAACAGGCCGAAGAGGCGTTGCAGCGCTCGGGCGAACTGACGATCAAGACTGCCGAAGGCCTTCCCCGGGTAAACCCGCTGGTGCGGATTGCCTCGCAAGCTATGGAGGACATGCGGCGGATTGGCGCTGAGTTCGGCTTATCGCCGAACGCGCGATTACGGTTAAGCGGCATCACCCCGCCGCCTCCACCGAGCAAGTTTGATGGGTTGCTGAAGTGAAGCGTCGGCCTCGGCGAGTCGCCATTATTTTCATTCGAGACACACGCAAAGTGAGTTCATCCTGATCGGATTGGGCCAGGACGAGGTAGCCGAGTTAGTGCCGGCGCAACAGGACTGCGCTGACTCTGGGAGCGATCATGTCGAGCTTTTCGGTCTGTTGGAATCGGGTCCGTTTGGAATGGCGCAAACACACTGAAGGCGCGCCGTGGGCTCAAGAGGCCGTCTTGTGCGAACGTGTTCTGCTTGAGGGCAAGCCGACGCTACGGATCGTTTGTCGGATTGCTCGCGTGTTCGAAGACCGGATCGACGAGACCAGCGAGCGCGACCGGTTCTGGCATGCCGTGCGGGCGCGGCTCGGCCGTTTGCATCGACTGGGTCCGCGTGATCGATGGGCCATCGAACGCGAGATCGCGAATAGGGTGCCCCTGCCGGTGTCATTGCAACCGCAACCGCCGAACACTGCGAGGGGTCACTGACGGCAATCATGCGACAACTAATCAGCCCTAATTTAGTTGTGTCAACAATTTAGCGGACGCTGCATCCTTCCGCGACTCCAGCGCCGTGATCCCGCCTGCAGCGAACGCTGCCACGGCCTTTAAGAGATCGCCCAGCTGGCGAGCCGCTCCTTGATCGAAACGCGCATAAGCGCCTCCTGTGCTCGCGGCGATACCTTTGAAGACGGACTCGGCAACCGGGTCCTTGCCATCCTGAAAAACGAACATCGGTACGCCGAGCTTCCTTGCCTTGCCCAGGACGAGGCCCTCGGATTCCTCAAATGCATCTCCGACGAAGACCACCGCAGCGACGCGTTCTTTGGTGTTCTCGCGGAATACGTGGGACAGAACCTTACCGATCTGCGTTATTCCACCCATACAGACCAAAGATCGCATTGCCTTGGCCAATTGCCTAGGGTTTGCCATCCAGTTCGAAGCCCGACATTCCTGGCCACGATAAAAGACGAGCTGCACATGTAACGTACCGAGATTCGCAACCTCGGCAAACATCTGTGCTTGCAGGTCACAAGCCATGTCCCAGGTCGGCTGCCTCGAGGCGGTCGCATCAAGCGCGAAGATCAATCGCGCCTGAACCGAAGTCTCGGCCCGCATCTGCACAAGGAGATCATTGAGCTCGCTCTGATTGGTCACTTTCATCTCGGAGCTGGTTTTTGTGATGTCGTTATCTGCCATCGTTTACTCCTGTCTCACGTCATACTTCACCTTTCTGTTCAGGTTCTGCAGCGGTTTGCGGCTGTTTGCTTAACTTTCTACTGAGCTGAGAAAATTTCGCAGATAGAAAAATGCGAAATAAATATAACGGTATGGAAATTAAGCTCGACCGCCACGAACCGCCGCAAAGTGCCTCCCTGTCATATCTTCACAAGGGAGTAGTGCGCTCTTTTCGTGTGCGAGTCCTGGCCTCTCACCAGCTGATAATCGCCCACGATGCGGCAGCTCTTGCGCAACCAATTGCCAAGACGTTCGGGCGAGATCTCGTTGCGGTTCTTGTCTCGCGCGATCCGCAACAGAAAGTCCCGGAGCGCCGGTGGATTGAACTTGCTCGGCGCATTGGCATCAGCGAGCTCGATAATGCGTGCGACCGTATAAGGCGTGTTGAGAGGGATCCGGTAATCCAGCCAGAGCTGATGAAATTCGGCGATCAGCAGTAATTCCGGATTCTCGGCGCGAACCTCGTCCATGCTCTGCCGCGGATCGCGTTCGCCTAGCCAGACCAGCGGCGAACGCACCATACTGGACCATGCGCCATAGGATCCTAGCGAATCACACACACTCGGTCTGCCGGCAGCGATATAGGCTCTAACGATCGTCAATGCGGCCGCAACGTAATCGGCCCGTCTGTTGTAGGCGAGTGCCAGCGTGTCGCGCCTGAATTCTCGCAGTTCCGGCCGTTCGCTCAACGCCTTGAGCTCACAGATCAGCCCGCGCCTCAGCATGTCCCCAGCGAATCCGATGCCGTTGCCGGTCGCAAAAACGGCTGTATGACACTCGCAGACCGGCATTTCGGAGCGGCCAAGAATTCGGACCGTTATCATGGAACGCTCGGTCAGCTGATTCAGAATCTGACCTTCGAGATCACGGGTACAGTTATCGAACGAAAAGATCTGGGCGCCGGCGAGCACCAGGGCGCCGACACGCTTCTCATTCTCCTCGTCACTCGAAAGGGTCGTCACCGGGCAGAGCTGACCCGTGACGATCATGGAGATGACGTCGACCAGCAGGCTCTTGCCGACGCCTGGACCGTCGCCGCGCACGAGGCACACTGGCGCGGTCGGCAAGCTTCCGCGCAACAGCGCGGCCAGGAGTCCGGCGAGCGCAACCGAAAGGTCGAGGTCTTTTCGTCTGAACGAAAACTCGCCGAACAGGTCCTTCAGCATGTCGAGCTTCGCCTGCGCCTCCGCCCTGGTCGGCTTATCCGGGATCAGTGGCAGCGCAAACCCAGGGACCAGGTAAAGCTCTGACCGTGCATCATAGCCCGGAGTGCACAAGAGGGTCCCATCAAACCGAAGCGTCGGGGTCGTTATGATCCCGCTGACAAGGGCAAATCCCCGCTGCCCCTCTCGCGACAACAGCATTCGCACCAGTTCACGCGTCGGATCGGCGGCCACCCATGCCTTCAGTCGCCGGTTGTACTTTTCGAAGATCGCGGATTCCGCGACCGGCAGGGTGAGTGAATCGGCGGTGAATGTCGCAAGCTTCGCCTGCATCGTCTTGCGCCCGTCGGCGGTCGCAACGGATTGGTGGAATGCCGGGTAGACCAAGATTCCGGTCCCGGCGCGCGTGTAGACCTCGGCGCCGGAATCGAGCAGGGCCTGCTCCGTCTCTTTGACGATATGCGGCAGTTGCCCGGCCTCGAGCCGAATCGTCGGAAGAACATGCGGCTGCGGATTGGGCTGTGGACCAGACCCCTGCCCACCGGTGTACCGCGGCGGTGGCGGAGGGGGCGGCGGCGACGAAGACGACGTGCCCGCCGTCGTGCCGGGCGTTTTGCCGTAGGACCGCCTGACTTCCTTCTCGAGCCGCTTCCGGTACTTTGCGCTTACGCCATTCGGATACCGCTTGAACAGTTCGACGATGTCCTCGACGCTCCAGCGCCGTTGCCCGAGCCGACGCACCACGCTCTGAAACAGCGCGGATCGTGACTTGTCGTTGCCGCGGCCATTGCCGCCATTCTTGATGTCGGCCATAAGGTCGGCCGGTAATGTTGATTCGTCCGGGTTGGTGGTGCTTCCGGTGCTGGTGCCGCCGGCGCTTGAGCCCGGAGCCATCGCCGCTGCCGGCGTGGCCGGCCTCGAGAACGCGGCGAGAAGCTCGTCGGGGTCCCAGAGGCGCCCAGTCTCCTCAATGATCCTGGTCGGCTCGACAGCTATTCTGCCGCGGGCCCGTTTCTTCGCATTCGGGTAATTCGGACTACCACCAATGCGGTAGAATTGCGTAATGACGCCGGTGTCGCCGTCTGCGCCGGAGCTTGCGCGCATCGCGTCGCCGATGACCTTGGCCTCGTCGGCGCAAATTGCACGCGACAAGAAAAACCAAAAGTGATGGTTCCCGGGCGACGTCTCGACTGTCAGGCTGGGGCGCATAGAGAGATTGCAGGCCTTGCTCTTGTCGGCGTCCGAGTCGACGACCAGAGCGAACACATAGTGGGTATCGTTGTGATCGCCGCGGCAGCCGCGGAGCCCGGGCCGCACCGTACGGGTCTCGACATACACGTTGAGATGCGCGGCGTCAGCCACCGCCGCCTCGATCATATGGGTGACGTCGTCGACCGCGAACGACTGCGTCAGCACCTTGTCGGAATCGAGCGGACTGATGCGGCAGAGATTGAGTACGCCGGGCGAGTTGGTGCCGGCCTTCTTGGTCAACTCCGCGATATGCCCGCTGATGATCTTCAGGAACCGCTCGATCTCGCCGGCGTCAACAATTGTAGTCATATTTTGCCTCCAGCCCTGCGGTAGATTTTGAAAATCAGCGCCGTTTGCTTTTCGGAGAACGACTTGCTCGGCGCGTGCCGCATCTGAATGGCCATGTCTTCGATGAAATTGCGCTCCCAGGAATTCAGCCGACTCAGATACTGGTGCGCGAACAACACGGCCGCCTCACAGGTCAGCTCATCGCTGTCGGCCGCACCGAATCCGATCGCCGCGTTCCGCGGCATCTTCTTGCGCTCGTCCTCGGCGCCCTTGCTGTAGCCGTCCAGCCACGCCTTTTTGTAGAACTCGGCGTTGGCGCCGGCGCCGTTCTCCTCGAGCTTCTGGATCGAATCGGCGAGATCATGGATATCGGCACAACGCGATTTCAGCGTCGCCCTGATCAGGCGAACGGCCGTCAAAACCTCGTCGTCCTGGTCGGAGGAGAGCCGACGGATAAGCTTGACTAGCTTGCTGCTCTTGTCTCCGCGGCCTTTGTCTTCGTCACTCATCTCCAGCATCTCCCCTTGTGTGGGCAGATGTTGCAATGGAAGTTATCGCGATTGTTGGCGACGCGCGGCAGCAACTCGCCGGCACGGGTCGCGGCAATGATCATGGCCGCGCGGTCGGCCCAGTATTGTGCAACCTGCGCATTGAAGGGCACAACGAAGTGCAAGAGCTCGCAGGTGTCGGCATTCGCCGCTGTGAATAATACGGGATTGGTTCGATTCAAATGGCGCTGATAGACCGACACTTGCGCCGCGTATTTGGGGAAGGTCTTTATAAGACCATCTTTTGCGACGGCGCGCCAATTTTTGCCGTTGAGCGCCTTGCACTCCCAAAGGCACGGGTAGGCGAGATGCGCGTCAGGCAGATCCGGGCCGGCGAAAATCAGCCCGTCGGCGTGGCCGCGGAAATTGCGGTCGAGCGCCGTGAACTCGAGGTCGGCCGGATTGGTCGAGAACTTGAATCCGGCCTCGATCAATTGCTCGCGCGTTCGAAACTCAAAGAAGTGGCCACGCTCGAAAATTCTCCTGACGCGCGCCGCGAGCTCGGGCTTGCACCACCAGTCATATTGAATTCGCCTCGCGCAGTCATCGCCGATGGCGCTGGCACCGAGATAGGGCCGCGGCAGTTCAGGCATGCTGGTGCGCTCAATCAACGCGTTGATCCCGACGTTGAAGGGTTGATCGGTCAGGTTGGTAATGTTGAAGTCGGGCATCTTATCGTGACCTTGGCTTACTGTGACTTTGGCGCGTAGCGGATGGTCGACTTCGACGCTGTTCGCCACGGCACCTAGCCCCACAGGAACCGCGCGCTGTTTTCTTTCGGCGACTTGTTCTTGCCGGGCATGTCATACCACTTGATGCACCTGGTCAGGATGATCTTGCCCGCGAACTTGGAACAACGACCGAACAGGCCTCGGCGAGTCTTCGCCGAATCGAAATCTGCCGGCAGCAACATCGCCATGAAGCCGGAATTCATTTGGACTAGACCGATCTCGATGAACAAGACGCCGAGCCGACCGCGGTGGCCCAGCGGCGGATTCGTGACGACCGCATCGAAGTCCTCGACGGCGCCGTTGCAGCGTGCATCAAACTGAAATTCGAGCTGCGTCGACCGCGTGAAATCGACGAGACCGTTAAGTTGCTCGTAGCCACGGTCCTCGATATCGGTTGCGTAGACCTCGGCGCCGGCGGCTTTCAGCGCCTCAGCCATACGGCCGTCGCCACATGCCGGCTCGAGAATGTAGAGGTCCTTGATATCGATGTGCTCGGTCAGCGCCTCGATGACCCACGCAGGGGTCGGATAATAGTCACGTTCGATACGCCGATAACCGTTCTCGTGCTTACCCATGATGATGATGTCCTGGTCGATGACGTTCCCGGTCAAAACGGAATCTGGTCGTCCAGCTTGGTTGCCTCCTGTGTCACGCCGCGGCCGGAGAGATCGCGGGCGCGCATTGCCGGCTCAATCAACTTGATTGCCTCAAGCAGGAACTTCGTCATGGTCGCTTTGGGCCACGCATTCAGGGGCTCTGACCAATCGATGTCGGAGCAAGCCTCGGCGAGCTCGGGCAGGATCGCGATGATCGCGCCGGCGTCCCACGGATCCGGCGTAATGTGCGTATTCCGGATCGTGCGCTCGGCCTCGATGCCCTCTGCGCTTGCCTGTTCCGCGCGCGTCGCGATCCAGCCAAAGATGATCGCCGCGGCGAAGTAACCCCATTCCTGATCGGACAGCCCACCTATTGGCGTCGCCGGCGGAATCACCCTGCCGACCATCTTGCGCGCTTCGGCAACGGCATTCGCGGTTGCCCGCCTTTGCCATGCGTCCGCGATGGCGCTCGCCGAAGGTTCGCGAAATTGAATCCTGGGCTTGCGCATGACCTTAGTCCTCCGCCCATTTGGGCTTCTGGACCGGCATAGGCGGCACGACTGGAGCGTTGGCCGGCGCCGCGGCCGAGGGCGCAGATTGCACCTGAGCGACCGGACCGTATTTGCCCCAGTCCGGATGATCGTTGGTGATCACGCCGGCGAGCACGTTCTTGGGCGGATAAGTGTTGCCGTTCTCAGTCTTCTCGCCTTCGATCCCAGCGACCGCGATGAAGCGTAGGCCGTCGAAATCCTGGTAGTCACGGTCCCTCCTTGTGCGCGCCTCGGCGCTCGTCACGTCCTTCGGGTCGATGTCGAAGGCTGAGTCGAGAATGCTCTTGAGCTTGCCGTGGCTGATCGCCGTGGCCCGTTCCTTGGTCGGATCGACAATGAAATTGTTGTAGAAGACCTTTTGCGCATGCTCGCCGCTCACCACCGTGAACTTGCACTTGAGCATCTCGGTGCCGGTGGTGGCCCGCGAGAGCTCACCATGTTGACCGGCGCCACCACCGATAACGCTCATCTGGACGACGACGGGCGTGTTGTCCGGAATCAGACCGTTGAATCCGCCGGACGCATCAGAGAAATTAATGGGCATTCTGGCCTCCATGGTTGATAAGAAGCTTGTCGAGTAACGCGCCAAGATCCGGCTTCTCATACAGATCGAGGCGCCCCGAGCGATCCTTGCTCGGGTAATTCCAGGGGTTTGGTTGATTGCAGATGAAGGCACGCACCAGCTTGGCATCACCGAAATCGGCAAAGGCCAGGACGATCACCTCGTCGACGACTGCCGGGAGTTCGCGCGAAAAGCGTTGGCCTTCGGTTTGAAGGCCCCACGTCGCAACTCCGAGATTGTCGACGCTACGCTCGAGGACGCAGGTCATGATGATGTTGCGCCGGCGATCGCGTTGCAGCCGGCTTAACCAGGCGATCATCTGCCGCGCATGAAGACCATAGGCACCGCGCAAGTCCTTGCGACCGTGGCTGAACGCCTCGGGTTGCCGCTCGGCAAAGGCGAACGAGCGCCGTGAAACATCAGTCAAGGAATCGATAACGACAGTCTCGTACGTCGCGAGCTTTGCGCATTCCGGTTTCGCGATGAGGACGTCGTAGCGTGCCTTCGAATAGGGCTCCGATGGCGCCTGTACCAGGTCGGGGCCGCCGAGGATAAGGGCGATGTCGCGCAGCTCCTCCCAGGTCGGCTCGTGAATAGCGTGTATGGGAACATCGGCAATCGCCAGGTCGCCGGATTCGCAATTGATTAGGAGGGACTTAGTTAGCCTCTCGCGGAGCGTCCTTGTTTGCGACGTCTTACCAATGCCGGGAATGCCAGCGAGGCAGATTGTAACGCCGCGCTGTTCTTGCGCCCGTTGGTCGATGGTAACGATCTGCACGACATTCCTCCCATGTGTAAGGCAAACGGCGCGTGCCCCACACAGGAGAGGGGCGCCTTTTAATTGTTGGCGACTAGTTGTTGGCGACTCAGCTGCAACCTCTGAAGCGGCGATCTTTCCGAAAGGTCGTGAGTTCGTTGGAGCGTGCTTAGGGTGCTTTCGATTGAATGGCGTCGCCGGCCCTAACGGCGCGGCCGGCGAAGCCAAGGCCTTTCCGGATCAGTGAGCCTGATGATGAGCTTCGACTTGGGCTGCGACAGCCAAGATCTTGTCGACGCCGGCTTCATGCACCATGGCGAACAGGACGCTATCGTCCAGCTTGCCGTTAGTGGTGGTCGGCTTCGACAGTGACGGTATCTTCGGTGCGCGGCTCAGCGCCGAGAGATTGATCCACCAGATCTCGCCGGATGCGATCGCGTGGCGCTTCTCCGGCGGCATCGCGCGGACCACACGAATATAGGTCTCGTTGACACCAAACCACTCCGCGAGCTGACGAGCGGTCGGGACGAGATCCACGTCGCCCTCGAGGATGCAGGCCAACTTGGCGGCAAGCTGGCGCTTGTCCAGATGCTGGCGCAGTAAGCTGAGTGCGGATTGTCTGGGGCGTCCAGTTGCGGACCCATTCGCGTTTATGTTAGTCATCAACACACTCCTCTGGCCTTTCAGGTTTTGAAGACGGGCCCGATGTTCGTAGCGTCGGGCTCGTTCACCGTTTGCGGCAAGACCGGAGAAATCCGCAGACGGCTCTCCGCGCATTCGCGCGAAAAACTGGATTAGGCGGCGGCCTTTTTCTTCCTCGCCGCGGTCGCAGCTGAAATTCCAAAGACGGCGTTCGTCGGATCGTTGCCCAAGGCTCTGAGCAGCATGCGGAGGCAGACCATGGCCTCGGCGAGGTCGGCGGCTGCAGCTGTTTCTGATGCGTCCGGCGCATCGGCGGTCCTGACGTGCGACAGCGCCTTCTTGAGCAACATTGTGCCCTTGCTGTCCGGATTGCTGGCGGCCTTTTCGACGCGGACGAGGTCGCGTATCCGACGATAGAAGGCCAGGGACATAGCCAGTCGGAATTCTTCTATGCCGATCTCGTCCAGGAATTCAGTGCGCGCCGCCTCTGACTCGCGCTTCCAATGCTTCACGAGAGTCTCTCTGTCTTTGGGCGACTTGTTCGAGGGGGTCTGCTTGCGGATCATGCGCAGGGCGGCATAGATCGAAGTGTGTCCAGACCTGTGGACACTTTCCTCATATCGAGCGAGCAGCATGTAATTATACATCGTCGACTTCTTCAGGCCGTTCTGCCTCAGCCAACGGCGGAAGCGACGAGGGATGCACTCGTTGACTTTATTGCCGTGCTTGCCGGCTTCGATCGCGTGATTGATGCGGTCGAGGCCGGCGAGATCGGCGGCGGCGCATTCGCGCTGAATGATCGCAGCCTCTTCATCGAGCTTGACGTCGACGGGCGGGGTGTCGATATAAGCCACGTTCGGATCTCTTCACTTTGGTCGGTGGTAGGGAGACGAAAATAAAAGCCGGCCTCCGCCTCAACGGGGTGCCGGCTTCTCCTTTTCGAGGTCGTAATATGTGACGGTCGCGCGACGGGTCTTGCTGCGAATCCTGTTCGGGTTGAAGTGAGGATCAGCTTCCGCGAGTGCGTTCTGCCAGCGAACAATATCGCTGGCGAACCATGCGACTCGATTTGGTGAAATGTGAACGGGCCGCGGGAAAAGCCCCTTCTTGATCATGTTGTAAAGCGTGGCGCGCTTGAACGGCACCAGAGCCAAGACTTCCGCCTCGATCAACATCTTCTGCGGCTCAAGCGAGGGCTGCTCGTCCGAAATGGCCGTGCTCGTCAGCTGTTCGTTGCGGTCGTAAATCATAGGGCGGCCGATTGCTTGAAGGGGAATTAGCTTGCGTTGGAGAGCATCAGCGCGTCTTTGACGCGCATGCCAAGGCGGCGCGGGCCCAGCTGGATGATGCGGTCGCGGTCCGTGCGGAGGAGCGTCTCAACCGACACGCCGCGCAAGCGCGCCGCCTCTGCCAGAGGCGCGATCCGCTCAAGCTCGATCTGGGTGAGAGCAATTTCGGTAGACATCGGATCGGACCTCCACTTGCGCCGCATGAGATGGCTTGCGTGCGTCTTTAGTGAAGGTACGCCTGAATTTTCGAATCCCGCCCCGCATCATACGCGGCGCGGAAGATGCGGAGGCTGCGGAAGATGCGGAAAAGTTCCCCTCTAAGAGGACAGCTCCTTTCGAACACGGTCAATGACGTCTGGAGATGGGTACGGCTTATCGTCCATTCCGGCTTTCTTTCCGGCTTCGCTTGTCAATTCTTCGATGATGGCTTTTTCGAGCGTGCTCGTGTACACGCTCGGAATCTGGCCATCGGGAAACTTGCGTCGAAGCGCCCACCGCACGCGATCCGATTGAGGTTGCCTTCTCTTCTCAGGCTCGTGCTGTTGCCGCGACGCCGTCGCCGATGCCGGCAGCAGAGCGCCTATCTCATCGGCGTCGAATTCGAACGTGTAGGCCATCGGATCCCAGCCGATGCCGCCAGCCGGCACGGCATCGAGGTGCGGACCATCCACTTCCTCTTTGGCCACCATGACCAGCGAGGTCGAGCTGAATGACGCGGGCACCAAATTCCCGTTGCACCAGAGCCGGCAATAACGGCCGCGAACCCAGTTCGTGAAATCCTGCGCGATCCTGTCGATTGCCCAGTCCGGCCGCAGAGAGAGTATCAGGTTCAATGCACCGTTCAGCGAAATGGAGGAACTTGGACCAGGTGTTGTGCTATGTTCGGTATCAGTCTCGGCCATCGGCTTGCTCCGCTGGCATCGGGATTAGGGCCATCGCTGACGTTCACAGCGTCACGATGGTCCGAGATTAGCAGAGACGTGAACTTCCTTCAAAACCCGAAACGGCGACCGGGTCACCTCGGCCGCCGTTCGGTTTCCATCAGATCGACTTTTAGGCGACGGCCTTCATGTCCTCATCCGAAGACTCCACGTCGCCGACGATTTCACGCAAGGCCGCGGCGACACCGTCGAGGACCATGCGTTTCTCAGTCAGACGCCGGCTCAAGTTGTAGACCTTTCCGGTCACACTCGGCAGACGCGCGCCGTTTTCGTCGCGCTTGGTCATGTGATCAAGGCACTTGGCAATCGCGCCGTCGCTGAAGCCAAGATCGCCGGCCAGCGTTGCGCTCGTTCTCCTGAGATCGTGCGGCGTGAACGGCTTCAAGCCGAGCAGATCGCAGATCCCGGCTGTCCGCACGGAGCCGTCGCGGTTCTTGGAGCCGCGAAGGGCCGCAGACATGCTCTTGCGTTCGAGTGGACTGTCACCGCCGAAGCGGCCGGCGAAGACGAACGTCTGCTTGTCGTTCGTGATGGCCTCCTTGATGAGTTCGACGGCGAGGCTCGACAAAGGCTGTTGAATGGGCCGCCGACGCTTCACGCGCACCGTCGGGATGTCCGCGCGCGGATGCGTGCCATCCAGGTCAGCCAGCTCACTACAACGCATGCCGAGCAGCTCCCAACTTCTCAACATGGTTACAAGGCAGAGCTTGAGACCGAGCCGCGTGCGACGATCCCATGGCATATCGGCGCGGTCGAGGCCATGCCAGAGGATCTTGATTTCGTCGGCCGACAGGACGCGGCTGCGCGGATGCTCATGCGGCAGCTCCGGGAGGTTTGCCGTCGGGTCGCATGATGGCGGGACATAGTCCTGCCCCGGCTCCCGGGCCCAGCGATACAAGCCGCCGATGGCCCGCCGCGCGTGGCGGGCGTTCGCAATGGACAGCTTACCGCCGTGCGTGCCAGTCATGATGGCGTTCAACAGCGTCGCGACATCGGACGGCGTGACATCGGCGGCGAGCCGCTTGCCGAGCGTCGGGACCACAAGACGGCGGAGATGGCTCGCTACATTGCGCCAGCTCTCGATGATCGGACGCATCTCACCGTCCGCCTTTCGCTCCAGTTTCTGCATGAAGGTGATGCGACGCTCTGCGAGATCGCTGACGGTCTTGCCCTGCTTCACCTTCAGCGTCTTGGCGCGGCGATCCTGTCCGAAGACATCCTCGCCTTTCGCCAGGCGTACCCGCACCGCGTAGGATGCGGCGCGTGCGTCATCGACCGTGAAGAGATCGCGGACATACGGCTGAAGCCGCAGGCACCGTGACTTGCCGGCGAAAGGATCGTGGGCCTGCAAAAAGAAAGTGGCAGCGCCGCTCGTGGTGATGGAAACGTAGAGGCCATCGACTTTCGAGTCGTAGAACTTGGTGCGCTCCTCGACGCGCCGCTCGCAAAGGCGGTTGGTCAATAGGATGCGTGCCTGACGGCCGCGGCGGGACTCAATGGCGGGGCCATCGCCGGTGGCGACCGGGACGGCATTCGTGATAGGCTGCAACATGGTTCTGGCTCCTGCACAGGGTTGGGACTGTCAGGGCCCGGTCGAAGTTTTTGCCGTTGCAAAGGGACAAGAGGCTTAGGCCGGGCCTAGAACGCGTCGAAACGCGATAGACCGCCCAAAGCAGCGTAGCCGATAAGCTCTTGATTTACAGGGATTTGTTAGTCTGTCGGCGTCTATCGCAGTCTGAAAATAAGGACCACACGACTTCGCCGTCCGCGTTAAATGCGCTCGTCAGTCGCACGCATCACGTCCACCGCATCTCACCGCAACGTTCGTGACGATCGCGAGCCGCCCCTCATTCGGGTGAGACGCGCGGAGTTAAATCACTGATTTGCCCGACGGCGAAAGCGGAATGTTTTTTGCGCGAGGGCTGGACGGGCCAAATCAGGTTGGAATCGCTGGCAAATTTTCTCTCCGTCATTCCGGGGCATCGCGGAGCGATGAGCCCGGAATCCATTTCACCGCCAGGGCCTGCGGCCTGATGGATTCCGGGCTCGCGCCAAGGGGCGCGCCCCGGAATGACGGCAGGAATGGTGATTTCGTCGTAGCCGCAAATGAAGGTGCCGCTATTGCGGAAACCGCGCTGCCTTGGCTTCCTCTGGCAATGACAGGCCGTTCGCGATGTAGGAGACCGTGCGATAGAAGCCGCAGAGCAGCATGATCTCCAGGATCTTCGCGTTATCATAATGCGCCGACAACTCTGCGAATTCAGCCTCGCTCAGCGTTGCGCGGTGATGCAGTGCGTCGACGGCGGCGATCAACGCTTGCTCGGCGGGTGACCAGCTGGGATCATCAGCCTCGCCGCGAACGGTGGCGCGGACCTGCGCCTCGGTCAGTGATGCGGCCTCGGCGAACGTTGCGATATGGACGCCCCATTCATATTCGCAGCCGGTCAGCGCACAGGTGCGGTCGATGACGATCTCGCGCTCCCGCAAGCTCAGTGGACCGCGATCCAAGAGGCTGCCGGCGGTGAATTTCCGCCAGGCGCGGTCCTGGCTTGCGATCACACGAAACAGCATAAGCGGCGGCGCGCCGCGCATGATCCGGTCGAACTGCTCCTGCAGTTCTGGCGCATATGGTGGCTCAAGCGGGGCGATCCGTGACATGGCCGGCTCATTTGCTACAATAAACGTAGCGATACGCTACAATATTTGTAGCAAGACGCAAGCAGGAAACAGCGATGCCGAAGTCCCCCTCAGCCGCCAAAAAGCACTCGGTCCGTGGCTCCCGAACGGGCCGGCCGATCATGGCGCTGCTCGACCTGCTCGGCAGGCGCTGGACCTTGCGGATCATCTGGGAATTGCGCGACGGCGCCCTCACCTCACGCGCGCTGCGCGAGGTCTGCGATCAGGCGTCCCCGACCATCCTGCAGACACGGCTGAGCGGACTGCGCGAGGCGGGATTTGTCGAACTCGTTCCGGGCGAAGGGTACTGTCTCACTGCGCTCGGACGAGAGCTGTTCGAAACTTTCCTGCCGCTGCACCGCTTCGCCGAGCGGTGGATCAAGCGCCAGGAGTGAGTCGACCGGCCAGCGCCGCATGCTCGGAAACACCTCTCCCATAGGGAGAGGTCGATTTGCGCCAGCAAATCGGGTGAGGGGTTACGCTCTATCGAGGGACCGCTCCCCTCACCCGGATCGCATCTGACGATGCGATCCGACCTCTCCCTATGGGAGAGGTGAAGGAGCGCGCACCACTTACGCCATCCCCACCGTCAGGCTGGCGCCGTCGGCGCGGATCACCTTGACGCGGCTGCCGGCCGGCGCGTCGGGGCCGGCGACGCGCCAGATCGTGTCATCGATCCGCACCGTGCCTGAGCCGTCGATGATCGGCTTTTCCAGCGTGAACTCGCGGCCGATCAGAGCTTCGGTGCGCCGGTTGAGGAACGGGCTGCTCGCACTCGCCGAGGTCCCGCTCTTGGCAAAGTGCCGCCATGCCGGCACGGCGGCGACCGCGAACGCGGCGAACATCAGTAACTGTGTCTGCCAAAGCGGATTGATGACGAACGACACCAATCCGACCAGGAGCGCTGACAGGCCGAGCCAGAACAGGAATACGCCAGGCGCCGCCAATTCCAGCGCCATCAGGACGAAGCCGAAGATCAGCCAGTTCCAGGTACCCAATGTCGAAAACATCTCGGTCATGACACGACCTCTTATTCTACAAACGCAATGCTAGCATCGGTGTTGCGCTCCCTCTCCCGCTTGCGGGAGAGGGCCGGGGTGAGGGTGTCTCCACGATGGGACTGTCCGTGAGGAGAGAGCCCCCACCCGGCGCTTCGCGCCGACCTCCCCCGCAAGCGGGAGAGGTAAGGAGAACTCGCGGCGAGACTGGCCGGTCAATTGACTCATCTCCCTCATCGCTGCGGCGCGACCGGCGGCGGCGTTGGGCCGGTCGGCGGCACCGAGGAGCGGCGCGCGGCTGATGTCGCCGAAGCGGCGCTTTCACCGAAGGTGGCGCGGGCGATCTCGCCGATGCCGGCAAGCGAGCCGAGCACGCTCGACGCCTCGATCGGCAGCATCACGATCTTCTGGTTCGGCGCTTCAGCCAATTGCCCGAACGCCTTGATGTACTTGTCGGCGATGAAATAGTTGAGCGCGGCGACGTCGCCCCGGCTGATCGCTTCCGACACCATCTGGGTCGCCTTGGCCTCGGCCTCCGCCAGGCGCTCGCGCGCCTCGGCATCGCGGAAGGCAGCTTCGCGGCGGCCTTCGGCCTGCAGGATCTGCCCCTGCTTGGCGCCCTCGGCGCGCAGGATTTCCGATTGCCGCTGGCCTTCCGCCTGCAGGATGTCGGCGCGCTTGACGCGCTCGGCCTTCATCTGCCGGCCCATCGCCTCCACGAGGTCCGCCGGCGGCACGATGTCCTTGATCTCGATGCGGTTGACCTTGACGCCCCAGGGCGAGACCGCGGCATCGACGACGCGCAAGAGCCGCTCGTTGATCTCGTCGCGATGCGACAGCACCTGGTCGAGGTCCATCGAGCCCATCACCGAACGGATGTTGGTCATGGTCAGCACCGTGATCGCCTGGTGCAAATTGGCGACCTCGTAGCTCGCCTTCGCGGCGTCGAACACCTGGAAGAAGGCGACGCCATCAACGGTGACGGTAGCATTGTCCTTGGTGATCACCTCCTGCTCGGGGATGTCGATCACCTGCTCCATCATGTTCATCTTGCGCCCGATGCGATCGAAATAGGGCACGATGAGATTGAGGCCCGGGAACAGCGTGCGGGTGTATTTGCCAAAGCGCTCGATGGTCCAGCCATAGCCCTGCGGGACGGTCTTGACGCCGGCAAAGAGCGTGACGATGACGAGCAGAACAAGGGCAATCGCGAAAATGTCGAAACCACTCATAAAGTCCTCCAAGACCGGCGACAGCCGGCGCAGCCCTGCATTTGGTCTGCAAAACCGCAGCGCCGGTTCAGCCGGCTGTTGGTTGACACATAGTTAAGGAGCGGTTTGCGAGGCTGCCAGATATAGCCCGTGAACGTAAATGATGTGTGGGTCGTCACGCGGATGCGAGTTTCCGTAGCCCGGGTGGAGCGCAGCACAACCCGGGGGCAGTCGTAACCGCTGATATAGCTGTCCGAGGTTGCGCTGCGCTCCACCCGGGCTACGGGCCGACGTTAGATCCAGCCTTGCAGTTCGCGCAGCACGAGCTGGCGGATCACGTCCATGCCCGGCTCGCTGTCGTTCAGGCAGGGAATCGCCGCAAACTGCTCGCCGCCATTTTGCTTGAAGATGTGCGCGTTCTCCTGCGCGATCTCTTCCAGCGTCTCCAGGCAGTCGGCGGAGAAGCCGGGGGTGACGACGGCAATTCGCCGCACGCCGTCCTTGGCGAGCTTTTCGACGGTCTTGTCGGTATAGGGCTGCAGCCACACGTCATTGCCGAAGCGCGACTGGAACGTGAGCATCAGCCTGGAGGCATCGAGCCCGAGACGCTTGCGCAGGCTTTCCGTCGTTGCGACGCACTGGGAGAAATAGGGATCGCCCTGGTCGACATATTTCTGCGGCATGCCGTGGAAAGACGCCAGAATCAATTCCGGCTCGAACGGCAGCGTCGCCAGGTGTGCGTTGATCGAAACCGCCAGCGCCTCGATATAGACAGGATCGTCGTAATACGGAGAGGAGACCCGCAAGGTCGGCTGCGCGCGCAAGCTGGAGAGCACCCGGAATGCCTCGTCGCAGACGGTCGCCGACGTCGCCGCCGAATATTGCGGATAGAGCGGCACCACCAACAGCCGGTTGCAGCCCTGCGCCATCAGGGCCTCGATCCGCGACCCGATCGAGGGATTGCCGTAGCGCATCGCCCAATCGACGACGACATGATCCTCATCGATCGCCGCCGCGAGCTTTTCCGCCTGCGAGCGCGTGATTGTCTTCAGCGGCGATTCGTTCTTCTCGGTATTCCAGATCTTCTGGTAGTCGAGCGCCTTGGTGCGCGGCCGCGTGCGCAGGATGATGCCGTTGAGGATCAGCTTCCACCCCAAGCCCTTATTCTCGATCACGCGCGGGTCGGTGAGGAATTCCTTCAAATATACCCGCACGCCCTGGGCGTCGGCGGTGTCGGGCGTGCCGAGGTTGACAAGCAGCACGCCGATGCGATCCGGCTTGGCTTGCGCTGCCGGCGTCGTGTTTCCGGTTGGGACGACCGCTGTCATGACCAGGACGGCTTCGCGCGTTGCCCCATTCTTGTCAAGACAACCGAGCGTTAGATCCTGATCCGAAATCGGATCCCTCTGTTTGAGCATGATCTCCGCGCAAACGCTACGCGTTTGTCGCGAGGGAAAACCGGTTTCCACTTTTCCGGATCATGCTCTCTGGCTAGGCTCTCCGCGCAATGCGGGGAGGAACCATGACGGTTGCCGAATGGTGCGTGTTCGGAACGCTGATGCTGTATTTGTTGACGATCGCAGTCGCCAAGTGGACCGCGACGGGCCGTTTCGACAATTCCAATCCGCGCGATCCTGCCTTCTACGACGACCCGATCCGCGCCCGCGCGCTCGGCGCCCACCAGAACGGGATCGAGGCGTTTCCGTTCTTTGCCTTCGCCGTGCTGCTCGCCGAATTCCGCGTGGGACCCTTGCGGCTGATCGATGAACTCGCGGTGCTGTTCCTGATCGTGCGGATCGCCTACGTCTTCACCTATCTCGGCAACCGCCCGACCCTGCGCTCGATCCTCTGGACCATCGGCTTCACGATCAATGTCGCGATCTTCTTCCTGCCGATGATAAGGGGGTATTTGAGAGTCTGAGTTCTCCCTGCGATCCCCCTCTCCCCGTTCTTACGGGGAAAGGGTTGGGGTGAGGGTGTCTCCGCGAAAAGAGCAGAAATTATCTTTGCGCGGAGAGAACCCTCACCCGGCGCTGCGCGCCGACCTCTCCCGCAAGCGGGAGAGGTGACTCTCAAGGCCGCTCCGTGGAGAGGTTGCCGAACGGGAAGTGCGCGTTCTCCCTCTCTCGTTCGGGGGAGAGGGTTGGGGTGAGGGTGTCTCCGCGAAAAGAGCAGAAATTATCTTTGCGCGGAGAGAACCCTCACCCGGCGCTGCGCGCCGACCTCTCCCGCAAGCGGGAGAGGTGACTCTCAAGGCCGCTCCGCGGCGCGTCACATGAAATAGGCGCAGGTCGGCGGCTCGGTGGCGAGATAGCCGAACAGCAGTCCCAGCCCGAACAACAGCACCAAGCCGGCGGCGCCGAACTCGATGCCGCGCATGAAGAGCATGCCGCTGCCGTCGCGGCCGGCGCTGACGCGTTGCGCCAGGCCGCGGGCGGAAACGGCGAGGATCGCGATCGTCGCCACCGTGATCGCGGTGCCGATCCCCATCACGAAGGTCGCGGCGATGCCGGCCCAGAACAGGCCCTGCGCCAGCGAGAATCCCAGCACCAGGATCGCACCCGAGCAGGGCCGGATGCCGACGGTCAGGATCGCGCTCAAACCGCGGCGCCAGCCGCCCGGGCCGGCGAGTTCGCTCGGCTCGGGACCGTGCGAATGGCCACAATGCTCGTCATGGACATGCGCGTGGGCGTGCTGGTGCCCAACAGTATGATTATGAGCATGATTATGACCATGATCGTGGTGATGGTCATGATCATGGTCATCGTGATGATCGCGGTGATGGTGGTCACCGTGATCATGGCGACGAAGCGGGACGCCGGCGATGGCCGGCTGCGGCACATGCGCCTGCAGCGCGCGGAAGAAACCGCCGCCCTTGCTCCAGACCAGCCGCGCACCAAAGGCGGCAATCAGGGCATAGCTGGCGATCTCGATCGCCTTTTCCGCGCCGCACGAGGTTTTCGCGGTGGCGTTGAGCAGCCAGGCGCCGATGATGACGAACACCACAGCGACCACGGCCTGCAGCAGCGCGGAGGCAAACGACAGCGCGATACCGCGCCAGGCGGTTTCGCGGTTGGCGACAAGATAGGAGGAGATCACCGCCTTGCCATGGCCGGGACCGGCGGCATGGAAGATCCCATAGGCGAAGGAGACGGCGAGCAGCGTCCAGACCGCATAGCCGTCGGTCTTGGCGGCACGGATGGTTGCGGAAATCTCGCGGTAGAATTCGCCCTGCTTGGCGAGCAGCCAGCCGACAATGCCGCCGACCTGCGGCTCGGCCGCCCGCCGCGGGGCCCCGAACGGATTTTGCGCCGATAGCGCATGCATCGCGGCATCGGCCAGCGCGAAGGCTGCGAGCGCCACGGCGGCAATCGCCAGGCCCCGCGCGAAGGACGATTGCTGCTTCATGGGCACTCCACCACGATCTTGTTGGCGAACATCGCGCCGAAGTTGGAGCTTTCGCCGTTCAGGAAGTTCTGCTCCCCGAGCTGTTGCGCGCTCGCGGTGCCGTCATTCGGCCGCTGGAACTGCAGCTTGCAGTCGGCCGGTGCGCCGACCAGCTTGACCGGATCCTTGTCGGCATATCTGAAGTCGATGAAGAAGGCGGGATCGAACACTTCGAGCGCGAGCTGCCTGGTCTTGAACGGCGTCTTCGCCGGCAGCGTGAAGTGCAGCGTCAATTCCGTGTTGTTGTATTCGAGGAAATAGTCGATCGGCTCGGCGAATTTCTGCTTCCTGCCGTCGGCCTTGGCGAAGGTGAAGTAGGCGTATTCCTTCAGCGACTCGACATTGGTTTGCGCGAGCGGCGCCAGCTCTTCGCGGGTGTAGGTGCCCTTGGTCTTGGCCTCGATGCCCTGCAGCGCATAGGTCGAGAACATGTCGTCGAAGGTCCAGGCGTGGCGGACGCCGGTGATGGTGCCGTCGGGCGCATAGATCAGCTCGCTCCTCGCGGTGATCCAGACATGCGGATGGGCTTCCGCCGCCGTCAGCCCGAGCATGAGGGCGATGGCCGTCAGGCCGAGCCACCTGGAAAGGACGCGCACGTCAGGCGGCCTCGGCCGTCTCGAGCAGCCCGCGCCGGCGGAGCAGCGCATCCGGCTCCGGCTCGCGGCCACGGAAGGCGACATACGCCTCCTCCGGATCGCGCGATCCGCCCGACGAATAAATGTCGTCGAGCAGGCGCTTTGCGGTCGCGGGATCGAAGATGTCGCCGGCCTCCTCGAAGGCGCCAAACGCGTCCGCGTCCATCACCTCGGACCACATGTAGCTGTAATAGACGGCGGCATAGTGGTCGCCGGAGAAGATGTGGCCGAACTGGGTCGGCCGGTGCCGCAGCGCGATCTCGGCGGGCATGCCGATCTTCTCTAGCTCCTGTTTCTCGAAGGCACGGACGTCGTGGCTGGCTTCGGCCGGCTGGGTGTGGAATTCGAGGTCGATCAGCGCCGAGGAGACGAACTCCACCGTGGCAAAACCCTGGTTGAACTTTCGCGCAGCGAGGAAGCGCTGCAAGAGGTCGTCCGGCAGCGGCTCGCCGCTCTGATAATGCTTTGCGAAACGCTGCAGCACCTCCGGCCGCTCCTGCCAGTGCTCGTAGAGCTGCGAGGGCAGCTCGACGAAATCGGTGAAGACAGAGGTACCCGACAGCGAGGGATAGGTCACGTTGGACAGCATGCCGTGCAGGCCGTGGCCGAATTCGTGGAACAGGGTGCGGGCATCGTCCGGCGACAGCAGCGCGGGCTGGCCGTCCGCGCCCTTGGCGAAATTGCAGACATTGATGACGAGCGGCGCCACGGAGCCGTCGAGCTTCTGCTGGTCGCGCAGCGAAGTCATCCAGGCGCCGGAGCGTTTCGAGGAGCGAGCGTAGTAGTCGCCATAGAACAGCGCCTTGTGCTTGCCCTCACGGTCCTTCACTTCCCAGACCCGGACGTCGGGATGCCAGACCGGGATATCCTTGCGCTCCTCGAAGGAGACGCCGAACAGGCGGGTGGCGCAGTCGAAGGCGGCCTCGATCATGTGGTCGAGCACGAGATACGGCTTGATCGCGGCGTCGTCGAAATTGGCGCTGACCTGCCGAAGCTTCTCGGCATAGTAGCGCCAGTCCCAGGGCGCGAGCGTGAAGTTGCCGCCCTCCTCCGCGATCAGCGCCTGCAGCGCGTCGCGGTCGGCCAGCGCCCGCGCGCGGGCCGGCTTCCAGACCCGCTCCAGCAGGCCGCGCACGGCGTCCGGGGTCTTGGCCATGGAGTCCTCGAGCCGGTAGGTGGCGTAGTTCGAGAAGCCCATGATCCCAGCGGCCTCCTCGCGCAGCGCCAGGATCTCGACGATGACGGCGTTGTTGTCGTTGGCGTTGCCATTGTCGCCGCGCGCGGTGAAGGCCTTGAAGACCTTTTCGCGCAGGTCGCGTCGATCAGAGGTTTTCAGGAACGGCTCGACCGAGGAGCGCGACAGCGTCACGATCGCCTTGCCGGCCATCCCACGCTCTTCCGCCGCAGCCTTGGCGGCGGCGACAAAGCTGTCCGACAGCCCGGTGCGGTCGTCCTCGCCGAGCTCCATGAACCAGTCCTGCTCGTCGCCGAGCACATGATGGCTGAAGGTGGTGCCGAGCTGGGCGAGCCGCTCGTTGATCTCGGCCATCCGCTGCTTTGCGGCGTCGTCGAGACCGGCGCCGGCGCGGCGGAAGCGGGTGTAGGTTCGCTCCAGAAGCCGCTGCTGCTCGCCGCTCAGGCGGAGCGCCGCGCGGTTCTCGTGCAACAGCGCGATGCGGCCGAACAGCACGGCGTTCATCATGATGGGGTTCCAGTGCCGCGCCATCCGCAAGGAGACTTCCTTGTCGATCTCCAGGATCGCCGGGTTGGAGTGCGCCGACACCAGGTCATAGAATACCGCAGAGACCTTGGAGAGCAGCCTGCCGGAGCGCTCCAGCGCGGTGACGGTGTTGGCGAGGTCCGGCGTCGTCGGATCATGGACGATCGCGGCGATCTCGGCGGCGTGATCGGCAAAGGCCTGCTCGAAGGCGGGCAGGAAATGCTCGGGCTTGATCTCGTCGAAGGGCGGCGTCTCGAACGGCGTCTGCCAGCCCTGCAGCAGCGGGTTGGCCGAGCCTTCCGAGGCACCTGAAACTTGCGAGTTTGCCGACATGCGAAATCCCGTTTTTGTCCCAGATATTGTGGCAATCTATACCACGTCATGCGGCAATTTTGGGCCTTTTGCGCTTGATCGCAGGGCCCATTTCAGGGACATTGCGCCCCTCAAAAAGGATCTTCTTCCATGAGCCTGCAGCCCTCCTCCACCGGCAACCGCCAGATCGTCTGGCCGAGCGTGATCACCGTGATCAGCGCGGCGATCCTGATCGGCGCGGAAGTGTTCGGCGCGGCGTTCGCCGGCGGCTGGGCGCTCGCGATCCTGCTCGGCCTCGAAGACACCGCCGCGCACATCCTGCAAGCGGTGCTGTTCGCGCTCGGCGTCCTCGTGATGGTCGCGTTCATCCGTGCGGCGCAGCGCGTCGAGCCGTTCACACGGCGCGCGTGAGGCGCGACTGCGAAAACACTGTGGCAGAAGGCTGCAACGTGCAGCCGACTGGCAGCTTCGCTTAACGTCTGTTCATGTTCGACGACACCAGCGCGTGCAGCGACAAACAATCGCAAGCTCGCGTTAGGGAAATCTGCGCTCATCCCAAAAAAAATCTTGCGCAGCTGAGTCAAAACACTTATTTCCAGCCTTGCCCAATTTCGCACGTGCCTGTGGTCGTGTGTCAGTCGGTAGGTATCCGGACAAGAGGCCGGACAGCCGCCAAGGGATGAAGAACCGAGGGTCGCCTCTGAAGCGGCCAGCATCTCTCTCAAGGGATGCCGATGAAGGTCTCTCCATCTCTTGCAACCGTGACTGGCAGCCGGAGGCGAACCGGCGCACCCCGCTCTCAACGGGGGACGCGACTTAAAGCAACGACGGAGCGGGCTTTTTTGGTCTCTACCGGCATTCCAACGCCGGCGCGGGCTACTGAAAAGGCTTGTCCTTCATTGCCAGGTGAGCGGGCGGGAAATCTCCCAACCAATCCACGGCAGCACAGTCTGGTTTGAGTTTCTTGGTTTCGTTGCGCCTCCATCGCGCAATGCGGCCAAGCACTCCTATCCGACGTCTTGTTCTTGAAATGCGGCCCCGTCGCTTGGGGGTCGTTTGGGAGAGTGCCATGACCGAGCGCATCCAGGAATTCCTGCGTCACCGCCGCAGCGAGGGCCTCGACACCGAGCCGTGCCTCGTCGTCGACCTCGAAATCGTGCGCGACAACTACCAGAGTTTCGCGAAGGCGTTGCCGGACAGCCGCGTGTTCTACGCGGTGAAGGCCAACCCGGCGCCGGAAGTGCTGTCGCTGCTCGCCTCGCTCGGCTCCTGCTTCGACACCGCAACGGTTGCCGAGATCGAGATGGCGCTGGCCGCAGGCGCGACGCCGGACCGCATCTCCTATGGCAACACGATCAAGAAGGAGCGCGACATCGCGCGTGCCTTCGCGCTCGGCATTCGCCTGTTCGCCGTCGACTGCGCCGCCGAGGTCGAGAAGGTCGCCCGCGCCGCATCCGGCGCCAAGGTGTTCTGCCGCATCCTCTATGATTGCGCCGGCGCCGAATGGCCGCTGTCGCGCAAGTTCGGCTGCGACCCGGAGATGGCGGTCGACGTGCTCGACCTCGCCAAGCGGCTGGGGCTGGAGCCCGTCGGCATCTCCTTCCATGTCGGCTCGCAGCAGCGCAAGGTGAAGGCGTGGGATCGCGCACTGGCGATGGCCTCGACCGTATTCCGTGACTGCGCCGAGCGCGGGATCAACCTGTCCATGGTCAACATGGGCGGCGGCTTCCCGACCAAGTACCTGAAGGACGTTCCTCCGGTCGTGCAGTACGGCCGGTCGATCTTCCGCGCGCTGCGCAAGCATTTCGGCAACCAGATCCCGGAGACGATCATCGAGCCGGGCCGCGGCATGGTCGGCAATGCCGGCATCATCGAGACCGAAGTCGTTCTGATCTCCAGGAAGAGCGACGAGGACGAGGTGCGCTGGGTCTATCTCGACATCGGCAAGTTCGGCGGTCTCGCCGAGACGATGGACGAATCGATCCGCTACGCGATCCGCACCCCGCATGACGGGGCGGACATGACGCCGTGCGTGCTCGCAGGCCCGACCTGCGATTCCGCCGACGTGCTGTACGAGAAGCTGCCGTATCCGCTGCCCGTGACGCTCGAGATCGGCGACAAGCTGCTGATCGAGGGTACCGGCGCCTATACGTCGACCTACTCGTCGGTGGCCTTCAACGGCATCCCGCCGCTGCGGACCTACCACATCTGATCCGCCGCTAAGGATCGACGAACCGGGAGCCGGCTGGCCGGCTCCCATTCCGACATTTTCGAATTTTTCGAACGACGCTTCCACCGGTGTGCCCCGCCGCTGGAAGCGGGGACTGACGTGCCATGACTGCTTTGCGGAAGACCACCGTTGCCCTCACCCCGAGCGCCGCTCCGTTCGCGATCCGTGCGGAACGTTCCTCGGACGTCGAGACGCGTGAAATGCTGCTGGATGCCTGCTTTGGCGAGAACCGCCATCAGCGCACATGCCAGCGCCTGCGCGACGGACGCGCGCCCGCCGAAGGCCTTGCCCTGTCGGCGATCGCGAGCGGCCGGCTGGTCGGAACGTTGCGGTTGTGGCACGTCAGCGCCGGGGGCAAACCCGCGCTGATGCTGGGGCCGCTGGCGGTGGATTCCACCTGCCGCGGCCTCGGCGTCGGCGCTGCGCTGATGGACCGCGCGCTCGAGCTCGCGCGTCTGCGCGGCCATGGCGCGGTGATCCTGCTCGGCGATGCGCCCTATTACGCCCGCTTCGGCTTCTCGCCCGAGAAGATGGGCGAAGTGGCGCTGCCCGGCCCGTTCGAGCGCGAGCGGCTGCTCGGTCTCGAACTTTCCGAAGGTGCGCTCGACGGTGCCTGCGGGATGATCATCGCGACCGGCGCACTGCTGCTCAAACGCAAGGCACGCGCGAAGGCATTGCGCGCCGTGCCGCAGGCCGCGTGACGGTTGCGATCATGGCCGAAAACCTTCCCGCAACCGGTGATGTCGTGCGTCCACGCCTGCGCAGCGTCATCACCACCATCGTCCTAATCCTGATCTCGGTCATGATCGTCAGGGACATCTTCGTGCGCCGCTGGAGCTCGCCGTCCGCTCCGGCCACCGACACGACCCAGCACTCCCGCTGATCCGCGAAACCAACACCTGAGGTTTGCGCGGCCGGGAAAATCCCGTAAACCCGCGCGATACCCGGGTGTCGCGCAATGCTCAGATAGGAGGTCCTGAATGTCCCGTCGCCTGATCTCGACCGGCTCGCCCTTCGAGAAGACCGCCGGCTACAGCCGCGCCGTGATCGACGGCGACTTCGCCTTCGTCGCGGGAACCACCGGCTATGATTACACCACGATGACAATGCCCGGCGATGTCACGAGCCAGTCACGGAACTGTTTCAAGACCATCGAGGCCGCCCTGAAGGAAGGCGGCTTCGCGCTGGCCGACATTGTCCGCGCGACCTACTACCTGACCGATGTCAAAGACGCGGACGCGCACTTCGCGGTCTGCGGCGAGTTGCTCGGCGACATCCGCCCCGCAGCCACGCTCTTGATCGTCGCGGGCCTCTACAAGCCCGAGATGAAGGTCGAAATCGAAGTCACCGCGAAACGACGCACTGCCTGATCCACTAACGTCCACCAACCATCCACCCGCTCGAGCCATCTCCTGGAGAAAATGATGAGCCCCTCCTCGCAGATCCACGCCAAGATTTCCGGCCCTATTGTCATGATCGGCTTCGGCTCGATCGGCAAAGGCACGCTGCCCCTGATCGAGCGGCATTTCGATTATGACAAGTCGCGCTTCGTCATCATCGATCCGCACGAGGACGGCGAGCTCGCCAGGAAGCATGGCGTGCGCTTCATCAAGGATGGCGTCACCCGCGAAAACTACCGCGAACTGCTGGTACCGCTCCTGACCGCCGGCGGCGGCCAGGGCTTTTGCGTCAACCTCTCGGTCGATACCTCCTCGGTCGACATCATGACGCTGTGCCGCGAGATCGGCGCGCTCTACATCGACACGGTGATCGAGCCGTGGACCGGCTTCTATTTCGACAAGAACATCGGCACCGAAGGACGCTCGAACTACGCGCTGCGCGAGACGCTGCTCGCCGCCAAGCGCAAGAACCCGGGCGGCACCACTGCGGTCTCCACCTGCGGCGCCAATCCCGGCATGGTGTCCTGGTTCGTCAAGCAGGCGCTGCTCGACATCGCCCGCGACACCGGCGTCGAATTCAACGAGCCGAAGAGCCGCGAGGGCTGGGGCCAGCTCGCCCATAAGCTCGGCGTCAAGGGCATCCACATCGCCGAGCGCGACACCCAGCGCTCGAAGAAGCCGAAGCCGATGAACGTCTTCGTCAACACCTGGTCGGTCGAAGGCTTCGTCTCCGAGGGCCTGCAGCCGGCCGAGCTCGGCTGGGGCACCAACGAGACGTGGATGCCGGAGAACGGCCGCACCCACGAACATGGCTGCCAGGCCGCGATCTATTTGCTGCAGCCCGGCGCCAACACCCGCGTACGCTCCTGGTGCCCGACTCCCGGCGCGCAATATGGCTTCCTCGTCACCCACAACGAGTCGATCTCGATTGCGGATTATTTCACCGTGCGCGACGGCGAGAAGGTGGTCTATCGCCCGACCTGCCACTACGCCTACCATCCGGCCAACGACGCCGTGCTGTCGCTGCACGAGATGTTCGGCGCTGCCGGCAAGATGCAGCCGAAATGGCACATCCTGGACGAGAACGAGATCGAGGACGGCATCGACGAGCTCGGCGTGCTGCTCTACGGCCACGCCAAGAACGCCTATTGGTACGGCTCACAGCTCTCGATCGAGGAGACCCGCCGGATCGCGCCCTACCAGAACGCGACCGGCATGCAGGTGTCGTCAGCCGTGCTCGCGGGCATGGTCTGGGCCCTGGAAAATCCGGAGGCCGGCATCGTCGAAGCCGACGAGCTGGATTTTCACCGCTGCCTGGAAATCCAGCGGCCATATCTTGGCCCGGTGAAGGGCTTCTACACCGACTGGACCCCGCTCGCCGACCGGCCCGGCCTGTTCCCAGAGGATATCGACACCTCCGATCCCTGGCAGTTCCGGAACATCCTGGTGCGGTGACGCGGACTCTCTCCTCTCGTCATTTCGGGGCGCGCGTAAGCGCGAGCCCGGAATCCGTCAGGCAGCGGGCGCTGGCGGAGAAATGGATTCCGGGCTCGGCGCTGCGCGCCGCCCCGGAATGACCGAGGCTACTTTTGCGGGCCGGAATTTATCTGCGGCCTTCGACCACCTCGCCATCCTCCTTCACGAAACGTCCGACCGGGTTGTCGAGCAAATCGATGACCGCCTCGGACGGCCTGCACAACCGGACGCCTTTCGGCGTGACCACGATGGGACGGTTGATCAGGACGGGATGCGCCATCATGAAATCCAGCAGTTGGTCGTCGGACCATTTCGGATCGTCGAGGCCAAGGTCCTTATAGGGCGTGCCTTTCTCGCGCAGCAGGGCACGCACCGGGATGCCCATCGCGGCGATCAGTTCCTTGAGCGTCTCGCGCGAGGGCGGCGTCTTGAGATACTCGATGACGGTAGGCTCGATGCCGCTTTGCCGGATCATGGCAAGCGTATTGCGGGACGTGCCGCAATCCGGGTTGTGATAGATGGTGACCGTCATTGTTGCGCCTCCACTGCCCGCGCCGACGTAGCGGCTCCAGCCTCGTACCATCCCCTCGTCGCCTTGACGATGCGGACCACGGAAAGCATCACTGGCACCTCGACGAGAACGCCGACGACCGTAGCCAGCGCCGCGCCGGAGTTGAGACCGAACAGGCTGATCGCGGCAGCAACCGCCAGTTCAAAAAAGTTGCTGGCACCGATCAGAGCAGCCGGCGCAGCCACACACCAGGCGACGCCGAACCGCCGGCTGAGCCAGTACGCAAGGCCCGCATTGAGGTAGACCTGAATTAGGATCGGCACGGCGAGGATTGCGATGACGACCGGTTGCCTGATGATCTGCTCGCCCTGAAAGCCGAACAGCAGCACCAGAGTGGCGAGCAACGCCACGAGCGAGAGGGGCTGCAGCATCCGCATGGTGCGCTCGAACGCGCCGCCGCCGGCACGCAGCAGCGCGCCACGCCAAACCTGCGCGACCGCGACCGGCACCACGATGTACAGGACCACTGAAAGCAGCAGCGTGCTCCAAGGAACGGTGATCGACGCCACGCCCAGGAGGAGCCCCACCAGCGGCGCGAACAGGAACACCATGATCACGTCGTTCAGCGCGACCTGGCTGAGCGTGTAGTGAGGCTCACCCTCACAGAGATTGGACCACACGAACACCATTGCGGTGCACGGTGCGGCCGCAAGCAGGATCAGGCCTGCTATGTAGGAGGGAATCTGTCCCGACGGTAGGAACGGCGCGAAGACATGGCCGATGAAGAACGAACCGAGCAGCGCCATAGAGAACGGCTTCACGGCCCAATTGATGAACAGCGTAACGCCGACACCCCGCCAGTGTTCGCGGACCTGTCCCAGCGCCCCGAAGTCGATCTTGAGCAGCATCGGCACGATCATGAGCCAGATCAGCACCGCGACCGGGAGGTTGACCTTGGCGATCTCGGCGGCCGCAACCGCGCCAAAGAAGCCTGGCATGACATGGCCGAGCGCGACACCGGTCACAATGCAAAGCGCGACCCAAAGGGTCAGATACCGTTCAAAAATACTCATGCTTCAGGCCACGTCGTTTCGGGTGGAGGTAGCGCCTTCGGAACGACCGATCTCGCGCAGCTTGGTGCCTAGCGAGAGTTTGTCGATGCTCCGCAGCGGGAGGCTGACGAAGGTGCCGATGCGGTTCTTGAGGTAGCGGAACGCGGTCATGAATGCCGCCTGCTTCTCCAGTTCTGTCCCCTGCGCTTCGGCAGGGTCCTCGATTCCCCAATGGGCTGTCATCGGCTGCCCGGGCCAAACCGGGCAGGTCTCGCCAGCAGCGTTGTCACAGACGGTGAAGACGAAATCCATCACCGGCGCGTCGTCGGCGGCGAACTCCAGCCAGCCCTTCGAGCGCATGCCGTCGGTCGGGTAATCCAGGCTCTCGAGCGTGCGCAGCGCCAGCGGATGCACCGCGCCCTTCGCTGCACTTCCGGCAGAAAAGGCCCGGAAACGGCCCGCACCGTCCTTCCGGAGAATCGCTTCCGCCATGATCGAACGCGCGGAGTTGCCGGTGCAGAGAAACAGGACGTTGTAAAGGTTGTCAGCCACGGGTTCGCTCCTTTCGTTTCGGAGGGCAGCAGGGTTGCAGGCTTTCGACGACCGGCGCGCAAACCTCCGGTCGCCCGTCACAGCAATCCCGGAGCAGGAACAGAGCCACGTTGCGAAACTCGGCCAGGTTGGCGCGGTAGACGATCGAGCGGCTCCGCCGTTCGGAGGTCACAAGTCGCGCACGGCTGAGGATCGCCAGATGCGCCGACAGCGTGTTGGACGGGACCTCGAGCAGGCGGGCAAGATCGCCAGCCGCAAGACCGTCGGGCTCGTGCCTGACCAGCGTCCGGAAGGCTTCCAGACGGGTGGATTGCGAGAGGGCCGCGAGAGCCAAAACTGCGTCTTCAGTTTCCATATATCCAGATTTATGGAAATATTGGATCAAGTCAACCAGATTCCAAACGCTGGATGGTTGGCGGCGGCGCCTCGCTATTTCCAATATACCAGAAATATCGATTGACAACGCATGAGGTCGGACGCATTTTTTCCTCATGAAGATCGATGATGCAGCGGCCCGCCTCGAAGCGCTAGGCAACCCGACCCGATTGAAAATCTATCGCGCGCTGGTCCGCGCCGGACGTGCGGGCATGCCGGTCGGGCGCCTGCAGGAGCGGCTCAAGATTCCGGCTTCGACACTGTCGCACCATATCAAGACGCTGGTCTCCGTCGGTCTGATCTCGCAGGTGCGCGAGGGCACGACGCTGGTTTGCCACGCCGAATACGACACGATGCAGGGTTTGGTGGATTTCCTCGTTGCCGAGTGCTGCATCGACGAGACCCAATGCGAAAAAGCACAGACAGCGGCCTGATTTCTTTGCCAGCTCATTCGGTAATTCTAGAAGGACAGGAGCGGAAAATGAGCGCAGGAAAGACGGTCGCGATCATAGGAGGCGGACCCGTCGGCCTGGCTGCGGCCGCGCATGTGCTGGAGCGCGGCATGACGCCCGTCGTGCTCGAGTCCGGACCAGAAGCCGGACATGCGGTCCGTCAATGGCAACACGTCCAGCTCTTTTCACCCTGGGAATACAACGTCGATCGGGCCGCTGCTCGGCTGCTCGCGCCAACAGGCTGGAATTCACCGGACCCGCAGGTCTATCCGACCGGCGGCGAGCTCCTGGCGCAGTATCTTGTCCCGCTCGCGACGCGCACGCCCCTGAAGGACGTTATCCGCCCATCGAGCCGCGTCACCGCCGTTGCCCGTGCCGGCTTCGATAAGGCGAGGACGAGAGGCCGGGAAGCGGCTCCCTTCGAGATACGCTACCAGAACGGCAAAGGTCCGGAGACCCTGCACGTTGATGCCGTCATCGACGCCTCCGGAACGTGGGCCTCGCCGAATCCTGCTGGCGCGAACGGCCTGCCGGCGATCGGAGAACGCGATGCACAAGCGAAGATCGCCTATGGGATGCCGGACGCGCTCGGAAAAGACCGTGGGCGCTACGCCGGCAAGACCGTCGCTGTACTCGGCGCGGGACACTCGGCGATCGGTACCCTGACCGATCTGGCGACACTGGCCCATCAGGTGCCGGGCACCCGCCCGATCTGGCTGCTCCGGGGCAATGATCCGGCCAAGGCATTCGGAGGCGGCGCGGCCGACAGACTGGCCGCGCGCGGTGAGCTCGGCACCCACTTCGCCTCGCTGGTCGCATCAGGCGAGGTCCAGGTCGAGGCCGAATTTTCTGTCTCGGCGATCTCGCCGAGCGACGGCCGGCTTCGGATCGCGACTTCGTCGGCCTGCTGTGGACGCAGCGTCGTCGCCGACGAGCTGGTCATCGCAACCGGCTTCCGTCCGGACCTCTCTTTCCTGAGCGAGATCCGGCTTCGGCTCGATCCTGCAATCGAAGCGCCAGTCGCGCTCGCACCGCTGATCGATCCCAACGAGCATTCCTGCGGCACCGTGCGCCCGCACGGCGCGCGCGAACTGCAGCAGGACGATCGCGGCTTCTACCTCGCCGGCATGAAATCCTACGGCCGGGCGCCAACCTTCCTCATGATCACCGGCTACGAACAGGTGCGCTCGATCGCCGCCGACATCGCCGGCGACAGGGAAGCCGCCGAGCGCGTCGAACTCGAACTCCCCGAAACCGGCGTCTGCACGCGCGGCGGCGTTGAGGGCGGGGTCGCAGCATCCAGCTGCTGCGGCGGACCGGCACCCGCCGGCAGCGTCGCCTGCTGCTCCGACGATGCCATCGCCAAGGCCGCCGGCAGGTCCGGCTGCGGCTGTTCCTGAAGGCGGCTGGTGTGAACGGACAACGCTTGAGGGTGGTCGCCGCGCTGGGGACCGCCCAAACGCTGGCCTGGGGCTCGAGCTATTACCTGCCGGCGATCCTGGCAGATCCGATTGCCCGCGATCTCAAAATCTCGACCAACTGGTTCTTCGCGGCCTTCTCGGCATCGCTTGTGATCTCCGGACTATTGGGCCCACGCGTCGGCCGCCAGATCGATCGCGTCGGAGGGAGGCAGGTCCTCTGTACCTCGAACGTGGTTCTTGCGGCCGGTCTCGCGCTGCTCGGCGCATCGACCTCGCTGTGGATGATGTCGGTGGCGTGGCTCCTGCTCGGCATTGGCATGGGCCTCGGACTCTACGATGCGGCGTTCGGCGCGTTGGGACGCATCTACGGCAGCGACGCGCGCGCCTCGATCACCGGCATCACGCTGATTGCCGGATTCGCCAGCACCGTCGGCTGGCCGCTGAGTTCGTTCGGGCTCGAGACGATCGGTTGGCGGGAAACATGCTACGCCTGGGCGATCGCGCACATCGTTATCGGTCTACCCCTCAATCTTTTGCTGCCCAGAGCGGCAAGCCCGGTCCATTCAGAAGGACCCGTAGCGAAGCCGCACATTCCGATCGATCGGACCATGGTGTTGCTGTCATTCGCGTTTGCGGCAGCGTGGACGGTAACATCGGCGATGGCGGCGCACCTACCGCGGATCGTCGAAGCGTTCGGGGCGACGCCGGCAGAGGCCGTGTTTGCCGGCATGATGATCGGACCCGCCCAGGTCGCCGCCCGTGTCATCGAAGCGAGCCTTCTCAATCGTTTTCACCCGCTCGTCTCAACACGGCTCGCCTGTATCGCTCATCCGATCGGAGCGTGCGTCATCGGCATTTTCGGCGGTGGCGGCGCCGCTGCTTTCGCGCTGCTGCATGGCGCCGGCAACGGTATCCTGACCATTGCACGGGGAACGCTGCCGTTGGCTATTTTCGGATCGGAAAACTTCGCGTACCGGCTTGGATTGATCGGCGCACCATCCCGAATCTGCCAAGCGTTGGCTCCCGTTGGGTTTGGATTGCTGATAGATAGCCTGGGCCGGTCGATAGTGATCGTGTCGGCCGGATTGAGTCTCTCGGCACTCATAGCACTGATGTGGCTCCCCCAATCTTCGGCGGTTAAGGCCACGGCGGAGCCACCCATGGACGGCTCCGCCTGAGCGGTTGGCCAAGACGTGGATGGCCGGGTCAAGCCCGGCCCATGACGAAAGCGAGAGCCTCCCGCCTTCGTCACTTCGCCATATAATCGAACGCCACCGTCCCGAGCCCGAGCGTCAGGTCCGCCCTGAAATGCAAGGCGGAGACGACCTCGCGCACCGGAAGCCGCGCGACGTCGCAGAGCGCGTGCGGAAACAGGCCGAGAGCGGCAGGGCCGGTCCAGGCTTCCTTCAGCGTGATGTCTTCGAGATGGAAGCGTACGAGTTCGCAGATCCGCGGGCTGCCGTCGACATGCGGGATGATCTTCAGGATGAAGTTCGGCGCCTTCATGCTCTGCAGCACGGTGTCGTGATCGACCGGACGGTGCTTATAGCCCATGGTGCCGGAGGCGCAGAGCACCGAGCCGTAATGCAGCGTGCCGACCAGCACGTCGCTCTCGACCTCGATCTTCGGCCTCGCCAGCTTCTTCGGAAAGCCCCAGAGCTCGCGGCCGCCCGCGATCGGGCCTTCGTCGTCCAGATACATCGCGTGGGTGTAAGCCCCTTCCTCCCCTTTCAGGCGAACCGGGATCACCTGACCGGTCTCTGTGTAGTCGCCAAAGCCGGTGGAGTCGGGCATCCGGATGAATTCGTATTTCACCACGGGCTCGGCGATCTCGAGCGGCTCCGGCACCACGGCGGCGAGCGCTTCGGGATCGGTCCTGTAAGTGATGACGAAATATTCGCGGTTGAAGAAGCGATAGGGCCCCGGCGGAAACGCGGGGTTCATAAGCGGCATCGAATAGGCATTTCGCCTGACATCGTCGATCTTCATCTGCTGGCCCCAAAGGTCGTTGGCGTTTCGTTGGCGACCAGGATTATGCGGCGGCAGAGTGACGCAGGCGAGACTGTAAATTCGGCAAGGTTCGTTCAGGCCGGTCCCGGGGAATGCTAGGAAATCACTTCTGCTGGACCGGCGGCGCGGTCTTTTCCGCGGGCGCCGGCGGAAGCGCTGGCTGCGCGCCGGTCTTCTGCGCGTCCGGGTCAGGACGTGCGGGTTCAGGCGCCGGCGTGGTCGGGCGCTCTCCGCCCGGCTTCGATTCGGCGGGTTTTGTCTGCGGCTCGGGCGGCGAAGACTGCACCGGCGGCGTCGCCTGCGCCACCTCCTCGGATTGGCGCGCGGCGATTTCGACCAGCGAAACGATGGAAATCGCAAGTCCGCTCACAATCAAGGCGGATGCGATCAGAAAATCCTTCCGGTAGCTGCGCTGCCTGTCAGTCGCCATCTCGTTCTACCCGCGTCATTGTCCGCGGGACCAACGATCCCGGCGAGGCCTGGTTCCGCACGCAGGGCGGCCGGAACCGAACCGCTAGGGCATTCGTCGATCAGCCTGAATCCTCACCTTTCCCGCTTGCGGGAGAAATCGGCGCGTAGCGCAGGGTGAGGGCTCTCTCCTCACGGAAAGTCCCATCGCGGAGGCACCCTCACCCCAACCCTCTCCCGCAAGCGGGAGAGGGAGTGCGGCTTCCGTTGTGGATACATTTCCACCTAATCTCTTCATGCTTTGACGGCGGGGCGTCGGGCTAGGAGCAGACATCGCGGCGCCCAAGCTCCCCCATGCGATGTCGGGGCCTTGAGCTGGGTCAGCGGTAGGCCGTTCTGGACGTCGGCTCGGCCTTGGGGTAGTCCCGGGGGCGCAGGGTCCGCTCCGGAAGCGGTACTGACGAATAGAACGGGGGCGACAGCGTCAAGGCCCCGAAGAAGGCAGCCTTCCAGGCATGGCTCGAGTTTCCCCCTGGTTAAGGGTCGAACGGTCCCAGAGGGCGCTTTGCCCCGCCCCATTCAAATTGCAATCCGAGGAGTGACTCCATCATGAAACGCCGTACCTTTCTCAAAGGCAGCGCCGTGGCCGGCGCGACGACGCTGGTTGCGGCACCTGCGATCGCGCAGTCGATGCCCGAGATCAAGTGGCGTTTGACGTCGAGCTTTCCGAAGTCGCTCGATACCATCTACGGCACGGCGCAGACCTTTGCGAAATACGTGGCAGAGGCCACGGACAACAAGTTTCAGATCCAGACTTTTGCGGCTGGCGAGATCGTGCCCGGCTTGCAGGCGCTCGATGCCGTGAGCGTCGCGTCCGTCGAGATCGCGCAGACGCCGCTCTATTTCTACATCGGCAAGGAGCCGGCGCTTGCCTATGCCACGGGCGCGCCCTTCGGCATGAACCATCGCCATCAACATTCCTGGTGGTCATTTGGCGGCGGCGCTGAACTCTGCAACGAAGCGCTGAAGCCCTTCAAGGCGCACGCCATCCTGTGCGGCAACTCCGGCACGCAAATGGGCGGCTGGTTTCGCAAGGAGATCAAGACGGTCGATGACCTCGATGGCCTCAAGTTCCGCATCGCGGGCATGGGCGGCCATGTGCTCGCAAGACTCGGCATCGTGCCGCAGCAGCTTGCCGGCGGCGACGTATATTCAGCACTGGAGAAGGGATCGATCGATGCCGCGGAGTTCGTCGGTCCCTACGACGACGAGAAGCTCGGCTTCTACAAGGTGGCGAAGTACTACTACTTCCCCGGCTGGTGGGAAGGAGGCGCCATGCTGCACATGATCGTGAACGACGAGAAGTGGAATGCGCTTCCCAAGCAATACCAGTCGATCCTCACCCAGGCCGGGTCGGCGGCAGGCGCCTGGATGCTCGAGAAATACGACAGCGTAAACCCCCTCGCCTTGAAACGGCTTATTGCGAACGGGACGGAGCTGCGCGCGTTTCCGCAACCGGTCATGGAGGCCAGCTACAAGGCCACCCAAGATTATCTGAACGAGATTGCCGAGAAGAGCCCGCTGTTCAAGAAGACGAAAGAGAGCCACGATGCGTATATGAAGGACGTGCTCTTCTACACGCAGATCGCGGAAAACTACTACGACAACTATCTGCTCAGCAAAATGCGCAAGGGCTGATTGGCGAGCAATCGTCGTTCTGTAAGCGCGGAAGGCGGAGCCTCACCGAGGTCCGCCTTTCGCGGACGCTATTCGCGTACATCCGAAGAATGAACAGCCTATTTTCCGAGCGACGGCGGCGGTGTCGCGTCAGTGCGTGTGGGCAATATGGGATATTCAATCCTCGGCAATTGCCCGGTCAGCGAAATCAGGAACGCCACGATATCGTTTTCTTCCTTGTCCGTTAGCTTGGCGCCAAGCTGAACTTCACCCATCACGCCGACCGCTTGCTTCAAGCTCCAGACCTGGCCCGAATGAAAGTACGGCGCCCGCAAGGCGACGTTGCGGAGGGGCGCGGCGCGAAACACATATTCGTCACTCGCCGTCTTGGTGACCGCGAACCGGCCTTTGTCCCCGCTCGGCAACACGTCCGAACCCGGCTTTTCGATCACGCCGAACGGGAAGTAGTCCTGCCCGCCGATGTTGATCCCGTTGTGGCAGGACGCGCATCCCTTGTCCATGAACAGCTTCAGTCCCGCCTTCTGCTGCGCACTGAGGGCGTTGGCATCCCCTTCAAGATACTGATCGAAGGGCGCGGCCGGCGTAATCAGAGTCGTCTCGAAAGCTTCGATCGCCTTGGCGAAATTGTCGAAGGTGACTGGCGATGATTCGTTGGGGAACGCCTTTTTGAACATCGCGACATAGTCGGGCATGGACGTCAGCGTTTTGATCACGTGATCGGGTGTCGCGTTCATTTCGACGCTCGCCTGCACGGGACCCTTCGCCTGCGCCTTGAGGTCCGCGGCGCGTCCATCCCAGAACTGCGCCACATTGAACACCGCGTTATAGACCGTCGGCGCCCGCCGCGGACCCTTTTGCCATCCATGGCCGACAGAGGTCGGACCGGCGTCGACGCCGCCGGTGCCAACGTTATGGCAGGTGTTACAGCTGATGATCTCGCTTGCCGACAGTCGCGGATCAAAGAATAGCATCTTGCCAAGCTCGATCTTGTCGTGCGTGACGGCGTTGTTTTTGACAGCGGGAAGTACCGAAGGAATTGGTGTGAAGATCTGCTTGGCAGCCTTCATTAGATCGTCATCAGCGACAGCTTGTGATGAGGCCAGCATCGCAACGGCGACAGATAAAAACTTGCGCATGATATTGAGCTCCCAACCCACGATCAATGTTGTTGCAGGTGCGCTCGCTCTTCATTGATCGGGATCAAAAGGCCCGCTTCACGTCGAAACCTGCAATGCTCCGATGAGCAGATGGATCTGACAGGTTGCCAACGGTATTCGTCAGGTGCACGCTAGCCCGCGACAACTGTCCTTCGAGCATGCAATGGTTGGATTCACGCAGCCGCCGTGCGACGCCGGGGTCATCGAGGCGACACCGGCTTTTGACGCGGCCCTGTCACAAAAACGCAAGTGGCTGACGCTGGTGGCGACCGTGATCGGGTCCAGCATGGCCCTCCTCGACGGCTCAGTCGTGAACATCGCGCTACCCGCAATCCAACAGGCGTTGAATGCAGATGCGGCAGCGACACAATGGATCATCAACGCCTACCTGCTGCTGCTCGGTGCGCTCGTACTGATCGGTGGCTCGGCCGCCGATCTTTACGGTCGACGTCGGATTTTTGTTCTGGGCATCGCGGTCTTCACCGTCGCCTCGATCATCTGCGGGCTCGCACCGAATATCATGGTGCTTATCGTCAGCCGTGCAGTTCAAGGTTTTGGTGCCGCTCTGTTGACGCCGGCCAGTCTTGCGATGTTGGGAGCGACCTTCGGCAAGCAGGAGCGGAGCCAGGCAATCGGGATATGGGCGGGCGCGGCTGCACTGATGATGGCGGCGGGTCCGATGCTGGGCGGCTGGCTCGTCGACCAGGTGTCGTGGCGGGCGATCTTTCTCCTCAATGTCCCGCTCGCCATTGCCGCGGCCGGACTTGCGCTTCGCTTCGGCTGCGAAAGCAGCGATCCCCGCGCAAAGCAATTGGACTGGAGCGGCGCCGCATCAGTCGCGATTGGCCTTGCTGCGATTACATGGTCTTTGAGCGCCATTCCGGCGTCAGGATTTCGCGACAGGACAGTGCTGGCTGGCCTGGGAGTGGGAGCCGCTTTCCTGATTTCGTTCCTCGTGATCGAAGCCCGTCTCCATGAACGGGCGATGATGCCGTTGTCGCTCTATCGATCACGCGATTTTTCAGCAACGAATGCATTGACGCTGTTGCTCTACTTCGCGCTCGGAGGTGCGCTCTATTACCTGCCGTTCGGCCTGATCCGCATCGGTGGCTACTCGGCGACCCAAGCCGGCGCGGCGTTGCTGCCTTTTGCCCTGATCATGGGATTCGGGGCGTCATTCGCCGGGACCATTGCTGACCGTTTGGGGCCTCGGCTGTTGCTCACTGTCGGGCCCATCGTCGCGGCCTGCGGATTAGCGATGCTTGCTTTTGCCGATTTCAGGCAGAGTTACTGGATCAGCGTGTTTCCGTCGATGTTCCTGCTGGGCGTGGGGATGTCGATCACGGTTCCTCCACTGACGTCGACTGTGATGGGGGCCGCTGGCGAAGCCCATGCCGGGATTGCTTCGGGCGTCAACAACGCGGTCGCTCGCGTTGGCGGCCTGCTCGCGGTTGCAGCGCTCGGGGCGGTGTTGTTTGCAACCTTTTTGCATGATCTTGCCGGAGCAACGCCCGCGCAAGCCAACGAGGCCTTGAATGCCGTGATGTCCGGGCAGGCGGACGCCAACGCAGCGGCCATGGCTGCATTCGAGCGCGCGCTACGCACGATCATGCTGGTGCCCGCGAGTTGCGCCGCACTTGCCGGTCTCGCCGGCTGGGTGTGGATCGAGCCGCGTCCCGGGCCTGCAAGCACCTGAGACAATTTGTTTGAGCATGATCTCCGCGCAAACGCTACGCGTTTGTCGCGAGGGAAAACCGGTGTCCACTTTTCCGGATCATGCTCTAATCGGCCGTGTTGACTTCCCAGGTGGCGTGGCGGACGCCCGGCTGGCGCTGCAGGTCCACCGCGACGGCATTGAGTTCGTTGGGATTGACTGACGTGCTCACCAGCGTCGCCACGATCTCCAGGAGATCGTCACCGAGCTCCTGGACCTCGATATCGGCAACCGGGTAGCTGGCGGCCTCGAGCTTATCCACCAATTGGTCGCGCATATCGGGCAAGGCTTCGGTGGAGACCGCAAGCTTGAAATAGTAGGTCGCCTCGGACGCCAGTTCGTCGAGCGGGATGCGGTTGATGGCATTCACGAGCGGCCGCAGCAGCGTGTTGCCGGCGAGGATGAAGAAGGTGAGCGCCGCGGCTTGCGCCTCCATGTCGGCCCCTGCGCAGGAGCCGACTGCGGCAGACGTCCACAAGGTCGCCGCCGTGTTGAGCCCGCGCACGTCCATGCCCTGCTTCATGATGACGCCGGCGCCGAGGAAGCCGATGCCCGACACGACATAAGCGATCACCCGCACGGCGCCGTCCGCGCCCGACAGCCGCATCGCGAGGTCGACGAACGCAGCCGCTCCGACCGCGACCAGCACATTGGTGCGCAGGCCCGCGGTGCGCTGGCGATATTGCCGTTCGGCGCCGATCAGCGTCCCCAACACGAAGGCTGTGGTGAGGCTCATCAGCGTGTCGAAGAAATCGGCGAGCTGGAAGGTGGTCAGAAACCGCATAGCCCCTCAATACGGCTTGGACACGACAGGATTAGAACGCGAGCAGCCCCCCGTCGCCGTCTTCATCCGCGAATGCCAATAGCGTACCTTTGGCATTCCACGCCAGCGCCGCGACCGGCACGCCCTTGTTTTGGCGGAGCAGGATCTCGGCCCCGTCCTCCATCCGCACCATCAGCACGGTGCCATCACTATAGCCCGCGGCCAGGATGTCGTCTTTCGGATGGCAGGCGACGACCGCGACCCGGGCCTGCAACGGCGCCACCATCGCCGGCTGCTTGCCCATCGGGCCGTCCTTGGAGGCGAAGGGCCAGATGATGACGGTGTCCGCGCCTGATGTGGCGAGCCCCTTGCCGCCGGCGCTCCACGACATCGAACGCACCCGGCCGGGATAGCCGCTCATCCGCATGTGCCTGTTGTCGGCGAGCCGCCAGCCATGCAGCGCCGGCTCATGCATCGCGGTGACCAGGAATTTGTTGTCCGGGCTGAAGGTGACGGCGTGATGCGAGCCGGCCCATTCCAGGAATTCCGGCTTCGCCGCCATGTTGGGAAACCACAGCGTCGCGCCGCCATAATGAGCGATCGCGAGCCGCAAGCCCTTTGGCGCAAAAGCAAGGCCGCCGACGGTGGACGGCGCATCGAAGGATTTCTCCTCGCCCTTGGCTGGACGCACGAACGCGGTCTTGCCCACCGACCACGCCACCGCGCCATCGGAATGCAGCGCCACGTTATCGATCCAGCGCCGTTTCGGGTCCGTCGCCAATGTCGAGACCTCGCCCTTGGCGTTGAGCGCAACCAGCTTGCCGTCGTCACCGCCCATGACGATCCGCTCGCCATCGGAAACGGAGCAGAGGATCGCGCCGCCATGCACCGGCGTCTGCGAGACTTCGCCTTCCCCGCTGACGACAGCGACATTCTCCTCGGTGCCGATGAAGTGGGCGGTATCGCCAAGGAAATGAACGGCGCTGACGGCCATGCCGAGCGGCACTGGCCGTACCTGGTCGGTCATCGAAGCGATGGAGGGCACCTCGCCCGGGTCGAACTCGCTCATCACGAGACGATGCAGCGCTCGAAGCCGTCGCGGATCGCCTGCTCCGGCAATTCGCGGCCGATGAAGACCAGCCGGCTCTCGCGCGGCTCACCCTCCTTCCACTTCCGCTGATGGTCGCCTTCCAGCATCATGTGGACACCCTGCAACACGTAGCGGTCGTCGTCGCCGGCGAAGGCGAGGATACCCTTGGAGCGCAGGATCTTCTGGCCCTCGGTCGCAACCAGGTCCTGCAGCCAGGGCATGAACTTCGTGGGATCGAGCGGCTTGTCGGTCCGCAGCGACAGCGATTGCATCTCCTCGTCGTGGTAGTGCTTCATGCCGTGGCCGTGATCGTGGTGGTGATGGTCGTGGCCATGGTGGTGATGATCGTGATCATGATCGTGATCGTGATCGTCGGCTTCCAGGAAATCCGGCTCGATGTCGAGGATGCGGTCGAGGTCGAAGGCGCCGCGCTCCAGCACGTCGGCCAGCTCCACCTTGCAGCGCTCGGTCCGGTGCAGCTTGGCGTAGGGGTTGATGCCGCGGATGCGGGCCTCGACCTCGGCGAGCTCGGGCTTTGACACGAGATCGGTCTTGTTCAGCACGATGACGTCGGCGAACGCGATCTGGTTCTTGGCCTCGGGCGCGTCCTTCAGCCGATCGCTGAGCCATTTGGCGTCGGCCACCGTGACGACGGCATCGAGCCGGGCGTTCTTCTGCACGTCCTCGTCGACAAAGAAGGTCTGCGCAACCGGCGCGGGATCGGCCAAGCCCGTGGTCTCGACGATGATGGCGTCGAACTTGCGCTTGCGCTTCATCAGCCCGTCCATGATGCGGACGAGATCGCCGCGAACGGTGCAGCAGATGCAACCGTTGTTCATCTCGAACACTTCCTCGTCGGCCCCGATGATCAGGTCGTTGTCGATGCCGATCTCGCCGAATTCGTTGACGATGACGGCGTATTTCTTGCCGTGGTTCTCGGACAGGATGCGGTTGAGCAGCGTGGTCTTGCCGGCGCCGAGATAGCCCGTCAGCACGGTCACAGGGATCTTTTGCGAAGAAGGCTCTGGCATGGCAACTCCGGGGGCAAAACTAAAAAATGCGCTGCCCGGGCCGGCAGGGAGGGCCCCCGCCCTAGTGGCCGAGCGCGCTGGTCAGGGCCTTTATATTGTGCCTTACCATCGCAATGTAAGTGGGTGCCTCGCCCTTTTCGGCAGTAAGGCTGTCCGAATAGAGGGTCCCGCCGATGCTGGCCCCGGTCTCCTCCGCGACCCGCTGGATCAGGCGGGGATCGCTGATATTTTCGAGAAAAATCGCCGGAATTTGCGCCTTTTTGATCTGGGTGATGATTGCAGCGATATCGCGGGCGCTGGGCTCGGATTCGGTCGAGACCCCCACCGGGGCAATGAACTCGACGCCATAGGCGGCCGCGAAATAGCCGAAGGCACGGTGGGTTGAGATCACCTTGCGGTGCGCTTCCGGGATGGCGGCGACGGCCTGCCGCACGTCGCTGTCCAGCGCGTCGAGCTCAGCCAGATAGCTTTCCGCATTGGCGCGGAACGCAGCCGCGTTCGCAGGGCTCGCGGCCGCAAGCGCATCGCGGATATTGGCGATATAGATCTTTACATTGGCAACGGACTGCCAGGCGTGGGGATCGGGGGCCGCGCCGAGCTTGAGCGGCGTAATCCCGTCTGTCGCGGTGACGATGGTCGCCTTGCCACCGGCGGATTGGACCAGCCGGGGCAGCCAGCCCTCCAGCCCGAACCCGTTGATGAAGAGCAGCTTCGCTTCCGCGACCTTCCTGGCGTCCGCCGGCGTCGGCCGGTACACATGGGCATCGCCCTCAGGGCCAACCAGCATCGCCAAGTTGACGCTGTCGCCGCCGACATTGCGCACGAGGTCGGCGAGGATCGAGAAGCTCGCGACCACGTTGAGGCGCTCCTGCGCGCGCGCCGGACCGACAAGCGCGACGAGCGCGAGCAGCGCGAGCCAGAACCACCGTCGCATCGCCGCTACGCCTCCAGATGCCGGCCGGGGAACATCTGGCGGACCAGCCCACCGACAGTGCCGAACAGGAGCGAGGCCAGATAGAGGCCGGCGGCGACCAGGATGATCGCGGGGCCCGAGGGAATCCGCGTCTGGAACGACAGCACCAGCCCGGCATAGCCTGAAAAGATCGCGCTTGCGACTGCGATGCAGATCATGCCGGTGATGTCGCGCGACCAGAACCGCGCGATGCCGGCCGGCAGGATCATCAGTCCGACGCCGAGCAGCGTGCCGAGCGCATGAAAGCCGTTGACGAGGTTGACCACGACCAGCGCCAGGAACGCCAGATGCGCCGGCGCGCCGGCGCGGCTGACGGTGCGCAGGAACACCGGATCGACGCATTCGATCACCAATGGCCGATAGATCACCGCGAGTACCAGCAGCGTGATGGTGGCGTTGAAGGTGATCACCAGAAGCGTCTGGTTGTCCATCGCGAGAATGTCGCCGAACAGCACGTGCAGGAGGTCGATATTGGTGCCCTTGATCGAGACGATGGTGACGCCGAGCGCCAGCGAGACCAGGTAGAAGGTGGCGAGCGAAGCGTCCTCCTTCAGCTCGGTGTTGCGTGCGACCAGGCCCGCGAGCAGCGCCACCGCAAAGCCCGCGACCAGGCCGCCAATCGTCATCGCGAACAGATTGAGCCCGGAGAGGAGGAAGCCGATCGCCGCCCCCGGCAGGATCGCATGCGCCATGGCGTCGCCGACCAGGCTCATCCGCCGCAGCATCAGGAACACGCCGATCGGCGCCGCGCCAAGCGACAGCGCCACCACGGCGGCGAGCGCGCGTCGCATGAACTCGAACTCGGTGAAGGGCGCGATCAGTGCGTCAGTCAGCATGGCTTCACTTCACCTCTCCCGCTTGCGGGGGAGGTCGGCGCGCTAGCGCCGGGTGGGGGCTCTCTCCCCACGGATAATCCCATCGTGGAGACACCCTCACCCCGGCCCTCTCCCGCAAGCGGGAGAGGGGGCGCAGCGTGCATTGCGGATGCAATTTGACTGATCTCATCATGCTCTAGGCGGCGCGCGAGGTGTCCACGGCGCAGGCGGCGGCGCGGTCGTCGAAGGCTTCGCACATCCGCATCGCCACCGTCAGATTCTCCGGCGTCAGCACCTCGGCGGTCGGCCCCCATGCCACCGGCCCGCGCGCGAGCAGCAGCGTTTCCGGGAAATTGGCGCGCACCATGTCGAGGTCGTGCAGCGCCGCCAGCACCGTACGCCCCTCGCCATGCCAGCGCTGGACCAGCGCCAGCAGGTCGGCGGTAGTCTTGGCGTCGATGGCGTTGAAGGGCTCGTCGAGCACGATCAATCGCGCGTTCTGCAGCAGCACGCGTGCGAACAGCATGCGCTGCATCTGGCCGCCGGAGAGCGTGCCGATCGGACGGTTCTCGAAGCCATTGAGGCCGACCGCGGCGATCGCAGCAAGGATCTTCTCGCGCGCGTCCTTGCCGATGCCGCCGAACAGGCCGATGCCGCGCCACAGGCCGGTGCCGACGAAATCGAACACCGAGATCGGGAAGCTGCGGTCGATCTCGGCCGACTGCGGCAGGTAGGCGATGTCTCTGTGGTCGAGGCCGCCGACGCCGATCGAGCCGGAGAGCGGCTTCAGGATGCCGGTGATGCCTCGCAAGAGCGTCGACTTGCCGGCCCCGTTCGGGCCGATCACCGCGAGCAGCGCGCCCGAGGCCACTTCGCCATTGAGGTGATGCACCGCCGGGTGGCGGTCATAGCCGAGCGTGACGTTGCGGAATTGCAGTTGCGCCGGCATGGCTCACCTCATCGCGAGCAGCACGAAGGCCCACAGGCCGGCACAGACCGCGAGCGCCGCGACAAGGCGGGCAGCGACGGTCATGCGCAGGATCGACCAGGTCGCTGCCTGCGCCGGATGCGGCGTTGCCGCACCATGGCTGTGGGCGTGCTCATGGGCATGTCCATCGACGTGGTCGTGGTGGCCGTGGGTATGGGGGTGTGCAAGAGACATTTGTCGTGAACGTTACATTATAACATTACGCGAGTCCACCTTCGCAGCGGTTCACGGTTTGCCGATCGCCATCGCGATCGCGGCGGCCAGGAACGGAAACGGCACCGAGACCGCGGCGCGGAACCAGACGAAGCGGGCCGGCATGAACGGGATTTCCCACAGGATCACCCGCTGGAAGGCGAACAGCGCCCAGGCGACCACATAGGCGGTCACCTGGGGCGGACCGCCGCCGGCCTTCAGCGCCACCGCGCCGATGGAAAAGCCGACCACCGGCCCGCCCGGCGTCGCCGCGCCCGCCACGACGGCAGTCAGCACACCGAGCCAGCCGCTGTCGGGCCTGAGCCAGCCGGTGATGATCTCCTGCGGGATCACCGCGGCGATATAGCCGGACCCGACCACGCCGATCGCGATCCGCGGCATGATGTTGGCGAATTCGAGCGAGCCTTCGCGCAAGGACGACACCAGCACCGTGCGCCCGCGCCGCCAGGCGATGAAGCCCACGCCGGCGACCGAGCCCCACAGCAGGATATCGATCAGGAGCGCCGCGCTCATTCCGGCGCACCGTCCGGATAGACACGGGCATAGACGAAGCGGCCGAGGGCGCCGGCGAGCACCGGCAGCGGCAACGAGATCACGATCCGCCACAGCGTGAACTCCGTGCCCATGATCGGCAACTCCCACGCCACCGCGCGGCCGTAACCGATCAGGGTCCAACTCACCACCATCGCGATCGTCGCGCCGAAGTCCGCGCCGACGGTCAGCAGTGCCGCGGCCACCGGATAGGCGGTGAAGGGACCGCCCGGCAGGATCGCGCCGAAGGCGGTGCCGATCAGCAGGCCCTTCAACCCGGACTTCGGTCCGAGCGCGCGCGAGACTTTTTCGTGCGGCAGAATTTCCGCGATGAACGCACCCAGCAGGCAGCCTGCGAGCACGCGCGGCAGGATGCCGCCGAACAGCGAGAGGTCGTGGCTGAGGATCTCGATCACACCGTCGGCGCCGTCGCGCCGATAGACCAGGCCGGCGCTGATGAGGACCAGCACGAGGATTGAGATCATCGACCAGCCGATCGGCTTGCGCACACGGCCGGGAGGCAACTCCGCCTCCGCGGCGTCATCGGCCGACGGCGGGTCTTTCAGCGGTGCATCTGACAAGGCAATGGAGCCGGGGCGGGATGAGAATGTCCATCCTGCTTAGTCCCGTCACAAAGGCGACGCAAACGGAAGCTGGTCATGCATCCATGCGCGCGCAGGCTATGGCCATGCGTCGATGCGGCAATGGCACGGGACGTAGGATGGGTAGAGCGAAGCGAAACCCATCACCTTCGCAGCCAGGCCCCGAATGATGGGTTTCGCTGCGCGCTACCCATCCTACGATTCCGATTCACAATGCTCACGTCAGGTGACGGACCAGCGCCAGTCCGGCGAACAGGCCGGCGATCGAGAGCACGACCGAGCCGAGCACGTAGAGGGCTGCAAGCCCGAGTTCACCGCGTTCGTAGAGCAGCGCGGCGTCGAGCGAGAACGCGGAGAAGGTGGTGTAGCCGCCGAGGATGCCGGTCATCAGGAACAGCCGCCACGGCTGCGACGCCTCGCCCTTGAAGGCGAGATAGCCCGCAATCAGGCCCATCACGGTCGAACCGGTGATGTTGATGACGAAGGTACCGTAAGGAAAATCGGTGCCGAGGCTGCGGCCGCAGGCGAGATTGACGAAGTGGCGCAGCATCGCGCCCAGGCCGCCGCCGAAGAAGACCAGAAAATAACTTGCTGCCGTTCCCACCACTGCCCCGCGAGGTAGGTCGAGGGGACCGCGCCCCTTACCTGGATTGCTTGCTCATCCTCCCCTGAAAGGGGAGGGCCGGCGCGAATGAAATGAGCGACGGGGCAGGGTCAGGTCTCTCCGCTGAGACGGTGCCCGAGTGGAGAGACTTGACCCCTCCCCGGTTCGCATTCCGCTTCGCTGAATGCGAACCGACCCTCCCCTTTCGGGGGAGGGTCGAGAAGCCCGTGCATGATTGACGCGCGGAAGATCACGCCTTGCCGAACAGCTCGTCGACATAGTCCCAGTTGATGAGGTTCTCGACGAACGCTTTCAGATAATCGGGACGGCGGTTGCGGTAGTCGATGTAGTAGGAGTGCTCCCAGACGTCGACGCCCAGGATCGGCACCGCGCCATGGACCAGCGGGTTCTCGCCGTTCGGCGTCTTGGCGATCTCGAGCTTGCCACCCTTGACCTGCAGCCAGGCCCAGCCGGAGCCGAACTGGCCGGCGCCGGCGGCGGCGAAATCGGTCTTGAACTTCTCGAAGCCGCCGAGGTCCTCGTTGATCTTCTTCTCGAGACGGCCCGGCAGCTTGCTGCCGCCGCCATTCGGCTTCATCCATTTCCAGAAGTGAATGTGGTTGTAGTGCTGGCCGGCATTGTTGAAGACGGCCGCGTTCTTGTTGTACGAGCCCTTCACGATCTCCTCGAGGGACTTACCCTCGAATTCGGTCCCTTTGATCGCGTTGTTGCCGTTGGTCACGTAAGCCTGATGATGCTTGTCGTGATGGTACTCCAGCGTTTCCTTCGACATGTAGGGCGCGAGGGCGTCGTGGGCGTAGGGAAGGTCGGGTAGCGTGAAAGTCATGGTGTGATGTCCAACATGAGGGGAGACGACACTAACGGAGACCTCTTATAGAAGGTTCCATCACAGTTAAACACCGCATTTTCGGCGCAGGCATGCAGGCCGTGCAGGCGAGTTGCAAAACGTCAGCGCAACGAACCAACTCCAAAATATTGTTGGGAATGAAATGCTTAAGATCAACCCGGAGCGTCAGGGCGTGACCCCAGGTGCGTTTCCCCGTTTGTGCGAGTAAGATCGCGCCAACGAATGCAAGGACCCAGCCAAGGACCCGCCAAAGTGAGCGTCGAGATCGAAGTCCTCAACGGCGATGCTTCCTGGAAGACGGTCGAGCCGCTGTTGCAGGCGGTCTGGCCGCGCGACGCGGTTGCGAAATTGCCATGGGGTCACGTCAAGTGGGCCAACCCCGACCTTCGCGTCCTGGTCGACGTGCCGGAGGGCGGCGTCGGCTGCCATGTCGGCATCTATTTCCGCACCATCATCTGGAACGGACACCAGATTCATATTGGCGGCATCGGCGGCGTTGCGACCCGCGACGACTGCCGCCGCCGCGGCTATGCCTCGATTGCGCTCAACGCCGCGGTGGAGACCGTACGCGCCAATGAAGCGGCCCGCTTCGTGCTGTTATTCTGCGAGCCGCACAATTTCGCGTTCTACCAGGCGCGTGGCTGGCGGCCGTTCACCGGCGAGGTCTATTGCGAGCAGCCCGGCGGACGCGTCCGCTTCGAGGCGATGGCGCCGTTCGTGTTCGACATCAAGCGCGCGCCCGATACGGGGACCATGGACCTATGCGGCCTGCCATGGTGACCGCCTGCATGAGCTGCGCTTAGCCTGCCGCGCGCAGCGTAAGATGTCGGATATCATCTAGCGACCTCCAGGACGACCACGCAGCGACGCATAACGCGCGTCACGAAGTGGGGCAAATGATCGCGCGTGAACGCGCGGAAGTGAGATTGCACAAAACCGATTTGTTGCTATGCAGGCCTGCTTTTTTGGGGAACGAATCATGGCTTGCAGATCGGCTCTCATCGCAGCGATGCTGGCGGTATTACTGGCCGCACCGACGGCGCGCGCGCAAGGTGCGGCCGATCCATCCGGCACCTGGCAGACGCAGGCAGGTGATGCCCGCGTCAAGATCAGTAAATGCAGCGGCGGGATTTGCGGCGTGATCGTCTCCCTGCGCGAGCCGATCGATCCCGCGACCGGCAGGCCGCAGGTCGACAACAAGAATCCGAATCCGGCGCTGACCACCCGTCCGATCATCGGGCTGCCACTGTTCTCGGGCATGCGGCCGACCGACGGCAGCAAGTGGGCGGGCCAGATCTACAACGCCGATGACGGAGGCACCTACGCGAGCAGCATTTCGCTCGCCGGCCCGGATACGCTACGGGTCGAAGGCTGCGTCGGCGCGCTCTGCGGCGGCGAAACCTGGACGCGCGTGGGACGCTAAAGCTCTTTGTTTGAGCATGATCTTCTCGGAAAACCGGTCTCCACTTTTCCGGATCATGCTCTGACGGGAGGCAATGGATTTCAGGCGGAGATTCATCCGCTCGGAGTCATATCTCAGCACGCTCACTTCTCCTTCCCCCTGAAAGGGGGAAGGTCGGGATGGGGGTCAGACCACGAGCACAGGTGCTCATGGAGAGAGATCCCCGCCCGGTTTGCGCTGGCGCGCAAGCCCACCTCCCGTTTTTCAAGGGGAGGTGGATAGCAAGCCAGCCATCGCCTTCATGGTTGATGCCGCGGAGGCGTAGCCGCCGCGGGCGCCGTCGATGAAATGCACGTGGTCGCTGCGCATCGCCGACGGCGTGAAGCAGGTCATCATCGCGGCATCCTGCCGGTGCAAGCCGTAACGCGCGACGCCGTTGGTCGAGGCCCGCGCGAGACGTTCGGCGAGCGCCTCCGCGAGTTCCTCGCTGCAGTCGAGGACCATGCGCAAGCCGTCGTCATATTTGCGGAAGTCTGAATTATCGACCACCTGCTGCATGTAGTCCTTCGCCGCGAACTTGCCGATCCTGAGACCGAAGTGGATGACCGCGTAGGCCCACAGCGTGCTCGCGAACACCAGGGCGCGCCGCGCGAACAGCGGACCGCTGCGCTTGGTGCGTGCCTCGAAGTCCAGCCCCTGCGGCGGCCAGCGCAGCGCCGGTCCACCTGCCGGCACCGGGCGGCCCGCGTCGGGACTCTGTTCGGCGAGCGCGATGATCTCCTCGATCACCTTGCGGAAGGCATCGGGATCGCCGCCCTTCGCCGGCATCACCAGCAGGGACAGGATGACGCCGCGCGCGGATGGCATTTCCTCAAAGCGACAGGAGAGCCCGCTGAGATCGGGCTGCGTGCCAGGCGACGCCGGCGCAACCGCAAACTCATCCCGCTTCATCGCGGCTTCTGCGAAGCCAAGCCCGCCGCCCGAGAACATCGCGTAGGAAAGATTGGCTGACGGTCCGAAGCGCGCAACGCGAACGTCAAGGCCTTGCGCACGGATTGCTTTGATCGGCACCAGCGCCACGCGCATGATGAGATCGAGATCGTCCTTCACCCAGGTCGCGGTCGCCGCCAGCGCCTCGCGCGCGGCGTCGAGATCGGCGGGCGCGACCGCAAAGCTCGCGCCGTCACCGCCGAACACGAAGGGGAATTCACGGCCACCGAGCGCATTGGTGACGGCGGCGATGACCGCCGCGCCCGCCATGTTCACCGCCTTGTAGCGCTTCGCGGCAATAGCCTTCGTCGACTCCACTATATCGGCGACGCCGATGGTCCAATCATCAGGCAAAGGGGAATACAGCGACGGCTCCATCAGGCGTGCGAAGCCGCGGAACACCGGAATGCCGCCGTAGAAGATATCGCTGCCGCCTGCCGCCGCCATGAACCGCTCCGCTTTCGGCGTCTGTTTAGCAGATACGAGTGACTTAGGGATCGGTTGCATGGGAACCCGTAGCCCGGATGGAGCGCAGCGCAATCCGGGCTACGGAAGGGAGCGCGCTTACGCTTTCGCGAGCCCGCGCAATACGAGCTGGTTGAGACGGCCGGCAAAGGCCGCCGGGTCTTCCGGCAGTTCGCCCTCGAGGATCTGCGCCTGCTCGAGCAGGAGCAGCGACAAATCCCTCGCCGCATCCTTTTCACGTACGATCGCGGCGACCAAAGGATGGCGCAGATTGACCTCGAGGATCGGCTTGGTCACCGAACCGCGGTTCTGCTGCGCAAGGAGGCGCTCCAGCATGCGGTCGCGGCCACCACCGACGAGGCACGAAGCGCTCGATGTTAGCCGCTGCGAGGCGCGGACATCGGCGACGCGCTCGCCGAGTGCTTCCTTGATCGCGGCGATCGTCGTGGCTTCATCCGCGGCCGGCTCGTCCTTTTTCTCATCCGCCTTGTCGTCCACGAGCGGGATCAGGCTGAAATCGACGTCGCCCTGGCTCAGCGACTTCAGCGGCTTGCCGCCGAAATCGATTGGCGCCGAAGTCCAGAACGCATCCACGGGATCGGTGAGCAGAAGCACCTCGACGCCGCGTGCTTGCGCGGCCTCCAGCTTCGGGTTCGACTTCAGCCGCTCGATGCTTTCGCCGGTGAGATAGTAGATGTCGGTCTGGTTCGGCCTGATGGCCTCGACATATTGCTTGAGCGAACGGTTCTCGCCCACCGTCGTCGTGAAGCGCGCCAGGCCCAGCAGTTTCTCGCGCCGCTCGTAATCTTCCCACAGGCCCTCCTTGAGGACCGGACCGAACGCGTCCCAGATCTTGGCGAAGGTCTCCGGCTCCTTATCCGCCAATCGCTCGAATTCGCCGATGACGCGGCCGGTCACGGCGTTGCGGATTTGCGTGAGCTGCGGATTGTTCTGCAGCATCTCGCGCGAGATGTTGAGCGGCAGGTCCTCGCTGTCGATCACGCCGCGAATGAAGCGCAGATAAGCGGGCAGAAGATCGGCATCGTCGGCGATGAAGACACGGCGAACATAGAGCTTCACCCTGCCCTTGCGCGCCGGCTCGAACAGGTCGAACGGTTTCGTCGACGGCGCGAACAGCAGCACGGCATAGGACTGCCGGCCCTCGGCGCGATAGTGCAGGATCATCGCCGGCTCATCGAAGGCGCCAGCGATCGATTTATAGGCTTCGTTGTAATCCTCCGCCGACAGTTCCGATTTCGACCGCTGCCACAGCGCGCTCGCGGAATTGATCTGGCTTGGCTCGCCCTCTTCCGGCACCAGCTCGATCGGGAACTGGATGTTGTCCGAATAGGCGCGGACGATGCGCTCGATCTCGTAGGTCTCGAGATATTTCGCGGCGTCCTTCTTCAGATGCAGCACGATCTCGGTGCCGCGGGTGACGCGCTTGGCATCCTCCTCGCCGGCCGGAGCGATCTCGAAGCCGCTGCCGCCCGACGAGGTCCAGGTCCAGGCCTCATCGCTTCCGGCGCGGCGGCTGATCACGACGATCTTCTCGGCGACCATGAAGGCGGCATAGAAGCCGACGCCGAACTGACCGATCAGGTTGGTGCCGTCCTTGGCTTCGGTGAGCCGCGCGAGGAACGACTTGGTGCCGGAGCGCGCGATGGTGCCGAGATTGTCGATCAGCTCCTGCCGGTCCATCCCGATGCCGCTGTCGATCACAGATAACGTATCGGCCTTCTTGTCCGGCCTGATCCAGATTTTCGGCGGCGCGCCGTCGGCGATCAGGTCCGGCGCGGCAATCGCCTCGTAACGCAGCTTGTCGCAGGCATCGGAGGCGTTCGAGATCAGCTCGCGCAGGAAGATATCGGTCTCCGAATAGACCGAGTGCACCATCAAGTGCAGGAGTTCGGCAACCTCGGCCTGGAATGGCTGGGATTCAGGGGCGGTCGTGGTGGTCATGGCAAATCGTGTGGCTGACGGGTCAACGAAAGGATGGGAAGCCACTGATATAGCAATGCGGCTTCAGCCGGCAAGGGACCTGTGCAACGGTCGCGGACCGGAATGAGAAGGCGAGATCGGCCGGTCCCCGGCGTCGTCAGGCGATCGCCGCAAGATAGCGCCTGACCGACACATTGAACGCAGCCTTCGCGTCGTGCGCGATGTTGCGTCCCCACCAGGCGCCATAGATTCGATCGAACGCAAATGGCACGATGGCCTCGGCGATGCGGCGCACGGCGACGGCATTCAGCGGCATGTAGTTCGGATAGGAGTACATGAAGCTGAGATGACGGCGATCCATCGCCACCTGCGCGACATCCCCGGTCAGGAGCGCGCCGCGGCCGTCCGCACCCGCGCGCCAATGCAGCACGGTCGCGCCGGTGAAATGCCCGCCGGCGCGGATCAGCCGGAGATCGTCCGATATCGCGAGTTCCTCGCCTCGCCACGGCACGATCGACGGATGCGGCCGCGTGATCCATGGCGCATCGTCGCCATGCAGGTAAACCGGCGCATTGCCGAATGCCTCGCTCCAATCGGCCACCGCGCCGTAATAATGTGGATGCGATATCGCGATCGCTTTCAGCCCGCCGCGCGACTTGACGTAGTCGATCGCCTCGCGCGTCGCGAGCGGGATGCAGTCCCACATCACGAGAGCGTCGCCGTCCGGCACCAGCAACGCACGCTGGCCGATGGCAAAACTCGGATCGAGCGCAATGCCCGTGAGCCCTAGGTCGTCGCGCCAGACGAGATGATGGCGCTTCGCCAGCTCCTCGCGGCTGAGCCAGGCTTGTCCATTCCAGTTCACGAACTGCCGCTCGTCCTCGCAGATCGGGCAGGATGGCGGGGGATTGGCGCTATCGGGAAACTGCGCGCCGCATTGTTCGCAGGTCCAGAAGGGCATAGGGGGCACTCCATTTGGGGCGCAAGTTAGCACGTGTTGGACGCTGGCGGCGCTCTACGTGTCCATATCGGCCTGGATCCAAAGTACCCTGATGATCGCGGCAAAACAAAAGCCCGCCAGAGGCGGGCTTTCACGATAATCAATCGGGAACGATCAGTGCTTGGAGCCAAGACTGACGATGACGCCGGTCGGTTCAGGCTCGTGCGGCATCAAATTCGTCAGGGTGTCGTCACTCCAATGGGCGAGGTTCACGATCTTGCCGATCTGTGTGTCCGTCTCCGTGGATTCGCTGGGCTCGAGAACGTTGAGCCCGTTGGTGTCAAGGAAGTAGGTGTGATCGCCGAACAAGCGGTTCAGCTGGGCGACCGCCGGATGATCGTCGGGGAGGCAGTGGGCATCGAATTGGCTCAAGGCCCGCTCGACCTGCGCTGAGTTCAGTCTCATGTTCCTCGCTCCTCTGGATTGGAGGGTTGCACCGCGCAACGACCTAAGCCGGTCGCGGCCGCCTGCATTCGCGGGACAGCAATCCCGCCAATACAACGACGCACTGGAGCTTCACTTGTGCCGTCGCTGGATGATTTTCTTCGAATTGCCATCCTGTCGCCAGCTCTTCGCCAAACACGATCCGTTTCGAGCGTGGTTCAACGAACGTGAAGTGCGGGACATTGGGTCCGAGCCCGTCTATTCAACCCCGCACTCGCATTAAATTCGCGGGTTCCCCAAGGTTCATTCCTCGGGAACAGGATGCAACCTCGCCAATTCGTCGAGCGAGAGCGCCGCTTCGCGTTCCGTCAGCGTAAAGCGCACGATCACGTCCTGACGATTGACCTGCCCCCAAAGTCCCTCGGTGGACCACTTTTGTGGCGCAGGCCCTCGCGGACCTTCGACCCAGACGAAGTACCACTGCGTCATGACAAGCGCCTCGCCCAAAGCGAGATGACTTTTCTTCGAAGAGCCGTCCCGGATGGGCAATTATAGCGTGTTCCGTTGCAAGAGCGAACCTGCCTCACATGAACAGCCGCGCGAGGTAAGCCAGACCGCCGACAAGCCCGATCAGCCCGATGGTGATGCAGATCACGATCAGCCCCGCTTGCTCAAACACACGGTCGCGCATGGTCGCAAAGCTCCTGTTCAGTGCGAAACCCGCAACACGGTCAGCGCTCGCGTTCGACGATCCGGCGTCTGGAATTCGATGGTCTGGCCGACTGACAGGCCGATCAGCGCGGCGCCGACCGGAGTCAGCACCGAGATGCGCTTGCGCGAGATGTCGGCTTCGTGCGGATAGACCAGCACCACTTCCCTCGCCTCGCCGGTACTGTCGTCGCGATAATCGACCTGGGAGCCCATGCGGACCACGTCTCGCAAATCGGCATCGTCAGGCGCGATGGTCGCGCGCTCCATCTCGCGCGCAAGGAAATAGGCCACGCGTGGAAAACGCTCCATGCTGGAGTTCGCAAGCCCGCTTAACCGCTGCTTCTCCTCTGTTGTCACCAGGATCGGCGGCAGATCGGGTTCAGTCTTCTTGCTCATTGCTGTCACCTTGGCGTTCAGGCGGCGGTTGGGCCGGGGTCGTCGTCAATCGCGTCATCTTTCGTGACCGCAGGGACACGGAACAATGGCACGACATTCGACTCGGTTTGCTTCACGCTTTCGCACGTACGCTCGAGGCGCCGATGATCGGATGCGGTGTGAGCGGTCTTTGATGGAGGCAACACGGCACGTTCCTTCTGCTCAAAGTAAATCAGGCCCCTGCACGGAAGCCACGAACTCGAACTTTCAATTTTCGATGAGAACAGAACCCGGACGGCTCGATCGGCCGTCCGGCTAAGTGCCTGCGTGCAGGCGGCCGGCGTGCAGACAGAAGCGCGCGATGCGCGGATCGATGTCGACGACATAGGTCATGATGGACTCAGCATAGCCGCACAGGGCACCATCGCCATTGCGGCGAAAGCGCGCATTGGAACCATGCCGAGACGCAGAGGCTGCAGATCAACGCAGCCGATAAAATTTTATCGTTTCCGATCAGGAAATGCCGTGCCCGGGAATCGAAGCAGAGCCGGCACGGCGCGGCCCACAGTGAGTGCAGCTTGACAATCGAAAACGGCTCCGTTTATGTAATGTTATAACATTACACAAGGATGCCTCGATGCCCACTGCCGGGCGGAAATTCCTCAAGCTGCAAAGGCTGTTCGACCTCCATGCAAAAACTGCCCGTCACCGTCTTGTCCGGCTTCCTCGGGGCTGGAAAGACCACTTTGCTGAACCACGTGCTCAACAACCGCCACGGCCTGAAGGTGGCCGTGATTGTGAACGACATGAGCGAGGTGAACATCGATGCGGATCTGGTTCGCGATGGCGGTGCGAATCTTTCCCGGACGAACGAGAAGCTGGTTGAAATGACCAACGGGTGCATCTGCTGCACCCTGCGCGACGACCTGCTCAGGGAAGTGCGCGCGCTGGCCGAAGGCGGAAGCTTCGATTACCTGCTGATCGAATCGACCGGCATCTCCGAGCCGCTGCCGATTGCGGCCACATTCGATTTCCGGACCGAGCAAGGCGAGAGCCTGTCCGACGTTGCAAGACTCGACACGATGGTCACGGTCGTCGATGCGGTGAACCTGTTGAAGGACTATTCCTCCACCGACTTCCTTAGCGAGCGCGGCGAGGCCCTCGACAATGATCGGCGCACATTGGTCGATCTGCTTGTCGAGCAGATCGAGTTTGCCGATGTCGTCGTGCTGAACAAGGTGGATGATGCTGCGCCCGCGCAGCGCGATGCTGCGCGCAAGATCATCCGCGCGCTCAATCCTGAAGCCGAGATCCTGGAGGCCAATCACAGCAAGGTCCCGTTCGACCGGATCCTCGACACCGGGCGCTTCGATTTTCAGAAGGCGCAACAGCATCCGCTGTGGTTCAAGGAATTGTACGGCTTTGCCGACCATGTGCCGGAGAGCGACGAATACGGCATCAAGAGCTTCGTCTATCGCGCGCAGCGGCCGTTCGAACCCACGAAATTTCATCACTTCCTTCATGACGCCTGGCCGGGGGTCATTCGTGCCAAGGGACATTTCTGGATTGCCACGCGTCCGCAATGGGTTGGCGAAATGAGCCAGGCCGGCGCCATCACCAAGACCGAGGCGTTGGGATTCTGGTGGGCGGCTATACCGCGCGAACGGTGGCCACAGGATCCCGAGTGGCAACGAATATTGAAGAAGAGCTGGAACGATCTCTATGGCGACCGCCGGCAGGAACTCGTCTTCATCGGCACGAACATGGATGAGACTGCGATCCGTGCGCGGCTTGATGCGTGCCTGGTGAAGGGAAAGCCCGGCATGAACGCGCAGGCCTGGGCCAGCCTTCCCGATCCGTTTCCGGTCTGGAAGCGCGCCGACGAAGCGGCCTGACGCGCCGCCGCCCTCCACAGAGTTCAGGATGCCCCGGAACGTCTTTCGCGTGCCAATAGCTCGCGCTTGCGCTTGACGCCCCATCGATAGCCGGAGATCGAGCCGTCCTTCTTGACGACGCGGTGGCACGGCACCAGGACCGCGACAGGATTGCAGGCGATCGCCTCGGTCACCTCGCGTGCATCACGGGTACCGAATTTGGCCGCCAGCGCGCCGTAGTTCGTCGTTTCGCCGACGGGTATCGCACGCAGCATCGACCAGACTTCGACTTCATACGGCGTCCCGCGCAAGTCGAGTGGAATTGCGGGATCGAACCCCGGCGCTTCGATCACGCGCTGCACCTTCGACAGGACATCGGTTAATTCCGGCTCGCTGCCGATGATGTCGGCCTCCGGAAAACGGACGCGCAATGCGTCCTCCGCCGCTGAGCGATCCGAGCTGAATTCGAGGGCCACGAGCCCCTTGTCGGACATGGCCACGATGAAATCGCCGAGGGAACTGCTTCCCCAGGCAAAGCGGATGATTTCGCGCATCTTGCGCTCCTTTGAATCTGTTTCTGACGAGAAGATAGAGACCCGTGATGGCGCGGCCGATCCGGTCCTTGCTTTCAAATCGAAAAATGGAAAGTGACGGGCGACCGCTATCCCTCCAGCGGCACCTCGAAGTCAGGCATCGCCCATCTGTTTGTGATGCGAGAAGTCAATGACCTGCGCGGCTCCCGCTGTCGGAGGCGCATCGCGCCCGATCTTGTTCTCGTGAAGCTCGCTGAACTGTCGCGCCATGGCGCGCCGGCCCGTTGGATCCTGCCCTTCGAGGGGTTCAGTGTCAGTTATATCGATTGCAACAATCTGATCGACAGCATCGTCGATTTGAAATTGTTCCTTGAACGGCCGCATGGCCAAGCGCGAATGATCTGGACTTGCTGCAGCGAGGTTCGCCAGCCTTTTGAGCGGCGATCGCAAGTGGGCCCAATGCTTGACGATCAGCGACCAGTCGCAACCACCTTTCAACGCGCCGTTCAGAACACCGTTCGACAGGGGATCATGAGGCGCAAATACACCCAGACTGTCCGCGATGTCGATGACATGTAGGCCGCTCGGAAGAGGCACCAGGAGGCCGACTTTCCGCTCGCTCATCCTGACCAGTTTCATGGTCTTCTCCATTCGGCAGGCGCACGTCTGCCCCCGCCGCTAGGTCGCATCGTGAAAAATAATCCCGACGGTGTGCCGCATGCCGGAACGCACGCGGCTCACACCGTGACGAAGGTTCACGCGGTAATTACCTTTCGATCCCTGCACCGGCCGGTTATGGACCGCGAAGGCCACAGCGTCGCCCTGCCGGAGCGGCACGACTTCGACGCGGCTCTGCATGCGCGGCCGCTGCTCGGTCAGAACGAACTCGCCACCTGTGAAGTCCGTGCCGGGCTGCGAGAGCAGAATCGCGACCTGGATCGGGAATGCGAGATCGCCGTAGAGATCCTGGTGGAGGCAGTTGAAGTCACCCGGGACATATTGCAGCAGAAGCGGCGTCGGGCGCATCTGGCCGGCGCCGTGGCATTGCTTGAGGAATGACGCGTGGTCGCCCGGATAGCGCTCGCTGATGCCCATCCGCGCGTTCCATTCGTTGGCGACGCCCGCGAGGCGCGGGTAAAGCGCCGTTCGCAGAGAGCCTATGAGGTCCGGCAGCGGATATTTGAAGTAGCGGTACTCGCCCTTGCCGAAGCCGTGCCGCGCCATGTGGATATGACTTCGGAAATGGCTCTCGTCCGGATACAGGCCCGCAATGGTGCGGCACTCTTCGGGCATGAGCAGCTTTGGCAAGACGGCGCAGCCGTAATTGTCGAGCTCGACTGCGAGCGCCTGCCAGTCGTAAGCGGCAACCCGTGCCTCTGCGGGCGTAACCGCCGAGGCACGGGAGATGATGGACGAACGAGTTGTCATGCGATGGCTTCCTTCCTGATCAGTTCACGCTTGCGTTCGATGCCCCAGCGATAATCCGCCAGATCGCCGTCAGTGCGAATGACGCGGTGGCAGGGAATAGCGAGTGCGATCGGATTGGCGGCGCAGGCACCCGCGATCACGCGGGCCGAGGCCACGGGGCTGATCCAGCGAGCAAGTTGCATGTAGGTCACCGTCCTGCCGACAGGAATCGAGCGCATCTTCTCCCAGACGCGGCGCTGCAGCGGGGTCCCGCGCATATCGAGCACAAGATGAAGCCCTTTGGTGGGCTTGTCCACGAAACGGATCACCTTCGCCAGGTCATCGCGGACGGTGACCTCGTTCGCGACCAGCATGACATCGGGGAAACGGGCGGCGAGATCCGCTTCCAGTTCGTCGGAGCCCGCGCCAAGCAGAATGGCGCAGACACCCCTGGCGCTGCGGGCCACCAGAACCTTACCCAGGCCGCACTCGCCGATCGCATGGAAAAGAATCTCACCGGCCGCATCGGTACGCTTTGCCATCAGTGCAAGCCGCAAGGCGGCTTCGGAAATCATGAGGTTCACGGTTCAACTCCTGATCTGTCCTCATGATCGAAACTATTCGGCGGCGTGCTTGTCTGAACTCCGGTGCTTGCTCTCAAATCGAGAAAGCTTTCAATTGCTGCTTGCTGACACGAAAGAGCTGGACGCTCGGCGCAAATCAAGTCCATCAGAATTTCGGCCTGATCACGCGATGCGGATGATCGTCGTACTTGCGAGAAGATAGGTCTCGCCGGTGCGAAACCGCAGGCGGATGTCTCCGTTCTCGAGCATCTGCCATTCTGCATAGCCGTCGGCCACGAGCCGGCGGAAATAGGCCATCACCCGAGCCTTCGCCGGATCGGTGTGAACGAGGCCTGCGATCGCATCGGGAATTATCCTGGTGCGGCGGCGCTTCTCGCGCTTGGTCCTTGCGTCCAATGCACCCCGAGGAAACATCGTCTGAAGCGTTCCTTCCGCCAGTCGATCGGCGTCGGCGATCACCAGCGAGTTCAATAGGCACGCATCGACCACCTGAATGATCGAATAAGTGCACGAGACCGCAACCCGGACACTCCGAATATTGCTTTCAAACTCGCAGACACCGGCCGGGGAATGCGCTCCGGGGGCCGCTTTGGCGGCGGCGATGTTCATTTGCCTCGCGGGGATTCCCGCTCGAGCAGTGCACGCCTGCGTTCGACGCCCCAGGCATAGCCCGAGAGCGAGCCGTCTTTCCGGACGACGCGATGGCAGGGAATGGCGACAGCGAGCTTGTTCGCCGCGCATGCGCCGGCCACCGCGCGCACCGCGTTCGGGGAGCCGATACGCTGCGCGATTTCGGCATAGGAAACCGCTTCGCCGACGGGAATCTCCTGCAGCGCCCGCCACACGCGTTGCTGGAAGGCGGTGCCGCGGACGTCGAGCGGAAGGTCCAGGCCGATCCCCGGCGCTTCAACAAAGCCGACGACTCGGGCAACCAGCGCCTCATAGTCGCGATCACCGCCAATGAGATGCGCTTTCGGGAAACGATCCTGGAGATCGCGGACGAGCTCGTCCGGATCGTCGCCCAAGAGGATCGCGGCCACGCCCTTTGTGCTCGAGGCGACCAGGATCGCGCCGAGAGAGGTCTGCCCGACGGCGAACTTGATCTCCTCGTTCGTACCCCCGGCGCGGTACCGCGACGGCGTCATGCCGAGCATGTCCGTCGACTTCTCATAGAAGCGTCCGCTGGAATTGAAGCCGGCGTCGTAGATCGCCTCGGTGACCGAGTTGCCGGCGGCCAACCCCTGACGAACCTTCCTGGCGCGGCGGGCAGCGGCGTATTCCTTCGGTGTCAGGCCGGTCGTGGCCTTGAACATGCGATGAAAATAACTCGGACTCCGGCCGATCGCCGCCGCCAATTGCTCCAGCGAAGGCTCTTCTTCACTCTCCTCGATGATCCGGCACACCTTCGACACCAGCGCCGCGTTCTCGGCTTCAGTCGAAAGGCCGTCCGGATTGCAACGCCTGCAAGGGCGGAAACCTGTTGCCCGGGCGCTTTCCAGGCTGTCGTGGAACTGCACATTCCTGGGGTTCGGGATCCGGGAGGGACAGGAGGGCCGGCAATAGACGCCCGTCGTTGCGACCGAGTACCAAAGATGGCCGTCGGCCGTCTTGTCACGCGCAACAACGCGTGCCCATCGAGGATCATCCACCACCGACGGGCGCGTTGACTTCGGGATATTGGCCGGCGTCGCAGTCATCTTGTTTCTCATATGGTGCTGGATCGATCGTGCCGCCAATTCCCGCTTGATGCACTCCGATCCTTGCTTTTGAATTCGATTGCGTGTGCCGACAGCCGAATCATCATCGGCTTGACGGGTTCCGCGGCGGCAGGGCCCAAAGCAAATAAGGCCCGCACGGCCGTGCGGGCCTTATTCAATGGCCGGGCGTGAGCCACCTAGGCCGCCTTGAGAAGCCCGAGCTGGGTCAACGCGGTCACGCCGTCGTCGAGGCCGACCTCCTGGACAATCTTGCCGTCGATCACCTTCAGCACCGTGGTGCCGGTGAAATGCATCTTGCGGCCCGTCGCGGCCGGCAGGCCGCCGACCAGGAAGTCATTGAAGGCCGGCCCGGTATGGGTGCCCCCACCTTCCCATTGGCCGACGACGTAGTCACCCTCGGCGATCAGATCCGCCGTGCCCCAGAAATTGAGATCGGGGAACGCAGCACGGAAATCGGTCATGAATGCCTTGATGTCGGCGCGGCCACGCCGGGGTTCATGCAGCGAGTATTTGAGCAGCATATCGGACGCGGCGATCTCGTCGATGACCGCAAGATTGACGTCCTTGCCCCAGAACTCCGTAAACCAGCGACCGACAACGGCCTTGTTATCTTCTTCCTTGCTCATTGGAATGGCTCCTGTGTCTCGAAGGGATCGCCGACATCGATCGGCGACCTGAACGAAGACCTACGCTTGACTGAAGGAAGCCAAACTCCGGTTCTTGCCCTGAAATCGAAAGCGGAGACGGCGCAGCTGCCGGCGCGATGCGGACAGACATCACGGCCTGCGCGAGGTTGGAAAGATGCGGCGGCCCGAGCCTGACCTCGTTGGGCCGTGCTACGCCTCAACGATCTCCTGAACGACGGGCACGCGCGTATGCATGCCACGTTCATGGAGATGCTGCGTTGGGGTGCGGTCCACAAGCAGGCTGAGCAGTTCCGGCCGGCTGTAGTGACCGCGGGAATCCATCAGGCGTTTTCGCTGACCGATCAGCGCGAAGTCGAGATCCGCGATCACCTCACCCTCGCCCGAGCGAAGCGGTTCTCCGATCAATTGCCCATCCGGAGCCACAATTGCGGTGAAGCAGCCACCCGAGATCGGCCCGATGCTGCAGCCGGTATCCTCCATGATTCGTGCCTGCTGATCCGGGCTGAGCCAGGCGGTCGCATTTACCACGAAGCATGCGGATTCCAGCGCATGTTGCCGGACATTGATCTGCGTTTGTTCGGAGAACAGGTCGCCCGCAAACGAGCCGGGGTACATCGAAGAGTGGATTTGCTCGCCATCGGCTATCAAGGCATAGCGCGCGAGCGGATTGTAATGCTCCCAACAAGCGAGCTGTCCGATACGACCCACTGCGCTGTCGACGGCACGCAGCCCCGACCCGTCGCCCTGTCCCCAGATCATACGCTCATGGTAGGTTGGGGTAATTTTTCGGCGGCGTTGAATCAGCGTTCCGTCGGAGTCAAACAATAGTTGCGTGTTGTACAGGCTTCCTCCGTCACGCTCGTTGACGCCGATCGACGCCACCAAACCCGCCTGCCGGCACGCCTCGCTGATCGCGCTTGTAACTTCCGAGGGAACGGTGACCGCCTGGTCGATCAAGCGAAGGTGTTCCTTACCGACATTGAGCTGAAAAGCCGACTGCACGAACGAGAAGTACGGATAGTAAGGAACGACCGTTTCGGGAAACGTCGCGAACTGTACACCTCGACGTCCGAGCTCGGCGATTTTCCCGATGACTTTTTCGACCGTGCCCGCACGGCTATATAGGACCGGGCTGATTTGCACTGCGGCAGCTCTTACTTTTCTCATGGTCTGGTTCCTTATATTGTATATACAACATCAACTGGTAGAAGCTTGCCTAGTATACGCTTCGCACGTCGTCAGAGCGCCTTGGCAATGCTCTTGACAGCCGCCACGCCACTCTCGCCCAGCAGGTCCTTTCCGAGCTTTTGCGCAGCACGCCATGCTGGCGCGGCGTCGCTCAACAGCTTTCTGCCCGCCTTGGTTATCGCAATAGCCCGGCTGCGCCCCCGAGAATTGGGCGCCGTTTCCGTGATCCAGCCCTCCGACAGCATCAACTGAAGATTTCGCGTTAGCGTCGATCTTTCCTGATGATTTTGCCGTCCGATCTCGGCGCGGCTCGCCTCGCCAAGCCGTGCGATCACAACCAGAAGCGAAAACTGAGGTGCGTTGATGCCGAATGGCCGAAGCTCCTGATCATAGATACTGGTGATGACCCGTGAAATCTGCCGCGTCCGCGTCAGAAGGCACTCCCGGTTTATCTCGTTTGTCAAAGCGTCGATCATTAGTGTTCCAGCTTGCTACGTCCTAAGTATAGTGTATATGCAACATGACGCAACGATTGTTCTCCGCCTTATGAAGATGTTGTCGCAGTCGTCGCAACTCATTGGAATCCTGAAGCCGCTGGTCGATCATTTGCGGACCTCGATGTTTTTCTGCCCTTTTTCAACCTGGTCAATGACAAGCAACTTGACCGGCGCCGACCCCTCAGCCTTGCCTGTGTGCCATTGTCCCACCGCCTCAATGACAAACGCGCCAGGTCCGTACAGATCGCTTCTGCCGGTTGCGGTGTAGGTTACACGAAGCTTCCCGGACAACACATAGCCATATCGCGGGTACATGTGCCGATGTTCCGGCAGAACGGTGCCTGGAGCGATCTCGTACACGGACACATTTACCTGCGGGTCGGTGAGCGACAGGACCAGCGGTTGGCCAATCGCGGTTGCCGATGTCGCCAAGATCGGCTTCTCCACGACGCCGCCCTCAGCTGCTTGCGATGGCGCGGCTAACATCATTAAGACCGAACTTAGCTGTGCGAATTTCATCGTGTTCTCCCGTCGGCGTTTCGTCGACGCATATTGTTGCATCTACAACATTGCAGCGTAACGTCGACGCCATGCATTCCCACCCGGCCCCTTTCGATAACGTGGATTATGTGTTGTATCTACAACATCGTGTCAATACTCTTGAGGATTTCTGCAATCACCATTCAGTGTAGCCGAAGATGCTGTGCGCCAAGCGCTTGTTACGACCCGCAGGCGAACCCGGACGGCCGCGTGCACACGGCGTGAAACTTCCGGCGGCCAACAGCATGCTCAGACCGATGGACCCTCTTTGGTTCGGCACAGATCAGCCATTGCGCCTTCGCACTCCGGCAAGCTGGGATGGAAGAAGACCGTAGGTCTTGCGATATATCTCCGCAAAACGTCCCATATGCGTGAAGCCCCATTTCAGGGCGACTTCAGAGACAGGCAGAATGTTGTCCGAAGACGTAAGCTCCAGATGCGCGGCCTCGAGCCGGATGCGACGCAAGTAGGCGACCGGTGTTGCACCGTAGTGCGCCTGGAAAGCCGTCTGCAACGTCCGTACGCTAATACCCGCTGCGGCTGCAGCGTCGCTCATGGTAAAGGGTCGATGAATGTTGGAATGCATGTAATCGACCGCCCGCCGAAGGTGGCGCATGGTTGGTTCAGATGGCTCCCGCAATTTGCCGGACGTCAGTCTCTCGAGCACCAGCAAGAGCAAGGACTCGCTCAGCAGCGCCATCGCGATGGGAGAGCGCCCCTGAAGATCTTCATCAAGAACGGCGGACACTACCGCTTGCGCGGAGTGATAAAGTGATTGCGTCATCGTCTCCGTCAGATGATGGAGCATCAGCGGAGTGAGGTCCTGAAAAGAGAGCTTTTCGTCGAATGTCGAAAGAGCCTGCATCAATTCCGGGCGCTCGAACCGTAGCGCTCTCATTGCATGAGTCCCCTCGGTGGAAATTCGGCTTGGCGCATCCGTCAGATGCGTAAATAGAGATCCTGGAAACGCTCGGCAGGCACCGTGCCTACCAATTGCAGCAACAGTGCCAATGACCGGCTGCGAGACGTGCAAGGTCTCCGCGGAGTAATTGAGTGTTATGGAGTAGCCGTGGCTACCCTGCACTCGCCAGCAGGTCAGGCCGTTGACCGTGGCGAAGTTGGCTCGCCACGAGAATTGCCGCCCGGCCTTCTCCGGCTCGGCCGAAATTTCAGGCAAGAATATCGAGAGACAGTCTAGATATGTATCGAAACCAACCCCACGCTTGTCTTGGGAACCAACACGCGAAAACGAACTCATAATTGCAAACAGGCCATACCGTAATTGTTTCGCGATTAGTTGAAATTCTCCGGTTAAGCAACGCGGTGCCACGAGCTGTCAATTTTAACGGTGGCTATCCAATTCACGCGAGATATGGCCAAAACGCGCAGCGCCCGCGCGTTGGTAACATCTCATTTAGTAACGCTGCGTACGGAGGCTCTGCATACGTGGCAGCTGACGTAAATGGCGGCCCCTGCTTACGTTCGCCGACAACCCGGGAAATGTTGGCATCATCAAGATCACAAGCAAACGGATGCATCTTGAACAGGGACGCGACTCTCTGTTCGTCTCGAGTCGACAGGCCATCAAACGATCGATGGCGGCAGCAGGAGAAATGAGGTGAATGTTCGCAATATTGTGAAAGCAGTTGCCTCCCTGTTTGGAAACGAATCCGAGGAACGAAGCGCTCGCGAAGGACATCTTCGTCGAAGCGATCAACAACATCTGCATCCGCCGGCCACGGCTCGGGAGAAGGTGGCCCGGCAAGGACAAGAATCCGCTGACGATGAAAACGTCAGGTTTGATGAAGCTCTCTCGGCTCTGGTCGACGCGCGACAGAGTCTTGTTGCCGGTTCCCTTGAACTCATCGGACTTGATGACGTTCGCGATGCTCTCGGGACGCAATGGACGTTATTCCAGGATATCGTGATCGAGCTGGCGCAGGAGGAGCTTCGCCGGTCTCTCGATCCTTCCGACACTTTTCGCAAGCACGGCGACGCCAGCTTTCTCATTCACTTCGGCCGCCTCGACAGGGAGGCCGCGGAGGAGCGGTCGAGGTACATTGTCAGCCAGGTAAAACGACGCATTGTCGAGATGATACCGGAACTTGCTCAATCCATTTCAATTCGATCGTTCGTTGCGGCTATCGATCCATCAGAGATTGATCAATCAGGAGTCGGGCTGGCTGACGCGCTGTTCGCGCGGCTCACAAATATGCGTTTTGACGTCATTGCCGATCTTCGACGGCGCAGAAGGTCTCTCGATCAGAACACAACGATTCTGTTCTCGCCCATCTGGAGCGTGCAACGAGAATTGGCGCTCCTGCATCACTGCCGCGCGAATGTATTGCGGCAGAGCCATGTATCGGCACGCTGGCAGGAATTGGTGGATCCCCAGGAAGCTGCAAGCATCGTGGCAGAGATCGACTATCTGGCGTTCACGAAGTCGGTGGAGGTTCTGCACGGGCTACAACGGTACAATCGCCCCACTCCTCTCCTCATCCCCGTGGACATGCGGACTGTCCTGTCCGACACGACCGGCCACGAATATTTCAGGCTATTGAGTGTCGTTCCAGACGCCTACCGGAAATACGTCTTACTGGAGGTGTGCAAGGTCGACGCAGACAAGACCATTGGCGATATCTACGACATCATCAAAAGGTTCCAAGCACATGTAAACGGTGTCGTGGTCCGTCTCCCGCTCGACGACAGACGGATAACCGAAATCGCAGCGAGCGGGGCCTGGGGACTATCAACCAGTATTGCTGATGTGGACGTCCTGGACCGATCTTCAATCGATCTATTAGAACGATTTGCAACAGCAGACGGCGTCAAGGGCGTGAACGCGATCGCCTGTGGCGCAAATTCCATTGGACTCACGGTGGCAGCCCTCAATGCCGGCTTCGCTTTCATCGAGGGAGCCGCCGTGAGCCCTCCTGCCAAGGAGCCCCGGGCCACATTCCGTTTGCGCGCACAATCGCTGTCGCTCGCTCAGGTAAGAGCACACCAAAAGACGGCTGGATAATTTAAGAACAGGCGAAATCGCCAGGAAAATGAATTTCATGATCGAGGCAGCGACAACTGACCGACAACTTCATATTGCCCTCATTACCGAGACCCCTGAACGGACAAGACCGCTCGCATCCATACTGAGCCAAACCTGCGACGTTCACTTGCTGCCGCCGGCGATTGATCCTCTTGTCATCGATAATTTCGCTTCTTGCGTCGTCCTCGACGTTGATCTTTCGTCAACGCAGGTCATCCGAGAGCTTCAACCTGCTCGCTCGGCAATTCTTGCACGTTCGCTGCCCAGCGTCCTCGTTATCGACAAGAGCATCGGAGAACGCGCTCTTGCCGAAAAGATACGTCTCGCAAAGACGTTCGGCGTACGCAATTACATCGATCATCCATTCGATGCCGATCAAGTTCGACGGATATTTGCTCCAATACATGACGCGCACGCCAGGTCCGAAGCGGCGTCGCGAAACAAGATCGTGCTACGAGGCGTTTTCGCTGCTCAGAATGAGCTGGCGCGGATAATGGAGGCGCCGCACAACAAGAGCTCGTTTTCATTCGGAACTCTCGAAGCCAACACTCCGCTTATCCTGGAGGCGCTCGATGCCTGGGGAATTGGTTCTTGGATCGAAACTGTGCGGAGGCATCACGGCGGCACCTACAGACACAGCCTGTTAGTGACCGGATTTGCCGTTGCGTTCGCGCAGAAGCTGAAGATGCGCCCCAAAGACCAACAACGGATCGCGCACGCAGCGCTGCTGCACGATGTCGGAAAATCGTTCATTCCAATTGATATTCTCGACAAGCCGGGAAAACTGACCGACGACGAGATGGAGCTGATAAGGAAGCATCCCCGATACGGATATGACCTGCTCACGCAACAGGGCGGTTTCCCGGTCGAGATCCTTGATTGCGTGCTCCATCACCATGAGTTGCTCGATGGATCCGGTTATCCGGATCATCTTCGCGCCGCGCAGATTGCAGATCTCGTACGCATCATCACGATTGCCGATATTTTTTCTGCACTGGTGGAAGATCGACCCTACCGCCAATCGCTGCCGCCAATGAAGGCCTTCGGCATCATGGAGGATATGGGAAACAAGCTCGACGGTGATCTACTCAACGCATTCCGTCCCGTTGTCGAGGATACGGCGTGATCTGGCCGTAGATTGCGCGCACAAGCCTCCACCCGGGGGCGCCGATCGGAGACCTTGCGGGCTCCTAACATCGTCCCTTTTTTGTGATCGACAACATTTAAATGTTTAATTGACGTTCTAATTAAACAACTTAAATATTTTAAATAAATATCACTCCGGATGTTACTTAATCGATTTTTCGCGGGTGATTGCCATGCTCCCAGAGAAGCCGAGCGTTTCATCTGTGAAGGCCCAGCCGCACCTCGCGGAGACCAATTATAGCCTTCATGATCTCACCGCTACAGTGGCCGGCCTTCCGACCGCCGGGATTGTCCTGAAAGCCGATCAATTCACGGCCGCGGAAACCGCGGCGCTGAGCTTCGCGCCGATACCGCAGCTGTCCGGAGACGCGTCGCCCTGGAACGGGGTGGTGTTTTACGTTCCGCAAGACTGCGGTCGGCTGCCGATCGCGCCGCTTGCCGACCTACCTGCCGGCTTGACCGGGGACACGCCTGTGGCGATCACGGAGCTGCCCTCTAACGGGTCAGTATTCCTGGCCAATGCAAAGATCGCCGTCGCCCGCGGTCAGGTCATCACCGCTGCGCAACTATGCGGTTTGACGTTCAGCCCGGCTGCGGACGCGGTCGGACAGATTTCTCGGCTGCGCTATTGCAGCGCGGACCAGGGATTCACGGGAGAAGTTCTGCTGGTTGTTGGTCCCGATGCGGCCACTGCCAGTCGAACGAAGGCCGATACGGCGGGCGGCAGCAACTCGGTCGCGCCGCTGGCTCTTGCTCTGCTGCTGGAGACAGGTCTTTCGTCCCTGAGCTCGACGCAAGCTGCGGCTGCGGTCGATCCTAACGACCGCTTGCCACCGGCTTCCCCGGCGCCCTCGGGCCGGTCGGCCGAGTTGGCGGGTCAAGTCTTTCATCAAGCGGCAGCTCCCGTGCCCGGCCACAGCGTCGGTGCGGCATCCGCAATCCTGGCGCAGTCGGCGACAACAGACACGACGAGTTCGACCGGAACGAATGCGTCCCCGCCCGACCAGACACCCCACCATCGTATCGGTTCGAGCACTCCTCCAGATTCCGGCAGCCTTACATTGGCGCCGCTGCCGTCGAGCGATCTGCCGAAGACGACGTTGCTTAACCCACCGACGGCAACGACGACGTCAGCGTCGACGTTCAATCCCGCTGCGGCAGTAACGGCGAGCCTCCTGAATCAAGACCCGAAGATCGGTCCGATGTTGTCCGCAGCGTCGGCGCGCACCCCTGCGAGTACAACCACGCATTGGACCAATTCCGGCGGCGGGTCCTGGAATGTCGCGACGAACTGGAGTGCCGGTGTCCCTCGGCTTGCCGATAACGTGGTGATGGATGCGGCTGGAGCTTATACCGTCACGAGCACGGGCAATGTCGACATAAATAGCCTGGTCGTCGATGCGGGTGTGACTTTGTCGTCCAATCCCGGCGCGCAATTCACTGTCGAAGGCAGCGTAGTCGACAACGGGATCATCCAGGCCGGCCCGTTCAATGGAAATCAAATTTCCCACGTAGATATCAAAGGCAATATCAGTGGCACCGGATCGTTCGATATTTCAAACCAGGCTGTCCTCGAGATCGGAGGTGCTGTTTCCGGACAACTAACAAACGGATCGTTTTCCGGGATAACCGTATCTTTCGACTCAGGAAATGGTGAGCTCGTCCTCGATCATTCGGCGCAGTTCCGCGGCATGATCGCGAGCTCGTCGCAGGGGGCGCCGCTTTCGGCAAATCAGCTCATCGATTTGAAGGACCTTGCGTTCACATCGTCGATGTCGACATCTGTTCAGTACGACATTGCCTCAAATACCAGCACGGTAGACTTCAGCAACGGTTCTGCCACGGTCTCCTTGCTATTTGCTGGAAAGGATCCAAGCTGGACTCCGAGTAGCGACGGGCATGGCGGCACTGTTGTCGCCGATCCATCTGGCACGAATCCGATTGCGCTGGAGAACGCGTTACCGGGCACGCCGATGAGCGTCTGGTCGGTCGCTCCCGGTGCAGATTCGACTAAGCTCGAAGGATTTACGTCCGCGATCAGCACCAATATCGGCGCCGCGGTGCAGTTCAAGATCGATAATCTGACGGGCAGTCCGAACTATCAAATCCAGATCTATCGACTGGGGTACTACGGAGGAGACGGCGCCCGTCTCATCACAACCCTGCAGCATCAGGGTGCGTCATCGATCGTCCAACCGGCACCGATCACGAATGCTGCGACCGGGGAGGTCGACGCCGGCAATTGGAGCGTCACCGATACATGGACCATTCCGACCACGGCCGTGTCGGGTGTTTATGTCGCCGACGTCGTCCAAGGCAATCAGGTTTTCCAGATTCCCTTCATCGTCAAGGATCCCAACTCCACAAGCGACATCGTCTTTCAAACATCTGATGAGACCTGGCAGGCTTACAACGGGTGGGGCGGCGCCAACCTCTATGGAGGCAACGGTCCGTCCAATCCTCCTGGCCAAGCCGCCGGCGCGGCCTACGCGGTCAGTTACAACCGCCCGATCATGACCCGGGACGGCGTAGGTCAGTATGCGGATGCAAATGATACGTTGTTTGGAGGCGAATACCCCGCAATCTACTGGTTGGAAGAAAACGGTTACAACGTAAGTTACATTTCGGGCATGGATACAGCGACCAATGGCGCGTTGCTGCTCAACCACAAGGTGTTCATGGATGCCGGACACGATGAATACTGGACCGATAGCCAGGTCGCGAATGTTCAGGCCGCTGCGAACGCTGGCGTCAACCTCGTGTTCCTCAGCGGCAACGAGATCTTCTGGCAGACCCAGTTCGCACCGAGCATAGATGGCAGCAGTACGGCCAATCGTACGCTGGTCTCCTACAAGGACAGCCACGTTGAGAAGCTAATCAACCCCACCGGAAAGGGAACGGGCACCTTTGAGGCCCCCACCAATTGGGGCGGCGCCGCCATGCCGTCCAACGCGCTGACAGGAACCGTGTTCTCGGTTGACGAGAACGGGAGTCTTGGGACGATCAAGATTCCCTACAGCATGACCCAGTTGCGTTTCTGGCGCAATACAAGCGTCGCGGCCACGGCATCCGGCCAGACGGCTTCGCTGGAAAACGGCCTTCTGGGATATGAATGGGACTCCTCTCCTGATAACGGCTTCATGCCTGCCGGCCTGATTGACCTCTCTTCGACGACAGTCCAGGAACCTTCAGCGTTCAACACGGAGTTCGGGAACGTCGACACAAGCGGTACCGCAACCCACAATCTGGTCGAGTACCGTAATCCCACCAGCGGCGCGCTGGTGTTCGGAGCGGGCACTGTCTTCTGGTCATGGGGCCTGTCAAACCAGCACGACCCTTCGTCGGATGGCAATCAGACAAACAGCGACCCGAACGTCCAACAGGCAATGGTGAATCTATTTGCGGACATGGGCGTCCAGCCCCAGACGCTGCAGGCAAGTCTGCTGATCGCGAGCCAGTCGACCGATCACACCGCGCCCACGTCCAAGATCACCAACGTGTCATCCACGTCCGTGGTCGAAGGCCAAACCGTGACCGCGAGCGGTACCGCGACTGACGTCGGCGGCGTGGTTGGCGGCGTTCAGATTTCGACCGACGGTGGAAAAACGTGGCACGTGACGAGCGGTCAAATTGGCACGCAAACTGTCAATTGGAGCTACACTTTCAATGCGCCGGCCTCGGGGACGTACAGCATCGAAACCCGAGCGGTCGATGACAGCCTAAATCTCGAAACACCGGGTCCCGGCGTGTCGTACAAGGTTTCACCGTCCACTTCCCTCAGCCTGTTTAGCTCCAGCGCTACGCCCGCTACGGCGGACGCAAATGATACGAACGCCGTGGAAGTCGGCTTCAAGTTCACGTCAAGCAGCAACGGCCAAATCACCGGGATCCGCTTCTATAAGGGGTCCCTGAACACCGGCGCCCATGTGGTCGATCTTTGGAGCGCCAGCGGCACGCTGCTGGCGACCGCCACATCCACCAACGAGACCGCCAGTGGCTGGCAACAGGTCAACTTTTCCAGTCCTGTGAGCATTAGTGCAGGCTCGACCTATGTCGCCTCGTACCACATGACCAAGGGCGAATACTCCGATACGCCCTACTATTTTGACACTCTCCAAAATCCGACAAACGGATCTCTTTCCGCAACGGCCGATGGTCTGAATGGCGTTTACGCCTATTCCTCAGGGAGTATCTTCCCCACCAATATCCCTGTCTCGGGCGACAACTACTGGGTCGATGTCGTCCTTAATGATACTGGCTCGACGACCGAAACGCCGCCGGTGCTCGTGACCCAGACCGCGAACCAGAATGCGGTCGTCGGCTCGGCCTTCTCGCTGACGCTAGCTGGCACCTTCAACGATCCCGATGGCGGCGCCCTCACCTACTCGGCAACCGGCTTGAACGGCGCGGCGCTTCCCTCATGGCTGACATTCAACGCGGCGACGCAAACGTTCAGCGGCACGCCGGCATCGGCCAATGTCGGCACCCTTGGCGTCCAGGTTTCGGCCACCGATCCCGCCGGCCTCTCTGCCAGTGAGACCTTCAATATCGCCGTGACCACGACACCCACGACGGTGAGCCTGTTCACCACGTCGAACACCCCGACGCAGACCAGTTTGAATGATGGCTCCGCGCTCGAGGTCGGGATGAAGTTCACCTCGTCCACTGCCGGCCAGATCACCGCGCTCAAGTTCTACCGCAGTCCCGGCGATACCGGCACCGATCTCCTCGACCTGTGGAGTTCGACCGGCACCAAGCTTGCCAGCGCAACCTTCACCAACACCACCGCAAGCGGCTGGCAGACCGTGACCTTGGCGACGCCGGTCTCGATCACCGCCAACACCACCTATGTCGCGTCCTACCACACAAACGGCGCGTACGTAGCGACCAGCAATTTCTTCACCAACGCCGTATCGAGCGGCGCGCTGACGGCGCCCTCCTCCGCCTCGTCCGGCGGCAACGGGGTTTACTCCTATGGCGGCACCAGCACCGCCGGCATCTTCCCGACCAGCACCTTCAGCGCCTCCAACTACTACGCCGACGTGGTGTTCTCGCCTGGCTCGACGACCGACACGCCGCCGGTGCTCGTGACCCAGACCGCCAACCAGAATGCGGTCGTCGGCTCGGCCTTCTCGCTGACGCTGCCCGCCGGCACCTTCAATGACCCCGATGGCGGCGCTCTCACTTACTCGGCAACCGGCCTGAACGGCGCGGCGCTTCCCACATGGCTGACCTTCAACGCGGCAACGCGAACATTCAGCGGCACGCCCGCATCGGCGAATGTCGGCACTCTCGGCGTCCAGGTTTCGGCCACCGATCCGGCCGGCCTCTCCGCCAGCGAGACTTTCAATATCGCCGTGGCGACCGACACGCCGCCGGTGCTGGTGACCCAGACTGCCAACCAGAATGCGGTCGTCGGCTCGGCCTTCTCGCTGACGCTGCCCGCCGGCACCTTCAATGATCCCGATGGCGACGCCCTCACCTATGCGGCAACCGGCCTGAACGGCACAGCGCTGCCCACATGGCTGACGTTCAACGCGGCGACGCGAACGTTCAGCGGCACGCCCGCATCGGCGAATGTCGGCACCGCCGGCGTCCAGGTTTCCGCCACCGACCCTGCCGGCCTTTCTGCCAGCGAGACTTTCAACATCGCCGTAACTTCGACACCCGCGACGGTGAGCCTGTTCACCGCCTCGAACACCCCGACGCAGACCAGCTTGAACGACGGCTCGCCGATCGAGGTCGGGATGAAGTTCACCTCGTCGACTGCCGGCCAGATCACCGCGCTCAAGTTCTATCGCAGTCCCGGCGATACCGGCCCCGATCTCCTCGACCTGTGGACCTCGACCGGCACCAAGCTGGCCAGCGCCACCTTCACCAACACCACCGCAAGCGGCTGGCAGACCGTGCCCTTGGCGACGCCGGTCTCGATCGCCGCCAACACCACCTATGTCACGTCCTATCACACAAACGGCGAGTATGCAGCGACCAGCAACTTCTTCACCAACGCGCTCACGAGCGGAGCTCTGACGGCGCCATCCAGCGCTACGTCAGGCGGCAATGGCGTCTATGCTTATGGAGGAACGAACTCGGCCGGACTCTTCCCGACCAACACTTTCAGCTCCACCAACTACTACGCCGATGTGGTGTTTCAACCTCAGCTCGCCGCGTGAAGATGTTTCGAGTTCGTTGTGACCACTGCTGAGGTGATCGCGACGCCCCCGCGCCTCGATAATCTCCCGAACGACGAGGTGCGCGAGCTACGCTGTTGGAGCGAAGAACACGACCCGGAGCAGATGCGTGTAGTCGGATTCGAACACCATGATCGCCACGAATACCAGCACCAGCACCGGCGGAAGCAGGATGGCATAGGCCAAGGCCAGCCGCTCCCAGGCCATGTGCATGAAGACAGCGACGATCAGACCGGCTTTCAAGATCATGAACAGCACGATCAGCGACCATCTGAGATGGCCGTGGATGCCAAAGTAGTCGACCAGATAGGAGCAGGTACTGAGGACGAACAGCCATCCCCAGACCATGAGGTAGAGCTTGATCGGGTGCTGCTGGCCCTTTGTTTGCGTGGCTCCCGGCGCATGGGCCTCATGGGCGTGAACGTGCAGCGAAGGTTGTTGGCCTTCCACATGTATCGCGGCTTCTGTCATGCACCGACCTCACCAAAGATAGAAAAAAGCAAAGATGAAGACCCACACGAGATCGACGAAGTGCCAGTACAGGCCGGTGATTTCGACGATCTCGTAATGTCCTTTCCGGCTTGTGAAAAAGCCGCGCCTTTCGACATCGAAGTCTCCCCGCAAGACCTTGCGTGCGATAGCGATCAGGAAAATCACGCCGATGGTCACGTGGGTGCCGTGAAAGCCGGTGATCATGAAAAAACTGGCACCAAACTGCGGCGCGCCCCACGGATTGCCCCATGGCCGGACACCCTCCATGATCAGCTTGGTCCATTCGAAAGCCTGCATTCCGACGAACGTTGCGCCAAATGCGGCGGTGGCCAGCATCAAGGCTGCCGTTCTGACGCGATCGCGGCGATAACCGAAATTGACGGCCATCGCCATCGTGCCGCTGCTGCTGATCAGGACGAAGGTCATGATGGCGATCAGGATGAGCGGGATGTGCTGACCGCCGATGTTGAGGGCAAAGACTTCGCTAGGGTTGGGCCACGGTACCGTCGTGGACATTCGCGCCGTCATGTATGACAGCAGGAAGCAACTGAAGATGAAGGTGTCGCTCAGGAGGAAGATCCACATCATGGCCTTCCCCCAGGAGACATTCTTGAACGCGCGCTGATCCGAGGACCAGTCGGCAGCGATCCCGCGCCAGCCTGGGAGCCGCGCGGGCGATGCTCCGATGTTTGTCAGTGCGGTCTCTGCCATCGGTCCCTGCCTCCCTAGCCGAGCAACTGGCGACAGATGTCGACGAAATTGTCTGTCCAGCCCGTCAGCAGGCCAAGCAAGACCAGCCAGACCAGCAGCAGGAAATGCCAGTAGATCGCGCAGAGCTCCACGCTCAAGCGTACCTGCGCGACTTCAGCGCCGCGCCACACCCTGGCGGTCGTTCTGCCGAGCGCCACGAGACCGCCCATCAGATGCAGCCCGTGCACCGCGGTGATCAGGTAGAAAAAAGAATTGGCCGGGTTGGACGCTACGAAATACCCGGCGGCATTCAGCTGTCGCCAGGCGAGAAGCTGCCCAACCAGGAACGTAACGGCGAATGCTGCCCCACCGAGCAGGCCGAGAATGACGCCTTCCATGTCGTCGCGGCGCGCGGCGATGTACGCCCATTGCAACGCGACACTGCTCAACACCAGCACGCCCGTGTTGAACCACAGCAGCGTCGGCACCGGCAGCGTCCGCCAGTCCACCATGGTCATTCGCATGGAGTAAGCGCTGACGAAGAGTGCGAACAGCGAGCCGACGACCGCGAGAAACACCCCCAATCCGATCTTCGCCACCTGCGGCGATGATCTGCTTTCCTCGCGAAGATCGACGAGCACTCCCTCCTCCAGCCAGGGTTTGGCTGTCAGCCGTTGCTGCGAGAGCCACCATCCCGCAATTGCCGCTATTCCAACCATGAACAGGATAATGGCACTCACGGATGGGCCCCCTGCGCCGACAGCCTGGCTGGCGGTTCATTTTGCGGCACGAAGTCCCTGGCGGCGCCGGGTACGCTGTAATCGTAGGCCCAGCGATAGACGATCGGGAGCTCCTTGCCCCAGTTGCCATGCCCCGGCGGGGTCTCTGGTGTCTGCCACTCCAGCGACGTGGCTCCCCAGGGATTGCCACCCGCCTCTTTCCCTTTGAACACGCTCCAGATCAGATTGAATATGAAGACGAGCTGGGCGAAGCCGACAATCAGGGCCGCCACGCTCATGAACGCATTGAGGTCATGGGCAGATGCCGGGATGAAGGCGGTTTCGCCGATGTCGTGATAGCGGCGCGGCACGCCCAAAAGGCCCAGATAGTGCATCGGGAAGAAAACAGCGTAGGCGCCGAGGAACGTGACCCAGAAGTGGAATCGTCCGAGCGCCTCATTGAGCATTCGTCCCGTGACTTTCGGATACCAATGGTAGATCCCGCCAAACACGGCCATGATCGGTGCAATGCCCATCACCATATGGAAGTGGGCGACAACAAACATCGTGTCCGACAGCGGAACGTCCACGACCACGTTGCCGAGAAACAGGCCGGTCAGTCCGCCATTTACGAACGTGATGATGAACGCAAGCGCGAACAGCATCGGGATGGTGAGATGAATATCGCCGCGCCAGAGGGTCAGCACCCAGTTGTAGACCTTGATCGCGGTCGGGATGGCAATGATGAGCGTCGTGGTGGCGAAGAAGAACCCGAAATACGGGTTCATGCCGCTCACATACATGTGGTGCGCCCATACGACGAAGCTGAGCGCGCCGATCGCCACGATGGCCCAGACCATCATGCGATAGCCGAAGATGTTCTTCCGCGCGTGGGTGCTGATCAGATCGGAAATAATGCCGAAGGCCGGCAAGGCCACGATATAGACTTCGGGATGGCCGAAGAACCAGAAAAGGTGCTGGAACAGGATTGGGCTGCCGCCGCCATACTTCGTCAGCTCGCCCATCTCGACCAGTGTCGGCATGAAGAAACTTGTCCCTAAGAGGCGGTCAAGCAGCAGCATCACCGAGGCGACGAACAGCGCCGGGAAAGCCAGCAGCGCCATGACGGTGGCGGTGAAAATGCCCCACACCGTCAACGGCATCCGCATCAACGTCATGCCGCGCGTGCGCGCCTGCAGCACCGTCACCACATAGTTGAGCCCGCCCATCGTAAAGCCGATGATGAACAGGATCAGGGAGGCCAGCATGAGAAGGATGCCCCAATCCTGGCCGGGGGTGCCGGAGAGAATCGCCTGCGGTGGGTACAGCGTCCAGCCGGCGCCGGTGGGACCGCCGGGCACGAAAAAGGTCGAGGCGAGCACCAAAACCGCGAGCAGGTAGACCCAATAGCTCAGCATGTTCACATAGGGGAACACCATGTCCCGGGCGCCGACCATGAGCGGAATAAGGTAGTTGCCGAAGCCGCCAAGGAACAACGCGGTGAGCAGGTAGATCACCATGATCATGCCGTGCATGGTGATGAACTGGAGATACTGGTTGGCATCGATGAAGGAGAACGTGCCGGGAAATCCCAGTTGCAGTCGCATCAGCCACGACAGCACCAGCGCGACCATTCCGATCGACATCGCCGTGATCGAGTACTGGATGGCGATAACCTTGGCGTCCTGCGAAAAAACGTACCTCGTCCACCAGCTCTTCGGATGATAGACTTCGACGTCAGGCGCCTCAGCAGGCGGAACGCCTGCGATTGTGTCAAACGGGACATCGACCATCGGAATACCCTCCCTGGTCTTCCGTTCAGCGAGGAGTTCGCCTCACGATCGATCGCGCCTCCTCGGCGGTATCTTCATTCGCTACCTGTCTTGTACGCCGCCTTCGCGACGTTGCGCTGGCCTGACAACTCAGCGAATGTCCGCTGTTTCTCCAGCCACGCGTGATATTCTTTCTCTTCCTCGACGACGACCTTGCTGCGCATTTGCGCGTGCGCGGCACCGCAGAGCTCTGCACAGAGAACCTCGAACGTTCCGGTGCGGGTGGGCGTGAACCAGTAATAGGTGACCGAGCCCGGTATCATGTCCATCTTCGCCCGGAACTCGGGCACATAGAAATCATGCAGGACATCAATTGAGCGGAGCAGCACCTTCACCGGCTTCCCGATCGCCAGGTGCAGATCGTCGTTTTGAATGACGATGTCGTCTTTTCCGTTCGGATCGTCGGGATTCAAGCCCATCGGATTGTCGGCAGTGATAAGGCGGGCATCGGAGGTCCCGAGCCGACCGTCTTTTCCAGGAAGCCGGTAGCTCCATTGCCACTGCTGTCCCATGACCTCGACCTCGGTCGCACCGGCCGGAACGGTAACGAACTGGTGCCAGACGACCAGTCCGGGTGCCAACATTGCCGCGACGCCGATTCCAGTCCCGACGCTGAGCCACCATTCGAGCCGCTTGTTCTCGGGATTGTAATCCGCCTGCCTTCCCTCCTTGTGGCGAAAGCGGAAGACGCAGTAGGCCATGAACGCGACAACCGCGACGAAGACCGCCCCGGTGATCCAGAATGTCAGGGTGATGGTGTCGTCGATGTAGCCCCAGTTCGAGGCAAGTGGCGTCCACCACCACGGGCTGAAGAGGTGAAACACCACCGAGGCGATCGCGACCAGAAGCAGTATGATTGCTACAGCCATCCCTCATGCATCCTTGCCGCTAAAAGGCTGCGGATACGAATCGGAGGGCGGAGCTCACGTCTGTCGCGACGGCGGACTCGCATCCGCTGTCGTCGTGCCTCTTGCCTCGCCCATTCCACTTCAATCGGTCGCGACGCCGAATACACGCCACGACCGCAAGTCTCATCGGAGCTGGGGGCGTTATCATCAAGATGGTACGCGTCGAGCCGGGCGTCAATAGTGGAGGACGCCGCGCCCGGTTCCCGCGCGCGTCACCCACATCGCGTGAGCCGGCAATTATCGGCCAGCACCACCGTCCGATGATGCGGCGCAACAGAGGAAGTGTGCAGACGCACAATTCGCCCGACCGTGAGCACTGTCTTGCTTCTATCGCGTATCGCGCTAACCTCTGTGCACCGGTCGCGGCAGGAGTCGCCCGGCAAAACTCCTTCCGGTTGAATCTGGTTTGCCGGGCTCGGTCGCGATTTTCGCGCACGAGGCGAATGCGCGCGAGTTGAAGGCCGCGCCGTTCCCCCTGCGATCACGAGCAAGGAGGCCGGAGCCATGGCCACTCAGTATTTTGCAAGACCGCACCTGCAATTCTTCGGCGTCTCCACCGCGTATGCCGTTCGCAAGATCAGCCTTTCGGACTTGCGCGACGCGCTGCGCCTGGGCTGGGAAGACTTCCAAGCCATACCAACTCACGCCGTCGTCCTCTGCGCGATCTATCCCGTTCTCGGTCTTGTCCTGTTCAGGCTGGTCCTTGGCTATTCGGTGTTGCCGCTGCTGTTTCCGCTGGCGGCCGGATTTGCGTTGATCGGTCCGTTTGCCGGGCTCGGTCTCTATGAGCTCAGCCGCCGCCGCGAGCGCGGCGAGGAAGCCGCAGCATGGCATGTGATGGACGTGCTGAGCGCACCATCCTTCGGCGCCATTCTCGGCCTCGGCGTGCTCCTGCTCGTCTTGTTCGGGGTCTGGATCGCCACCGCGGATGCGATCTACGTTGCCATCTTCGGCTATGCCCCGGCCGCGAGCATCCCTGATTTCGCAACACGCGTGTTGACGACGCCGGAAGGCTGGTCGCTCATCATCATCGGCTGCGGCGTCGGCTTCCTGTTCGCCGTCTTGTCCCTGTGCGTCAGCGTCGTATCGTTTCCGTTGATGCTGGACAGACATGCCACTGCGATCGACGCCATCCGGACGTCGCTGCGGGTCGTAAAGGAGAATCCATTCGTGATGGCCGCATGGGGGCTGATTGTTGCGGCACTGCTGGTGATCGGTTCGGTGCCGTTCTTCGTCGGTCTCGCTGTCGTGCTGCCGGTGCTCGGTCATGCCACCTGGCATCTTTATCGGAAGGTGGTGGAGCCCGACCCAAATCCTCCACAAGAGGAGCCCCGCACGCCGATAGGTCATCGGTACGCTGCAGATTTCCCGGCGTCGCTGTTCCCGTGGAGCCACGAACGCTAGTCAGCAACGGACGGCCGCGCCGTCATTGTGTTCGCGGAACCGGATCTTCCCCGGGAACGCTGAACGTCGCCGCGTTTGCGTGCATGGGCACGTGATCGTAGACGCTTTCTCGGGGTGGATGCGATCGCGGCGTGGGCGGTCACGCGCGTGACAATGCTGGATATCATGCTCCGTAAAGCGGTATGCCTTTCCAATCCGCGCTTGCCATAGCCAATTGGCGGGGAGCATTGAATGGGGGCAGCTTTCCGATTGATCAACCTTGCATGAGAAACGCCGTCTACACCGGGCGGGAAGGTTTCGCCTCGTCGCTTACCGCGTCGCAGGCAACAACGGCGGTCGCCTGGGCAATCGCTGTCAAGCATGTCACGCCGCGCGACGATGGGTTGCGTCTGCGATGGTTGCCTCATCCGAACCCGCCGGTTGCGGGCGGAGCACCAATGCCGGGAGAAATCGTATTCTGGCTGGCTGCGGTCTTCCCACCTGAAGAAGGCGCCACGCCCGGCCCCACCGCGCTTCCTCTCGAGCAGGGTAGCACGCTGCTTGATGCGCAGGAGACGGACTGCCTGACGCGGCTCCGGCATCATGAGGACCGGCGCAGCTATCTGGCCGCGCATGCCGGAGCGCGGCTGATCCTTGGACATGTAGTAGGTCGGCCGCCGAGTGCGCTGCGGTTTGGAGCGTCGGCGAATGGCAAGCCGGTCCTTCTCCTCAATCCGCAGGAAATCGACTTCAGCCTCAGTCATGCCAGGGGCGCCGTTGCCGTTGCGGCGGCACACATGCCGATCGGGGTCGACGTCGAACCCATGCGTGAAATGGACCAGCTGGATTCGGTGAGCGAGCTGGTCCTGGCTGCGGAGGAGCAGGCTGTCCTGCGGAAGGCGTCGAAGGCATCTCGATCCCGACTGTTTCTCCGCTATTGGACTCTCAAGGAGGCATTGCTGAAGGCGGCTGGACTAGGCTTCGCAGCTCCGCCGAATGAGGTCATTATCGATGCAGGACCGATCCCAACGGTGCTCTCGGTGCCTCCTGCGCTTGGATCTGCCGCGCAATGGCATCTCATCGCCCCTTCCGATACCTGACCCCTCGCCCAGGCAATAAGCGCGCGTCGAGACATCGTCAGCAGGAAGTCGATGACGGCATTTGGCTCGTCAACTTCATGCAATATGATCTGGGATATTTCGACCTGGAGCAGAAAACCCTGCAGCCCCTCGACAACCCGTTCGGCACGAGGTTGTCACCTATGTCCTAGGTACGTTCTGTTACCTATCTGTCCGGGCTGGACAAGGTATCGGTTGGTTGCGGGGATAGGATTTGAACCTATGACCTTCAGGTTATGAGCCTGACGAGCTACCGGGCTGCTCCACCCCGCGTTAAACCGATTTCCGCCTTGCATGGAGAGAGGCCGAACGTGAAGCGGACAACGCTTGAAAGGGCGCCGCTCGATCCGTTCGAAAACTTCCTGAGAAGGCGACCCGGGGCCGAGGGCAACCGGGCGCGAGGCGTATGTATCAATGCTGATCCGCTTTGGAAAGCCCTTGGACACAGGTTTTTTGAGGTTTTGTGACGGCCAAATTGACCCGGATTCGTGCGCGAACCCGGCCATTGGAACCGCTCTTGCCAGAAAGGCCGCAAAAGTGGAGCCTCGGGCCAAGAAAATCGGGGGATGGCGGTCATTTCGATGACGCGCGCACGCTTCCCGGAATGACACGCGGCATCGGCTATGTCGGCACCCAGGGTGCGGTCGTGTTCATCATGACGCTGGTGCAGGGCTGGGACCGCCCGCCAGCATCATGGCGGGGATCGAGCGCTTTGTGGGCATCAGCGGCGGATTGCTGATCATCTTCGCGGTGTCGATGGTCACGGCGCCGGCGCTCGCCGCGCCGAACCGCTGGAATTCGTAGCCCGGGTGAAGCGCAGCGAAACCCGGGGTCTGCCCGCAAAGATTCCCGGGTTACGCTGCGCTTCACCCGGGCTACGGATGGTGCTCAGTTCAGCAGGAAACCGCCGTCGACCGTCACCACGCTGCCGGTCATGTAGCGCGAGGCTTTTGAGGCCAGCAGCAGGATCGCGCCATCGAGGTCGGATTCGGCGCCGACCCGGCGCTGCGGAATCCGTTTGGTCAGTTTCTCGCCGGCGGGCGTCGCCCAGAAGTCGTGGTTCATCTCGGTGTCGATATAGCCGGGCGCCAAAGCGTTGACGCGGATGTTGTTGCCGGCGAGCTCCAGCGCCATCACCTTGGTGGCCTGGATGATGCCGGCCTTCGAGACCGTGTACGGCGAGAGGAATTTCATCACGCTAAGGCCGAGCACGGAGGCGATGTTGACGATATTGCCCTCCTGCTTGCGCGCGATCATCCGCCGCGCCAGTTCGGTCGCCAGGAAATACGCGCCCTTGAGATTGGCGTTGATCACGGCGTCCCAATCCGCTTCGGTCTGTTCAGTCGACAATTTCTCGATGGCGATGCCGGCATTGTTGATGAGCACGCTGACCGGGCCGAAGGCGGCTTCCGCGGCATCAAGTGCCTTGCCGATGCTACCGATGTCGGTGACGTCCATCTGCACGGCGGCGGCGCGGCCGCCCTTGCCCCGGATCTCCTCCTCCAGGCTCTTCAGCTTGCCGGTCTGGCGCGCAGCAAGGACGACGGCGGCGCCATGCGCGGAAAGAACGCGGGCGAATTGCCGCCCCAGCCCCTGGCTCGCGCCGGTGATCAAGATGGTTTCCTGGCTGACATCGAACAGATCGGACATGGTGCGTTCCCTAAAGCATGATCCGGAAAAGTGGGTACCGGGTTTCCGAAAAGATCATGCTTAAAAACGAAGAAAGATCAGATCATGATCCAATTCAACCAATCGGATCATGATCTGGACACTGATATGCGCGCATTCATACCTACGATTTCGGCCGGTGCAACGCCGCAGGGCTTATCAGGCCGCTTGGCGTTGGCTAAAGTGGCCGGATCGAACATTTTAGAAACCACCTGACATCACGGGAGTGAAACAGTGGATCTTGGGATCAAAGGCCGCCGTGCCATCGTCTGCGCCTCAAGCAAGGGTCTGGGCCGCGCCTGCGCCATCGCGCTCGCCAATGAGGGTGTCCACGTCACCTTGACGGCGCGCGGCGCGGAAGCGCTGAAGAAGACCGCCGACGAGATTCGCAAAGCGAACCCGGCCGTCACCGTCACCGAGATCGCCGGCGACATCACGACGCCGGCGGGCCGGGAGGCCGTGTTGAAGGCCTGCCCGGAGCCGGACATCCTGGTCAACAATGCCGGCGGCCCGCCGCCCGGTGATTTCCGCAACTGGACCCGCGACGACTGGATCAAGGCGATCGACGCCAACATGCTGACCCCGATCGAGCTGATCAAGGCCACCGTCGACGGCATGATGGCGCGGAAATTCGGCCGCGTCGTCAACATCACCTCCGCCGCGGTGAAGGCGCCGATCGAGATTTTGGGACTTTCCAACGGCGCGCGCGCCGGCCTCACCGGCTTCATCGCGGGCCTGTCGCGCAAGACCGTCATCAACAACGTCACCATCAATGCGCTGCTGCCGGGGCCGTTCGAGACCGACCGCCTGCTCGGCACCGCGAAGGCCGAAGCCGAGAAGCGCGGCATCACGCCCCAGCAACTGTTGGCCGAGCGCGCCAAGCTCAATCCGGCCGGCCGCTTCGGCGATCCCGAAGAGTTCGGTTACGCCTGCGCGTTCCTGTGCGGCGCCAAGGCCGGCTTCATCACCGGCCAGAACATCCTGCTCGACGGCGGCGCGTTCCCGGGCACGCTGTGAAGGCGGTCTGGTACGAGCGGACCGGGCCGGCGCCGGAGGTCCTGACCTTCGGCGAGATGCCGACCCCGGTGACGGGTGCGGGCGAGGTGCGAATCCGCCTGGAAGCCTCCGGCGTCAATCCCGCCGATGTCGGCCGCCGCGGCGGCAATTATCGGGCGATGGAATATCCGCGCGTCATCCCGAACAGCGATGGCGCGGGGATCATCGACCAGGTCGGCGACGGCGTGAAGCGGTTCAAGGTCGGTGACCGGGTCTGGCTGTTCAATGGCCAGCGCAATGGACGAGCTTTTGGCACGGCCGCGGAATTTATCACCTTGGCCGAGCACCTGGTGACGCCCTTGCCGGATCATCTCTCATTCGCGGAAGGCGCCACGCTCGGCATCCCCGGTATGACTGCGTGGTGCTGCCTGTTTGCGGACGGGCCGATCGTGGGCAAGACGGTGCTGGTCACCGGCGGTGCCGGCGCGGTCGGCCACTATGCCGTGCAACTGGCGAAATGGGGTGGCGCCGAGGTGATCGCGACCGTCAGTTCATCGCACAAGGCCGAGCAGGCGCGGCGCGCGGGCGCCGATCTCGTGATCAACTACAAAGAGGAAGATGTCGTTGCAAAGGCGATGGCATTCACCCATCAACGCGGCGTCGACCGCGTGGTCGATATCGATTTCGGCGGCAATCTCGCGACGACGCTGAAACTGATGGCGGTCAATTCCACGATCGCCGTCTACGCCACCAACGGCAACCGCAACCCCGTTGTGCCAATGCGCGAATTGATGGAGAAGTGCATCTCCTTGCGCGCGCTGGTGCTGTTCGCGCTGCCGCCGCCGCTGCTTGCCGCAGCCCAGACCGACATCACGAAATGGCTCGCGGCCGGACCGCGCCTTCACAACATCGCCGGCCAGTTTGCGTTGTCGGAGACGGCGCAGGCACACCTCGCGGTCGAGAAGGGCGACAAGCTCGGCACCGTTATTGTTGATTGCGCTCGCTAGAGCATGGTCGGGAAAGAAAGAAAGCTCATCGGGCTTTAGTCGCTGTCGCTCGACGAGTCGGGCGTGGTGCGCTCGTCGGCCCAGGGACGATCGAACTGCTCGAGCCCCTCGGCCAGCAGATCACCCAGCATGGGCTCCCCGAGCAGATAGCCCGCGGTGCGGCCGTTATATTGATCGGCGGCCTCTCGCCGAAGTTCGTCCCATTCTTCGATCGGACGATCGCCGCGGCCAAGCCGCATCAACGCGACAAGATCGATCTGTTCGTCCTCGGAAAGCGCGCGGATGAAGCCCCTGATTTCTCCCTCGACCGGGTCCTGGCCATCATCTTCCAGCACATCGACCATATCATCGTCGGCAGCATTCGAGCCGGAATCCGGGTCGGATGCCGCTTCCTTGACATCGAATTCCCGCGCCTTCTCGATCAAAAAACCGACTTTATCGGTCGATATCGACAGTTCGGGCATTGCGCGCTCCTGTTCTCGCGATCCGATAACGCCGGATCATGCGAGATGATCCATTGCGCGGACAAGCGGAAATCAGCATCTTCGCGGTAACGAGCGTTTTAAGAAGGAAGCGGTGGATGGCGTGGAAAGTAGGCAGGGTCAAGATCACGAAGGTCGTCGAACTGGAGACAGTCGGGCATACCCGTTTCATCCTGCCGCTCGCGACCAACGAAGAAGTGCAGAAGCTGCCTTGGCTCATTCCCCATTACGCTACCGACGAGGGACGCCTGAAACTGTCGATCCACTCGCTGGTAGTGGAGACGCCGACGCGACGGATCATCGTCGACACCGGGCTCGGCAATGACAAACAAGGCCGCAACGTACCGAGCTGGAACAACCGCAAGCATCCCTTTCTGGAGACGCTGACCGCGGCGGGCTTTCCCCCTGATAGCATCGACACCGTGCTGTGCACGCACCTGCATGTCGACCACGTCGGCTGGAACACGAAGCTTGTCGACGGCCAATGGGTGCCGACCTTTCCCAAAGCCCGCTATGTGTTCGGCCGGACCGAATTCGATCATTGGCGCGACCACGGCAAATCGCCCGACCAGAGCTCGGTGTTCACGGATTCCGTGAAGCCGATCGCGGATGCCGACAGGGCCGACCTCGTGCCTTCCGACCACCGCCTGACGGAGGAGATCACCCTGATCCCGACGCCCGGCCACAGCCCGGGCCATATGAGCATCCACATCCGCTCCGACGGCGAGGAAGGGCTGCTCACGGGAGATGTCGCCCATCATCCCTGCCAGATGGCCCATCTGGACTGGTGCTCGACGGCGGATTCGGACCCCGAGCAGTCGGTCGTGACGCGGCGCGAATTGTTCTCCGGCTTTGCCGATACGCCGACGCTGGTGATCGGCGGCCATTTCAACGCCGGTCACATCAAGCGTGAGGGCGAGGCCTTCAAATTCATCGCGCTGGAGAATGGGTAGGCCGTAGGGGCAAAGCGCAGCGTGCCCGCCACTGCGGGCGATGCGCTTGATGGTGGGCACGCTTCGCTTTGCCGACCCCACCTAGGTTTGCCCACCCTCCCCCCGTTTTCGGCAGTTGAATTTCGCCCCGCGCTGCTCCATGAAGCGTCCCAAGTCCGTAAAGCCCAAAAAACCCGTTTAGGGAGTGATCAAAAATGAAGCTTGTTCGTTACGGTGCGAAGGGTGAGGAAAAGCCCGGCCTGATCAATCAATCCGGCCAGTTGCGCGACCTGTCGGCGCATCTGAAGGACCTCACCGGCGAGGCCTATTCCCCGGAATCCCTGGCCAGGCTTGCCGCGCTGGATCCGTCCAAGCTGCCTGCGGTTCCCGGCAACCCGCGCCTCGGCGCACCGGTGACCGGCATCTCGAAATTCGTCGCGATCGGGCTGAACTACAGCGACCATGCCAAGGAAACCGGCAATCCGATTCCGTCCGAGCCGATCTTCTTCCTGAAGGCCAACACCGCCCTCTCCGGCCCGAACGACACCGTGGAGAAGCCGCGCGGCTCGACCAAGCTCGATTGGGAAGTGGAGATCGCAGCCATCATCGGCACCCGCGCCAAATATGTTTCCGAGGCCGACGCGCTGAACCATGTCGCCGGCTATTGCGTCTGCAACGACGTTTCCGAGCGCAATTTCCAGATCGAGCGCCTGGGACAGTGGACCAAGGGCAAGTCGCACGACACCTTCGGCCCGCTCGGCCCCTGGCTCGTCACCAAGGACGAGATCCCGAACGTGCAGAGCCTGTCGATGTGGCTCGACGTCAACGGCCAGCGCCGGCAGACCGGCTCGACCTCGACCATGATCTTCTCGATGGCGAAGTGCATCTCCTACGTCTCGCAGTTCATGACGCTGTTGCCCGGCGACATCGTCACCACCGGCACGCCGCCCGGCGTCGGCACCGGCATGAAGCCGCCGCAATACCTCAACGTCGGCGACGTCGTGACGCTCGGCATCGAGAGCCTGGGCGAGCAGCGCCAGGAGATCGTTGCGGCGTAACTTTTATTGGTGGCGAAGACCAGAGCCACTGTCATTGCGAGCGAAGCGAAGCAATCCATACCGCGTCCGCGGCGAAATGGATTGCTTCGTCGCTTGTGCTCCTCGCAATGACGACACAGCATTTACTTTGAGGCATCCCATGAAGCTTACCTTCTCGCCGGCCTCGCCGTTTGCCCGCAAGGTGCGCATTGCTGCGATCGAGACCGGGCTGATCGACAAGATCGAGCTGGTCCCCACCACGGTCGCGCCGGGCACCGCGAACGATGCCTACACGCGCGATATCAACCCGCTGAAGAAACTGCCGGTGCTGATCCTCGATAACGGCGACGCCATCCTCGATTCCTACGTCATCGTCGAATATCTCGACGATCTCGCCGGCGGCGGCAGATTGATCCCGGCATCCGGACCGGCGCGGTGGAAGGCCAAGACCGATCACTCGCTGCTGCAGGGCATGCTCGATTCCATGCTGTTGTGCCGCTACGAGAAGATGGTGCGGCCGCAGGGCTTGCAGTGGCAGGCCTGGTATGACGACCACTGGAACCGGGCCTGGGCCGGCATGGCGCGGTTCGAGCAGCGGGAGGATGTACTCTCCGGCCCGTTCAACATCGCCCAGATCGGACTGGTTTGCGTGCTCGGCTATGCCGACCTCCGCTTCCCCGACTGCGGCTGGCGCAAGGCCTATCCGAAGCTTGATACGTTCAACCAGAAAATGCTGGAGCGGCCGTCGGTCAAGATCTCGGTGCCGCCAGCCTGAAGCGGAGTCTGCCATGAGCCTCACCTTCTCGATCGGAGACCTCACCATCCACCGCATCATCGAGCAGGAGACGAGCTTCCTGCCGGCGCTGGATATGCTGCCCGGCCTGACGGCGGACGTGCTGACCGAGAACCGGGCGTGGATGCGCGAGGCCAGGGCGCTCGACGAGAGCGACGTCCTGCTTTTGTGCTTCCAGTCCTATGTCGTGAAGACGCCGCATCACACCATCCTGATCGACAGCTGCATCGGCAACGACAAGCCACGCCCGCAGCGGCCGAAATGGAACATGAAGACCGACGACACCTATCTACGCGGCCTCGCCACGGCCGGGTTCGCAGTCGAAGACATCGACTATGTGATGTGCACGCATCTGCACGTCGACCACGTCGGCTGGAACACGCGATTGGAAAACGGCCGCTGGGTGCCGACGTTTCCAAAAGCGCGCTACGTCTTTGCCAAGGGTGAGTTCGACTACTGGACCGCGCAGAACGAAAAAAGCGAAGTGCCACCCTTCGCCGACAGCGTGCTGCCAATCGTCGAGGCAAAGCGCGAGGCGATCGTGAGCGACGATTTTACGATCGGCGACCACGCGCGTATCCTGCCGACGCCCGGGCACACGCCGGGCCACGTCGCTTTCATTCTCGGGCGCGGCAGGGACGACGCCGTGTTCTCCGGCGATCTCATGCACTCGCCGCTGCAGACGCGTTATCCGGAACTGTCGGCGAAGTTCGATGTCGACCAGGCGCAGGCGGCGCAGACACGGCGCAACTTCCTGGAGCGCTATTGCGATACCGACACGCTCTGCTGCACCGCGCATTTCCCCTCGCCCTCCGCCGGCAAGATCCGACGCAGAGGCAATGGGTTTACGTGCGAGACGGTGTAGCTGTCGCAAGAGAACTGCGGCTCGGTCGCGTTCTCCTCACCTCTCCCATAGGGAGAGGTCGGCGCGCAGCGCCGGGTGAGGGGCTACGCTCTATCGAGGGACCTGAACCCCTCACCCGGATCGCTGGTGCGATCCGACCTCTCTCTATGGGAGAGGTGTTCGAACTCGCGGCTCCGTCAGGGCTCAATCGAACAAGCTTGGCGTGTGGTTGACGATCGCGCCCTCGATCTCGAGCATCTTCAGCTTCGTCACCACACCGCCATTTGCCGAGAAGCCGCCGGGCTTGTTGCCGGCCGCAAGCACGCGGTGGCAGGGCACCACGATCGGGCACGGGTTGCGGCCGAGCGCCTGTCCGACGTCGCGCGACAGCTCGACCCCGCCAAGCTGCTTGGCGATCTCGCCATAGGTCATGGTCTTGCCCGGCGGGATCCTGCGCGCGATGTCATAGACGCCACGGTTGAAGTCCGGCACGCCGTCGAGATCGAGCACGACCTCGGCGAGGTCGTTCGGCTTGCCCGCGAGCAGTTCGGTCATGGCCTCGATCGCGCTTCTCACGTCCGCGGGCGGCGTGGCTTCCGTCGCCTCGCCGCTCCTCTGCTGGATGCGCTTGCGGGTCTTTTCCTCACTTCCCATCGGCAGTTGCACGCCGGTGATGCCGTGCTCGCCCCACACTACGCCGCAAGCACCGATCACGGTGTCGAAGATCGCAAAATGCTGACCGGTCATGGCTTGCTCCATCTCTCGGGCTCGACAGGTCGAGCTTTGTCCTTGCAATGGAATCTAGGCTTGGAGAATGTTGCTATCCACCCGAATCCTGCGGGAACTTTGAGAGCATCCCCATGCAAACCCTTCGCGTCAACGGATACGACATGGCCTATCTCGAGGTCGGCGAAGGGCCGCCGTTGGTGTGCGTGCACGGCTCGCTCTGCGATTTCCGCATCTGGTCGGCGACGCTGGGACCTTTGTCCCGCAGGCACCGCGTGATCGCGGTCAGCCTGCGGCATTTCTTCCCCGACCGCTGGGACGGTGCCGGCGACACCTATTCGATCGCCCAGCACGTCGAAGATGTCATCGCCTTCATCGAACAGATCGAGCCGAAGCCGGTCGACCTGATGGGCCACTCGCGCGGCGGACACGTCTCCTTCCGCGTCGCGCAACGGCGGCCGGATCTGCTGCGCAGGCTGATCCTGGCCGAGCCCGGCGGCGAGCTGGATGAAACCCTCGATCCCGACTTCAAGCCGGGCCCGTCCCCACTGGCGGCGCGGATCGCCGCCTCCGCCGATGTCATCGCCAAGGGCAATATCGATGGCGGGCTGCAGATCTTCATCGACGCGCTGGAGGGCCCTGGCGCCTGGAAGCGGTTGCCGGCGGCGGTGAAGGAGCCCTTGCGCGACAACGCAGCGACGCTGATCGGCCAGACGCGCGATAAGCGGCCGCCGTTCTCGAAGGCGGACGCCGAAGCAATCCGCACGCCGACCCTGTTCATCGGCGGCGCCAACACCAAGGGCGCGCTGCCGAAGGTGCTGCACACACTGGCCGCCCATGTGAAGGGCTCACGCACGGAGATCATCCCGGGCACGACGCATCCGATGTTCGAGCAGGCCCCACAGCGCTATTGCGAGATCGTGCTGGATTTTCTGGCGACGTGACGGCCCATCATCTCAGCCGCCGCCACGTCATTGCGAACGCAGCGAAGCAATCCATTTCTCGGGTCACAGAGGCATAGATTGCTTCGCTGTGCTCGCAATGATGGGTGGAGAGCTGCTTCACTTGTGGTCGAGATACCATGAGCCATCCCAGGCACCGGCGGGCGGATTTGCCTTGAAGCCATCGATGCGTTTGACAAAGGTCATGGATGGACCGTCGGCAGGGACGGCTTCAAGTGCCTCGTTGAACGCCGCAAGCGCGTCGTCCCAATGGCGGACGCGATAAGCGGCAAGTCCATCGGAATATCGCTGCAACAATGACAGTTGTGCCGGGCTGAGCTCGCCCTTGCGCCCGATGATCTCGAACACCGTCACCGGCCGCGTCTGGCCAACGACGACCAGCCGATCGACCTCGCGAAACTCGATCGCATCGGCTGCCGCTTTCACGGTCGCTTCGGAAACCAGGGCATGGCTGCCGTATATCTTGTTCACGCCTTCCAGGCGCGAGGCAAGATTCACCGCATCGCCCATGACGGTGTAGCTCATCATGAATTCCGAGCCGATGCTTCCCACCAGCACCTCGCCGGTCGCAACGCCGATGCGAACGTCGCATTCGCTCGGCACCGACCGCACGCCGAGCAACTCGGGGAGTTCCGTCCGCAACGCCGTACCACGATCGGCCATGTCGATGGCGGCAAGGCAGGCCAGCCGCGCCTGGTCGGCATCTTCGTTAAATGGCGGGCCCCAATAAGCCATGATGGCGTCACCGATATATTTGTCGATGATCCCCTGTTGGCTGCGGATCGGGCCGGACATGGTCGAGAGGTAGTGATTCATCACCTTGACCAATCCCTGCGGCGTCATTCCTTCGCTGAGGCTGGTGAAGCCTTTCATGTCGCAGAACAGCACGGTCATCACGCGGCGCTGACCGTCGGTCGCGGTCAATGATTGTCTCTCAATCAGCCCTTCCGCAACGCGGGGGTCGATGTATCTGCCGAAGGTCTCGCGCATCCGCTCCTTGTGGCGCAGCTGCTCGACCATCTTGTTGAACGCCGCGGTGAGCTGGCCGATCTCGTCCCGCGTCGTGACGTCGATCGAGCCATCGAGCCGGCCGGCTTCGACCGCCCGGGTCCCCTCCAGCAGGCGCCTGACCGGCCGCGTAATGCCGGTGCTTACGAAGAACGAGAACAGCAACCCCAGGATCGCGGCAAGTGCCGTTAGAATGACAGAGATCAAAATAGCCCTCTGCTGATCTCTCATCGTCACCGCGGCGTCCGCGCGCACCTGCGCCAGCATGTCCTTGCGGACTTCGTCCAACTGCTGATTGAACTCGTCGCGCAGTGTTTCGGTTCGGGCAAGGCTGGCGCTGACTTCGGAGAAATTTCCGGCTTCAAGCAACGACAACAGCCGTTTGTGCTCGTCACCCAGATAGCGGCGGAGGTCGTTGTTTACGGTCTCGATTCGATCGTCGATCCGCCCCAGCCTCGCGTTGTCGGATTCGGTGGAAACGTCGTCGATGATCGAATTGACGAGGCCACGCGCAGCCTTTGCTTCCTGATCGACTTGCAGACTCTTGGCCTCGTAGACTTTTTGCTGCTCGGCCACGGCGGCCTGATCCGGCGACGGTTGCATCCTGGCGATCACCATCCTGCGGAGCGCCAATGCCTGCTCGAGCGAACGGACATTCATCCGAGCCAGATGACCGTAAGCCTCAACATACTTCGTCGTTAGCTCATCGAGCTGATGGGCAATCCTCCTGGCCATCACCGACGACAGCACGGACGTGACGGCCATCAACACGATGAGCCCCATGGCAATGCCAAGGATCTGTTTTCTGATTGTCGGTTGCAGCATTACCCGGCGCTCTGGCATGACAGGCGGATTCTTCGAACTAAGAATGGGATGACGCGAGAATGGGAAACACGATCGATCGAGACCTGACCAACGACGCAGGCGTCTGATCAGCCTCGGCGAATGTAGCACAGTTCCAGAGATTGGCTTGGGTAGCGTTTTCAGCGCCACCAAGACTGGCGGGCTTTTTCTGCGCGGACCTTAAGCGCTCAATAATGAATTCAGGAAAAGGCGATGCGGCCAGCGAGGAGGCTTCGGAGAAGCTCCTCACCGGCTGCACAGTGTCGCACACTCTCCCCAAGGCAAGAGGCAGGCAAGAGGCGTGCGTCGATCACACCTTCCACGCGCCGACCGGCTGGCGGACGGCGACATTCAGGCGATTCCAGACGTTGATGACCGCGATCGCGAGGATCAGCGACGCCAATTCCTTTTCGTCGAAATGCCTGTCGGCTTCGCGCCAGATTGCATCCGGCACCCCGTCCTCGCGGTCGTTGAGCCGGGTCAGCGATTCCGTCAGTGCAAGCGCGGCGCGCTCGGCGTCGGTGAAATAGGGCGTGTCGCGCCAGGCGGCGACGCAGAACAGGCGTTCGTCGGTTTCCCCTGCCCTTTTCGCGAGCTTCGGATGCATGTCGACGCAGACGCTGCAGCCGTTGATCTGGCTGGCGCGCAGCTGCACGAGTTCGATCAGTTTCTCGGGCAGATTACCCTGCGGCAGGCTGCTGAGCGTCTGCATCGTCTTCATGGCGTCGGGAATGACCATCACCGGGTGATTCATGCGGGCTTGCATCATTTGTTCTCCATAGCATTGGCTTTGACGCGGGCCGGCCGATTTGCTGTCACACCGGCCGGATTTGCTTCGTCATGGCCATGACGGACCCGAGAATGAGAGTGTGACCGATGGACGAAAAAAATTTCCTGGCCGAACAATTCGAAGCCAATCGCGGCCATCTCCGCGCAGTGGCCTACCGCATGCTCGGCTCAGCGGGCGAGGTCGACGACGCGGTGCAGGAAACCTGGCTGCGGCTGAGCCGCACCGATGCCTCTGCGGTCGAGAATCTGGGAGGCTGGCTGACCACCGTGATCGCCCGCGTCTGCCTCGACATGTTGCGCGGACGCAAGGCGCGCCGCGAAGAGCCGATGGGGCCGCAGGTGCCCGAACCGGCCGCGCACGACACGCATGAGCGCGACGCCGAGATGGCCGATTCCGTCGGCGCAGCGCTGCTGGTGGTGCTGGATGCGCTCGCGCCGGCCGAGCGGCTGGCTTTCGTGCTGCACGACATGTTCGCCGTTCCGTTCGAGGAGATCGCGCCGATCGTCGGCCGCACGCCAGCGGCGGCGCGCCAGTTGGCAAGCCGTGCCCGTCGCCGCGTCCAGGGCTCGCGGGAGGCCGCCGATGGCGACGCGCCGCGGCAGCGCAGGATCGTCGAGGCCTTCCTGGCAGCCTCGCGCGATGGCGATTTCGAGGGCCTGCTCGCGGTGCTCGACCCAGATGTCGTGTTCCGCGCTGATGTGGCGGCGCAGCGATTGGGATCGCTGGCGGAAATCCGCGGCGCGCCGGCGGTTGCCGAAACCTTCAAGGGACGCGCGCAGGCCGCAACGCCGGCGCTCGTCGACGGCCGGCCGGCGCTGGCTGTCATCCTCGACGGGCAACTGCGGATCGTCCTGCAGTTCACCATTGCCGGCGACAGGATCGCGGCGTTCGAGGCCATCGCCGATCGGGAGCGGATCGCAGCATTCGACGTCGAGGTGCTTCCAAGCAATTAACGCGAGGGCAGCCAGGTTCCGCCTTGACCGCATCTCGGGTCGGGCGTAGCCTCTCCGAATACGGAATTCCGTATTCCGAAGGAAACGCCCGGCATGCTGCCGCTCGAGCCGCTACCCAACCTGATCGACCAGGTCTATGCGCGCATCCTGGAGGCGATCATCGACCGCACGCTGCCGCCGGGACAGCGCATCACCCAGAACGAGCTTGCCGAGAAGCTTGGCGTGTCGCGCCAGCCGGTGTCGCATGCGCTGCATCTGCTGCACCGCCAGGGATTGGTCGCCGAAAGCGGCCGCCGTGGCTTCGAGGTGACCCAGCTCGATCCGCAGCGCATCCGCCAGCTCTACGAAGTCCGCGGCGCGATTGACGCGCTGGCGGCGCGGCTTGCCGCCGGGCGCAGCAGGACCGATGCTTCCTGCCGCGGACGGCTCGAGGCGGCACTGACGGCCGGACGCGCGATCGACGCGCATACGCCACTCGCAGAACTGATCGCGCGCGATGTCGACTTCCACAGCGCGATCTATGCGCTGTCAGGCAATCCCGCGATCGAGGAGATGATCGCGCCGCAATGGGCGCATATGCGCCGCTCGATGGCGACCGTGCTCGCCGAGCTCGACTATCGCGAGAGCGCCTGGGCCGAGCATGAGCAGATCGCCGCGCATGTCCTCGCCGGCAACGCAAAGGCGGCCGAGGCCGCCGCGTCAGCGCATGCGCAGACGGCGGGGCGGCTGACGGAGGAGAGATTGAGAGCGACCGCCGTGGCGGCGTGATCGACGCGTCGTCAAAGAAAACCAAAAGGAGGAAGCACGATGAAACTGACGCCAGAGCAGATCGAATTCTTCAACCGCGAGGGTTGGCTGTTCCTGCCCGAATTGTTCAGCCAGGAAGAGGTGGATTTCCTCGCCCGCGAGGCGGTTAACATCTACGACGCCAACCGCCCCGAGGTGTGGCGCGAGAAGAGCGGCGCGCCGCGCACCGCTTTTGCAGCGCATCTCTACAACGAGGCGTTCGGCACCCTCGGCGCGCACCCGCGCATGATCGAGCCGATCGAGCAGATCTTCGGCGAGAAGGTCTACATGCACCAGTTCAAGATCAACGCAAAGGCGGCCTTCACCGGCGACGTCTGGCAGTGGCACCAGGACTACGGCACCTGGAAGCGCGACGACGGCATGCCGGAGCCGCGCGCGATGAACATCGCGATCTTCCTCGACGAGGTGATGCCGATCAACGGTCCCTTGATGCTGGTGCCGAAGAGCCACCATGCCGGCGACCTCAAGGCCGCCCATGACCTTCAGACCACCTCCTATCCGCTGTGGACGCTGGACGAGGAGACCGTGACGCGCCTGGTGAAGGATGGCGGCATCGTCGCGCCGACCGGCAAGCCCGGCGGCATGCTGATGTTCCACGGCAATCTCGTGCATGGATCGAGCGGCAACATCACGCCCTATCCGCGCAAGATCGTCTACCTGACGCTGAACGCGGTCTCGAACTACATCCGCACCCCGACGCGGCCGGAATACATCGCCCATCGCGATTTCACGCCGATCCAGCCGGTCGCGGACGACGCGCTGGTCCGGTTGGCGCGTGCACCGCGGCAGGCGGCGGAGTAGTCTCTCACCCTGTCATTCCGGGGCGACGCACGGCGTCGAGCCCGGAATCCATTTCTCCGCCTGCGCTTGCGGCCCAATGGATTCCGGGTTCACGGTTCGCGCGCCCCGGAATGACCAAGCCAATCATCATCGGACTAACCCATGAACCTCCACCATCTTCTCAAAACCCGCGCCGCCTCCGGCAAGCCGGTTCGCGTCGCGCTGATCGGCGCCGGAAAATTCGGCTCGATGTTCCTGTCCCAGGTCCCGCACACACCGGGACTGGAGGTGCCTGTTATCGTCGATCTCGACCGCGACCGCGCGCGCGAGGCGTGCCGCACCGTCGGCTGGGACGATGATCGCATCAAGGCTACGACCTTCACCGATGACGGCGCGCGCGCAATTGCGGGCGGCGCGATGGATGTGGTGGTGGAAGCGACCGGCAATCCCGCGGTCGGCATCAAGCACGCCCGCGCCGCGATCGCGGCGGGCAAGCACGTCGTCATGGTCAATGTCGAGGCCGATGTGCTGGCGGGCCCGCTGCTCGCGGAAGAAGCCCGCAAGGCCGGCGTGGTCTATTCACTCGCCTATGGCGACCAGCCGGCACTGACGGCGGAAATGGTCGATTGGGCACGCGCAACCGGATTCCGCGTCGTCGCCGCCGGCAAGGGCACGAAGTATTTGCCGGCCTATCACGACGTGACGCCGGAAGGCGTCTGGAGTCACTACGGCCTCACGGCCGGCGAGGCGCAATCCGCCGGCATGAATCCGCAGATGTTCAACTCCTTCCTGGACGGCACCAAGTCCGCGATCGAGATGGCTGCGATTGCGAATGCCACCGGCCTCGACGTGCCCTCAGACGGCCTGCTGTTTCCGCCCTGCGGTGTCGACGATCTCCCGCATATTATGCGGCCGCGCGAGAAAGGCGGCGTACTGGAGAAGTCGGGTGTGGTGGAAGTGGTGTCGTCGATCGAGCGCGACGGCCGTCCCGTTTTCCGCGACCTGCGCTGGGGCGTCTATGTCGTGCTGGAAGCGCCGAACGATTATGCGGCCGATTGCTTCAAGCAATACGGGCTCAAGACCGACGCCTCCGGCCGCTATGCGGCGATGTACAAGCCCTATCATCTGATCGGACTGGAGTTGAACATCTCGGTGCTGTCGGCCGCCTTGCGCTTTGAGCCGACCGGCCAGCCACATGGTTTTCGCGGCGATGTCGCGGCGGTGGCCAAGCGCGATCTGCGCGCAGGCGAGGAGCTCGATGGCGAGGGCGGCTACACGGTGTGGGGCAAACTGATGCCGGCACAGGCGAGCCTTGCCATCGGCGCTTTGCCGATCGGGCTCGCCCATCGCGTGAAGCTGAAGAGCAACGTTGCCCATGGCGCCGTGGTGCGCTGGAGCGATGTCGAGATCGACGCGGGTAACGAGACGGTCAAGACGCGCAAGGCGATGGAGGCGGCGTTCGGCGGGACGAAGCCCGCAGGCGCGGAGCGCGTGCCTGCCTGAAGATTCAGCGCGCGCTTCGCAGCTGCGATAGCGCATTGCGCTTGATTATCAGTGCCTGAACGGTCATGCTCCCTGACGGAACCGGAAATTTCGGAATTCCGCTAACAAGAGCCTTTTGAAGGCCTGCGAACGCAATCACCACATCCAGCGTCGGTCACCGACGAAGCCAAAAACGACACTCAAGATCGTTGTCCCTCGTCGAGGTATCGACAGAAGCCAAGAGGGGAAACGCAATGAAACGTCGTGAGTTCTTGAAGACAGGCGGCATCTCGCTCGCCGCGAGCGCTGTTGCCGCGCCCGCGGTCGCACAATCGATGCCGGAAGTGAGATGGCGCCTGGCGGCGAGTTGGCCGAAGGCGCTCGATACGCTCTACGGCGGCTGCGAATTTTTCTGCAAGCGCGTGGCCGAGATCACCGACAATCGCTTCCAGATCCAGCCGTTCGCGGCCGGCGAAATCGTGCCCGGCCTGCAGGTGCTCGATGCCGTATCGAATGGCACCGTCGAGATCGGCAACACCGCGCTTTACTACTACTGGGGCAAGAACCCCGCCTTCACGTTCGGCACATCGCTGCCGTTCGGCCTCAACACGCGCCAGCACATCTCCTGGCTGCAGTGGGGCGGCGGCCAGGACATGCTCAACGATCTGCTCAAGGAATATGGCTGCATCGGCGCCCCGACCGGCTCGACCGGCGCGCAGATGGGCGGCTGGTTCCGCAAGGAGATCAAGTCGACCGAGGATCTGAAGGGCCTCAAATTCCGCGTCGGCGGATTTGCCGGCACCATCATCGCCAAGGTCGGCGGCGTGCCGCAGCAGATCGCGGGCGGCGACATCTATCCGGCGCTGGAGAAGGGCACCATCGACGCT
>NZ_AUEZ01000020.1:0-10000 GCF_000426245.1 Bradyrhizobium sp. Ai1a-2 | reverse complement strand
CACCCGCGAATTGCTCCGCAGATCCCAAACTTGGATCGATCTCCTCTTTACGATGTCAGATAACACGCACAGCGCGTCCATCCGGACTGCGTGTGCGAATTGATGTTTCGCGGACGACTATGTCGAGGCTTGAAGCAGCGCATCGATCTTCGACTTCATCTGGTGGAGCCAGACGGGATCGAACCGACGACCTCATGCTTGCAAAGCACGCGCTCTCCCAGCTGAGCTATGGCCCCGTACCAGAAGACGAATGCCGTAGGCTGGATAAGAGAGACACATGCGCTCGATCAAAGTGGTGGGCCTGGGAAGACTTGAACTTCCGACCTCACGCTTATCAAGCGCGCGCTCTAACCAACTGAGCTACAAGCCCCTGACGCTTATCCCTTTTGAGGATCGGAGCCCGTTCGCGCACACCAGGCGCAAGCGCCGATGCATCGCACAGCGCTAAGCCCCTGGCGCGTGTTCGTCCGCGAAGAAAGAGAAACGAAGACGGCGAGGTCCCGCCAATGGAGCTCAAGCGATCTGGCGATTGATTGGCCCCGAGATGTTTCTAAAACGATCCGATAGTGAGCGTGAGCTCTCTGAAGGATCATCCTTAGAAAGGAGGTGATCCAGCCGCAGGTTCCCCTACGGCTACCTTGTTACGACTTCACCCCAGTCGCTGACCCTACCGTGGCCGGCTGCCCCCTTTCGGTTAGCGCACCGTCTTCAGGTAAAACCAACTCCCATGGTGTGACGGGCGGTGTGTACAAGGCCCGGGAACGTATTCACCGTGGCGTGCTGATCCACGATTACTAGCGATTCCAACTTCATGGGCTCGAGTTGCAGAGCCCAATCCGAACTGAGACGGCTTTTTGAGATTTGCTAGGACTTGCGTCTTCGCTTCCCATTGTCACCGCCATTGTAGCACGTGTGTAGCCCAGCCCGTAAGGGCCATGAGGACTTGACGTCATCCCCACCTTCCTCGCGGCTTATCACCGGCAGTCTCCTTAGAGTGCTCAACTAAATGGTAGCAACTAAGGACGGGGGTTGCGCTCGTTGCGGGACTTAACCCAACATCTCACGACACGAGCTGACGACAGCCATGCAGCACCTGTCTCCGGTCCAGCCGAACTGAAGAACTCCGTCTCTGGAGTCCGCGACCGGGATGTCAAGGGCTGGTAAGGTTCTGCGCGTTGCGTCGAATTAAACCACATGCTCCACCGCTTGTGCGGGCCCCCGTCAATTCCTTTGAGTTTTAATCTTGCGACCGTACTCCCCAGGCGGAATGCTTAAAGCGTTAGCTGCGCCACTAGTGAGTAAACCCACTAACGGCTGGCATTCATCGTTTACGGCGTGGACTACCAGGGTATCTAATCCTGTTTGCTCCCCACGCTTTCGTGCCTCAGCGTCAGTATCGGGCCAGTGAGCCGCCTTCGCCACTGGTGTTCTTGCGAATATCTACGAATTTCACCTCTACACTCGCAGTTCCACTCACCTCTCCCGAACTCAAGATCTTCAGTATCAAAGGCAGTTCTGGAGTTGAGCTCCAGGATTTCACCCCTGACTTAAAGACCCGCCTACGCACCCTTTACGCCCAGTGATTCCGAGCAACGCTAGCCCCCTTCGTATTACCGCGGCTGCTGGCACGAAGTTAGCCGGGGCTTATTCTTGCGGTACCGTCATTATCTTCCCGCACAAAAGAGCTTTACAACCCTAGGGCCTTCATCACTCACGCGGCATGGCTGGATCAGGCTTGCGCCCATTGTCCAATATTCCCCACTGCTGCCTCCCGTAGGAGTTTGGGCCGTGTCTCAGTCCCAATGTGGCTGATCATCCTCTCAGACCAGCTACTGATCGTCGCCTTGGTGAGCCATTACCTCACCAACTAGCTAATCAGACGCGGGCCGATCTTTCGGCGATAAATCTTTCCCCGTAAGGGCTTATCCGGTATTAGCACAAGTTTCCCTGTGTTGTTCCGAACCAAAAGGTACGTTCCCACGCGTTACTCACCCGTCTGCCGCTGACGTATTGCTACGCCCGCTCGACTTGCATGTGTTAAGCCTGCCGCCAGCGTTCGCTCTGAGCCAGGATCAAACTCTCAAGTTGGACTTGAAACTTTGAGCCGGCTGATCACAACGTTTGACGAGGTCCACACCGAAATCGCACAGCGATTCACATCGCTGGCGACCTGACCTCAATGAAGAGATCATGGTGTAACCTTATTCAAAACGTGTACCGCCGAAGTCTTTCGTCCGGTCCCGATCGGGAAAACCGAGGTTTTCAAAATCGAGACCCGCAAGGACTCCGCCGTCCACGTTTCTCTTTCTTCATCTTCACTTGTCAAACAGCCCGAGATCCGAGGACCTCACACCCTTAGGAGGGTTCCGACACCCTTCACTCGACGGCAAATCCCCAACCGATTTACGTCGGCTGTTGAGTCACTCATCAAAGTGAGGAGCATCAAGGGCGCGAAAGCTTGCCTTGGCCTACCGGGCCAATGCAGCGCCGCGCTCAGTGGCCGCCTTATAGGCCGGCCCAATCCGGCTTGTCAACGGCCATTGTCAACAAATCGTCGCATCAGGTGCAGAATTTTCTGGCGGGCAGAAGTCCTCGATTTTTCGGGACTTTACGCCGTACTTGAGCCACAATCCTGCGACGTTCTGGCGTTAGATATGCAATGAATCATCGGGTGCCAGTGGGGGCTGCCGATGGTTTTTCTACCAAGGGACTGGCGATTTCTGATGAACCCGTCGCCAGTTCCATGCGGCCGAGCAACATCGAGAGATTTACACATCGTTGGCGTTCGAGATTGTGGTCGGCCATCGGCCTTCGATAATTCGCGAATGTTGCTGCATGTGACGCGCCGTACTGCCGGATTGCCCTGCTAGGGCGAATGCGGGCGCAAGAGAGTACGGAAGTCTCGTCGTATGTTGATGGAACTTGGGGGGAGACGGGCTTGAGCCAACGGGCGTCACGCGGGAGCGGCTTCGGACGCGAGACCGGGATGATTGATCTCGGTCACGAGCCGCCGCTTTCGGTCGATGGCTCGGAGGCTGCGGTGATCGACCGCCGCCGTGTTTCCGTACAATGGTTCAGTGGCACGATCCTCACCGGCCTGTGCGGCGCGGCCTTGATCGGCGGCGCCGTTTTTGCGTCCCTCGATGGCGAGATGACCTTTGCCAAGCTCCCCGAGCGGGTCGAGGGCGCGCTGCGCGGCGCAATCAGCGCCAACGACCGCGCCGCCACCCTACACAAGAGCGACCGCCTGCCGCCGCCGTCGGACTCAAGCGCCTCGCGCAACGTGGTGCGGGTATCGACGGTGACCCGCGTCGGCAACCGCGACGTGATGCGCGTGCGGCCGTATGTTCGCATCTCCGGCAACCTGTCGATGGCGACAAGCGATCTTTCGGCCAAGATCCCGCCCTTCAACGCCCAGCGCATGTTGAGCGATGTCGGCGCCAACCAGACCCCGGCGGCTGACGATCCGAACAACCCCGAAGCTGTGGAGCCCGACGCCGAGGTCTCCTTCGTCACCAAGGATCTGGCGCAGGTGCTGCCGAAGGCGAAGATCGCCGCGGTGGTGGCGCTCGACGAGATCGTGATGCGGGTGCGCGACGCCGCCAACTGGCGCGGCAATAACGGCGGCGTCCGCTATGCGCTGGCCAACGCCACCGCCGATGTCGGCGGCGCGCAGCCCGACCTCAAGCTCGCCTATGCCACCGAAGGCAACGTTTCCGATCCCTATGCCGGCTTCGAGACCCGCGTGGTGCCCGAAAACGTCACGCTGCTGCCAAAGACCAAGGACCAGGTCACCGGCGGCAATCCAACCGGGGAACGGGTGCATATCGTCAAGAAAGGCGACACCGTCACCTCGGTGCTCCGCGAGATGGGCGCGACAGCCGACGAGGCCAAGGCGATCGCGGCGACGCTCGGCGCCCGCGGCCGCGATGGCGGCCTGAAGGAAGGCCAGAAGCTGCGGATCCTGATGGCGCCGGCGAATCCGGCCCCGGGAGCGCGGCTGCAGCCCTATCGCGTGATCGTCGCCAACGATACCCAGGTCGAAGCGGTCGCGGCCCTCTCGGACATCGGCAAATATGTTGCCGTCGATGTGCAGAGCATGAACACCGTGTCCGACACCGCTGACAACAGCGACGACGACGATGAGGATGATGGCAGCGGCGTGCGGCTCTATCAGAGCATTTACGAGACCGCGCTGCGCAACAAGGTGCCGCAGAACGTCATCGAGGACATGGTCCGCATCTATTCCTACGACGTCGACTTCCAGCGCAAGGTACAGCCCGGCGATTCCTTCGACGTCTTCTACGCGGGTGAGGACGAAGGCACGACGAGCAGCGAAAAGATCGAGGTGCTGTACGCCGCGCTCACGGTCGGCGGCGAGACCAAGAAATACTACCGGTTCCAGACGCCAGACGATTCGGTGGTCGACTATTACGACGAGACCGGCAAGAGCGCGAAGAAGTTCCTGGTGCGCAAGCCCGTCAACAACGCGATCATGCGCTCCGGCTTTGGCGGCCGCCGCCATCCGATCCTCGGCTACGTCAAGATGCACACCGGCGTCGACTGGGCGGCCCCCTACGGCACCCCGATCTTCGCTTCGGGCAACGGCGTGGTCGAAAAGGTCGGCTGGGAGGGCGGCTACGGCAAGTATGTCCGCCTCAAGCACAACAACGGATATGAGACCGCCTACGGCCACATGTCCGCTTTCGCCAAGGGCATGGAGGCTGGCAAGCGCGTGCGCCAGGGCCAGATCATCGGCTTTATCGGGTCGACCGGCATGTCGACCGGCGCCCACGTCCACTACGAAATCCTGGTCAACGGCCGTTTCGTCGACCCGATGCGCGTGAAGCTGCCGCGCGGGCGCTCGCTCGATGGCCCGATGCTGGCAAACTTCGAGAAAGAGCGCGACCGGATCGATGCCCAGATGAACAGCCGCGGCAGCTCCCGCGTCGTCTCCGACGCCACCGGCTCGACCGGTCCGCGGCCCGTCAGCAACCGCTAAGCCCCTCCTTCGTCCAAATTTGACGCGGCGGCCATGGAACCGGAAGGGCGCCAGCTCGGTTTCATGGATGCGCAAACCTCCAATGGAGGGTGTCATGGAGAATTGGACGAACGCGAAATTGTGCGACGTCGCAAACCTGGTCCTTGGCGCGATCCTCTTGCTGTCGCCCTGGCTGTTCGGCTTCACCGCCGGAACCGTCTCCACCAACGCCTACATCACCGGCATCGTCATCGCGGTCCTGGCGATCGCGGCGCTGGCGGCATTCGCGGTGTGGGAGGAGTGGCTGAACCTGATCGTCGGATTGTGGGCCCTGGTGTCGCCCTGGGTATTGGGCTTCCAGGGAACCACCGCGATGACGGTCCATGTGGTGATCGGCGCCGCGGTAGCGATCCTGGCTGCGATCGAGCTCTGGATGATGTCGCAGCATCCGCCGCGGCTGACCACGGGCCGCTGATCGAGGGCTGCCTTACTCAGGTCCCTGCCCGCCATGACGGCGGGGGGAGGCCCTGTTTCGCGTAGATGGGTACCGGGCATGACGCACATCACACGCGAAGACGTGGTCAAGGCGGTCGGCCAGGTGGACGATGTCACCATCGCCAAGATCATCGCGACCGGCGCCACCGTCGACGAACTGGCGGAGGCCCAGGCCTGGCTCGCCAATGACGAGCCGCTGATGAACGCCGGCAAGCCGCTCGCCACCGGCCGCGCCCGCGAGCTCGTGGACATCCTTTCCGAACTCGAGCCGAGCGACGAGGACGATGTCGGCCCGGCGGTGACGCAGGAATAAATCTTCCAGCCTCGCAAAAACCCGAAGCCCCCTCCGCGGACCGCGGAGGGGGCTTCGAGCCGTCTCATAACTCAGTTCAGCTTGCGTTTCGACACAGGCGTGTCGAACTGCGTGATCTCCGCGGTCTGCTGCGCCTTGCCATTGAAGGTCAGCACGTTGCCTTCGGCCGAGATCTTGACGTGGTCGCCGTCCTTGATGTCGCCGCCCAGAATCATCTCGGCGAGCGGGTCCTGCAGGCTGCGCTGGATCACCCGCTTCAACGGACGGGCGCCGTAAGCCGGATCCCAGCCCTTGGCAGCCAGCCAGTCGCGTGCCGCCGCATCCAGCGTGAGCGTGATCTTGCGATCCTCCAAGAGCTTCTGCAGCCGCGCGAACTGGATCTCGACGATCCGCCCCATCTCGCTCTTCTGCAGCCGATGGAACAGGATGATCTCGTCGACGCGGTTGAGGAATTCGGGGCGGAAATGCGCCCGCACCGTCGCCATCACCTGCTCGCGCACCGCGCCCGTATCCTCGCCTTCCGGCTGGTTCACCAGGAATTCCGAACCGAGGTTCGAGGTCATGATGATCAGCGTGTTGCGGAAGTCGACCGTGCGGCCCTGACCGTCGGTCAGGCGGCCGTCGTCGAGCACCTGCAACAGCACGTTGAAGACGTCAGGATGCGCCTTCTCGATCTCGTCGAACAGCACCACCTGATAGGGCCGCCGCCGCACCGCTTCGGTCAGCGCGCCGCCCTCGTCATAGCCGACATAGCCCGGAGGCGCACCGATCAGCCGCGAGACCGAGTGCTTCTCCATGTATTCGGACATGTCGAGGCGGACCATCGCGGTCTCGTCGTTGAACAGGTACTCCGCCAGCGCCTTGGTGAGCTCGGTCTTGCCGACGCCGGTGGGGCCTAGGAACATGAACGAGCCCATCGGCCGGTTCGGGTCCTGCAGGCCGGCGCGCGAACGGCGCACGGCGGTCGCCACCGCACGCACCGCCTCGGCCTGGCCGACGACGCGCTTGCTGAGAGCATCCTCCATCTTCAGGAGCTTCTCTTTCTCGCCTTCCAGCATCCGGTCGACCGGCACGCCGGTCCAGCGGGAGACCACCTGCGCGATGTGGTTGGCGGTGACCGCCTCCTCCATCGTCGCGCCCTGGTTTTCGCTGGCCTCGATATCGGCGAGCTGCTTCTCCAGCGCCGGGATCTTGCCATAGGCAAGCTCGCCGGCACGCTGGAATTCGCCGCGACGCTGGGCGTTGGCCAAGTCGACACGCAGCGCGTCGAGTTCGGCCTTCAGCTTCTGGGCATTGGAGAGCTTGTTCTTCTCCGCGCTCCAGCGCTGCGTCAACGCCTTCGATTTTTCCTCGAGATCAGCGAGCTCCTTCTCCAGCGCCTGCAGCCGGCTCTTCGAGCCCAGATCGCTTTCTTTCTTCAGCGCCTCCTGCTCGATCTTGAGGCGGATGATCTCGCGGTCCAGCGTATCAAGCTCTTCCGGCTTGGAATCGACCTGCATCTTCAGCCGCGCCGCCGCCTCGTCCATCAGGTCGATGGCCTTGTCGGGCAGGAAGCGGTCGGTGATGTAGCGGTTGGACAGGGTCGCGGCCGCCACAAGCGCGGAATCGGCGATCCGCACGCCGTGGTGCTGCTCGTACTTGTCCTTCAACCCGCGCAGGATCGAGATGGTGTCCTCGACCGATGGCTCGCTGACAAAGATCGGCTGGAAGCGGCGGGCAAGCGCGGCGTCCTTCTCGACATGCTTCTGGTACTCATCGAGCGTGGTCGCGCCGATGCAGTGCAGTTCGCCGCGGGCCAGCGCCGGCTTCAACAGGTTGGAGGCGTCCATCGCGCCGTCGGCCTTGCCGGCGCCGATCAGCGTGTGCATCTCGTCGATGAACAGGATGAAGGTTCCCTCGGCCGAGGTCACCTCCTGCAGCACGGCCTTCAGCCGCTCCTCGAACTCGCCGCGGTATTTTGCGCCCGCGATCAGCGCGCCGAGGTCGAGCGACAATAGCCGCTTGTCCTTCAGGCTCTCCGGCACGTCGCCGTTGACGATGCGCAGCGCCAGACCCTCGACGATCGCGGTCTTGCCGACGCCGGGCTCGCCGATCAGGACGGGGTTGTTCTTGGTGCGGCGGGACAGCACCTGGATCGTGCGACGGATCTCCTCGTCGCGGCCGATCACCGGATCGAGCTTGCCGTCGCGCGCGGCCTGGGTCAGGTCGCGGGCATATTTCTTCAGCGCGTCATAGGCGTTCTCGGCGGTGGCGCTGTCGGCCGTACGGCCCTTGCGCAGCGACTCGATCGCCGCATTCAGGTTCTGCGGGGTGACGCCGCCCTTGTTCAGGATCGAGCCGGCCTCGCTGTTCCTCTCGAGCGTAAGCCCGAGCAGGAGACGCTCGACCGTGACGAAGCTGTCGCCGGCCTTCTCGGCAGCCTTTTCGGCCGCATCGAACGCCCGCGCCAGTTCGGGTGAAAGGTAGACCTGCCCCGCGCCGCTGCCCGATACTTTCGGCAGCTTGTTAAGCGCATCCTCGGTCGCCTTGAGGATGGCGCGGGAATTGCCGCCGGCGCGATCGATCAGACCGCCGGCCAGGCCTTCGCTGTCGTCCAGCAAAACTTTCAACAGATGCAGCGGCGAGAACTGCTGGTGCCCCTCGCGCACCGCAAGCGACTGCGCCGACTGGATGAAGCCGCGCGCCCGCTCGGTGTATTTTTCGATATTCATGGTTTGATTTCCCTCGGCCTGCCCTCCCGGCCCTGGGCGCGATCAGCAAAAGTGGGTACCGGTTTTGCGTCTGATCGCGCCCAATTCTTAAATTAGCGCGTGATCTTTTCACGAAACCGCACGTACACTTTCGCGGATCACGCGATAGGCACCGTGAAGGCATCTTCATTGGGTTTCCGCCCGGCCGTGTTGATGTCGGTCAACGGGCCGGTGGTCGTCGCCCTCGTTTCGAGCTTGATCACAATGTGGGCATCGAGTTCCGAAACGGAAGAGCTTTCCGCAATGATTTCGTAAGGTTCGGTGGCTCGATCGCCAACAATCTCCTAAGAGGCCTGATGTCTTCCGCTTCGCCTGCACAGATCGCCGGTATCTACCGCTATCCCGTCAAAGGCCTGACCCCGGAACCGCTGCCGCGAGCCGATCTCAAGGCTGGCCACACGCTCCCGTCCGACCGCCGCTACGCCATCGAGAACGGCCCGAGCGGCTTCGACCCCGCCGGGCCCAAATGGCTGCCGAAACCGCATTTCCTGATGCTGCAGCGGGACGAGTGGCTGGTGCCGCTCCGTGCCGAATTCGACGATGGCAGCCACGTCCTGACCCTGCGCCGGAATGGCGAGATGGTGGCTCAGGGCGACCTCGAAACCGTCGCCGGGCGCGCCGCGATCGAGCAGTATTTCGCACTCCACCATGCCGGCGAGATCAAGGGGCCGCCAAAGGTCCTGGCCAGCCCCGGCCACAGCTTCTCCGACGTCGCCCGCAAGGTGGTCTCGATCATCAACCTCAACAGCCTGCGCGCGATCGAGGAGATGGTCGGGCAACCAGTGCATCCCCTGCGCTTCCGCGCCAACCTTTATGTCGAGGGTTGGCCGGCCTGGCACGAATTCGAACTGCTCGACCAGACCATCGCGATCGGCAGCGCGCGGGCCAAAGTGGTCAAGCGCATCACCCGCTGCGCCGCCGTCAACGTCGATCCCGACACCGGCGTTCGCGACCTCACCATCCCGCACACCCTGATGCAGCGCCTCGGCCACAACGAATGCGGCGTGTATGCCGAGGTGATCACGGATGGCAGCGTGGCGCTCGGCGATAAGATCGCGGCCGAGCATCCGGAGCTGCTGTAGGATGGGTAGAGCGCAGCGAAACCCATCGCGACGGAGCAAGCGTGCGAATGATGGGTTTCGCTGCGCTCTACCCATCCTACGATTCTGAATCAATTTTCAAACAGCCTCTCCGCTGTCATCGTCCGCGAAGGCGGACGATCCAGTATTCCAGAGACGGCGGTGCTTGAGCCGAGAGGCCGCCGGATACTGGATGCCCGCCTTCGCGGGCATGACGGTGGAGTGTGAGGAAGCAGCAGCGTTCTCGCGGCATGTATTGCCCGAGCTTTGCGTCTCGTTTCACCCTCTCATTGAACAGAGGGCGCAGGGAAAGCCGGGTGCTGGTTGCACCCGTGGGTCCCGTGCAACAAAAAGCACGGGGGTAGGACCACAGGTTCAACCG
>NZ_AUEZ01000019.1 GCF_000426245.1 Bradyrhizobium sp. Ai1a-2 | reverse complement strand
ACGATCCATCACACCCAAGGCCGCCTCCCCAAAAGCAGCCTTGAATCTGATTTGCTCCTAAAAGGGAATCCTTAGAGTCCACACCGCCTAGAGCATGATGGGATAAGGTCGAATTGTGTCCGCATGGGCGCTGCCTCTTTTCACCTCTCCCATAGGGAGAGGTCGGCGCGTAGCGCCGGGTGAGGGGATCTGCTCTATCGAGGGACCGTAGCCCCTCACCCGCGCCTCCGGCGCGACCTCTCCCTTCGGGAGAGGTGAACTTGCGGCTAAGCCGATTCAACCAAATGACATCGCGCATCTAGCCCGTGCGGCGACGTAGATCAGGCCGCGCAGTGGTATTGCCGCGCGGTGCCAGTCCGCGCCATAGCCAGCTATTGACCTTGGGTTTTCTGATGCGCGGCGGCGCCGTTTCGATTTCGATCTCGACCGCGCTTGCGAATGCACGCTTCAGGCGGGGATCCTCGATGCGCTCGAGATACTGACGCAAGATGGCATCGGCGGCGTCATTCTGCTGCAGAATGGAGCTGCAGAGGTCGGCACTGATCTTGCGAAAGAAGCTGAAATTCGCCTGCTCCTCGTAGCGGCGGCCGCCGCGGTCGATCTCGGCGGCGACCGCCATTACGTTGAGCCGATCGGCATTATCGAGCGTTACTGCAAAGCGCAGAAGCGCCAGTTGCCAGGCGCGCAGCAGCCTGCCGTGCCATTCAACCGGATCCTGCGATTCCATTCGTAACGCCTTCCCAGAGCATCGTCGGTTCTGATTGAATCAGAACCGAAGCTCTGGATTCTTGTTTGACGCGATCGTCCGCGCTTCGCGATTCACGCCGCTATTTCCATTTGCACGAAGCCCTGGCGATGAGCGGCAAGGACGAGACCGCGCTGGCACCTCACGCCCGCCTCGATCCGAAAGCCCATCTGCTCCAGCTTCCTTCGGATGTTGAGGCAGAATTCGCCTTCACGAGAGTCGATCAGGATCGCTATGGTGGCGTTGGCACTGAGGAACTGCGAGATTTCCAGGAGCGCCGCCTCGATCGCTGCCAGGGATTTGTCGCCTGTCAGCAGGCCGATGCTGTGCTGCCGCCTGGGCAGTCGGCAAGTTGCGGTTGTCGCGACCTGAACGAAGCCGCGCCGGCGCAGTGAAAGATAGAGCTCCATGGCTCCACTTCCCGCGATGATCGCGCGGTGCAGGTTGGACAGGTGCGTCAGCGTGATCATCGTGTCGATGACCTGGTCGCGGTCAGCAACGGAACAGGGCTGCACCATCTTGATCCTCCTGAATGTGGGCGGCGAGCCGGATCAGGCGACGCGTCGCGTGGCTGCTAGTTGCGAGGGCGCGGCAGAGGAACTGCTGTTCATGTCGAGTTCGAATTCGCGCGACAGTTCGACGATGGTTTCTGGATGGTGCCCGTTCTCGAACAGCGCGTACTTCACTGCCTGGGCGCGATTGACGAACAGCCCGCCGTAAAGGCCGTTCTGTTCCTGGGCGACCCACTGGCCGCGCCTGTTTCTTCCGATAAAGACGATGGTCGACGTGGACCTACACGATGGAGGTTCGTCGAGCTTTATGTTTACGAGTTTCATTTTTGTGATTCCCTCACGAGACTTGGTAACGCGTTCAATATCTTTGCGGGTGGATATGAAATCGAGGAGGGCGGGTAACCGATCTCATAGGGGACGTATAAGGTCGCAGGGGCTGTCGCAGGATCACCGGCCGGCGGCCGCCGAAGCGAGCGCGCAAAGCGCGGCATAGCCTGCCATCTCGTCCCAATGGTTGAGATCGACGCCCATGAATCGCTCCCGTCTCATCAAGGCCATGACGGCACAGAGGATGGTGGACATCCAGAGCAGCGCTATGAGGCTGCGGCCGAAGCCGATGCTGCCGAACAGCGCGAAACCGGTCAGGATGAGCAGCCGAAAGCAGAATCGGACCAGGACCTGGGCCGATTTCAGCTTTTCCGGCAGGTTTCGTAGCGGCTGCACGGCGCTGCTCGCTCAGGCGAAATTGTCGCTCAGCATCGTCTGATAGAAGCCATCGGCATGACGTTCGACGCTAGGCACGCTGGGCCGGCTCGACGGTGTGGTGATCTGCTGGGCTTCGACGAATGCGCAGAGGATGGCAAGCGCCAGGTCGGCGTGATGCGTCTCGATCGATTGATCGAGCCAGTCGGGCAGTTCGCGCTCGCGCGACAGCGAGCAATACCATTCGCCGTCGTCGTAGGCGAGGCGACGGACCTGCCATTGCGGCAGCTCCAGGTCGAGCAGCGCCAGCGCCGCATCGGTCCACGCGCCCAGTTTGATCAATCCCTCGACGCGCGCCGTCTTGCTGCGCTGCCCTTGTGAGGGAAAGCGCCGGCAACAGTCGCGGATGAGTTCGGACATCAATTCGACTGTCACTCTACCGGCATCCCGCAGCCGAAGGCTGAGGTCGGCGGTAAGGGGTTCTGAAAGCAGTGACATGGCGAGACCTATCGATCATGCGGCTTGGCGAAATGCCGCAGGTCAAAGGTGGTCAAAACGCCATTTGAAAACGAGATGGGGAGGCGGCCGGAAATATAGGGATTTCATAAAGATGGGTAGGACGTGCGATGCGGAACCTCGCCCATCGTCCTGGCGGACGCCGGGACCGGATCACCATTCTGTGTTTGGAAGCGCGCTGTGGCCGCCACACCTATTGGGCAATAATGACACCGGAGGTTGTGGGTGCCGGCTGCGCCAAGGCTTCGCCGCGGGCGCAAGCGAGGGACGAGGATCTTTATAAGATTCCTATAACGACGCCGCAGCCTACATCTCGAAAACCTATGCGGCGGGTGGCACCTCACCTCGGAACCAAAACGGGCCGTTTGTCGGCCCGTTACGCATAGGAGCCTCCAATGCTTGATCTCGTCATGCTGGTGCTCGCCGCGGCATTTTTCGCAGCCGGCATAGGCTACGCCTACGCCTGCGAACGGCTGTGAGGGGCGCGCCATGATTTTCGATTATTCGCTCGCCGGCCTCGTCTCGCTCGGTCTTCTCTTCTACCTCGTCTATGCGCTGCTGCGCCCTGAGCGGTTTTGAGCAACGCCATGTTCATGCTCGGCCAGCTTCTCGTGGCAGATGCGGCGCTGACCATCCTGCTGGTCGGCGTGCTCGCCGTGCTGCTGCGCTCCAAGCCCATTCGAAAGGTTTAGTGTCATGACCGCCATCGGCTGGTTTCAGATTATTCTCTTTTGCGCCGTCATCGTCGCGCTGGTCAAACCGCTCGGCTGGTACATGACGCGCGTCTTCAACGGCGAGGCGACCTTCCTGTCGCCGGTGCTGCGCCCGGTGGAGCGCGGGTTCTACTGGATCAGCGGCGTCGACGAAGGTCGCGAACAGCACTGGCTGACCTATACGGTCTCCATGCTGCTGTTTCATGTCGGCGGCTTCCTGATCATCTATGGCGTGATGCGGCTCCAGGCCGTGTTGCCGTTCAATCCGGCGGAGCAGGCCGCGGTCGCCCAGGATCTGTCGTTCAACACCGCGGTCTCCTTCCTCACCAACACCAACTGGCAGAACTACGGCGGCGAGAGCACGCTGTCGTACCTGGTCCAGATGGTCGGCCTGACGCATCAGAACTTCCTCTCGGCGGCGACCGGCATCGTGCTTGCGGTAGCGCTGATCCGCGGTTTCGCGCGCGCCTCGATGCGCACGATCGGCAATTTCTGGGTCGATGTCACGCGCTGCACGCTCTACATCCTGCTGCCGATCTGCATCGTCTATTCGCTGTTCCTGGTGTCGCAGGGCATGCCGCAGACGCTCGGGCCCTATGTCGATGCGACCACGCTCGAAGGCGCCAAGCAGACGATCGCCGTGGGTCCCGTGGCCTCGCAGGTCGCGATCAAGATGCTCGGCACCAATGGCGGCGGCTTCTTCAACGCCAATGCTGCGCACCCGTTCGAGAATCCGACCGCGCTGTCGAACTTCGTGCAGATGCTCTCGATCTTCGTGATCGGCGCCGCGCTGACCAACGTATTCGGCCGCATGGTCGGCAACCAGCGCCAGGGCTGGGCTATCCTCGCCGTGATGGGCGTGCTGTTCATCGCCGGCGTTTCTATCTGCTACTGGTCCGAGGCCAATGGCACCACCGCGCTGCAGGCGCTGGGTCTTACCGGCGGCAACATGGAAGGCAAGGAGGTCCGCTTCGGCATCGTCGCCTCCTCGCTGTTCGCGGTCATCACCACCGCGGCTTCCTGCGGCGCCGTCAATGCCATGCATGACAGCTTCACCGCGCTCGGCGGCATGATCCCGTTGATCAACATGCAGCTTGGCGAAATCATCGTCGGCGGCGTCGGCGCCGGTCTCTATGGCATGCTGCTGTTCGTCGTGCTGGCGATCTTCGTCGCCGGGCTGATGGTCGGCCGTACGCCGGAATATGTCGGCAAGAAGATCGAGGCGCGCGAGGTCAAGATGGCGATGCTCGCGATCCTGGTACTGCCGCTGATGTATCTCGGCTGGACCGCGGTTGCCGTGGTGTTCCCGCCGGCTGTGGCTTCGATGGCCAACGCCGGGCCGCATGGTTTCACTGAGGTGCTTTACGCTTACACCTCGTCGACCGGCAACAACGGCTCGGCCTTTGCGGGCCTGACCGGCAACACCTTCTTCTACAACCTGACGCTCGCCAGCGCGATGTTCGTCGGCCGCTTCTTCATGATCATTCCGGCGATGGCCATTGCGGGTTCGCTGGCGCAGAAGAAGTCGGTCCCGCCGTCGGCCGGCACGTTCCCGACCACCGGCGGCCTGTTCGTCGGCCTTGTCGTCGGCGTGATCCTGATCATCGGCGGCCTCACCTTCTTCCCGGCGCTGGCGCTCGGACCGATCGTCGAGCATCTCGCAATGAACGCCAACACCCTGTTCTGATCGAATTGATTGGAGTCACATCCATGGAAACCATGAAACTGCAAAAGCAGGTGAGCGCGTCGACCATGCTCGACCCGAAAATCCTCGTACCTGCGATCAAATCGTCTTTCGTCAAGCTCAATCCGCGGCTGATGGCGAAGAACCCCGTGATGTTCGTGGTCGAGATCGTCGCCGCGCTCACCACGGTGATCTTCCTGCGCGATCTCTTCACCGGCGCGGAGAGCCTCGGCTTCACCTTCCAGATCATCCTCTGGCTCTGGTTCACAGTGCTGTTCGCCAATTTCGCCGAAGCCGTCGCCGAGGGCCGCGGCAAGGCGCAGGCGGATTCGCTGAAGAAGACCCGCACCGAGAGCCAGGCCAAGCTGCTGGATGGTTCGGGGCAGAACTATCGCCTCGTCCCCGGCACCACGCTCAAGGTCGGTGATATCGTGCTGGTCGAGGCTGGCGACATCATCCCGTCCGACGGCGAGGTGATCGAAGGCGTGGCCTCGGTCAACGAAGCCGCGATCACCGGCGAGTCCGCGCCCGTGATCCGTGAATCCGGCGGCGACCGTTCGGCGGTGACCGGCGGCACGCAGGTGCTGTCGGACTGGATCCGCGTCCGCATCACCGCGGCGCAGGGCTCGACCTTCATCGACCGCATGATCCGGCTGGTCGAAGGCGCCGAGCGGCAGAAGACGCCGAATGAGATCGCGCTGAACATCCTGCTGGCCGGCCTCACCATCATCTTCGTGTTCGCGACCGTGACGATCCCGAGCTACGCGGCCTATGCCGGTGGCTCGATCTCGGTCGTGGTGCTGGTGGCGCTGTTTGTGACGCTGATCCCGACCACGATCGGTGCGCTGCTCTCGGCGATCGGCATCGCCGGCATGGACCGCCTGGTGCGCTTCAACGTGCTGGCAATGTCGGGCCGTGCCGTCGAAGCCGCCGGCGACGTCGACACGCTGCTGCTCGACAAGACCGGCACCATCACGCTCGGCAACCGCCAGGCGACTGCGTTCCGTCCGGTGCGCGGCGTCACCGAGCAGGAGCTCGCCGATGCAGCGCAGCTCGCCTCGCTCGCCGACGAGACGCCGGAAGGCCGTTCCATCGTCGTGCTGGCCAAGGAGAAATACGGCATCCGCAGCCGGGAGATGCATGAGCTCGCGGCAACTTTCGTGCCCTTCACTGCGCAGACCCGCATGAGCGGCATCGATGCCGGCTCGTCCGCGGTCCGTAAGGGCGCGGTGGACGCGATCCTCAATTATATCGGCGGCGGCACCGCGCAGTCATTGTCGAGCGGCAATGCGGTCCGCGCCCTCCAGGCCAACGTCAGCACCGACGCGGCCCGCGAACTGCAGAGCATCGCCGACGAGATCGCCAAGGAGGGCGGCACGCCGCTCGCCGTGGCGAAGGACGGCCGGCTGCTCGGCGTCATCCATCTCAAGGATATCGTCAAGGGCGGCATCCGCGAGCGCTTCGCCGAACTGCGCCGCATGGGCATCCGCACCGTGATGATCACCGGCGACAATCCGATGACCGCGGCGGCGATCGCGGCCGAAGCCGGTGTCGACGACTTCCTGGCGCAGGCAACCCCCGAGGACAAGCTCAAGCTGATCCGCGACGAGCAGGCCAAGGGCAAGCTGGTGGCGATGTGCGGCGACGGCACCAACGACGCGCCGGCGCTCGCCCAAGCCGACGTCGGCGTCGCCATGAACACCGGCACGCAGGCCGCGCGCGAAGCCGGCAACATGGTCGACCTCGACTCCAACCCGACCAAGCTGATCGAGGTGGTCGAGATCGGCAAGCAGCTCCTGATGACCCGTGGTGCGCTGACGACGTTCTCGATCGCCAACGACGTCGCGAAATATTTCGCGATCATCCCGGCGATGTTCCTGGCGTTCTACCCGCAGCTCGGCGTGCTCAACATCATGGGTCTTTCGAGCCCGCAGAGCGCCATCCTGTCGGCGATCATCTTCAACGCGCTGATCATTGTCGCGTTGATCCCGCTGGCGCTGAAAGGCGTGGCCTATCGCGCGATCGGCGCCGGCGCGCTGCTCCGCCGCAACCTGCTGATCTACGGCTTGGGGGGCATCATCATCCCCTTCATCGGCATCAAGGCAATCGACCTCGTGGTCGCGGCCTTGCACCTGGCCTAATGAACACCGTCATTGCGAGCGAAGCCAAGCAATCCATCTCTCCCCGTGCCGAACCATGGATTGCTTCGTCGCTTCGCTCCTCGCAATGACGGAGAACACTTTGGAGACGTAACATGCTTAGAGAAATTCGTCCCGCCATCGTCCTTCTGCTGTTGCTGACGGCGGTCACGGGCCTTGCCTATCCGCTCGCGATCACTGCCATCGCCGGCGCGATCTTCCCGTCCCAGGCGCAGGGCAGCCTGATCGAGAAGGACGGCAAGGTCATTGGCTCCGCCCTGATCGGGCAGGAGTTCAAGGAGGACAAATATTTCCACGGCCGGCTGTCGGCGACGGTTGCGCCGGATCCGAACGATTCCTCCAAGACGGTGCCTGCGCCCTACAACGCGGCGAACTCCGGCGGCTCCAATCTCGGCCCGACCAGCAAGGCGCTGAACGACCGCATCAAGGAGGATGTCGAGAAGCTGAAGGCGGAGAATCCGTCCCAGCCGGTGCCGATTGACCTCGTCACCACCTCGGGAAGCGGCCTCGATCCCGACATTTCGCCGGACGCGGCGCTCTTCCAGGTGCCGCGGGTGGCAAAAGCGCGCAACCTGCGGGAGGCGCAGGTCCGCGAGATCGTCGAAGCCAACACCAAGGGCCGCTTCGTCGGCGTGCTCGGCGAGCCTCGGGTCAATGTTCTGGCCCTCAACCTCGCCCTGGACGCGGCTGCGAAGTAAAGGCGGCTAGGCCGAATGCCATGACGCGACTATATTTGCTCTATGGCAAATGAGCATCGCGATCTCGAGAAACGACCTTCGCCGGACGCGCTATTGGAAGCCGCCCGGCGAGAGAACGATGCTTCCGGGCGGCTGAAGATCTTCGTCGGCGCCGCCCCCGGCGTCGGCAAGACCTACGAGATGCTGGAAAGCGCGCATTCCAAGCTCAAGGCCGGCATCGATGTCGTGGTGGGTCTTGTCGAGACCCACGGCCGAGCCGAGACCGAGGCGCTGCTGCAGGGGCTCGAGGTGATGCCGCGCAAGCGGATCGCCTACAAGGACCAGGTGCTCGAGGAGATGGACCTGGATGCGCTGATCGCGCGCCGTCCGCAGCTTGCCATCGTCGACGAACTCGCCCACACCAACGCGCCCGGCAGCCGGCATCCGAAGCGCTATCTCGACGTCGAGGAACTGCTGTCCCACGGCATCGACGTCTACACCGCCGTCAACGTCCAGCACATCGAAAGCCTCAACGACGTCGTAGCCCAGATCACCCATGTGCGGGTGCGCGAGACCGTGCCCGATTCGATCTTCAACCGCGCCGACGCGATCGAATTGATCGACCTGCCGCCCGACGACCTGATCCAGCGATTGAAAGAGGGCAAGGTCTATGTGCCCAAGCAGGCGGAGCGGGCGCTTCAGCACTATTTCTCGCCCGGCAACCTGACCGCGCTGCGTGAACTGGCGCTGCGGCGGACGGCCGAGCGGGTCGACGAGCAGTTGCTCAACCACATGCAGGCCAATGCCATCGCCGGTCCCTGGGCCGCGGGCGAACGCGTCCTGGTCTGCGTCAGCGAGGATCCGCGCGCGGCAGGCCTCGTGCGCTACGCCAAGCGGCTTTCCGACCGCCTGCACGCGCCGTGGACTGCGATCAGCATCGAAACCCGGCGCAGCCTGCAGCTCAGCGACGAGCAGCGCGACCGGCTCGCCGATACGATGCGGCTTGCCGAATCGCTCGGCGGCGAGGCGCTGACGATTCCGGCCGTGCATCGCCAAATCGCAGACGATCTGATCAGTTTTGCGCAATCCACCAACGTCACGCATGTCGTGATCGGCAAATCGTCGCGTTCGCGCTGGTTCGAGATCCTGCGCGGCTCGGTGGTGCACGAGCTGGTGCGGCGCTCCGGAAACATCAGCGTGCATGTCATCGCCGGCGAGGATCTGCCTGCGGGCCTCGACAACAGGCCGGCGGTGCAGACCGCGACGCGAACCGAATCGTTCAACCCGTGGCCTTACGTGAACTCGCTCCTGATCGGCGGCCTGGGACTCGCTCTGGCTGAGCTGGTTCACCCCTATTTTGGTGTCGAGAACGTCGATCTGGTGTTCCTTACCGCTGTGGTCGTGGTGGCCGTGCGCTATGGCCTGTGGCCGTCGCTGCTCACCAGCGTCGCGGCTTCGCTGTGTTACAATTTCTTCTTCCTGCCGCCGGTCTACACCCTCACGATCACCGACCCGACCAATATCGCAGCGTTCTTCTTCTTCATGCTGATCGCGCTACTCGTCTCCAATGTCGCCGCGCGGGTGCGGGTGCAGGCTGATACGGCGATCGGCCGCGTGCGCATGACCGAGTGGCTTTACGCCTTCAGCCGCAAGCTCGCGGGCACTGCGACGCTGGATGACGTGCTGTGGGCGACCGCCTACCAGATCGCGCTGATGCTGAGGGTGCGCGTGGTGCTGCTGCTGCCGGAAGACGGGCTGCTCGTGGTGAAGGCCGGCTATCCGCCGGAAGACCAGCTCGACGACGCCGATCTCGCGGCCGCGAACTGGGCCTGGTCCAACGATCGGCCGGCCGGCCGCGGCTCGGACACGCTGCCTGGCGCGAAACGCCTGTTCCTGCCGATGCGGACCGGCCGCGGCCTGATCGGCGCCATCGGCATCGACAATGACAAGACTGGCCCGCTGCTGACGCCGGACCAGCGGCGCCTTCTGGACGCGCTGGTAGACCAGGGCGCGCTCGCGATCGAGCGCGTGCTGCTGGTCGAGGATATGGACAAGGTCAAGCGCACCGTCGAATCCGAACGCCTGCGCTCGGCGCTCTTGACTTCGATCTCGCACGATCTGAAGACGCCGCTGGCTTCCGTGCTCGGCGCTGCCTCGACCATGCGCGATTTCGCCGGCAACCTCACCGATGCGCAGAAGCACGATCTGCTCGCGACCGTGATCGACGAGTCCGAACGGCTGAACCGCTTCATCGCCAACCTGCTCGACATGACCAAGCTCGAATCCGGCGCGATCGTACCGAACACGGCGCGCCATGACGTCGGGGAGATCGTCGGCAGCGCGCTGCGCCGCGCCGGCAAGATCCTGGTGCGGCACAAGGTCTCGCTCGATCTCGCTGCCGATCTGCCGATGCTGGAGCTCGACGCCGTGCTGTTCGAGCAGGTGCTGTTCAACCTGCTCGACAACGCCGCGAAATACGCGCCGCCGGACACCACGATCTCGATCCGCGGCTGGCGGGATCGGGATGCGATCGTGCTGCAGGTCATGGACGAAGGCAGCGGCATTCCGCCGGCCGAACTTGAAAGTATCTTCGACAAGTTCTACCGCGTGCAGAAGGGCGATCATGTCCGCCCCGGCACTGGCCTCGGTCTTGCGATCTCCCGCGGATTCGTCGAAGCCATGCATGGCACGATCTCGGCCGCCAACCGCACCGACCGCAGCGGCGCCGTGTTGACAATCCGGCTGCCGATCCCGGCGGCTACTGCTGCGCTGGATACCGCTGCATGAACGCAACACCGATCAAGGTCCTTGTCATCGATGACGAGCCGCCGATCCGCAAATTGTTGCGGATGGGGCTGAATACGCAGGGCTACGAGATCCTCGAGGCCTCCAACGGCAAGGCGGGACTGGAGATGCTCGCGCAAGGTCCCGCGCTGATCATCCTCGATCTCGGCCTGCCGGACATCCAGGGCCACGACCTCTTGCGCATGATCCGCGCGCGCAACGAAAGCGTGCCGATCGTGGTGCTGTCGAGCCGCGGCGATGAGGCGGGCAAGGTGCAAGCGCTCGACTTCGGTGCCGACGATTACCTGACAAAGCCGTTCGGAATGGATGAGCTGCTGGCGCGGCTGCGCGCGGCGCTGCGCCATCAATTGCAGGTGCAGGGTGAACGGCCGGTGTTTCGCACCGGTGATCTCTCGGTCGATCTCGTGCGCCGCATCGTCAAGGTCGGCGATCGCGAAGTGAAATTGTCGCCGAAGGAGTACGACCTGCTTCGTGTGCTGGTACAGCACGCCGGCAAGGTGCTGACGCATCGTTTTCTGTTGAGGGAATTGTGGGACGAACTCACCGATGCGCAATATCTTCGCGTCTATGTGCGTCAGCTTCGCCAGAAGATCGAGGCCGATCCCGAGCGTCCGCAATTCGTGCTCACCGAAACTGGCATCGGCTATCGCTTGCGCGCCGCGGACTGAAGCGGGTTGCATAGGCGGAACTTTCTTCGGGCAAGGAAATTAATCTCCTTCAACCGGGAGATATGCCAATGGCACGAAAATATTCCAGGAAAACATCCGGCGACGTCAGGCGCGCGATGAAGAAGCGCAAGGCCGGCACGTTGAAGAGCGGCCGGTCCGGCCGCAAGGTCAAGAGCCGCAAACAGGCGATCGCGATCGGACTTTCGGAAGCACGCGCCAAGGGCAGGAAAGTCCCGAAGAAGGCGTCGAAGAAGAAAGCTTCCAAGAAGAAAACGACGAAGAAGCGGAAGACCGCAAAGAAGCGGAAGACGAAGCGGTAGGCCGTTGCGACACCCGTCATTGCGAGCGTTAGCGAAGCAATCCATCTTTCCGCGTGCGGAAACATGGATTGCTTCGTCGTTCCGCTCCTCGCAATGACGGTGGCTACTGCTACCCCGCCTTGCGTGCGCGGGTGGTCGAGCGATGGGCTTTCCGCGCTGTGCGACGGTGCGATGGCGGCCGGCGCGCCGTCGAACGACCTCGCTTCGCCGTCTTGCCGCCCTTCAGGCTCTGCTTCAGCGCATCCATCAGGCTGACGACATTGCTCGGCCGCTCTTCGGGCTCCGGGGCCTCGATCGGCTTGCCGGCCGCCTTGCGCCGCACCAGCGTCTTCAGCGCGTCCTCATAGTCGTCCTTGAATTTCGAGGGATCGAAATGGGCCGCCTTGCTGTCGAGGATATGGCCCGCCAGCTCGACCATGTCCTTGGTGATCTTCGGCGTCTTGATGTCGTCGAAATAGTCGGCCTCGTCGCGCAGCTCGTAAGGATAGCGCAGGGTGGTGCCGAGCAGGCCCTTGCCGAGCGGCTCGATCGCCATGACGTGCTCGCGGTTGGTCAGCACGATCCGCGCCAGCGCCACGCGGTCCTGGTCCTTCATCGCGTCGCGGATCACCGCGAACGCATCAGCGCCGGCCTTGCCGTCGGGCGCGATATAATAGGGATGGTTGAGATAGCGCTTGTCGATCTCATCGCTGGGCACGAAGCTTTCGATATCAATACTGTGATTGCTCTCGATCTGGACGGACTCGAACTCCTCCGGTTCGATCTCGACATACTTCCCTTTCCGGAGCTCATAGCCGCGCGCCTTCTGGTCGCTTTCGACGACGTCGCCGGTCTCGGCGTCCACCATCTGCTGCTTCAAGCGGTTGCCGGTCTCCTTGTTGATCATGTGGAAGCGGGTTTTGGCAACCGAGGTCGAGGCCGGATACAGCGCCACCGGGCACGTCACCAGCGAGAGCTTCAAGGTGCCTTTCCAATAGGCGCGAGGAGCCATTACATTCTCCGGATATCTCAGAGTATGGGAACTTCAACCGATGCGAGGGGTTTTGGTTCCTGGTATATACCGCCGCAAGGCGGCGGCCATTTGCGTGAGGTGCACCCGTGCTGCAGAGAAACCTGTCCACCTACCGCAAGAAGCGCGACTTCTCCAAGACCGACGAGCCCTCCGGCGAGGTCAAGGTCGCGCCATCCAAGCAGCGGCGCTTCGTGATCCAGAAGCATGACGCCACGCGGCTGCATTACGACCTCCGTCTCGAAATGGACGGCGTCTTCAAGTCATGGGCGGTGACCAAGGGGCCGTCGCTCGATCCGCACGACAAGCGGCTTGCGGTGGAGGTCGAGGACCATCCGCTCGATTACGGCGATTTCGAAGGCACCATTCCGGAAGGCCAGTATGGCGGCGGCACCGTGATGCTGTGGGACCGCGGCTATTGGGAATCGGACGATCCCGAAGCCGGGTTCAAGAAGGGCGATCTGAAGTTCACCCTGGACGGCGACAAGCTGCATGGAAGCTGGGTGCTGGTGCGGATGCGCGGCGATCGCTTTGGTGGCAAGCGCACCAATTGGCTCCTGATCAAGCACCGCGACGAATACGCCAAGGAGGAGGGGGAAAGCGTCCTCGATGAGGATTGTTCTGTCGCTTCCGGCCGCACGATGGAGCAGATCGCGGCCGGCAAGGGCAGGGCGCCGAAGCCGTTCATGCTGGCGAAGAGCGGCCGTGGCGGCGCGAAGGCCGATGCGGTCTGGCAATCCAACCGCGAGGAGACCAGCGCGGCGCGTCCGAGGACGAAAGCGCCGGCGCCCAAAACGCTGGCGTCCAAGTCGCGCGCTTCCGCCAAAGCCAAGGTAAAGAAGATCGAGGCGATGCCGGACTTCGTGGCGCCGCAGCTCTGCACCGCCGTCGATCGTCCGCCAGGCGGAACAGGCTGGTGCCACGAGATCAAGTTCGATGGCTACCGCGTGCAATTGCGTGTCGAGGACGGCGAAGCCACGCTCAAGACCCGCAAGGGCCTCGACTGGACTGGCAAGTTCGATGCGATCGCGAAAGAGGGCAGCAAGCTGCCGGATCTGATAATCGACGGCGAGATCGTCGCGTTGGACCAGAACGGCACGCCGGATTTCTCGACATTGCAGGCGGCGATCTCCGACGGCAAGACCGACGATCTGATCTTCTATGCCTTCGACCTGCTGTTCGCCGAGAATGAGGATCTGCGCGCGCTGCCGCTCGCCGAGCGCAAGGCGCGGCTGAAGCGGCTTCTGGAAGCACGAAAAGGCAAGGGCAAGCTGATCCACTATGTGGAGCATTTCGAGAGCGGCGGGGATGCGGTGCTGCAGTCGGCCTGCAAATTGCAGCTCGAGGGCATCGTCTCCAAGAAGCTGGATGCGGCCTATCGCTCCGGCCGCTCCGAGCTGTGGACCAAGGCGAAATGCCGTGCCGGGCACGAGGTCGTGCTGGGCGGCTGGAAGACCACCAGCGGAAAATTCCGCTCGCTGATGGCCGGCGTCTATCGCGGCGATCATCTGGCGTTTGTCGGGATTGTCGGCACCGGCTTTGGCCAGGACACCGTGCGCCGGCTGTTGCCGGTGCTGAAGGCGCATGAAGCCGACGAGAGCCCGTTCGGCGGCGAGAATGCACCGCGCAAGACCCGCGATATCCATTGGCTGACGCCCGACCTCGTCGCCGAGATCGAGTTCGCCGGCTGGACCGAGGGCGGCAATATCCGGCAGGCCGCATTCAAGGGACTGCGGCAGGACAAGCCGGCCAAGGAGGTGGAAGCGGAGGAGCCGGCCAGGACCGAGATCGCCGAGCCGAAGCCGGGCAGGGCTGTGGCGAGGGCCGCGAAATCGACTGCGGATAAATCCTCTGTCGTCATGGGCGTCGTGATCTCGAAGCCCGACAAGGAGCTGTGGCCGAATGCCTTCGACGGTGAGGCCGTGACGAAGATCGATCTCGCGCGCTACTACGAGGCGGTTGGCGAATGGATGATCGTCCATCTCAAGGGCAGGCCATGCTCGATCGTGCGCGCGCCCGACGGCATCAATGGCGAGAAATTCTTCCAGCGTCATGCGATGCAGGGCATGTCGAACCTGCTGGAGCTCGCAAAGGTCTCGGGCGACCGCAAGCCCTATGTGCAGATCGATCGGGTCGAGGGATTGGCGGCGGTTGCGCAGATCGGCGGGCTCGAGCTGCATCCCTGGAATTGCGCGCCCGATCTCTACGACACACCGGGACGACTGGTGTTCGACCTCGATCCCGCCCCGAACGTCGAATTCTCCGATGTGATCGAGGCCGCCAAGGACATGCGCCAGCGGCTTTCGGCGGTCGGGCTCGAGAGCTTCTGCAAGACCACCGGCGGCAAGGGCCTGCATGTCGTGGCGCCATTGCTTTATGGCACGAAGGACCGCGTGAGCTGGAAAGAAGCCAAGGCGTTCGCGCAGGCGATCTGCCAGTGGATGGCCAATGACGATCCCGAGCAATATCTGCTCAACATGTCAAAGAAGCTGCGCAAGGGAAAGATCTTCCTCGACTATCTGCGCAACGACCGGATGTCGACCGCAGTGGCGCCGCTGTCGCCGCGCGCACGCGAAGGCGCCACCGTCTCGATGCCGCTGACCTGGGCGCAAGTGCGCGGCGATCTCGATCCCAAGAAGTACACGGTGCGAACCGTGCCGTCGCTGCTGGCCAGGAGCAAGGCGTGGGATGGCTATGATGATGCCGCCTCGTCGATCAAGGCCGCGATGAAGAAGCTGGCGGCGCAGAAGTAGCAGTGCGTAGGGTGGGCAAAGCGCAGCGTGCCCACCACTTCTCCGCGATTGTGTTCGTGAATGGTGGGCACGCTACGCTTTGCCCACTACGATTTCTACGACTCGTCATTGCGAGGAGCGAAGCGACGAAGCAATCCATATCTCCACCTGCGGAGAGATGGATTGCTTCGCTTACGCTCGCAATGACGGGAACGAATCATCGGATTGGGGTGAGCGTCAGATCCTCCCGAGCAATAGCAGGATCAGCAGGATGACGATCACGAGTCCAAGCCCGCCGCCGCCGTAGTAGCCGGTGCCGTAGAACGGTCCGCCGCCCACGCCGCTGAAGCCGCCCAGCAGGAGGATGATCAGAATGATAAGTATGATCGTTCCAAGTGACATATATCTTTCTCCTCAGCCCGGAGGGCCTGGTTGCGTTCTGCCCTTCGCCTGAGGAAACGAACCGAAATCATGAAGGTTCCGGCTTTTGCGCGGCACGGATCGGCCTTCTGTTCGGCTGACGTGGCACTACATGCAGTTGATCATAGGAGGATTTTTCCAATGTCTGCTCCATTGGTCGTTTCGATTCCACATAGCCTTGGCCGCGAGGAAGCGATGCGTCGCTTGAAGACGGGGCTCTCCCGCGCCACGACCAGCGTGCCGGTGCTCAAGGTCGACGAGGAGCGCTGGGAGGACAATCGCATGATCTTTCGCGTGCACGCGCTCGGACAGGCGGCGACCGGCCATGTCGATGTCAACGAAGATCATGTGAAGGTGGAAGTGACATTGCCCTGGCTGCTGCAACGCTTTGCCGAAGTCGCGCAAACCGCGATCCGTAATCGTGGCCGCCTGTTGCTGACGAAACGCGATTGATGCGCGGTGTATCCGCGAAGAACGCTGCGCTCCCTCTCCCGCTTGCGGGAGAGGGTTGGGGTGAGGGTGTCTCCGCGAAAAGAGCAGAGATTATCTTCGGAGAGAGCCCTCACCCGGCGCTGCGCGCCGACCTCTCCCGCAAGCGGGAGAGGTGGCGTCGCTTGTTCAAGCGCGGACGCGCTTTCGCGCCGGCCTTGGAGCGGCGGCGACCTTTGCCTTGAGGACGGCAACGGGCATGTGCCGAAAGAGCGTGGGGAGCCGAAGCTCGTTCTCGCCGGCGTCGGTGACATAGCCTTTGACCGCGACCGCGCCATCGAAAGCGTCCGCTCTCGGCCAGACACGGCCGATTTCGGTGAAAGATGCAAAGGACTTTGCAGCGACGACGATGACGGCGTCGCGCTCCCATTGTCGCGCAAAGGCGACGACATGATCGCGGTGCGGTCCGCTCGTCTCCAGCGGCAGATAGTTGCCTTGCGTGAACACGTCGGGGAGTTCGCTGCGAAGCCGCAGCAGGTGGCGCGTCCAGGCGAGCTTCAGCCGACCATCGGGCCACTCGCGCACGAGCTGCGCCCAGTCCGGCGTGGCCAGCGCGGCAAGAGCGGATGCGCGCGCGGCAAAGTCGACGGGGCGGCGATTGTCGGGATCGACAAGCGAGAAATCCCAGAACTCGGTGCCCTGGTAGAAGTCGGGCACGCCGGGAAGCGTCGCCTTCAGCGTGAGCTGGCTCAGCGAGTTCAGCGCGCCCAATAGCGACAGCCGCCGTGCCAGGGTTTCCAGCGCGTTCAGGAATTCGGCCGAGCGCGAACGGTCCAGGATGCGCTCGAGGAACGTCTTGACCCCGGCCTCATAGGCCTGGTGCGGATTGAGCCAGCTCGTCTCCTGCTTGCCTTCGCGAGATGCCTTCAGCGCATAGGCCTGCATGCGCTCGAGGAAGTGGGGATCGTCGGGCTGCCATGCGCCAAGCAGCGCCTGGTAGAGCATGTACTCGAAGGTCGCCGACGGCGCGCGAAATTCGCCGTCGACCACAAGATGCGGCGCGTTGAGGACTTTCCAGCGCGATACCGCGCTGGTCCATTCGCCGGGAATTTCCGCCAGCGCCAGGATGCGGGCACGGGCGTCCTCGCCGCGCTTGGTGTCGTGGGTCGCGGTCGCGGTCATGCCGTGCGGCGATTCATTGGCGCGCCTCTGCATCATCTCGTGAAATGCGTCGACAGACAGCGCTTTCGTGGCGGGATCGCCGCCGACCTCGTTCAGCGCGAGCAAGCGGTGATAGCGGTAGAAGGCGGTGTCCTCCAGCGACTTTGCCATCATCGGCCCGGTGAATTGCTGCACCTTCTGCGCAAAGCGGCGGACGCGCGGCGCGCTGTGAGTGGCGCGGCCGGGCTTGATCAGGTCCATGGTCAGCGCGTCCTGGAGGAAATCGAAAATGCCTTCGTCGGCGGCGAACCAGTCCGTGCGCGCCCGCGCGATCGTCTCGGCGATCAGCGCCCGATCGTGCGGCGTCGGACCGGAGGCGCTGAGATAGGTGCGATAGACCGGGAAGTGCAGCACGTAGAGCTCGAGCGCCTGCCGCAGGCTGTCGGCGGAAAAATCGCGGGTCGAGTAGTGGCCGTTCGCGATTCGCGCCAGCAGCCGCCACAGCACGGTGAACTCGCTGGTGAGCAGCGTCTCGAGCACGCGGCGCTTCGCTTCTTTCAGCACCGGCGCCAGCCTCGGCGAGCGGTTGCTGATCTGTCGCCAGATCTCATCGAGCGGCTCCAGGCCCTTGCCCTCGGCCAGGACCTGGGCGATCGCGTTCATCCATTCATAGCCGGTGGTGCCGTGAACGCCGGCGAGCGCGGGCAGCTTCTCGTGCTCACCGAGGATCTTTTCGATCACCAGATAGAACGGCCGGCCGCCGCCTTGCGCATGGCGGATCAGGCGGCGCAGCCGCTGGCAATATTGCGCGGGATCGCACAGGCCGTCGATATGGTCGAGCCGCAATCCCTGCAGCTTGCCTTCGGCGATCAGCCGCTGCACGAGCACGTGGATCGCCTCGAACGTGCCGGCGTCCTCGACGCGAATGCCAGCGAGATTGTTGACGTCGAAGAAGCGGCGGTAGTTGATGTCGCTGGAGGCGAGCCGCCAATGGCCGAGCTTGTAGTGCTGGCGTTCGAGCAGGTGATGCAGCGCGAGCGTTTGCGCTTGGCGGCCCTCGCCGGCGCGATAGATGGGTAGCCCGCGCGTGATGATCTCGGCGGCATCAGCGATTGCCTTCAGTTCCGCCTTGAAGGCCGGTGCTTCCTTCCGATTGGGATGCCGAAATCCCCGGTAGCGCGACGCGAGCGCGAGAATGCCCTTGCCGGCGTCGCTCTCGGCCGCATCAGCCTCGCGCACGATCGTTCGCAGCATCTCGCCGTAGCGCTCGGGCGCGATCGGCAGGCGGTGCTCGAAATACCAGGCGGAGAAGCTGCCTTCTTCGGCATCGTAGCGCAGCTCGATCTCGCCACGCTCCAGCGCCTGGCCATAGGACGAGCCGAGGATCGGCAGCAGCACGCCGCCGCGGGCGCGGTAGGGCAACTGCTCCCAGTCGATGTCGAAGGAGATCGCGTGCGGCGATGTCGGGCCCCATTCGAGCACGTCGAGCCACCAGGGATTGTCGTCGAAATGCACGCCGACATGGTTGGGCACGAAGTCCAGGATCAGCCCGATATCGTGCTGCTTCAGCGCCGCATTCAGACGCTCGAAGCCGGCCTCGCCGCCGAGTTCCGGATTGAACTTCGTGTGATCGACGATGTCATAGCCGTGGGTCGAGCCCTTGCGCGCCTTCATGAAAGGCGAGGCATAGAGATGCGTGACGCCAAGCGCCTTGAGATAGGGGACGACTTCGGCGGCGGCGTCGAAGTCGAAATCGGCGGTGAGCTGCAACCGGTAGGTCGCGATCGGAATCGCGGGGGGCATTCTTCTATCCGATGTGCCAGCACACCGACCAAGGAGGGACGTTATCGCCCAACGCACTGCCCCACATCAATGTTCCCGCAGGCCGGTCTTTCGGCGCCGCGATCTCGCGATCCCCGAGATTGGCGGTCAGCGACAGCCGCCTGCCGTCGCCCATGCGCCAATGCGCCGTCAGCAAGGCGTTATCCGCACGCGCGTCGCCGAAACTGGCGCCTTCGAGCCGCGGCGTGATTTCGCGGCGGCGCATCGCCAGCAGGCTTCTGACCAGCGCCAGCCGCGTCCGCCCCGGCTCGCGGTCGCGCTCGGTCCAGTCAAGCACGGCCGATCGAAAGGTCGATTGGTCCAGCGGATCGGGAATCTCGTCGCCATATTTGGCGTACGCCCACGCATATTCCTCGCGCCGGCCTCTGCGGACGGCATTGGCGAGATCGCCGTGGAAATCGCAGAAGAACGGAAACGGCGCCTTCGAGCCCCATTCCTCGCCCATGAACAGCATCGGCGTCATCGGCGCCAGCAGCGTGATCGCGAGCGCGGCCTCGATGGCCTTGGGATCGGCGAGACTCTCCAATCGGTCGCCGAAGGCGCGATTGCCGATCTGGTCGTGGTTCTGCAGGAAGTTGACGAAGCAGGTCGGCGACAGCGCGCCGCTCGGCTCGCCGCGGGGAATGCCGCCCCAGAAGGCCGAGACCTCGCCCTGATAGACGTAGCCAGACGCCAGGGCACGCGCGAGGTCGCCACGCGGCGAACGCTGGTAATCGCCGTAATAGCCTTGCGCCTCGCCGGTCAGCATCACGTGCCAGACGTGGTGATAGTCGTCGTTCCATTGCCCGCGATATTTGCCGCGCGGCGGGTCCTCGGTGGCGTCGAGCAGGCTCGCGCGATTATCGCTGTTCTCGAGCACCATGTTGATGTGCCGGCCGGTTTCTGCGGCCAACTTGCCGACGGCGATGCTGAGATCGTGCAGGATCGGGATTTCGCCGGCCTCCACGATGGTGTTGACGGCATCGAGCCGCAGGCCGTCGAAGCGGTAGTCGCGCAGCCAATGCACCGCGTTTCCGATCGCGAAGTCGCGCACTTGTCTGGCGCGATAGTCGATGGCGCTGCCCCAGGGCGTGTGCGCGTCGGTGAAGAAATTGGGCGCATAGCGGCCGAGATAATTCCCTTCGGGGCCGAAATGGTTGTAGACGACATCCAACATCACCATCAGCTCACGCTGATGCGCAGCGTCGATCAACGCTTTCAAATCCTCCGGCCGGCCATAGGCGCTGTCCGGCGCGTACCACAGGACGCCGTCATAGCCCCAGTTGCGTGTCCCCGCGAAATCGGCGAGCGGCATCAATTCGAGCGCGATGATGCCGCTCTCGACGAGATGGTCGAGCCGGTCGATGATGGCGCGGTAGGTGCCCTCTGATGTGAAGGTGCCGACATGCGCTTCGAGGACGACAGCCTCATGCCACGGCCGCCCGCGCCAGTCGGCGGCGCGCCACGGGAAAGCGTCGTGATCGATCACCTCGCTCGGGCCGAACACGTCGTCGGGCTGGAACGCGGAAGCGGGGTCGGGGACGTCGATTTCGTCATCGATGCGGAATTTGTAGCGCGCGCCGGCGGCGACGCCAGGAATTTTCGCGGTGAACCAGCCATCGTCGCCGCGGCTCAGCGCATGCGGCTTGTCGAGCAGCACGTCGACACGCCTGGCAGCCGGCGCCCACAGCCGGAACAGCGCGCCGTCCTTGGTCAGCAGGGGGCCGAAATGCCGATCATTCATGCCGAGCCCGCAAAGGCGAGCACCGAGCGGGGAGGCGCCTTGGTGTCGGCGCCGGACGCGAAATCAACGGGCATCTGCTTGTTCTCGGTGGTGTTGAGCACCTGGCGCCAATTCCTGTACTCGGGCATCACAGGCATCTTGAACGCGATCTCTTCCGGTGCAGCATTCAGCACAATAAAGATCGGCGCGTGCCCTGGTTCCATCGGTCCGAGCACATAAGAGAGAAAGCGTCCTTCCGGAAAATTCCAGTCGGACTCCTTCATGTCTTCCGCCGCCGGCGTCAGCCAGAGCACGCCGTAGGAGCCATCGGCGCGGCGGCCGTCCAGCCAGCGCTGCGAACGAAGCTGGGCGAACTTGCGGCGCAGTGCGGTCAGATGGCCGACGAAAGCGGTGAAGTCCTCGGTCTCGTCGCCAAAATTGTCCCAATTGACCCAGCCGACCTCGTTGTCCTGGCAATAGGCATTGTTGTTGCCGTTCTGCGAATTACCGACCTCGTCGCCGGCGAGCAACAGCGGCGTGCCCTGCGCCAGCAACAGGCAGGCGAGCTGGTTCTTCCGCAATTGGCGGCGCAGCGCGATGATATCAGGGTCGTCCGTCGGGCCTTCGACGCCGCAATTGTTGCTGTGATTGTCGTTGGAGCCATCGCGATTGTCTTCGCCATTGGCTTCGTTGTGCTTCTGGTTGTAGCTGAAGAGGTCCATCAGCGTGAAACCGTCGTGCACGGTGATGTGATTGACGCTGGCGCGCGTCGCGCGGTTGTCGTGATTGAACAGGTCCGATGACGCCGTCATGCGGCGCGAGACTTCGCCGATCAGGCTGCCTTCGCCGCTCCAATACCGCCGCATCGCGCTGCGATAGCGGTCGTTCCACTCCGACCATTGCGAGGTGAACGCGCCGACCTGGTAGCCGCCGAGACCGAGATCCCAGGGTTCGGCGACGAGCTTGACGGTGGCGAGCACCGGATCCTGCCTGACCGCGGTGAGGAAGGACGCAGTGCGGTCATAGCCGTTCGGTTCGCGCGCCAGTGTGGTTGCGAGATCGAAGCGGAAGCCGTCGACATGGCAGACCTCGACCCAGTAGCGCAGCGAGTCCATCACCATCTGCAGCACGCGCGGATGGGTGAGCCTGACCGAATTGCCGCAGCCGGTGAAGTCGTCGTAGTAGCGCGGATTGTCCGGCTTCAGCCAGTAATAGGAGGCGTTGTCGATGCCGCGGAACGACAGCGTCGGACCCATATGGTTGCCCTCCGCGGTGTGGTTGTAGACGACGTCGAGCATCACCTCGATGCCGGCATCGTGCAATCGCGCCACCGTGGTGCGGAAGGAATCGAGCGCATTGTCCTGGGCGTAGCGCGGCTCCGGCGCGAAGAAGGCGAAGGTGTTGTAGCCCCAGTAGTTGACGAGCTTCTTCTCGACCAGGATGCGGTCGTCGATCAGGCCGTGGATCGGCAATAGTTCGATCGCGGTAACGCCGAGCCGCTTGAGATGGTTGATCATCGCGGGCGAGGACAGGCCGCCATAGGTGCCACGCAGGTTCGGCGCGACATCCTCGCGCTTCTGCGTCAGTCCCTTGACATGGGCCTCGTAGATGATCGTGTCTTCCCAGGGGATGTTGGGACGGATTTCGCGGCGGCCCCAGTTGAAGGTCTCGTCGACGACGACCGCCTTGGGCATGCCGCGGGCATTGTCGCGCCGGTCAAAGGAAAGGTCTTCGCGCGCGCTGCCGGTGCGGTAGGCGAAATGCGCATCGCTCCACACCAGCCGTCCGGAGAGCCGCTTGGCATAGGGATCGAGCAGGAGCTTGTTGGAATTGAATCGGTGGCCGCGCTCCGGCGCGTAGGGGCCGTAGACGCGATAGCCGTAGAGCTGGCCCGGCGAGACGTCGTTGAGATAGCCGTGCCAGACGTCCTCGGTTCGCTCCGGCAGTTCGATGCGTTCGAGTTCGCGCCGGCCCTGGTTGTCGAACAGGCACAGCTCCACCTTCTCCGCGTTCGCAGAGAACAACGCAAAATTGGTACCCCTTCCGTCCCAGCTGGCGCCCAGCCGGGACGACGTTCCCCCAGTCAGTCGCATACGTCAGCTTTCAGGTACGAGGAAGATCGCAGCCAGCGGCGGAATGGTCAGGCTGAGCTCGGGCACGATCCCTTCCAGCGTGAGCACCTCGCCGATATTGCCGACATTGCTGCCGCCATAGTGGGAGGAATCCGAATTCAGCACCTCGCGCCATTTTCCGGCAAAGGGCACGCGGACGCGATAGTTATGATAGACGTTCGGCGAGAAGTTGACCACCACCAGGCAGCGCGACCGCGCGTTGTTGCCCTTGCGGATCCAGGCGAACACGTTGTGGTCGGCGTCATCGGTGATGACCCATTCGAAGCCGGCCGGATCGCAATCCAGTTCATGCAGCGCCGGCAGCGCACGATAGAGCCGGTTGAGATCGCGCATCAACGCCTGGACGCCGGCATATTTCGGTTGCTCGAGCAGATGCCAGTCGAGCGAATGTTCGTGGGCCCACTCGCGCTCCTGGCCGAACTCGCAGCCCATGAACAACAGCTTCTTGCCGGGATGGCCGAACATGAAGCTGTAATAGGCGCGCAGATTCGCGAAACGCTGCCAGTCGTCGCCGGGCATGCGGCCCAGGATCGAACGTTTGCCGTGCACGACCTCGTCATGCGAGAGCGGCAGGATGAAGTTCTCCGAGAAGGCGTAGTGCAGGCCGAACAGGATGTCACCGTGGTGATATTTGCGGTGAACAGGCTCCTTGCCGATGTAGCGCAAGGTGTCGTGCATCCAGCCCATGTTCCACTTGTAGCCGAAGCCGAGCCCGCCAAACTCGACCGGGCGCGACACCTGCGGCCAGGCGGTCGATTCTTCCGCCGCGGTCGTCGCCTGCGGGAAGCGTCCGAACACTTCGGTGTTGAAGCGGCGCAGGAAGTCGATCGCCTCCAGGTTCTCGCGGCCGCCATATTTGTTCGGAATCCAGCCGCCGGGAGGACGGCTGTAATCGAGATAGAGCATGGAGGCGACCGCATCGACGCGCAGGCCGTCGACGCCGTAGCGGTCGAGCCAGAACAGCGCGTTGGAGACCAGGAAATTGGTCACCTCGGTGCGCCCGTAATTATAGATCAGCGTGCCCCAGTCGAGATGGCGGCCCTGCAGCGGGTTGGCGTGCTCATAGAGCGCGGTGCCGTCGAAATGGCCGAGGCCGTGCGGATCGTCCGGGAAGTGGCCGGGCACCCAGTCAAGCAGCACTCCTAACCCTTCGCGATGACAGGCATCGACGAGCGCGGCGAAGTCGGCCGGCGAGCCGAACCGGCTGGTCGGCGCGAACAGGCCCGTCGGCTGATAGCCCCAGGAGCCGTCGAACGGATGTTCGCTGACGGGGAGGAACTCAAGATGGGTGAAGCCCATGTCGCGCGCGTAGGCCGGAAGCTGCTCGGCGAGCTCGCGATAGGTCAGCCATTCATTGTTGCCCTTGCGCCGCCACGAGCCGAGATGGACCTCGTAAATCGAGATCGGCGCACCAATGGTGTTGATGCCCAACGGCGCTGCTTGCGGATGAGGAATGTGGTCGAGGTCGACCACGATCGAGGCGGTCTTCGGGCGCACCTCCGCGCCAAACGCCACCGGATCGGACTTCAGCGGCAGATGCTGGCCAGTGGGGCCGATAATGTCGAACTTGTAGTGGTCGCCGGCGCGGGCATGCGGGATGAACAATTCCCAATAGCCGACGCCGCGCACCCGCATCGGGTGCCGCCGCGCGTCCCAGAAATTGAAATCGCCGACCACGCTGACCCGCCGTGCGTTCGGCGCGAGCACCACGAAGGCGACGCCTTCGACGCCGTCGAGCGTCATCGGATGCGCGCCGAGCTTTTCGTAGATGCGCTGGTGGGTGCCTTCGCCAAGCAGATAGAGATCGAAATCGCTCAAGACGGGCGGGAAGCGGTAGGGGTCGTCGAGATCGACGACATTGTCGCCGAAGCGGGCGCGCAGCTGGTAGCGGCGCGAGCCGTTCGGCAGCGCACCGGCGAACAGGCCCGCGTCATGAATGCGTGCGAGCGTTGCAGTCTCGCCATGTTCGCCGATCGCCTCGACATTCGAGGCTTCCGGCAGGAAGGCGCGCACGACGCTCTGGTCGCCCTCGGCATGAATTCCGAGGTAGCGGAAGGGGTCGGAATGCCGACCCTCGATGATGGCGTAAGCTTCAGCAGGCAATCTGGTCATTGCAGCTCATGCGGTTGTTGCGCCAGGATGCGGAGCATCCCGGTAAGCGGGACGCGCAGCCAGTCGGGACGGTGCGCCAGCTCATATTCGATCTCGTAGAATGCTTTCTCAAGCAGGAAGAAGTTGAGCATCCGCTCGGCGGCTTCCGGTTCGGCCGGCCACAAGGGCTGGCCCGCCATGGTCTCGCGATAGGCAGCCAGGAATGTCGCGGTGGCCTGATCGCGCCAGTCGGCAAGCGCCAACGCGAGCTTGCCTTGCTCGTCGGGTGCAACCTTCAGCACCCGATCGAGCGCAGCGGTGACGGAGTAGTCGATCGAGCGGACCAGGCCGGCGACATCGCGCGCCGCCGGCGCCTTGCGGCGCCGCTCGGCGATGCTGCGGCGCGGCTCGCCCTCGAAATCGATGATGAAGATGTCGTCCTTGACGATCAGCATCTGGCCGAGATGGAAGTCGCCGTGATGGCGGATGTTGAGGCCATCGATGTTTCCGGGCAGCAGCGCCTTCAGCCGGGCCGGCAAGCTGTCCTGCTGTGCCAGAAACTGGGCCACCAGCGGCCGATCGGCCTCTTTGAGCGTATCCCGCCGCTGTGTCAGCGTCTCGAAGACGCGGTCGGCGCGGGCCAAGATGTCATCGATCCAGCGCTGCACGTCTTCCGGACTGGTCGGCTCCGGGACGAACTCGGGCAGGTCGCGGTTGCTGGCCAGCGCAATGTGCAGCTCGGCGACCCGTTTTCCTGTTTGCGCCATGTAGCGCAGATAGGAGATCTGCTGTTCGCTCTGCTTGGTCTCATGGTTGGTCGCAAGCAGCCGCTGTTCCTCGACGAAGCGGTCGAGATAGGCGGCGGTCACTGTCCATGCCTCGCCCTGGTTGGTGACAAAGGCATGTACGATGCCGATCGCACTGCGCTTCTCGCCCTCGATGAGCTCGACCGTGCCGAGCAGCGCCGGCGTGTTGGCGAAGCCGGCGACATCAGTGAGGAAGCGCCCCATCTCGATCTCCGGATTGATGCCGGGCTCGAGCCTTCGATAGATCTTGACGACGTAATCCTCGTCCACCAGCGCCGTGCTGTTGGACTGCTCGGTCTCCACAGCGCGAATGCGCTGGGGCTGTTTGATCGGCTTGTCCGTGAAGCGGCTGGTCGGGCGGAATTCGAGGCGCAGCGCGATGCCCAGCTCCTCGTCCTCGACCGTCAGCGATTGCGCCAGATTGCGCAACAGCAGCGCGATGAAGATCTCATCGGTCGCAACGTCGAGCAGCGTGCCCTCGCGCGCGCCCTGCCGTACGGCGGCAAGTGCGCGCGGATTGTAGCGCTCGCGGTCGAAGCGCACCCATTCGATCCGGATCGGCAGCACATAGCGTGAGGTGGCGCCGCGCTGCGTCGTCTCGAAGAAGGCGAGCCAGGGGCGGTTGTCGCCGATGTCGCAGAACGGAATGGCGGAGACCAGCAGGGGCTGGATCGCTTTCGACAAACTCTCAGGGTACCAGCGCGCCCGCGACAGGTGGCCCGGCAGCACGTCGCGCTCGAACACGCCGCGGGCGCGCGCCAGCGACACCCAGGTCGAATTCAGCGGCACCACCAGCGTTTCGAATTCCGGCACCGCGCGCCGCGGCATGGCGATGGACTTGTCGGGCTCCTGGAGCTGGAACCAGTAGAAGCCATACGGCGCCAGCGTGACCATATAGGGCAGTTCGCCGATCGTCGGGAAGCGCGTGCGGCCGAGCATCTCCAGGGGAATGCGTCCCTTGAAGGCGGAAAGGTCGAGTTCGGTCGCCTGCGCTGAGCGCGACAAATTGGCGACGCAGAGAATGACCTCGTCCTGATACTGCCTGACATAGGCGAGCACCGAGCGGTTCTCGGGGCGGATGAAGGTCATGGAGCCCCGGCCAAAGGCCAGCGTTGACTTGCGCACCGCGATCAGCCGCTTGGTGGCGCTGAGCAGCGACGAAAGGCTGCGCGACTGCGCCTCGACGTTCACGGATTCATAGCCATAGACCGGGTCCATGATCATGGGCGCATAGAGCCGCGCCGGATCGGCGCGGGAGAAGCCGCCATTGCGGTCCGGGCTCCATTGCATCGGCGTGCGGACGCCGTTGCGGTCGCCGAGATAGATGTTGTCGCCCATCCCGATCTCGTCGCCGTAATAGATGATCGGCGTGCCCGGGAACGACAGCAGCAGCGAGTTCATCAATTCGATCTTGCGCCGGTCATTGTCCATCAGCGGCGCGAGGCGGCGGCGGATGCCGACATTGATGCGGGCGCGGGGATCGTTGGCGTAGGTCGACCACAGATAGTCGCGCTCGACATCGGTAACCATTTCCAGCGTCAGCTCGTCATGGTTGCGCAGGAACAGCGCCCATTGGCAACTGGCCGGGATATCCGGCGTCTGCCGCAGGATGTCGGTGATCGGAAACCGGTCCTCCTGCGCGATCGCCATGTAGATGCGCGGCATCAGCGGGAAGTGATACGCCATATGGCATTCGTCTTCGCGGCCGAAATATTCCTGCACGTCCTCCGGCCATTGATTGGCTTCGGCGAGCAGGATCTTGCCCCTGGCGTAGGTGTCGAGCTCGCGCCGCAGCAGTTTGATGATGGCGTGGGTCTCGGGCAGGTTCTCGTTATTGGTGCCTTCGCGCTCACAGAGATAGGGAATGGCGTCGAGCCGGAAACCGTCGACGCCGGTGTCGAGCCAGCGCTTCATCACCTGCACGATGGCGCGCACCACGCGAGGGTTGTCGAAGTTCAGGTCCGGCTGGTGCGAGAAGAAGCGGTGCCAGTAGAACTCGCCCGCTTCGGGATCCCAGGTCCAGTTCGACTTCTCGGTATCGGTAAAGATGATCCGCGTGCCCTGGTACTTCTGGTCGGTGTCGCTCCAGACATACCAGTTGCGCGCGCTCGAGCCGGGATGGCTGCGGCGCGCGCGCTTGAACCAGGCGTGCTGGTCGGAGGTGTGATTGACGACGAGCTCGGTGATGACGCGCAGGCCGCGCTTCTTGGCCTCATGGATGAAGCGCTTGAAGTCCTTCATCGTCCCGAAATCGGGATTGATGTCGCCATAGTCGGCGATGTCATAGCCGTCGTCGCGTCCGGGGGACGGATAGAACGGCAACAGCCACAGCGCGGTGACGCCGAGATCCTGCAGATAGCCGAGCTTCTCGGTCAGCCCCGCGAAATCGCCGATGCCGTCGTTGTTGCTGTCGGCGAAGGCCTTGACGTGGAGCTGGTAGATGATGGCGTCCTTGTACCAGAGATCGTCCGCCGTCTCGGTGACCACCAGTTCCTTTGTCTCGACCGCTGAAAGCACGTTCATGGCGCTGCCCCCTTCAGGCCAGGCAGCGGAACAGCACCGCCGGATCGCGCATCGGATCAATCCGCACCCGGATGCCACCCCAGTCGAGTGCATAGCGTTCGCCGGTGATGAGATTCTCGACCGCGGCGACATTGCGGCGCTCGTCGCCGGCACCTAGCTGGACGTCGCCCAGCGGCAGCCAGACTTCGTGGACGTCGCGCGACAATGCAATCACGACCGCAACCGTGTTGCTCCCGTCGACGGCTTCCTTGACGAACCCGATCACGTTGCTGTCCTCGATGGGCAGGAAACGCAGATTGCTGGTCTGCTGCAGCGCTGCGTTGGCGCGGCGCGCCAGGTTGAGGTCGCGGATATAGGGCTTGATATTGCCGGGCTTGTCCCAGTCACGCACCTTGATCTCGTATTTCTCGGAATCAAGATATTCCTCGCGCCCCGGGATCGGCTCGTGCTCCAGCAGCTCGAAGCCGTTGTAGACGCCGTAGGTGCTGGACAGCGTCGCCGCCAGCGCCACGCGGGACTTGAACATCCAGGGTTCGCCGCCCTGCAGATGGAAGGGCAGGATGTCAGGCGTGTTGACGAAGAAATTCGGCCGGTAGAAGTCGTGCTCGGGATAGCCGGTGAGCTCGATCAGGTATTGCTCCAGCTCCCAGCGCTGGGTGCGCCAGGTGAAATAGGTGTACGACTGGGTGAAGCCGAGTTTTGCCAGCCCCTTCATCAGTTTCGGCCGCGTGAAGGCTTCGGCGAGAAAGAGCACGTCGGGATGGTGCAACTGCACCTGGTGGATCAGCCATTCCCAGAACGGGAACGGCTTGGTGTGTGGATTGTCGACGCGGAAAATCTTCACGCCCTGGTCGACCCAGAACAGGATCACGTCCCGCAACGCATTCCACAGCGCGCCCGCGTCCTCGCAGCCGAAAGCCGGGTTGACGATGTCCTCATATTTCTTCGGCGGGTTCTCCGCATAGCGCATCGAGCCGTCGGGCCGCTTCTTGAACCATTGCGGATATTCCTTCAGCCAGGGATGGTCCGGCGCACATTGCACCGCGAAGTCGAGCGCGACTTCCATATCGTGCTCTTTGCATGCCAGCACGAAAGCGCGGAAATCCTGCAGCGTCCCCAATTCCGGATGGATGGCATCGTGGCCGCCTTCCGCCGAGCCGATCGCATAGGGGCTGCCGGGATCGCCTTCCTTGGCGGTCACCGCATTGTTGCGTCCCTTGCGGTTGATCCTGCCGATCGGATGGATCGGCGTGAAGTAGACGACGTCAAATCCCATCGCCGCGACGTCGGGCAGGCGGTCGATGCAGTCGTGGAAGGTGCCGTGCTGGCCGGGCACCTTGCCCTGGCTGCGCGGGATCATCTCATACCAGGAGCCGAAGCGCGCCCGCGGCCGGTCGGCGACGAACGGGAAAAGCTGTGAGCGCGTCAGGTCGGGCCGCAACTGGCTTTCAGCCATCGCGTCCTGCAATTCGGGCGTGAGCAGGGGAGCCGGATCGCCGGTCTGGAGATAGGTCTCGCACTGCTTGAGGATGACGGCCGCAGCCGCCCGTCCGCCGGCCTGCGCCTTGGTCAGCATGCCCGCGCCTTCGATGGCGTCGAGCGTCACATCGGCGCCGGCCTTCTGCTTCAGCTCAAAGCCGTGGCGCCAGGTGGCGAACTCGTCGGTCCAGGCCTCGATCGCATAGAAATAGCGGCCGGGCGTGTCGGGGACGAAGGAGCCGAACCAGCGATCATTGGCATGCAGGGTCATCAGTTCGCGCCGCCACTCGTGGTCGAGTTCGCCGCGCCAGATCAGTTCTGCCGCGACGATGTCATGCCCGTCGCGGTAGACGTCGGCCCAGACCTCCACGGGCTCCCCCACGATGCGTTTCACGGGGTAGCGGCCGCCGTCGATCAGCGGATAGACGTCTTCGATATGAAAAGTGCCCGCGGCACTCTCGACAGTTTGAGCGGTTTTGTTCACGGTGATGCCGCCATTGACAAGGAAATGACGCCCCCGTTGCGTGAAGGATACGCTCCGGACTGATATAGAAAGCCGCTCGCGGGACATTGGTTCCCACGGAACGGCTGGAAGGACAGTGAGTTAAACATCATCTATCCCCTTCCTGCATCTACATAATTTTGTGACCCGCGCTCCCGGGTCGTGTGCAAAGTGCGTGCCGAATGGACCTCTACGCCAAAGCCAGAGACCTTGGAATTACGACCGAATATATCGACGGTCAGGGCCACCGCCGTGTGACAGACGCGGCTGCGTTGAAAACGATCCTCGACGCCTTGCCGCCGCGCGAGCCCCGCCGCTGGATCGACCACCCGGTCGTCGTCCGGCTGGGTCGCCCGACGCCGTCGCAGCTTTCGATGGACGCCAAGCTGCCGGTCGCATGGACGATTTCGGCCGGTGGCAAAATGATGGCAAAGGGTGAGACGAGCGACCGGACTATATCCTGGCCGCAGGACTTGCCGGTCGGGGTCTACCAGTTGCGCCTGAACGACGCCGGCGGATCGACCGAAGAGCTGCCGCTGATTGTCGCACCGGAACGCGCCTTCGGCGGCGAGTTCGACCGCTGCTGGCTGCTGGCGGTCCAGCTCTACAGCGTGCGCTCCGCGCGCAACTGGGGAATGGGCGATTTCACGGACCTGCGGGGCTTGATCGAACTCGCCCATCAATTGGGTGCCGGTGGTGTCGGACTTAACCCGCTGCATGCGCTGTTCGATGACCGCCCCAATGATTGTAGCCCCTATTCGCCGAACAGCCGACTGTTCCTCAACGCGCTCTATATCGACGTTGAGAAACTGCCGGAATTCCGCGCCGACCCCAGCGCCAATGACAAGCTCGCACAACTGCGTGCCGGGGACATCGTCGACTATCGTGCGGTTGCGGCGTCAAAATGGCAGGCGCTGCGCTCGGCGTTCGCCAATTTCAAGGCGAGCCCGACGCTCGAGCGCCGGCAGGATCTCGAACGCTTCAGGACCGAGCGCGGACCGCTGTTGTCGCGCTTCGCCTGCTTTGAGGTTTTGCGGAAGAAGTTCAACCAGCCCTGGTGGGAATGGCCCGAGGAATGGCGGCGGCCGGACGACGCCAAGTGCAGCCGTCTGCGCAAAGGTGCCGATTTCGGCGAGATCGAATTCGTCGAATTCGTGCAGTGGAATGCCGATCGGCAGCTCGCGGCGTGCGACGCGCTTGCGCACCGGCTCGGCATGAAGGTCGGGCTTTATCTCGATGTCGCGGTCGGCGTGCAGTCCGACGGCTTCGATGCCTGGAACGAGCAGGGGGCGATCTCGCGCCTGCTCGGCGTCGGCGCGCCGCCGGACCCGCTGAACACCGCCGGGCAGGACTGGGGTCTTGCCGGCTTCAACGCTGCCGGCCTCGAAATGCGCTCCTTCGAGCCTTTTCGGGAAATGCTGCGCACCTCGATGCGCCATGCCGGCGCAATCCGGCTCGACCATGTGCTCGGCTTGAAGCGGCTTTATCTGGTGCCGCACGGTTTCGGCCCGGAGAACGGTGCCTATGTGCAGATGCCGTTCGAGGCGCTGCTCGCCGCAACCGCGCAGGAGAGCGTGGCGCATCGCTGCGTCGTGATCGGCGAGGATCTCGGCACCGTGCCGGAAGGTTTTCGCGAGCAGATGAACGACTGGGGCATCTGGTCCTATCTCGTGATGATGTTCGAGCGCGACGACAGCGGGGCGTTTCGCGGCATCGATCGTTACACCGCCAACGCGCTCGTCACCTTCAACACCCATGATCTTGCGACCTATGCCGGCTGGCGTTCGTTCAGCGATTTGAAGCTGAAGCGTTCGCTCGGCATCGATCCGGGCGAGAGCGACGAGGCGCGCTGGCGTGCGCTCGGCATGCTGGACGAGGTGCTGCGCCAGAATGGCATCGACCGCCACGATCTTTATTCGGTGGCTGCTTTCCTCTCCCGGACCAGGTCCCGCCTGCTGACGATTTCGCTCGAGGACCTGCTCGGTCTGGTCGACCAACCGAACGTCCCCGGCACCGTCGACGAACATCCGAACTGGCGGCGGCGGCTGCCGGTGTCGATCGAGCACATCGCCTCCGCCATCGACGTCGAAGCGCTGAAGAACGCCACCCGCGAGCGGTCAGCCGCATCAACTTAAAAAAGGGAGCAGTCGCCACCGTGTCTTGCAGGATCGAAGATTACGGACTGATCGGCGACTGCGAGACGGCAGCACTTGTCGGCCGTGACGGCTCCATCGACTGGCTGTGCTGGCCCGCCTTCGATTGCGATGCCTGTTTCGCCGCGCTGCTCGGCAACAACAGGCATGGCCGCTGGCTGATCGCGCCGGCCGAGGCCATCATCAAGACCTTCCGCCGCTACCGCGACAACACGCTGATCCTGGAAACGCGGTTCGAGACGGCAAGCGGCGTCGTAGAGATGATCGACTTCATGCCGCCGCGCGGCAATGCTTCCGACGTCGTGCGGCTGGTGCGCGGCGTGAAGGGGACCGTCAGCCTGAAGATGGAGCTGATCATCCGTTTCGGCTTGGGCGCCGATATTCCCTGGGTCAAGAAGAGCGAGGACGGATCGGTGCTGCTGGCGATCGCCGGGCAGGACATGATCGTGCTCCGCTCGCCGGTCGAGACCCGCGGACAGGACATGACCACGGTGGCCGAATTTACGGTCGGCGAAGGCGAGACCCTGCCTTTCGTGATGACCTACGGACCCTCGCATCTGCCGGTGCCCGGGCCGATCGATCCTGCGCAGGCCCTGCAGGACACCGAGGTGTTCTGGACTGAGTGGTCGAACCGCTGCACCTATGAGGGGGTTGCCCGCAACCTCGTGCTGCGCTCGCTGATCACGCTGAAGGCGCTGACCTTCGCGCCGACCGGCGGCATCGTTGCGGCGCCGACGACCTCGCTGCCGGAGAAACTCGGCGGCCAGCGCAACTGGGACTACCGCTACTGCTGGCTGCGGGATGCGACCTTCACGCTGCTGGCGCTGATGAACTCGGGCTATACCGAGGAAGCGCTGGCCTGGCACAATTGGCTGCTGCGCGCGGCCGCCGGATCGCCGGCCAACATGCAGATCATGTACGGCATCATGGGCCAGCGGCGGCTGCTGGAATGGGAAGCGCTCTGGCTACCCGGCTATGAGGGCGCGCAGCCGGTGCGCATCGGCAATGCCGCACATGCGCAACTGCAGCTCGACGTCTACGGCGAACTGATCGACGCCTTCCACCAGTCGCGTGTGGCGAAGCTGCAGCTCGACGACCGGAGCTGGTCGCTGGAGTGCACCGTGCTCCAGCATCTTGCCGAAGAGTGGGACCGGCCGGACAACGGCATCTGGGAGCGGCGCGGCGAGGGCAGGCACTACGTCTTTTCGAAAGTGATGACTTGGGTCGCCTTCGACCGCGGCATCAAGAGCGTCGAACAATTCGGCCTCAAGGCGCCGCTCGACAAATGGCTGGTGCTGCGCGAGACCATCCACCGCGAGGTCTGCGCCAGGGGATTTGATCCTGAGCTCAATTCGTTCGTCGAATCCTATGGTTCGAAACTGCTCGACGCCAGCGTCCTGCTGCTGCCGGCGGTTGGGTTCCTGCCACCAACCGATCCGCGGATCCTCGGCACGCTGGCCGCGACCGAGCAATACCTGATGCGCGACGGCTTCGTGATGCGGCACGATCCGCGCGAGGTCTCGGAGGAGAAGCAGCCGATCGAAGGCGCCTTCCTCGCCTGCACGCTTTGGCTCGCCGACGCCTATGTGCTCGCGGGCGAGGTCGGGAAAGCGCAAACGCTGTTCGATCGCGTGACCGCCGTCGCCAATGATCTCGGCCTGTTGGCCGAAGAGTTCGACGCCGTCGCCGGCCGCCAGACCGGCAATTTCCCGCAGGCGCTGACCCATATCGCGCTGATCAACACCGCGCACAATCTCAGCGACGCCAAGCGGACGGCGGAGAAGCCGGCCGTGCAGCGGTCGAAATAGGCTGCCGCCTGGACCTGCGCGAAGGAACCCGCGGGGTCAACGATCATTGTCTGCAAACATCTCGCTGGAGGATCGGGAATGGCTCGCCTGTTCGCCGCAGTGCTGCTTGCGTGCTGGTTTTCAGGAGCGGCGTTCGCTGCCGGCCTCGATGCCGCAGCGATCAACAATGCCACCTACCGGGCTCGCCCCGCGACCGAGGACAAGGCCGATGCGACAATCATCAAGGCCCAGGTCCTGCTCGAGCGCGCGCTGTTTTCGCCCGGAGAGGTCGACGGCAAGTTTGCCGAGAATACGCGCAAGGCGCTGCAGGCGTTCGCGGAAGCCAAGGGTCTGACGTTTCACAAGACGCTCACTCCCGAGATCTGGGCCAAGCTGAACGAGACCAGCCAGAACGAGATCATCACGAGCTACACGATTTCCCAAAAGGATGTGAAAGGACCGTTTATCAGCAGAATTCCCGCCAAGCTGGAGGCGATGAAATCGCTGCCGGCGCTCGGCTACAAAACCGCGCGCGAGGGCCTCGCGGAGAAATTCCACATGAGCGAGGGGCTATTGACCCAGTTCAACCCCGGCAAGAAGTTCGACCGCGCCGGCGAGACCATTTTCGTCGTCAGCGGCCGCGATCCGCAACTCAAGCTGGGCGTGGCGCGGATCGAGGTCGACAAGTCGCGGCAGACCGTCAAGGCCTTCGATGGCGGCGGCGCGCTGGTCGCGTTCTTTCCGGCAACTGTCGGCAGCGGGGACAAGCCGACGCCGAGCGGGACGCTCAAGGTGACTTCATCCGACGCCAATCCGTATTACCGCTACAACCCGGCCTACAAGTTCAAGGGCGTGCACGCCAAGCGGCCGTTCGTCATCAAGCCCGGTCCGAACAATCCGGTCGGGGCATACTGGATCGGGCTCTCGGGGGAAGGGTACGGAATCCATGGTTCGCCCGAACCCTCGAAGATCAGCAAATCCGCATCCCACGGCTGCGTCCGCCTGACCAATTGGGACGCGACGCTGCTTGGCACGAGCGTCAAGAAAGAGACGCCGGTGGATTTCGTCGAGGGCGCGGCGAGCAAGGAGAGTTGAACGCTCCAGTCATTACGAGCGGAGCGAAGCAATCCACCTCTCGACACGCGGAGGCGTGGATTGCTTCGCTCTACCCATCCTACGGCTGTCGTTCCTGCGATGGCGGTCAAGCAGTCTCGTTGTAGTTCAGCACCATCTCGATCGCCTTGGCGAAGCCGTCGTGCTCGTTGCTGTCGGTGACGAACTTCGCCTGGCTCTTGACCTCGTCGGTGGCGTTGCCCATCGCGAAGGAAACGCCGCTCCTCGCGAACATCGGCAAATCGTTGCGCATGTCGCCGATGGTTGCCACCGCCTCGGTCGGAATGCCGAGCCGCTTTGCCATCGCCTCGACAAAGGTACCCTTGTCGTAGCCGGGCGGGGTGACGTCGAGGTAATAGGTTTGCGAGCGGACGGCGGTCGCCTCCGTGCCCACCGCCTGCTGCATCGCGGTTTCGCAGCGCGCGAGCAGCGCGGCGTCGGAAGAGGCGCCGACGATCTTGCAGGCCTGGTCGAGATAGGGCGTGAAATCGGTGACGATGGTCGGGTCGTGCCGGATGGTGTGCCGCTCGTGCGCGACATATTCGCCGTCGGGATTGGCCGTCAGCCAGCGGTCGTTGGTGAACAGCCAGATATCGACGCCGAATTCGCGCAGCAGCTCGATGCTCCGCAACGCGGTCGCCGGCGGAATCAGGTGCTGCTCGACGGGCTTGAGCTGCGGATCGATGATTGAGCTGCCGTTGAAGGAGCCGACCGGCAGCGTGATCGACAGCGGCTCGATCAGGAATCCCATGCCGATCGAGGGTCGGCTGGAGACGATGGTGAAGCCGATGCCGGCAGCATGCAGTTTTTGCGCGGCATCACTGGCAGCGTCGGTCAGGACTTTTTCCTTGGTCAGCAGCGTGCCGTCGACGTCGGAAACGAGCAGGGCGATGCGGGTCATGGGGTGATCTGTTTCATTTGGCGGATGATGGCGTTGACGATGGCGTCAACCGTCCCGTCGATCGGGACGGTGATCGGATGTTCGCTCACGCCCGGCGGCTCCAGGGTCTGGAACTGGCTGGCGAGCAAGCCCGGCGGCATGAAATGGCCCTTGCGCTGGGTGAGCCGGTTCGCGATCAGCGCCTCGGTGCCGTCGAGGTAGACGATGCCGACGTCGTTCCGTCCATGCAGGAGGATCTCGCGGTAGGCACGCTTCAGCGCCGAGCAGGCGACCACCACGTGCTGGCCTGCCTTGCAGACGCGATCGATCTCGTCCGCGATCGCCTGCAGCCAGGGACGGCGGTCGTCGTCGGTGAGCGGCTGGCCTGCGCTCATTTTCGCGACGTTGCTTGCGGGGTGAAAGCGGTCGCCGTCCGCGAAGCGCCAGCCGAGCCGCGCAGCAAGCGTCTCGCCGATCGTGCTCTTGCCCGAGCCGGACACGCCCATCACGACGAGGGCGCAGAACGTTGTTGCATCAGCCACGAAAATCCTCCGGCCGCGCCGGCTCGTCGATCAGCCAGACGGTCTCGCCGATGGATTGCGCGCGGTTCGCCGGCAGGTTCTCGCCGGCGAAGGCGCGCGTCAAGATTGCGCGCTTCTCCTTGCCTGCGGCCTCGAACAGCATTTCCCGACAGCAGGACAGCGTCGGCAAGGTCAGGCTGACGCGCGGCACGAACGGCTCGACATTGGCCTTGGGCACGCCGACCACCCATCGGTCGATCACCTCGATCGCCGGGTAGTTCGGAAACAGCGAGGCGGTGTGTCCGTCCGGCCCGATGCCCATCAGCACCAGGTCGAACAGCGGACGGGCCGCGTCGAGCGCCTCCGCGCCGTAGAAGGATTGCAACTCGCGTGCATAGCTCTCCGCCGCTTCATCGGGATTTGCGGCGCCGGTCGGGATCGGATGGATGTTGGACGTGGGCGCGTAGCGATCCAGGAAGGCCTTGCGCGCCATCGCCATGTTGTTCCTGGGATCGTCGACCGGCACGAAGCGCTCGTCGCCGATGAACCAGTGCACGCGATCCCAGGGGATCTTGGCGCGGTACGGCTCGGTCGCGAGCAACTGGTACAGCGCTTTCGGGCTCGATCCGCCGGTCAGGCAGATCGCGATCCGGCCGCTGTTGGCGTCGATCCGCGCCAGCACCCGCTCGGCGGCAGCCGTCGCCAGCGCCGCGGGATCGGCGACCGTGATGATTTGGCGGCGACCGACGGCGGTCATCATCAGCCCAGCTTTCGCCAGCTGCGGCCGTCGCGGGTCAGAAGCGCGTTGGCGGCCTCTGGCCCCTCGCTGCCGGCTTTGTAGGGTTGCAGGCCGGCGCCGCCGGTCTTTTTCCAGGCATCAAGGAACGGTTGCACCGCCTGCCAGCCGGCCTCGACGCCGTCGGCGCGCTGGAACAGGAGGTTGTCGCCGATCATGCAGTCATAGATCAGGGTCTCGTAACCGGTCGACGGCTCGGCCTTGAAGTAATCCTTGTAGCGGAACTTCATCTCGACGCCGTCGATATTGATGGTCGGGCCGGGAACCTTGGTGTTGAACTGCAGTTCGATGCCCTCGGTCGGCTCGGTCGAGATCACGAGGTAGTTCTGCGAAAGCTGGTCGACCGGCGTGTCGCGAAACATCGCGAACGGCGCCTGCTTGAACTTGATCGCGATCTCGGTGCGCTTGGCGGCCAAAGCCTTGCCGGTGCGCAGATAGAACGGCACGCCGGCCCAACGCCAATTGTCGATGATCAGCTTGAGCGCCGCATAGGTTTCGGTGCTGCTGCCCGGCTTGACGTCCGCGGTCTTGCAATAGTCCTCGATCTTGCTGTCGCCGATCTCGCCGCCGCGATACTGCCCCCGCACTGAATTGTGCAACGCCTCCTGCTGGCTCTGGATCTGGATCGCGGCCAGCACATTGGCCTTCTCCGTGCGCACCGAATGCGCGTCGAAGCGGATCGGCGGCTCCATCGCGACCAGCGACATCAGTTGGAACAGATGGTTCGGCACCATGTCGCGCAGCGCGCCGGTCGAATCATAGAAGCTGCCGCGATGGCCGACGCCGAGCTTCTCGTCGACGGTGATCTGGATGTGGTCGATATGATTCCGATTCCAGATCGGCTCGAACATGCCGTTAGCAAAGCGCAGTACCAGGATGTTCTGGACGGTTTCCTTGCCGAGGTAATGATCGATCCGGTAGATCTGATGCTCGTCGATGAGCTTCAGCAACTCGGAGTTCAGGTGCCTGGCCGAGTCGAGGTCCGTACCGAACGGCTTCTCGATCACGATCCGCCGCCAATAGCCGTTCTCCTTCAGCATGCCGGTGCGGGCGAGTTCCCTGGTGATCGGCAGGAAGGCGCCCGGCGGTGTCGCGAGGTAGAACAGGCGGTTGCCGCCGGTGTCGCGTGCGGCTTCCGCCTTGTCGAGCTGGACCCGCATCTGGTCAAAGGACGCAGGGTCCTTCGGGTCGGCTTCAACCGCGGTCACGCATTCGAACAGGCGCTTGGCGATGGCCTCGTCGACCGGGCGGGTCGCGAACTGCCGCAATCCCTTCATCAGGCTTGCGCTCAATTCCTCGTTCGACATGCCGCCGCGGGCGACGCCGGCGACGCAGAACCGGTCGGGCAACAGGTTGGTCGCGGCGAGATTATAGAGGGCAGGGATCACCAGCCGGTGCGCGAGGTCGCCCGTCACGCCGAAAATGATGAAGGAGCAGGGGTCGGGTTTCTTTTGCGCGTGACCGTTCGTCATCCTTTGCCCTTCTCTTAGCTCTTCTTGGCGCTTTGCGGCGGCTCCCGGTGGCCGCCGAAACCGGCGCGCATGGCGGACAGAATCTTCTCGGCGAAGGTGTGGTCCTTGCGCGAGCGGAAGCGGGCAAACAGCGCTGCCGTGAGCACTTCCGCAGGCACCGCCTCGTCGATCGCGGCGTTCACCGTCCAGCGGCCTTCGCCGGAATCCTCGACGAAGCCGGAGTAGTTGTCGAGGGTGGCGTTCTCGGCGAGCGCGATCGCGGTGAGGTCGAGCAGCCAGGAAGGGATCACGCTGCCGCGGCGCCAGACCTCGGCGATATCGGCGATGTCGAGATCGAAGCGGTGATCCGGCGGAAGCGCTTCGCTTTTGGCATTCTTCAGGATGTCGAAGCCCTCGGCATAGGCCTGCATCAGGCCGTATTCGATGCCGTTGTGGATCATCTTGACGAAATGCCCGGCGCCTACGGGGCCGGCATGGATGTAGCCCTGCTCGATGCGGCGATCGCGGCCGTCGCGGTGCGGGGTGCGCGGGATGTCGCCGACGCCGGGCGCAAGCGCGCTGAAGATCGGGTCGAGCCGGTCGACGACGGATTGCTCGCCGCCGATCATCATGCAGTAGCCGCGCTCGATGCCCCAGATGCCGCCGGAGGTGCCGACGTCGACATAGTGCAGGCCGCGCTCCTTCAGCGCCTTGCCGCGGCGGACGTCGTCCTGCCAGAACGTGTTGCCGCCGTCGATGATGGTGTCGCCCGGCTGCATCAGCTTCGACAGCGCTTCGATCGTCGCCTCGGTGATCTTGCCGGCCGGCAGCATCACCCAGGCGGTGCGCGGCTGCTCCAGCTTGAGCACGAACTCCTCCAGCGAAGCGGAGCCGGCGGCATTGTCGGCGGCAAGTGCCGCAACCGCCTTGGGGTCCTTGTCGTAGACCACGGTGGTATGGCCGTGGGCCATCAGCCGGCGGACGATGTTGCCACCCATCCGCCCCAAGCCGATCATGCCGAGCTGCATGTTTTCATGTCCTTGACTTGCGAGCGTGATCCGAAAACCGTGTCCGGTTTTCGGGACCCTGCTCTAGTTGAGGGCTTCGTTAAGCGCCGCGTCCAGCGTGGCCAGCGCCGGTCCAATTCCGCCCTTGAGATGGACGCGCAGCGCGCGTCGGCCACGTTCGGTCAGGACGTCGAAATCGCCGCGCGCCTGCGCCGACTTGATGACGCCGAAGCTTGCCTTCTGGCCCGGTACCGGCAGGTCCTTGGCATCGTCGGCGGTGATCTGCAGGAACACGCCGCTGTCGGGGCCGCCCTTGTAGGCCTGGCCGGTCGAGTGCAGGAAGCGCGGGCCGAACTCGGCGCAGGTGGCGAGATGCTCGCTGTCGCGCACGGCAAGCCGCATCTTCTGCAGCGCATCAATGAAGGCCTTGTCGCGCTCGATGTAAGCGAGCAGGGCGACGTAGTCGCCGCGCTGCGAACGCGAAAGGTGCGCCTTCAGCCAGGAGCCGAGCGTGCCGTCGGCCCCGGCTTTACGGAGCTCGGCAGCGTTGCGCTCGTCGGTGTAGAGGTCGGCCTCGGCGGTGGAGACCACCGGCTGTTCGGCCGGCAGCGATCCGGTCTTCTCGAAGGCTGCGGTCAATTCGCGGGTCTTGATCTTGGCCGCCTCGACATCCGGCTGGTTGAACGGGTTGATGCCGAGCACCGAGCCGGCAACAGCGGTTGCGATCTCGAAGCGGAAGAACTCCTGGCCGAGATGATCGATCGACGGCAGGACGATACGCACCACGGGATGGCCGGCCTGCTCCAGCGCGTCGAGCCTCGCGTCATGCTCGGCGTCCTCCTCGCCTTCGGTGCGAAGGTCGATGAAGAAGCGGTCGTCGCCGTAGCTGGCCGGCTCGCCCAGCGTCTCGCCGTCGATCGGGATCAGGCCCTTGCCGTCCTTGCCGGTGGATTCCGCGATCAACTGCTCGGCCCAGGCGCCGAAATCGGCGATCTTCCGGGACGAGGTGATCGTCACCTTGTCGCGGCCTTCGAGGCCGGCGAGCCCCATCGCGAGCCCGAGCTGCACGCCCGGGTTCTCGTGCGGCGGCACGTCGGCGCCGCAGGAGCGCACCATCGACAGCGTATGCTTGATCAGGCTGCGGACATTGAAGCCGGCGGCTGCGGCCGGCACCAGGCCGAATGGCGAGAGCACGGAGTAGCGGCCGCCGATCGTGGGCTCGCCGTAGAAGATGCGGGCAAAGCCCTGCCGCTTTGCGGTCTTCTCCAGCGACGAGCCGGGATCGGTCACCGCGATGAAACGGTGGCCGGCCTTGGCGGCGCCGATCGCCTTGGAGACGCGGTCGAAGAAATAGTCCTTCATCACGTTCGGCTCGGTGGTGCCGCCGGATTTGCTGGAAACGATGAACAGTGTCCTGGAGATGTCGACCGCCGCTTCCATCGCCCGCACCTGCGCCGGGTCGGTGGAATCGAGCACATGCAGCTTGGGGAAGCCGGTCTTCTTGGCGAAGGTCTCCGCCAGCACCTCCGGCCCCAGGCTGGAGCCGCCCATGCCGAGCACGACCGCGTCGGTGAATTTCTGGCCCTTCACGCGCTCGGCGAAATCCTCATAGTCGGCGATGTCGGCCTTGGCCGGGCTGGTCAGCCAACCCAGCCATTTGTCCTCATCCTCGCCGGTCCAGACCGATTTGTCCTTTTGCCAGAGCCGGCGGACCTTGGCCGAGGCACGCCATTCCTCGGTATTCTCTTCGATTGCCTTGGCAAGCTCGCGGCCGACCTTGAGCGTCTGGCCGTCGATGCCGGTGCCGAGCGAGGTTGCGCGCTTGAACGCCACGGCGCCGTAGAGCTTGTCGGCGGCATCGGCGAACAGCCTGACGCCGTCCTTGACCAGCTCGGCGGTGATCGCGTCCAGCGAAATGCCGGACTTCTCCAGCTCGTCCAGCACGCGCTGCGCCTCCTCGACGTTCTCCTCGAGGCTGTCGCGGACTTTGCCATGGTCGCGGAAGGCGTCGAGCGTCGCCGGCGGCACGGTGTTGACCGTGTCGGGGCCGATCAGCTCCTCGACATAGAGGACGTCGCTGTATTCCTTGTTCTTGGTGCCGGTCGAGGCCCACAGCAGCCGCTGCGGCTTGGCGCCCTTCGCCATGAGTTTTTCCCAGCGTGGACCGGCGAAGATGCGCTTGTAATCCCGGTACGCCAGCTTGGCGTTGGCGATCGCGACCTTGCCCTTCAGCGACGCCAGCCGCTCCTTCTCGGTGGGATCGTTGGCCTTTGCGATCTTCTCGTCGAGCTGCTTGTCGACGGCGGAATCGATGCGGCTGACGAAGAAGCTCGCGACGCTCGCAATGTGCGACGGGTCGCCGCCGCCGCTCACGTATTTCTCCAGGCCCTTCAGATAGGCCTCCGCCACGTCGCGATAGACCTTTTGCGAGAACAGGAGCGTGATGTTGATGCTGATGCCTTCGCCGATCAGGTGCTCGATCGCGGGCAGGCCTTCCGGCGTCGCCGGCACCTTCACCATCAGGTTCTTGCGCCGGACCTCCTTCCAGAGCCGCTGCGCTTCCGCGATGGTGCCCTTGGTGTCCATCGCCAGATAGGGCGACACTTCGAGGCTGACGAAGCCGTCCTTGCCATTGAGCTGGTCATAGACCGGACGCAGCACGTCGGCGGCGTGTTGGATATCCTCGATTGCGAGATGCTCGAACAGTTCGGCGACCGGGCGGTCGCCCTTCTTCAGCGCATTGCCGATCGCCCCGTCATACTCGTCCGAGCTGCCGATCGCCTTCTCGAAGATCGAGGGGTTGGAGGTGACGCCTTTGACGCCGTCTTCTTCGATCAGCTTCTTGAGGTCGCCCTTGGCGACGAAGCCGCGGGCCAGGAAATCCAGCCATACCGATTGGCCGTGGTTTTCGAGTGTTTTGACGGGGTTCATGATGCCTGTTTCTGCTCGATCGGGTCGGTGGACGGGTTCCCCAGTAGCTTTCTGGGGCGGGACCGGATTGTCAACACGGGGCGGAAAGGGCTGCCAAAGGGGGATATGCGCATCAAAAGGAGACAACTCCACCCCGACGGGTTCGCTCCCTCGGATTTGATCCGATGCAACCGCGAACTCTGAACAATTTTATGACGGTGCGGTGCACCGTTCAGGGCCTGAGATACAGGTAGCCCTGCGACTGCAGCTCGGCGAGGCGGACGACGCCGCCCTTGTCGGCAACCACGAAGCCGGGGAGGAGCTCCTTCAGGCTGACATTCTGCGATTTCATGGTGTTGCCGCAGGCGGCAAGCTCGACGCCATCCCCGGAAAACTGCTGGACGCGCCGCGACAGGTCGGGGGCGGCGGAGGCCGAATGAAAGGCGCGCAGCGCCGGGCCGTGGACCACCAGGGCGATGGTAACATTCTCGGGTCCGCCGACGCCGTCGAAATGGTTCTGGATGTTGCCGACCACAAAATTGACCTTCTCGAGGTCGCTCAGGTGATAGACCACCTTGAGCTTGGCGGGTGGCGATGTCGTCTCGGTGGCGGCGCGGGCGCGCGAGCCGGCAACGGCGCTGACGGCCGAAGCCACGCCCCACAAGATGCTGCGTCGATGCATGGCACCCTCCCTCAATTGAGTTGTCTGGCCGACGAGCGTATTATCAGCCGCACGAGCGTATCATTTGTGTCTGAGTGCGGCGAGTTCCCGGCGGTCGGTCACAAGCTCGGCACATTCTTCCGCGTCCGCGCGATCGACGCGAAAGATCTTGTCGTCAACGCCGGCGGCAAGCGCGTCTTCGGCCTCTTGGTCCGGCTCGTTGCGATTCCAAATCCCGATCCGCTCAAGGCGGATGATGGCGGACTTGTCGTCTCTCGACAACGCCACATTGATGCCGCCAACTTCACAATCGACGCCGCAGCCGAAACGAATTTCGTTGCTCGCGCCTTCTGTGACAGCGTAGCCGCGAAAGTCGCTGGAGTGGAAATTGCCGCTGCGGTGACGGTATTTAATACTAAGGTGGAATGAGTAGCCGGCAATTTTTTCCTCCGGCGCGTTCTCCGCCGTCACCAACAGTTTCATCGCGCTCAGCTTCTGCTTTGATGTTGCGCCAGATGATCGGCGTCATAACGGCGCACGAAGCAGGCGTAGGTCTTTTCGGCGAGCGGGCGCGCGAATATTCTCTTGTCGAAGGCTGCGGCCTTGGCGCTGTCGATGCCATCTTCGGCGCGACTGTGGCCAATTCCCGCAAGCATGGCGCCTGCGACAGCTAGATGAACGGAAAATAAAATATGCGCTTCATGATCTGTTCAGCGAACGCAAGCGATCTATATGAAATGATAAGCGCCACCTCGTTCGGTGCGGCAACGACGCCGTGTCACGATGTGCTGACGGTTTTGACTTAGTCGCGGCAGAAGCCGGATGCGTTCAAACCGGTGGCAGTTCGTAGGCGTGAAGGAGCAGCGCGATGGCAGCCGAAAGGCGGTCAGAATGGCATTTGCTGATGGCAGGGCAGCCCGGTCGTTGTCGGTCCCCCGGTAGAATCACGGATGTGGCGGACCAGCTACATGGCCAAGAAAGTAAATGACAAATCGCGTTTTTGATGAACTATTAGGCTGCCTGCTTGTTGATAAGGCAGCGGCTGCTTGCGCCGCGCATTGCGGAAGGGAGGCTGGCGAGTGTCCAATATGTCCAGCATGCCGACCGTGATTCGAGGAACGTTTCGGCAAACCGGCTCGTTCTCGTAAGGCGGCGCAACATATCGTGGAGAGGGATCATGTACAACGATTCTCTGTTCAACGCTTTCGCTAGGTCGTTCGAGGCGCGAAGCCAGAGCGATATGTCGATGGCGGAATATCTCGAGTCGTGTCGAACTGATCCGATGCGATATGCGAATGCCGCAGAACGACTATTGGCTGCGATCGGTGAGCCTCAGATGATCGACACGGCCAAGGACCCTCGCCTTGGCCGTATCTTTATGAACCGCACGATGCGCACCTATCCGGCGTTCGCTGGCTTCTACGGCATGGAAGACACGATCGAGCGGCTCGTCGGCTTCTTCCGTCACGCCGCGCAAGGCTTGGAAGAGCGCAAGCAGATTCTCTATCTGCTCGGACCGGTGGGCGGCGGCAAGTCATCGCTCGCCGAGCGGCTCAAGGCATTGATGGAAGTGCACCCGATCTACGTGCTGAAGGCCGGCGACGAACTGAGCCCTGTGTTCGAAAGCCCGCTTAGCCTGTTCGATCCGGATCAGCTCGGGCCGATGCTCGAGGAGAAGTACGGCATTCCGCAGCGGCGCCTCACCGGGCTGATGAGCCCGTGGTGCTACAAGCGGCTCGAAGCCTTCGGCGGTGACATCTCGCAATTCCGCGTCGCCAAGATCCAGCCGTCGCGGCTGCGGCAGATTGCGGTCGCCAAGACCGAGCCCGGCGACGAGAACAACCAGGACATCTCCTCGCTGGTCGGCAAGGTCGACATCCGCAAGCTCGAGACCTACGCGCAGAACGATCCCGACGCCTACAGCTATTCGGGCGGACTCAATCGCGCCAACCAGGGCATCCTCGAATTCGTCGAGATGTTCAAGGCGCCGATCAAGATGCTGCATCCGCTGCTCACGGCGACGCAGGAAGGCAACTACATCGGCACCGAGAATATCGGCGCGATCCCGTTCGGCGGCATCATCCTCGCGCACTCCAACGAGGCGGAATGGCAGAGCTTCAAGGCCAACAAGAACAATGAGGCCTTCATCGACCGCATCTGCGTCATCAAGGTGCCTTACTGCCTGCGGGTCACCGAGGAGCAGAAGATCTACGAAAAGCTGATCCAGAGCTCCGAGCTTGCCAGCGCACCTTGCGCGCCGGCGACGCTGGAGACCTTGGCGCGCTTCTCGGTGATGTCGCGCCTGCGCAAGCACGAGAACTCGACGCTGTTCGCGAAGATGCGGGTCTATGACGGCGAGAGCCTGAAGGAATCCGATCCGAAGGCGCGCAGCGTCCTGGAATATCGCGACGCCGCCGGTGTTGACGAAGGCATGGACGGTGTCTCGACGCGCTTCGCGTTCAAGGTGCTCGCCGCCACCTTCAACCACGACACGACAGAGGTCGGGGCTGATGCCGTGCACCTGATGTACGTGCTCGAGCATTCGATCCGCCGCGAGCAACTGCCTGAGGAAGTCGAGAAGCGCTATCTCGAATTCATCAAGGCCGATCTCGCCCCGCGCTACGCGGAGTTCATCGGCAACGAGATCCAGAAAGCCTATCTCGAATCCTATTCGGATTACGGCCAGAACCTGTTCGACCGCTACGTCGATTACGCCGACGCATGGATCGAGGATCAGGACTTCAAGGATCCCGACACCGGACAGTTGCTCAACCGTGAGCTCCTGAATCAGGAACTGACCAAGATCGAGAAGCCGGCCGGCATCGCCAACCCGAAGGATTTCCGCAACGAGGTCGTCAAATTCTCGCTGCGGTCGCGGGCGCATAATGGTGGCAAGAACCCGAACTGGACCTCTTATGAAAAGGTCCGCGACGTCATCGAGAAGCGGATCTTCTCGCAGGTCGAGGATCTGCTCCCGGTCATCTCGTTCGGTTCGAAGAAGGACGGCGATACCGAGAAGAAGCACGACGACTTCGTCGCGCGGATGGTGGAGCGTGGCTACACCGAGCGCCAGGTCCGTCGTCTCGTCGAGTGGTATATGCGCGTGAAGCAGGCTGGCTGAGGCGGATGCGAAGTGACGATGCACATTGTCGATCGGCGCCTGAATCCGGGCGGCAAGAGCCTTGAGAACCGACAGCGGTTCTTGAGGCGGGCCAAGGCCCTGGTTCAGGGAGCCGTCAAGAAGACGTCGCAGGACCGGGACATCAAGGATGTGCTGGAAGGCGGTGAGGTCGCGATTCCGCTCGACGGCATGGACGAGCCGCGCTTTCGCCGCGGGGGCGGCACGCGCGATATGGTGCTGCCCGGCAACAAGAAGTTCATCGAAGGCGATATCCTGCCGCGCCCGAACCAGGGCGGTGGCCGTGGAACGGGGCCGGGCGAGGGCGACAGCGAAGATGCGTTCCGCTTCGTCCTGAGCCGCGACGAGTTCGTCAATCTGTTCCTCGACGATCTGGAGTTGCCCGACCTTGCCAAGCGCAAGCTGGCGGAGGCGGAGAGCGAAGGCCTGCATCGCGCCGGCTACACCACGTCAGGTTCGCCCGCGAACATCTCCGTGAGCCGCACCGTCAAGCTCGCGCTGGCGCGTCGCGTGGCGCTGCGCCGGCCGCGGCCGGAACAGATCGCCGAACTCGAAGCGGAGGCGGCGGAAGCGGAGGAGCCGCGGCGTTCTGAGCTTCTGGCGCAGGTTGCGGCGCTGAAGGCCAAGGCGAAACGAATCCCGTTCATCGATCCCATCGATATCCGCTACCGGCGGTTCGAGACCGTGCCGAAGCCGGTGGCGCAAGCCGTGATGTTCTGCCTGATGGACGTGTCGGGTTCGATGTCGGAGCACATGAAGGACCTGGCGAAACGGTTCTACATGCTGCTCTACGTGTTCCTGAAGCGGCGCTACCGCCACGTCGAGATCGTGTTCATCCGCCACACCGACCGCGCCGAAGAGGTGGACGAGGATACGTTCTTCCACGGACCGGCTTCCGGCGGCACGCTGGTGTCGAGCGCGCTGCAGGCCATGCACGATATCGTCCGCACCCGCTTTCGTCCGGCCGACTGGAACATCTACGCCGCGCAAGCCTCCGACGGCGACAACATGACTTCCGACAGCATCCTGACCGGGCGGCTGCTCACGGAGCAGATCCTCCCGGTCACCCAGTTCTTTGCCTATCTGGAGGTCGGCGAGGCGGCCAACTACACCTTCGACATGCCGGACTCGTCGCTCTGGACCCTTTACGAGCGCCTGCGCAACGAGGGCGCGCCGCTTGCGATGCGCAAGGTGAGCGAGCGAAGCGAGATCTTCCCGGTGTTCCAGGACCTGTTCAAGCGTCGCGGCAAGCAGGAGAGGGCCACGCCATGACGATGATAGGTGAGCGGCTGTTCGATGGCGCTGACTGGGATTTCCGCACGCTGCAGCGGGTCCACGATGCCTGCGAGGAGATCGCGAAATCGGAGCTTGGCCTCGACGTCTATCCCAACCAGATCGAGGTCATCACCGCCGAGCAGATGCTGGATGCCTATTCGTCGGTCGGCATGCCCTTGTTCTACAAGCACTGGTCGTTCGGCAAACACTTCGCCTTTCAGGAAGCGTCCTACCGCAAGGGATACATGGGCCTTGCCTATGAGATCGTGATCAACTCGTCGCCGTGCATTTCCTACCTGATGGAGGAAAACACCGCGACCATGCAGACGCTGGTGATCGCGCACGCCGCCTTCGGCCACAACCATTTCTTCAAGAACAACTACCTTTTCAAGCAGTGGACCGATGCCGACGGCATCCTGGACTATCTCGAATTCGCCAAGGGCTATATCTCGCACTGCGAGGATCGCTACGGCCGGCGGGCCGTCGAGCATACGCTCGACGCCGCGCATGCCCTGATGTCTCATGGCATCGACCGTTATCCCGGCAAGAAGAAGCTCGACCTGCGCACCGAGGAGAAACGTGCCGGCGAGCGTCGTGCGCACGAAGAGAGCGCCTTCAATGATCTCTGGCGCACGGTGCCGACGGGACCCGCGAAGACCAGGGCTGCGCTGACCGCGGAGCGTCGCCGCATCCTGCTCGGGCTGCCGCAGGAAAACATCCTGTATTTCCTGGAGAAGACCGCGCCGCGGCTGCAGCCCTGGCAGCGTGAAGTGCTGCGCATCGTCCGCCACATCGCGCAGTATTTCTATCCGCAGAGCCAGACCAAGGTGATGAACGAGGGCACCGCGACCTACACCCACTACCGCATCATGAACCGGCTGCACGACCAGGGCCGCATCTCCGACGGCAATTTCCTCGAATTCCTGCAGTCGCACACCAACGTCGTGTTCCAGCCGGATTTCGACGATCCGCGCTTCTCCGGCTTCAACCCTTACGCGCTTGGCTTTGCGATGATGCAGGACATCGAGCGGATCGTGACCGAGCCGGAGGACGAAGACCGCGAATGGTTCCCCGACATCGCGGGCAGGGGCGATGTCATGGGCGTGCTGCGCGAGGTCTGGGCCAATTACCGCGACGAGAGCTTCGTCGGCCAATTCCTGAGCCCGCGGCTGATGCGGCGCCTGCGCCTGTTCCATCTGCATGATGATCCCGCGGAGACCGCCGGCATCCGCGTCGATGCCATCCATGACGAACGCGGCTATCGCCGCGTGCGCCGCGAATTGTCGCGGCAATACGATGTCGGCTTCATCGATCCCAACATCGAGGTCATCGATGTCGACCTGGAAGGCGATCGCCGGCTGATGCTGCGCCATACCGTGGTCAAGGGATCGCAACTGGTCGAAACCGATGCGCGACGCGTGCTGCAACACCTCGCCGATCTCTGGAGCTACGACGTGGTCCTCACCGAAGTCGACACTCACGACAAGGTGCTGAAGGAATATGTCGTGAGCCCGCGCATCCTGCCGGCGGCGGCGTAGCGCCTACTGCCGTAGCCCGGGTGAAGCGCAGCGCAACCCGGGATCGCTCTCCAATGCGGGCGCAGACGTCCCGGGTTACGCGTTCCGCTCCACCCGGGCTACGAACATCCATCCATCACGTGCTTGAGATCGTGACCGCGCGCAGAATTGCCGGCACGCGGAATTCTTGCGCGATTGCCTCATCTGGCGCGATTGGTATGGTGCGCGCGGTCAAGAAAACCAAAAAGGATTAAGACCGTGACAACTCGCAAATATCTGGCGGGCGCTCTCGCCTCCGCCGCATTCTCGATGCTGACGATCTCCGCCTCGCTCAGTGCCGAAACCACCATCAAGCTTGGAAACACCGCGCCCTACAGCGGGCCGGCATCCGCCTACAGCACCATTGCGCGCGCGGAATCCGCGTATTTCCAGATGCTGAACGACCAGGGCGGCATCAACGGCCGCAAGGTCGAATTCGACAGCCTCGATGATGCCTATTCGCCGTCCAAGACGGTGGAGCAGACACGCAAGCTCGTCGAACAGGATGAGGTGCTGGCGCTGTTCAGTTCCGTCGGCACCGCGCCCAACATCGCCGTTCAGAAATACCTGAACATCAAGCATGTGCCGCAGCTCTTCGTTTCGTCGGGCGCGACGCGGTGGAACGACCCGAAGCAGTTCCCTGGACCGTCGGCTTCAACCCGACCTACGAGCTCGAAGGGAAACTTTACGCCAAATACATTCTGAAGACCAAGCCGGACGCCAAGATCGCGGTGATCACGCCGAACGAGGACGCCGGCAAGGATTATCTCAAGGGCTTCAAGGAAGGGCTCGGCGAGCATGTCGGCCAGATCGTGTCGGAGACGACCTATCTGACCAGCGATCCGACGATCGATTCACAGATGGTGTCGATGCGCGAATCCGGCGCGGACGTGTTCTTCGCTGAGGCGACGCCGAAATTCGCGGCGCAAGCGCTGCGCAAGGCCGCCGGCATGGGCTGGAAGCCGCTGATCATCCTGCCGACCGTCTCCAATTCCGTATCCGCCGTGCTGGAGCCGGCCGGCCTGGAGAACGCGGTCGGTGTCGTCACCGGCCTGTACCTGAAGGACCCGACCGATCCGCGCTGGGCCGACGATCCCGCGCAGAAAGAGTTCGCGGCCTGGATGAAGAAATACCAGCCGAACGCGAGCCCCGGCGACCTCTTCAATGTGCAGGGCTATACGGTCGCCGGCGTGATGGCCGCGGTGCTGAAGAACTGCAAGGACGATCTCAGCCGTGACAACGTCATCAAGCAGGCCAGCAACCTCAACGGGCTCGAGCTGCCGATGCTGCTGCCGGGCATCAAGGTGACGACCGAGCCGACCAACGTCACGCCGATCAGGCAGATCCAGATGGCGCGGTTCGACGGCAAGTCGTGGGTCCTCTTCGGCGACGTGCTGAGCGACAAGTGAGGACGCGCGCTCTTCCTTCACCTCTCCCGCTCGCGGGAGAGGTCGGCGCGAAGCGCCGGGTGAGGGCTCTCTCCGCGTAATGACTCGCGGAGACACCCTCACCCCAGCCCTCTCCCGCAAGCGGGAGAGGGAGCGCCGTTAGCGCAGGCTGGCGTTGATCTTGTCCAGCGCGGCGGAGCCCGGGCAGAGCGTCTTCGCCTCGAGCGCGTTGAGCGGGGTGTCCACCGTGTTGAGATGGGCGTGCAGATCTTCCGCTTCCGGATCGACGTACAGCAGCCCGGTGACGATCTGGCCCTTGGCGGCGTGCTTCTGCAGGAAGGTCATGGCGCCCAGCCGGTCATGCGCATCGTAATCGGCATCGAGCTTGCGCAGCGCGATCCTCGAGCCGTCGTGCTGCTCCACCACCTGCACGGTGCCGGGTGCATAGTCGACATGGATCGGCTCGCGGCCGACCAGCACGTCGAGCCGGTTCACGGCATCATTGTGCTCGCGGACATAGTCGAAGCTCTTGGTGGAGCCGGCGTGATTGTTGAAGGCGATGCAGGGGCTGATGACGTCGATGAACGACGCGCCCTTGTGCTGGATCGCGGCCGCGATCAGCGGCACGAGCTGGGTCTTGTCGCCGGAGAAGCTGCGCGCCACGAAGGTGGCCCCGAGCTGCAGCGCGATCGCGACCAGGTCGATGGCGTTATCGGTGTTGACCACGCCCTTCTTCGATTTCGAGCCGCGGTCGGCGGTCGCCGAGAACTGGCCCTTGGTCAGGCCGTAGACGCCGTTGTTCTCGACGATATAGGTCATGTTGACGCCGCGCCGGATCGAATGCGCGAACTGGCCGAAGCCGATCGAAGCGCTATCGCCGTCGCCGGAAACGCCGAGATAGATCAGGTCGCGGTTCGCGAGGTTGGCGCCGGTCAGGACCGACGGCATGCGGCCATGGACCGAGTTGAAGCCGTGGGAATTGCCGAGGAAATAGTCCGGCGTCTTCGACGAGCAGCCGATGCCGGAGATCTTCGCCACCCGGTGCGGTTCGATCGAAAGCTCGTAGCAGGCCTCGATGATGGAGGCCGTGATCGAGTCGTGACCGCAGCCGGCGCACAGCGTCGAGATCTTGCCCTCGTAGTCCCGGTGCGTGTAGCCGAGCTCGTTCTTCTTGAGGCCGGGATGATGGAATTTCGGCTTTGCAATGTAGGTCATGACACGGCCTTGCGCAGAGGGGTCACCTTGAGATGGTCCTGATGGTCGCCGATCGCGTTCGCGATGAAGCGCGCGGTGATCGGCGTGCCGTCATAATGCAGGATCGGCACCAGCCGCACCGGGTCGATGCCGTTCTCGTTGACGATCAATTGGCGGAGCTGCGCGTCGCGGTTCTGCTCGACGACATAAACGAAATCGTGGTCGGCGATGAAGCTCGCGACGCTGGAATGGAACGGGAAAGCGCGGATGCGCAGCCGGTCGAGCTGGTGTCCGCGCGCCTCCAGCATCTCGATCGCCTCGTCCATCGCCGGCGCGGTCGAGCCGAAATAGATCACGCCATATTTGGTCGGCTTGGCCGCATTGGCCTGCAGCGGCCGCGGCACCAGGTCCTGCGCGGTCTCGAACTTGCGCACCAGGCGCTGCATGTTGTCGGCGTAAACCGGGCCTTCCTCCGAATAGCGCGCATAGCGGTCGCGCGAGGTGCCGCGGGTGAAGTACGAACCCTTGGTGGGATGCGTGCCGGGATAGGTGCGGTACGGGATGCCGTCGCCGTCGACGTCGAGATAGCGGCCGAAATCGCGGCCCTCTTCCAGCATCTCGGTGGTCATCACCTTGCCGCGGTCATATTGCCGCGCGTCGTCCCAGCGGAGCGGCCGGCACAGCCGGTGGTTCATGCCGATATCGAGATCGAGCATCACGAAGATCACGGTCTGCAGCCGCTCGGCGAGATCGAAGGAGGTCGCGGCAAACTCGAAGGCCTCGGCCGGATCTTCCGGGAACAGCAGCACATGCTTGGTGTCGCCATGGGAAGCATAGGCGCAGGCGATGATGTCGCATTGCTGGGTGCGCGTCGGCATGCCGGTCGACGGACCGGCGCGCTGCACGTCCATGATCACGGCCGGAATTTCGGCGAAGTAGGAGAGGCCGATGAACTCCGTCATCAGCGAGATGCCCGGGCCGGAGGTCGCGGTGAAGGCGCGCGCGCCGTTCCAGGAGGCGCCGATCACGATGCCGATCGAGGCGAGTTCGTCCTCGGCCTGCACGATCGCGTATTGCGCCTTGCCGGTCTCCGGATCGTGCCGCAGCTTCTTGCAATGGCTGGTGAAGGCCTCGGCGAGCGAGGATGACGGCGTGATCGGGTACCACGCGCACACCGTGGCGCCGCCATAGACTGCGCCGAGCGCAGCCGCGCTGTTGCCTTCCACGAAGATGCGGTCGCCGACCTTGTCGGCCTTCTTTACCCTTAACCCGATCGGGCATTTCAGGTTCTGCAACGCCCAGTCGCGGCCGAGATGCAGCGCATGGACGTTGGAGGAGAGCAGCTTCTCCTTGCCCTTGTACTGCTCGCCGATCAGTTGCTCGATCAGCTTCGGATCCATCTCCAGCAGCGCGGACAGCGCGCCGAGATAGATGATGTTCTTGAACAGTTGGCGCTGGCGCGGATCGGTATAGGTCGAGTTGGTGATCGCGGTCAGCGGCACGCCGATCACGGTAATGTCCGCACGGAATTTCGACGACGGCATCGGCTTGGTGGAATCGTAGAACAGATAGCCGCCCGGCTCGATCGAGGCGACGTCCTTGTCCCAGGTCTGCGGGTTCATCGCCACCATCATGTCGACGCCGCCGCGGGCGCCGAGATGGCCGGCTTCGGTCACTCGCACCTCATACCAGGTCGGCAGGCCCTGGATGTTGGAGGGGAAGATGTTGCGCGGTGAGACGGGCACGCCGTGGCGCAGGATCGCGCGCGCGAACAGTTCGTTGGCGCTGGCCGAACCCGAGCCGTTGACGTTGGCGAAGCGGACGACGAAGTCGTTTACGCTGCTGATCGGGCTTTGGACTGACATGTTGATCCCGCGTGAACCATATCGATGAGGTATTTCTGCATGTCCCAGGCGCCGGTCGGGCAGCGCTCGGCACACAGGCCGCAATGCAGGCAGACGTCTTCGTCCTTCGCCATGACGCGGCCGGTCTTCAGGCCGTCAGCGACATAGAGCGCCTGGTCGTGATGCGGCGAGGGCGCCTTCAGCCGCTGGCGCAGATCATCCTCATCGCCGTTCTGGGTGAAGGTAATGCAATCCATCGGGCAGATGTCGACGCAGGCGTCGCATTCGATGCAAAGCGGCGCGGTGAACACCGTCTGCACGTCGCAGTTCAGGCAGCGCTCGGCCTCACCGAGCGCGAGCTTGAGATCATAGCCGAGCTCGACCTCGGCACGGATGTCCTTCAGCGCGATCACCTTGTCGCGATGCGGCACCTTGAACCGCTTGTCGGTGGAGATGTCGTTGTCATAGCTCCACTCGTGGATGCCCATCTTTTGCGAGGAGACGTGCACCTCGGGCAGCGGGCGCTCGTTGATGTCTTCGCCGGACAGCATCTTGTGGATCGACAGCGCGGCGTCATGGCCGTGCGCCACCGCCCAGATGATGTTCTTCGGCCCGAATGCGGCGTCGCCGCCGAAGAACACTTTCGGATTAGAGGAGGCGAAAGTCGTCGGGTCGACCTTTGGCATGTGCCATTTGTCGAATTCGATGCCGCAATCGGCCTCGATCCACGGGAAGGCGTTCTCCTGGCCGACCGCGACCAGCACGTCGTCGCAGACCACGGTTTCGTCGGGCTCGCCCGACGGCACCAGATTGCGCCGGCCCTTGGCGTCATATTCGGCCTTTACCTTCTGGAAGGTGACGCCGGTGAGCTTGCCGTTGTCGTGGATGAACGCGACCGGCACCATGTAATTGAGGATCGGGATGTCCTCGTGAAGCGCGTCTTCCTTCTCCCAGGGGGAGGCCTTCATCTCGTCGAAGCCGGAGCGGACGATCACTTTCACGTCCGCCCCGCCGAGGCGGCGCGCGGTGCGGCAGCAATCCATCGCGGTGTTGCCGCCGCCGAGCACGATCACGCGGCGGCCGATTTTCTCGACATGGCCGAACGACACCGATGACAGCCACTCGATGCCGATGTGGATGTTGGCGGCCGCCTCCTTGCGGCCGGGGATGTCGAGTTCGCGGCCGCGCGGCGCGCCGGAGCCGACGAAGACCGCGTCATAGTTCTCGGCGAGGAGCTGCTTCAGGCTATCGATGCGCTGGCCGCCCTTGAAGTCGATGCCGAGGTTGAGGATGTAGTCCGTCTCCTCGTCGATTACGGAGTCCGGCAGGCGGAATTTCGGGATCTGGCTCCGCATCATGCCGCCGGCCTTGGGATCCTGGTCGAATACGGTGCAGTGATAGCCGAGCGGGGCAAGGTCGCGCGCCACCGTGAGCGAGGCGGGGCCGCCGCCGATCAGCGCGATGCGTTTGCCGTTCTTCGGCCCGGGCCGTGGCAAACGGTGCTTGATATCGTCCTTGAAGTCGGCCGCGACGCGCTTCAGGCGGCAGATTGCGACCGGATTCTCCTCGACGCGGCCACGGCGGCAGGCCGGCTCGCATGGACGATCGCACGTGCGGCCCAAAATGCCGGGAAACACGTTGGATTTCCAATTGATCATGTAGGCGTCGCTGTAACGCCCCTCGGCAATCAAACGAATATATTCAGGAACCGGTGTATGTGCTGGGCAGGCCCATTGGCAGTCGACCACTTTGTGAAAGTAGTCCGGCGCCGAGATATCAGTCGGTTTCATTCCTACCTTATCCGCGCGGAACCCAAGTCAGATGCGCGGCCTTATCTTTGCCTGCGAACGCCCAACGGACGGGTGTTCTTCTGGTTTTCCAATTGCATCATAGACGTCTCTTATTAGAGCCATTCCAGATCGGGCACACAAGCCAATTCTGCGCGACATCAGGCATTCGCGCGGCGCAGCTACGCGTCTGGCGTTGGGCTTTATGGGAGCTTTATGCGGCGGTGCAACAATTCGTGACGCCGCCGGCTTCGGTTCTGATTGAATCAGAACCGAAGCTCGGGATCACGCGCGGGGCAGGTCGCTTTTGGCGAGATCCCACATCAGCCGGTAAATGCCGCTGGATATCACCAGAGGCTTGCAGGCGGCATTGTCAGCCACCAGCGCCGCGGCTGCCGGAACGGCTTTCACGTCGGTGGCGTCGATCAGCACGAACCAGTCACCGGCGCCCGGGGCGGCATTCGACGCATCTGATGTCAGCGGCTTCGAGAGGGCAGGGTCGTTTTCGATCAAGTGGAGGGAGATGATCCCATCGAGCTTGGCGGGATCGAGCTGGTCTCGCAGGGCTTCGCGCAGCCGATCCTTGCCGTTGCCGGGCGGGCGGAGCCGGATAATGCCGAGCGCAGCGCCGCGGCCGGTGCCCCGGCTGATGGTGATGCGCGCGACGCCGCGGATCATGTTCTTGAAGCGCGCGATGTTGGCCTTGGACCATTCGGTCTGGTTGGCGAGTGCGCTGCGGTAGGCCGGGCTGTCCAACACCTCGAAGGTCGCCGTCGAGTAGAGGCTCAGATATTTCGGCTTTCCCTCGTGTGCGACGTAGCGACGCGCCTCCAGGAAGCCATCGATGGCGACGCGTTCCTCGAGATGCTCGCGGTCGTACCAGCGATTGAACTCGGCCTCGTCGGCGGGATCGATATCCATCGACGTCAGCAGCATGCCTTTTCCGGCCAAGGGCATTGATGTTCTCCGGGGTCAGGTTTCAACGGCGGAGTTACTGCCCGCCAATTCAGCCGTTCGGTAGCCCTGCTTTGCGCATACCTTCTGCGATCCGTGCGCGCTGCGCGAGACAGGTTGGGTTGTCCGTCGGCGCGCTGGCGAGGAAGTGGGAGAGCGTGAAATCGGGATCAAGGGCCAGTCCCGCTTGTACCGAAGCCTGTGCTTCCTCGATCCGCTCAAGATGCGCCAAGGCCGCGGCAAGGTAGAAGTGAACGAACGCGGCGACATTCCGATTGGTCTCGATCGATCGCTTGAACCAGCAGGCAGCGGCTTCATCGGCTGCAAGATACGACTGCGCGACACCAGCTGTATTCATCCAGCTGAACGCCCGGTTGTCGCGTGGCGAAAGCCGAAATGCCTCTATGACATGGGCTTCAGTTTCCTCGGCTCGACCGAGATAACACTTGCCAAGCCCGATCCACGCGTAGGCGGAGGCCAGGTTTCGGTCCAGCGCCAACGCGCGTTCACATGCGGCAATGCCCTGAGCGGCGCGCTTGGTAAAGATCTGGACCACGCCAAGGAGGCAATGCGCTAGTGCGTGGTTTGGCACATACGCAAGGACCTTGGTCAAAGACTGTTCGGCCGCCAGGAGGCGCGCGGTCCGGTCGCCAGTCTGCATGGACGTTCCCCGAATGGCATCGACAAACGCCACGCCAACCATCGCCTCAACGTTGCCGGAGTCCAGGCCGAGGGCCTGTTCGAAATAGTTGCGCGCTTGCGACAGGTTTGCGGGATCCGAGCCGCGGTGCACATTCGCCATGCCCTGGAAATACAGGTCCATCGAATCCGGATGTGGCGCCCGCGCCGCACGCCGCGCCTCGGCCGTGACCAGCTCTGTTCCGAGCTGATTGGCAAGACGTGCGCCAATTTCGTCCTGCATGTCGAAGAGATCGGCGAGCGTCTTGTCGAATCGTTCGGCCCACAGATGATTGCCGCTTTCGGCATCGATGAGCTGGACGTTGATACGCATGCGGCTTCCGCTACGCTGCACGGAGCCCTCAAGGACATAGCGAACGCCGAGCTCGCGACCGATCTGCTGCAAACCAACATGCTTTCCCTTGTAGGTGAAAGCCGTGTTCCGGCCGATCACGAAGATCCCGACCATGCGTGACAAATCCGTTGTCAGGCTTTCGGTCACGCCGTCGACGAAATATTCCTGCTCGGGATCAGGGCTCAGATTGGTGAACGGCAGAACGACCAGCGAGGGTTTGTCAGGAATGGCAAAGCCCGGTTGCGGTGAGCCGCCCGCCGGCCCAGACGTTTCGTGCACCGTGCCAATGAAACGGACACCCTTGCGCGGAAAGGTCCTGATGAGGCGCTGTTCATCTCCGGAATCGCCAATCGCCTTGCGCGCAGCGTTCAGGCGGGTGGTCAGGGCAACATCCGAAACGACGCGGCCTTGCCAAATGGCTTTGATGAGGTCGTCCTTGCTGACGACGCGTTCCCGGTTGCCGATCAGGTAGTCGAGCAAGTCGAAGACCTTCGGCGCGATGGCGACCACATCCGTCCCGCGACGCAGCTCGCGCCGGGCGGTATCGAATGAAAAATCTTCAAAAAAATAGCGCAAGTCACTTCACCGCACGGCGGTCAGTCGTGGACGCCTCTATGCTGAGAGCAAGAGTAAGCCGACGATAAGAGAAAAGTAAGCCGGAGGCCAAGCATATCCATCCTTGCCATGGTACATCCTACGGTAGAACCGTGCCGTAGATGGAAGCGGGGAGGCAGTCGATGATTACACGTCGTGACTTGTTGATGGTATCAGCAGCCAGTGCCGCGTTCTCTGCCACGGGTTTCGTGCCGCGGGCCATCGCACAACCGATTGCAAAAACGGTGCACATATTGACGGGCTTCACGCCTGGGCTGCAGGACGCCCTGGCAAGGCTCATTGCCGGACAGATGAGCGACTATGCCGAAACGATCGTGGTCGAGACCCGGCCGGGTGCAGCCGGTCGTGTCGCGGTGGAGGCCGTAAAGACCGCTGATGCCGACGGAACGGTCATGCTGCTCGCACCGCTCGGATTCATGATGCTCTTTCCGCACGTCTACAAGACGCTCAAATATGAGCCGCGGGATTTCACGGCGGTGTCGACCGTCGCCTCGACCCCGACATTGCTGACGGTAGGTCCGAAGGTGCCGCGCGACGTAAGAACGCTTGCGGATTTCGTCACATGGTGCCGCGGCAATCCAACGCAGGCCACCTATGGCACGGCGGGTGTTGGTACCACGCTGCATTTCATGGGCGCGCTGCTCGGCCGCACCGCCGGCTTCGATTTCGTTCACGTGCCCTATCAAGGCAATGGCTCCATTCAGGATCTGCTCAAGGGCGAAATCGCATCAGCCGTCATGCCGGTCGGCAGTTCGCTCGGTCTTGTCCGATCCGGAGATCTTCGGGCGCTCGTGACCACCGGGCCACGACGCAGTGCGTTTCTTCCGGATGTGCCGACCGTGGCGGAAGCCGGTTATCCGTCGCTCGAGGACCTCACATGGTACGGGTTTTTCGTTCCCGCGAAGACGCCGGCTCCCATCGTCGAGCGCCTCAATGGTTCCATCCAGGCTGCCCTCCGCGTCGACGAGGTGAGATCCGGCATGGTAAAGCTGGCAGTTGAGCCCGACGCGATCGCGATGGACGACTTCGCCCGGCTGATCGCATCCGAATCCGAGCGTTGGAAGGCGATCGTGCAGGCAACGGGATTCACTCCGACCAATTGAATATCGCCGGTAGCGGCCGCAGGCCTGGGCTCTCATCCTCCTGGAGGAGTATATGAGCGGATCAGAATCGATATTCGATCTCGTGCAGTCTCATCGCATCACGGCGGTGATCTATGCCGCCGCCAAGCTCGATCTCGCCGAGACCCTTGGAGATGATGCAAAATCGGCAGCCGAGCTCGCGCGATTGGTGTCTGCGGAAGAAAGCGCGCTGCGCAGGCTGCTCGTTGCCCTGACAACGATTGGTGTCTGCAACCAAACCGGCGGTGACAGGTTTGGGATGACCGACCTCGGCCGACAGCTTGACCGGAATGCCTATCCGTCTTTCAAGGACTGGGTCCTCTTCGAAGGCGAGGTTCTCGTGCGATCCTGGGCCGGCCTTGTCGATTCCGTTCGCTCCGGGAAGACCGCAACTGAGATCCGGGGAGAGGGACATGACCGCTATGCCGTGATGGGCAATTCGCCGGAAGTCGTGAGCCGGTTCAATGCCGCGATGGTCAGTCTGACGCGGAGCCTCGTTCCGAAAATCGTTCAGGCATACGATTTCTCGAAGGCGAACATCGTCATGGATCTCGGCGGCGGCTCAGGCGAACTGATCGCCGGCGTGCTGCTGCATAATCCGAATCTCAGGGGAATAGCTTTCGATCTTGCACGCTGCGAGACCGCGGCGCGAGAGCATTTTAACCGGGTTGGGATCGCCGACCGCTGCCGGTTCGTTGCCGGCGATTTCTTCGAGGCGGTTCCGCGCGGCGCCGATACGATCCTGATGAAAAGCATCCTCCATAATTGGAGGGACGATCGGAGCGAGATCATATTGCGCAAGTGCCGGGATGCGCTTCCAGTGGGCGGCAAGCTCATCATCATCGAGCGGATCATGCCAGAGCTTCCGACGACGGCCGCTCGAGACCGCGAGCGCGCCATGAGCGACCTCAACATGCTGCGGGAGCCTGGCGGCCTGGAGCGGACTGAAGCCCAGTATCGCGCCCTTGCCGAGTCGGCCGGCTTCACGTTTGCAGGCATCTCCAACGCCGGCGCGTTCAGCCTTCTCCAGTTCGACAAAGTCGCGAACTGAAGTCTGTTTGGCTCCAACCCTTGGTCAACCGAGGCTCCCGCCGGCGCTAAGCCTTCGCGAGCCATGTTTTCAGATCGGTTGGTCCAAGCCAGGCTGTTCCGCTCGGCGTCAGGGAGTCATCGTCGATCGGTGCGCCGTAATACTGCGCAGTTGGATCGCCGATAACCGATCGGCTGTCACCTGATGCCTTGAGGCGGCGCGCAATGAATTCGTTGAACGGCGCCTTGTCCGGGCCTGCAATATCCACCGTGCCGTTCAGCGGCTGTCCGACCGCGGCCCCTGCGAGGTAGTCGACGATATCGTCGGCTGCGATTGGCTGAAACATTGCCGTTGGAACGACAATCCTGTTCCCGATCGCTCCGGTTTCGGCGATGGCGCTCAGGAATTCGAAGAACTGGGTCGCGCGCACGATGGTGTAGGGAACGCGGGACGATTTGATCAATGTCTCTTGCGCGACCTTGGCCCGAAAATAGGCGATATCCGGCGAGCGGTCGGTCCCGACAATCGACAGCGCGACGTGATGCGTCACGCCGGCCGCGGTTTCCGCAGCAAGCAGATTGCCAGTCGAACGCTCGAAGAAGTCGAGCACCGCTGCGGGTTCCCAGGATGGCGAATTGGAAACGTCCACCGCGACCTGCGCACCGGCGAGCGCCGTAGCGAGCCCTTCCCCCGTCACCGCGTTCACACCCGACCGCGGCGAGGCCGGCACGGCCTCGTGTCCCTGTTGGCTGAGCTTCGCTACCAGCTTCGAGCCGATCAGCCCGGTGCCGCCAATGACGATGATCTTCATGACGCTCTCCCTCAGCGTTCGCGAAGGCGAGTCATTGCGGATTGCGGATTGACGATTGGGTGACTCGCCAACAAGCACGCAAATTATCTCACGAGCCGCGGCGTCCAGCAACACTCGGCAGCGATGATGGAAGATCGCGTGAAATGTGGTACTGCGAATGCTATTCTCAGAAAGGCTGAGAGCCGAAGCGGTGGCGGTTTCGTCCCGGCGGGCAACGATGGAATACGAAGCCGCGATCATTGGCTCAGGTGTGCTGGATGTGCTCCGCGCGTTCGACCCGCGTGTGGTCGGGACGCTTCCCTTGGCGCTTTCCGTGCCGGGAAGCGATATCGACATTGTCTGCCACGCATTTGACCCGGTGGCCTTTGCCGCGACGATCTGGAGACAATACCAATCCTGCGTCGGCTTCCGTCTCTATCAGTGGACCTCCTCGGGACAACCGGTGGTGGCCCGCTTCGAATGGGGCGGGTGGCCCTTCGAGGTGTTCGGGGATGCACGGCCGGTGGATCAACAGCACGGCTGGCTGCATTTTGAGATCGAGAAAAGATTGCTGGCTCTCGACGACGGACGCCTCCGCAAGGCGGTCCTTCAGCAGAGGTCGGCGGGGATCAAGACAGAGCCCGCCTTCGCAGCCGTTCTTGGGATAGAAGGCGATCCCTATCGCGGTTTGCTCGAACTCGCCTCCGAGAGCGACGTTCAGCTGCGCGCTCGGCTGTACTCACTATGAAGAATTGTCCGACGCACCGCCGACGATCCGCTCTGTTACCACTGTAGCTCAAATTCCGTCGCCTTTGTCAGACCGATGCCGCAAGCTTGGATGACGGAAAATGGCAAGCAGGAGAATGAAGTGCCCTACGCGGACGTTAACGGTCAGCGGCTCTATTACGAGGACACGGGCGGGTCCGGCCCGGCAGTAATCTTCTCGCACGGACTGTTGCTTGACGGCACGATGTTCTCTCCGCAGGTGATGGCGCTCCGGGATAGATACCGGTGCATCCTGTGGGACGAGCGCGGGCATGGGAAGACCGCCACGGAAACGTTGCCGCCCTTTTCTTACTATGACTCCGCAAACGATCTCTCTGCACTTCTTGCGTTTCTCGGCATCGAGAGCGCCATTCTCGTCGGCGTGTCTCAGGGCTCCTTCCTGGGTATGAGATGCGCCTTGACGCATCCCGAACGCGTCCGTGCCTTGGTCTTGATCGCGACGCAGGCAGGCGTAGATGATGCGCAAACACTCGCGAGCTATCGGGCGCTACTTGGCGCATGGATCGCAGGCAAGCTGCCGGACGAAATCGCCACCACGGTCGAGCACATCATTTTCGGTCCCCACTGGGCCGGCGCTTCCGCCTGGAAGGAAAGGTGGCGCGCCATGACGGCGCCAAATCTCTTGAGCTGTCTCGACACGCTCGCTCGCCGAGACGATATCACCGACAAGATCTCCGCGATCCGCGTCCCCGCACTGGTCATCCATGGCGACGCCGATGCCGCCATTCCCCTCTCCAGGGCGCAAGCCATGAAGCAAGCAATCCCCAATGCGGAATTGATCGTGATTGCCGGCGGTCACTCCGTCAACATGACGAACCCAGGCCCCGTGAACGCAGCGATCAAGGACTTCTTGGAACGACATCGTCTCGTTGCTTGAGCGCGCAATCGCCTTTGGGCGCAAAGCCTGCTCAATCGGAGAGAACGGCTTCGAACAGCGTGAAGCCTGCGCCGTCCATCAGCGGCACGATGCGGACAAGCCGGAAACCTGCGCGCTCCAGCAGAGACCACTCGCTTTGGCTGGCATGGGTATGGCCGACGCGCTCGCCCATCCCAATCGGCTTGGTCACGCGATCGCGGAAATAGATGACAGGTCCCGGTCACCTCATCGTAATGGTGACGCGAGCCAGGCTGGCCGAAAGCTCCACGCCCAACCTGGGTCCGCGAAGCACCAGGACGACGCCATTCGCATTCCGCAGGCGCGCCGCGCCAGCTCCGGCGACGAGAGCGCCGGCGGCTCCGACCGCAGTGTAGGTGCCTGCCAGATCGCCGGGATTGCGCAGGTTCTGGGCCTGCCCAACGAATTCGTTGACTGTCAGCGCAAGCGTGGCGCCGAAGCTCGCGCCCCAAACGTCGAAGGGATATTGTCTTCCGCGGAATGTCAGCACGCCTGTACCATTGCCGACAGCGGCGATGATCCCGGCCTTCGAGAAGAGGACATGCACGGTGCCGGTGTCTGCCAGCGAAGGACCGGTCGTCGCCATCCACGCGGCGAACGTCATCAGGCTGGATGCAATGGCACCGCGAAGGTCGCGCATGAGACCTGGTCCCTGTGTTCTGAACGCTGAGGTCGGAAATCCGAGCTTGAAACGAGACAATCCTGATCACGCGCAGGAACGCTTGAGCTAGATCAAGGCGGACTTTGTCCGAATGGAAATGCGCCGGCTCCGGAATTCCAAACCTGCGAACTGGAATCATGCTCAACGCCTGCGGCTTCAAGCGGTATGTCCGTCAGCCACGGTTCCAATTCACTGACGGCGTAGAAAGGGCCGCGACGAAAAGCCCGTGGAACGCCGAGGGGAGGCCAAGGATTGCCATAATTGGCGTACTCCTTGTTCACCGATGGTTCACCCGTCGAGGAATCCAATCGATTGGCATCCGATAGGGGATACGATCATGACGCGCATTCTGTTGGCATTGTTTATCGGCCTGGTGTCATCGATTGCGCTGCCCGCACAGGCGCAGGAGCAGGAGAAGCGGGTCGCGCTGGTGATCGGCAACGGCGCCTACGCGAGCGGCGCGCTGCCGACCGCGGCCAACGATGCGGGCCTCGTGGCGCAGACGCTTCAGGCCGCGGGCTTCGACGTCGTCGGCGCGCGTGACCTCGACGGCGAGACGCTTCGGAAGTCGTTCCGCGAGTTCGTGCAGAAGGTCCAGGAGGCGGGACCGAACACGGTCGCCTTCGTCTATCTCGCCGGCTACGGCGTGCAGCTTACCGGTGAGAATTACTTCGTTCCGGTCGATGCCAAGATCGCCCGCGACATCGATGTTCCGGTCGAAAGCCTGCGGCTGTCGGACTACATGCGCCAGCTCTCCGCGCTTCCGGTGAAGGCCAACATCATCGTGCTCGACGGCGCGCGCGCGAATTCCTTTGCCAAGGAGGGGCAGCCGCTCGCCGGCGGCTTGGCGCTGGTCGAGCCCGATGCGAAGATGCTGGTGGCGTTCAATGCCGCGCCTGGGACGATCGCGCCCGAAGGCCAGCCGCCTTACGGCCCCTACGCGCAGGCGCTCGCGGAGATGATCCGCGCCGGCGGCCTGCCGCTGCCCGAGCTGTTCGACCGCGTCCGCCTGCGCGTCAGCGACATGACCAAGGGTGCGCAGATTCCGTGGAACGCGCAGAAGATCGACACGCCCTTCATGTTCTTCGAGCGGCAGCAGGACGCGCCGCCGACCCAGGTGGATGCCAGCGTCCGCGACAAGCCGATCCGCGACTTCGACGCCAAGGACGCCTATGCCGCCGCGCTGGAGCGCGACACGCTGCAGGGCTACGAAGACTTCCTGCAGGCGTTTCCGAATGATCCGCTTGCCAAGCGGGTGAGGGCGATCGTCGCTGCGCGGCGCGAGGCGATCACCTGGGGGCGGACCTATCGCACCGATTCGCCGGATGCCTATTGGTCCTATCTCCATCGCTATCCGCGTGGCCCGCATGTCGCAGATGCGCGGCGGCGTCTTATGATCCTTTCGGCAGCGCTGGAGCCGCCGCCGTCCTTTGCGCCGATCGACTACGATGTCCCTCCACCGCCGCCCGATGAGTTGATGTATGTGGACGATCGGCCGGTGCTCTATTTCGACGACCCGGTGTACGCCTTTGCGCCGCCGCCACCGCCGCCGGTGTTCTTCCTGCCGCCACCGCCGCCGGATTTCGTGGTGCTGCCGCCACCGCCGCCTCCGGTCGCACTGTTCGTGCTCCCCGTTCCGCTGTTCGTGCCGATCCCGGTCTATGTCCGGCCGCCGATCTACGTTGCGCCGCCGCCGAACAACATCGTGTTCGCCAACATCCACAACCGGACTGTTATCAACGAGGTCATCAACAATCCGAACCCAACCCCGGCGCAGCTTGGCGCACTCGGGACGAAGTTCAATGGTGGCGGAGTTCGACCGGCGATAGCGCCATCGCTGCCGCCCGCCGCGGCCCAGCGGGCCAATCTGGTCCAGCCATCGCCGCAAGGCGCCGCTCAGCCGGCGCTGGGCACCAAGTTTGCGCCGCCCGCGTCAACAGCGCCGGGCGCGGCACCCAACGCCGCCGGCGCGCATGCGCTGCCGGGCGCCGGGAGGCAGCCATTGCCGCAGGCGACAGCGCCCGCGACCGCCGCGCAGCCTGATCCGGGCTCCAAGGCGACCAGACTGACGGCTCCGCCCAACGCGGCTGGTGCCAATGCGCCGGCCGGGACCAGGGGCCAGCCTTCGCCGCAGACCGCGACGGCGCCTGCCACCGGCGCGCAGCCGAACGTGACCAGGCCTGGAGCTTCGCCGAGCGTTGCCGCTGCGCCGACCGACACGAAACTCAACCGGGCAACGCGCGGACAGCGCCCATCGGCCGCACGGCCGGCGGATATTCCAAGGGCCGCTGGCGCGCCGCCGTCGCGCCACGCGCCCGCGGCAACCGCATTGGCGAGGCCGACGCCATCAGTCGCTCCGCGCGCCGCGGCGCCACCGCCACGCATGGCCGCGCCACCACCGCCGCGGGTCGCATCACCGCCGCCGCAGATGCATCAGGTGCAGCGCGCCGCGCCACCGCCGCGGCCTGCTGCGCCGGCCGCTCGCGGAGGAGCGGCCTGCCCGCCTGGCAGGTGCCCGCAGCATTGACTCATGGGAAGCTCTAGCCCGCCTTGCGCGAGGCGAGATCCGCGATTGCCCTCATCACGGCGTCGCGGACACCTGGGTCGTAGAGGATGTGCCCGGCGCCTTCGGCGATGCGGACTTCGGCCTTCGGCCAGCGTGCGGCCAGTGCAAACGATGTGGCCGGCGGACACAGCAGATCGTAGCGGCCCTGCACCAGGATGCCGGGAATCTCCGCAAGCTTGCCGATTTCGTTCATCAACTGGTCGGGCGCCATGAAGCAGTCATTGGCGAAGTAATGCGCCTCCATGAACGGCGTCGCGGGCAGGGCACGCGAAGAGTTCAGCGAGGCGGGATCAAGCCGTACGCGGGCGGGCGCGTGGACGGAGAGGATGTGCTCGGTATCATGCCAGGCGCGCGCGGCGGGGCCGTGCACCGCCGGATCCGCATCGAGGATGCGCCGCCAATAGGCCTCGAGCGGCCGGTCGCGCTCCTCGATCGGCAGCAGGCTCAGGAAGTCCGCCGACAGCGCGGGATAGAAGCGCGGCAGCGTGTCGAGAAAGACGCTCTCCAATTCGGCGCGCGTGCCGAGGAAGGTTGCGCGCAGCACAAGACCGGTGACGCGCTCCGGATGCGCTTGCGCATAGGCCAAAGCGAGCGTCGCGCCCCAGGAGCCGCCGACCACCAGCCAGCGCTCGAAGCCGAATTTCTGCCGGATCGTCTCCATGTCCGCGATCAGGAGCGGCAGCGTGTTGGCCTCGCGCTTTCCCTTCGGCCGGCTGCGTCCGGCGCCGCGCTGGTCGAACAGCACTGCATGAAAGCGCTCGGGATCGAACAGGCGGCGGTGATCAGCCTGGCAGCCGCTGCCGGGGCCGCCATGCAGATAGACCGCCGGCACGCCGCCCTCGCGGCCGACGCTCTCGACATAGATCTCGTGATCGTCGCCGACATCAAGGAATTCGGAGGTCAGTGGCGCGAAGGGATCCGTGCGGCCCAATGATTTGCCTGCCTCGGCGTCAGGCGCCATGGTCGCCTTCTGTCTCCAGCGTGCCGCCGGCGAAATTGCGATAGAGGAAGCGGTTGTTGTTGGCGGCCGCCTCGGTCTCCGCGAGCTTGAAGATCCTCTCGTGCATCGGCGACAGCGTGCAGGCCGGGTCGGTATTGCCGGCATCGCCGGTCAGCGCAAAGGCCTGGCAGCGGCAGCCGCCGTAATCGACCTCGCGGAATTCGCAGGATTTGCATGGCTCGGGCATCCAGCCCGTGCCGCGATAGCGGTTGAAGGCTTCCGAGTTCTGCCAGATCCAGGCGATCGAGTGGTTCGAGCGCACGGATTCGAACTCAAGCCCGGTGATGCTTTCGGCGGCATGGCACGGGAGCACCTTGCCGGCCGGCGAGATGTTGAAGAACTGCCGGCCCCAGCCGCCCATGCACTTCTTCGGCCGCAGCGCGTAATAATCCGGCACCACGTAATCGATCGCGAGCACGCCTTTCAGCCGAGCCTGCGCCTCCTCGACGATACGGCTGGTCTCCTCGATCTGCGCGATCGTCGGCATCAAGGCGGCGCGGTTCTTCAGCGCCCAGCCGTAATACTGCACGTTGGCGACTTCCAGCCGGTCGGCGTCGAGATCGACCGCCATCTGGATGATATCGGAAAGCTGGTGCAGGTTCTGCCGGTGCATCACCGCATTGACGGTGAGCGGCAGGTCGAGCTCGCGCGTCCACCTCGCGGCCTGGATCTTCTTCTCGTGCGAATTCTTCAGGCCCGCGACACGGTCGGCCACGACAGGCTCGTTGCCCTGGAAGCTGATCTGCACATGGCAGAGGCCGGCGTCGGCGAGCGCCGCCAGTCTTTCCTTCGTCAGCAGCACGGCCGACGTGATCAGGTTGGTATAGAGCCCGACATCGTTAGCGTGCTGCACCAGCTCGACGAGATCCTTGCGCGCGGTCGGCTCGCCGCCGGAGAAATGGATCTGCAGCACGCCGAGCTCGACGAGCTCGGTCATCACCTTCTTCCATTCCTCGGTGGTGAGCTCGCTGCCGGAGCGGTCGAGCTCGACCGGGTTGGAGCAATAGGGGCATTGCAGCGGGCAGCGGTGCGTCAGCTCCGCGAGCACTGCCAGCGGAATGCCATAGCTCGTCGCAGTCGAGCGGCGCTGCTCCAGCACTGTAAGACCGTCAGTCGGAGCCACAGCCTCCGTCTTGCCTTCGGTGAGAATGTCGCTCATGGCGTCTTCTCCCGTACCTCCGTGAGAAAACCCTTGTCCGCCAGGTCCTGCAGCATCGCGATCACGTCGGTCAAGATCGCCTCGCGCGGTGCGGCGTATTTCGCGGCAAGGTGATCGACCATCTCGGCGACGCTGCGCTCGCCGTCGCAGAGCTGCAGCACTTCGACCGCGATCTCATCCGGCGCCAGCACGCGTTCCGGCGCCAGGATCACCCAGACCTGCCGTGTCTCGTCGAACTTCAGCTTGGCATGCCGCGGCAATTTCGGCCGGCTTGCCTCGCTGACGCTGATGTTGCGGCCCGCCATCAAAAAATCCTCTAGCTCGCCGTCGGCACGAAGGCGCCGGGCGGGATATGGCCGTCGACATAGGCATGATAGAGCGCGTCGAGCTGCACCCACAGCACGCTGGTCTTGAAGATCAGCGCATTGCAGACCGCCTCGCGCTCAGCCTGTGTCGTGGCGTGCTTCTTGACATAGTCGAGCGCAAAGCCGGCATCGCGCGGCGCCTGCTGCAGGCGGCGCTTGAAATAGCTCATGATATCAGGATTGACGAAGTCATAGTGCTGCAGCATCCCGGAGATGCGCTCCTCATGCAGGTTCGGCGCGAACAGCTCCGTCAGCGACGAGGCGATTGCCTCCAGGGGCGTGCGGTCGCGGCAGAAATGCACATAGGCTTCGACTGCAAAGCGCGTCGCCGGCAGGATGCCTTCGGTCGATTCGACATAGGCGCTGTCGAGGCCGAGACCTTCGGTCAGCTTCAGCCAGCGCTCGATGCCGCCTTCGCTATCGACGTCGCCGTCATGGTCCTCGATGCGGTGGCGCCATTCGATGCGGGTACTGCGGTCGCGGAAGCGCGAGATCACGATCGCGTCCTTGATCGGGATCGTGCTCTGGTAATAGTAGCGGTTCAGCGCCCAGGCCTGCACCTGGCCCTTGTTCAGCTTGCCGCCGTGCAAGAGCTTATGGAACGGATGCAGGTTGTGATAGCGCGTCGCGCCGATATGGCGCAGCACGGCTTCCAGCTCCTCGGCGCTATCAAGCGACACGCCCTTGCCGATCGAATAGGCGGTCATCGCGCTGGGTAAAGGTGCGTTCAAAGTTCAATCTCCGTTCCATCGGCGGGGATTTGCCAGCCGGCCCGCTCTGCGGCCTTCCGCTCGGGCGAACCTTTCAACAGGGCCGGGTTGGAGTTGTTGATATGCAGGAACAGTTTTCGGCCGATATCAAGCTCCGAAAGGCTCTCGATCGCGCCATGGCCGCCTGACATCGAAATATGTCCCATCCCCTGACCGGTCTTGTTGCCGAGTCCCGCCGCGATCAACTCGTCGTCGCGCCACACCGTGCCATCGAAGAACACCAGCGGCGCACCTGCAAGCCGAGATTTCAAATCGTCGGTCACGCGCGCGCAGGCGGCGAGGAAGTAGAAATATTTGCCGCTGGCCTTTTCCGCAATGCGTAAGCCCAGCGTATCGCCTGCGCCGTCACTGCCGGCCGGATGCGCCTTGCCCTCGAGATACCACGCGCCCTTGCCGGGAACCTCGAACGGCAGCACGTCGAGCCCGGAAGGCGAGCCGTCGGGCAAAGCGGGCTCGAAGGCGCGGTCCACCTCGATCGGCCGGCGCTTCACGTTCTTCTCGCTCAGCACGTCGAAGACGCTGTTGGACTTCAGGATCGCGAGCACCCGCTGGTGCGCGTAGATCGTGAACGGCGAGCCCTCGCGCATCGACAATAGTCCCGCGATCGCGTCGATCTCACCGTTGGTGAGGATGACGCCCGCGATCGGACTGTGGCGAAGCTCGCCACGCCTGGGGTGCAATTGCGGCGCAGCAATCACTTGCTGGCGCAGGTCCGGCGAGGCGTTGATCAGGAACCAATGCGCGCCGTCAGCGCTGACCGCGATCGAGGCCTGGGTGCTCTGCAGTTCCGGCGCTTCGCCTCTTGCCTTGATGCAAACCGGGCAGCCGCAGTTCCACTGCGGAATACCACCACCGGCCGCCGCGCCGAGGACGACGACGCGAAGCATGATCCGTCTCCTGGCGAAAACCCGATAGACAGGGACACAACAAAATAGACCCGGGCGTCAACATCCATCCCTTTTGGGGAAGGTCGGACGCCCGCAAGTCCAGCTTAGGTGAGAGGATTTGGCTGTCGCGTCCGCTTACTTGCGGGTCGCGCACATATACATGTTGATTTCCATGCCCACGGAAACTTCGACGATCTTTGGTGCTTTCCAGGCCATTGAGCCCTCCTTAATTGAAACCGGGACGTATTCCGCCCTACTCGACAAAGTAATGCGGGCGAAAAAGTTCGCCAGTTAAATTTTGACGTGCTGCGCTGCATCAGTCATGCTGCGTCGCACCAGGGAATTCACGCAGTTGTGCGAGAGCCGCAAATCAAATCGCACGTTTCGTTATTGTTCGCATTGCGATCAGTAGCAATTCTGGGTTTGAGAGGGGGCTTCCACCGCAAGGGGTCTCAACCGGAGTGTCTGCCGCCGATGCCGCGCTATTTCTTCAACACCCGTATCGGCGATGAGCTGATCTCCGACCCCGAAGGTGAAATCCTGCGGGATCCCGATCGCGCCTGGGAGATGGCACGCGCGATGATTCGGGAACTGTTGCGGACGGAAGGCGCCGACGCCACGCTTTTGAATGCGGTCATCGAGGTGACCGACGACGAGGGCGATATCGTGCTCGAATTTCCATTCTCCGAGGCGATCATCGGTTTGCCGGATCCAGGTTCGGTCACGAAACATTGAAGGTCTGCGCGGTCGTTCTGCGGTAAATCGCTTTCCCGCCACGATTCCGACCATCTTCCGGATTGCGCATCCGCGAATGAATGTTGGAAACTGCCAATCACGAAGCCACGCCGGCATGCGCAGGGCGCTGCGCATGCGAGGACCAACAGGCTTTCGCATCTGGGGAGAACCACCACAATGAACAACTTGACCATGCCGCGCGGCCTTGTTTTGGCCGGCGCCCTCGTTGGCGCATTCACGCTCGCCGCCCATGCCCAGCAGCCCGCCAATCCGCCCGCGGCAGACGCAGCACCCGCCGCGGCGCAGCCGCTGCCGCCAGGCTCGCCCCTGATCGGGCGGCCTGACAACGAGGCGGCTGCCAAGCTTGCCCCGGTCGCGCCGCCGCCGCTTGCGGCCGCGCCCGACAAATTGCCCCTCGCCAAGCTCAAGGTGCCGGCCGGCTTCAACGTCGAGGTTTACGCCGCCGGCATGGCGAATGCGCGCTCGCTGGCGCAGAGCGACAAGGGCACGGTGTTCGTCGGCAGCCGCCTGGTCGACAAGGTCTACGGCATCGTCAACAAGGACGGCAAACGGCAGGTGAAGGTGATCGCCTCAGGCCTCTACCGCCCGAACGGCGTCGCCTTCAAGGACGGCACGCTCTACATCGCGGAACTCTCGAAGGTCTCCAAGATCGAGAAGATCGACGACGTTATCGACAATGCGCCGAAGCCGACGGTGATCTACGACAATCTCCCGAAGGACGAGGCCCATGGCTGGAAGTTCATCGCCATCGGCCCGGACAACAAGCTCTATGTCCCGGTCGGCCAGCCCGGCAACAACGTGCTGCATGACGATGCGCATGGCCAGATCCGGCGCATCAATCTCGATGGCTCGGGCGCTGAAGTCTATGCGGTCGGCGTGCGCAACACGGTCGGCTTCGACTGGAATCCGGAGACCAAGAACCTCTACTTCACCGACAACGGCCGCGACTGGCTGTCGGAGACGGTGCCGGAGGATGAGCTCAACCGCGTGACCAAGGCCGGCGAGGATTTCGGCGCGCCGTTCTGCTACCAGGGCAACATCATCGACCAGGAGCTCGGCTGGGGCAAATCCTGTAGCGACTACACCCCGCCGGTCGGCCTGATGGGCCCGCACACCGCCGCGCTCGGCATGCGCTTCTACACCGGCAACATGTTCCCGAAGACCTACAAGAACGCGATCTTCGTCGCGCGCCACGGCTCCTGGAACAAGTCGAAGAAGCAGGGCGGTGACGTCGCCGTGGTCAAGCTCGACAAGGACGGCAAGGTGAAGTCGGTCGAGCCGTTCCTCACCGGCTTCCTCGAGGACAACAAATATGTCGGCCGTCCCGTCGACGTGATGCAACTGAAGGACGGTTCGCTGCTCGTCTCCGACGACTGGAACGGCGCCGTCTACCGCATCAGCTACGGCAAGCAGAAGGTTGCGGGGCAGTAGGTCGTACTCTCTCCGTCATTGCGAGCGAAGCGAAGCAATCCATTCCTCCACTTGCGGAGGCATGGATTGCTTCGTCGCTTCGCTCCTCGCAATGACGACAGCGCGAGGAAGAGCATGCACAAAGCAATAGTGATCGCCTTGGCGCTCGCATCCATCACCTTCGCCGCCGGTGCCGCGACCATCCAGGAGCGCGCCGCGCCCTGTCTTGCCTGCCATGGCGAGCGCGGCATGTCGGAGACCGAGAACACGCCTTCGCTTGGCGCCCAGCAGGCGCCTTACGCGTTGATCCAGCTCTTCATGTTCCGCGAGAAGCTGCGCGCGTTCGACACCATGAACGAGATGGCAAAGGATCTGTCGGACGACGACCTCCGCACCTTTTCCGATTTCATCGCCACGCTGCCGAAGCCGGCGCCGCCGGCGGATGCCGGCGATTCCGCCCGCATGGCGCGCGGCCAGGCGCTCGCGCATCAATATCTCTGCAACAACTGCCACAGGCCGGATTTCTCCGGCAACGACAACGTCCCGCGCATCGCCAACCAGCGCGAGGACTATCTCAACAAGACGCTCAGCGAGTACAAGGACAACAGCCGCCACGGCTATGACGGCACCATGGCCGACGTGATGCAGCCGGTGACCAAAGAGCAAATCGCCGACCTTGCCTATTACATCGCCCGCTACCGCTAGGATTGAGGCGCTCTGGCGCTGGTCATGATCTGCGTGCGACGCTATAGCATGATGCAGTAGGGTTGATCGGCGCGGCTCTTCACCTTTCCCGCTTGCGGGGGAGGTCGGCGCGTAGCGCCGGGTGGGGGCTCTCTCCCCACAGATAGTCCCGTCGTGGAGACACCCTCACCCCAGCCCTCTCCCGCAAGCGGGAGAGGGAGCGGAGGTCGCAACGGAGTTGGCAATGGAAGAACTTTGGCGCCTGTCGGCCGCGGATCTGGCCGGCCTGATCAAATCGAAAAAGGTATCGGCGAGGGAGGCGGCGACTGCTGCCCTGGCGCGGCTGGATGCGGTCAATCCCAAGCTGAATGCCGTGGTCGACCATAGGCCTTCGGACGTGCTGGCGCAGGCGGACGCCATCGATGCCGCAATCGCCCGCGGCGAGGAGGTCGGCGCGCTCGGCGGCGTCCCCGTCACGATCAAGGTCAATGTCGACCAGGAAGGGTTTGCCACCACAAATGGGTTGAAACTGCAGCACGACGTGGTCGCGAACGCCAACAATCCCGTGGTCGAGAATTTGCGCAAAGCCGGCGCCGTCCTGCTCGGCCGCACCAATTGCCCGGCCTTCTCCTATCGCTGGTTCACCACCAACCTGATCCATGGCGACACCAAGAACCCGCGTGATCCTGGCATCACGCCGGGCGGCTCCTCCGGCGGCGCCGGGTCCGCGGTCGCGGCCGGCATCGGGCACATCGCGCATGGCACCGATATTGCGGGCTCGATCCGCTATCCGGCCTATGCCTGCGGCGTGCATGGCCTGCGGCCAAGCATGGGCCGCATCCCCGCCTTCAACGCGGCGCTGCCGGAACGGCCGATCGGCCCTCAGATCAGCGCGGTCTCCGGTCCGCTGGCGCGCACCGTCAACGACCTGCGCATCGCGCTCGCGGCGATGTCGGCCCGCGATATCAGAGATCCCTGGTGGATGCCGGTACCATTGGAAGGACCTGCGGTGCCGAAGCGCGTCGCGATGTGCCTCGATCCCGACGGGCTCAATCCGGTCGCGGAGGTGAAGGCGGCGGTCGCGGATGCCGGCAAGCGGCTCGAGCGCGCCGGCTGGACCGTCGAGGAGATCATGACAACGCCGTCGCTGCGCGAGGCCGCCGACCTCCAGACCAAGCTCTGGCTCGGCGACGGCTATGAGGCACAGCTCGCCGCCGCCGAGCGCGAGGGCGATCCCGGCGCGCTCGCCTGCCTGCGCGGCAACCGCGACAAGGTGCACCCGTTCGACCTTTCCAAGGCGCTGACCCGGCGGGCGACATTGACGCGCGAATGGCTGACGTTCTTCGAACAATACGCGGTGCTGCTGATGCCGGTCTCCGGCGAATTGCCGTTCCCGGATCAGCTCGATTGCAAGGACGATGCCTCGTTTACCCGGGTCTGGCACGCGCAACTGCCGCAGATCGCCATTCCCTTCATGGGCCTCCCCGGTTTGGTTGTGAGCACAGGATTGGTGGGCCGCATTCCGGTCGGCGTGCAACTGGTCTCGGGCCGCTACCGCGAGGATCTCTGCCTTGCCGCGGGCGAGGCGATCGAAGCCGGCGGCACGCCGTCTGCGGTCGTCGATCCCGCAGGCTGATCGAAGAATCGAACATGATGGTCTTAGGTCGAAGCGACGGCGCTGCTTCTCCCTCTCCCCGTCCTTACGGGGAGAGGGGCGGGGCGAGGTAAAGCGAATGACAAGCGTCTACGATTTCACCGCTCGCTCGCTGGCCGGCGAGGATGTTCCCCTGAAGCAGTTCGAGGGGCGGGTGCTGCTCATCGTCAACACCGCCAGCGCCTGCGGCTTCACGCCGCAATACAAGGGTCTCCAGGAACTCTATCTGGGGCTCTCGCCACGCGGCTTTTCGGTGCTCGGCTTTCCCTGCAACCAGTTCGGTGCACAGGAACCGGGCGATGAAAAGCAGATCGCAGAGTTCTGCGAAACCAATTACGCGGTGACGTTCCCGATGTTCGCCAAGATCGAGGTGAATGGTACGAACGCGCATCCGCTGTACGACTACCTGAAGAACGAGAAATCGGGCCTGCTCGGGCCGTCGATCAAATGGAATTTCACCAAATTTCTGGTTGACCGATCGGGCAGGGCGGTGGCGCGCCATGCACCCACCGCGCGGCCCGAAGGACTGAAGACAGCAATCGAGGCCTTGCTATGAGCGAGAACAACGAACCCACCCATGATGAACTGCCGGACCGCCTGTCGGTCGATCCGAACAGCCCGTACTACAACGCGGATGTCCTGGCGCGCGATGTCGGCATCCGCTTCAAGGGCGTCGAAAAGACCAATGTCGAGGAGTATTGCGTCAGCGAAGGCTGGGTGCGCGTCACCGCCGGCAATGCCAAGGACCGCTACGGCAATCCGCTGACCATCAAGGTCCACGGCCCGGTTGAGCCGTATTTCCGCGATAAGAAGTAGCGCCAACAGCTCTCAGCCGTCATTGCGAGGAGCGAAGCGACGAAGCAATCCATGTCTCCACAAGCGGTGAAATGGATTGCCGCGCTTCGCTCGCAATGACGGTGTAGAAAACCCCCACTCTCCAAGGCCAAAGAAACATGTTCGTCCGCATCATCGACATCCGCGAGGTGACCAAACCGATCTCCTCGCCGATCCGCAACGCCTATATCGATTTCACCAAGATGACGACGAGCCTGGTTGCCGTCGTCACCGACGTCGTGCGCGACGGCAAGCGCGTGGTCGGCTACGGCTTCAACTCCAACGGCCGCTACGGGCAGGGCGGTCTGATCCGCGAGCGCTTCGCGCCACGGCTGCTCGAGGCCGATCCGAAAACGTTGGTTGACGCGAGCGGCGACAATCTCGATCCGGACAAGGTCTGGTCGACCATGATGTCGAACGAGAAGCCCGGCGGCCACGGCGAACGGTCGGTTGCGGTCGGCACCATCGACATGGCGGTGTGGGACGCGGTTGCGAAGATCGCGAACAGGCCGCTGTTTCGCCTGCTCGCGGAGCGGCATGGCGTCAGGGCCAATCCGCATGTCTTCGTCTATGCCGCCGGCGGCTATTACTATCCCGGCAAGGATCTGTCCGCGCTGCGCGCGGAGATGCGCGGCTATCTCGACCGCGGCTACAATGTCGTGAAGATGAAGATCGGCGGCGCGCCGATTTCTGAAGACAGCGAACGGATCGAGGCCGTGCTGAAGGAGATCGGCAAGGACGCGCAGCTCGCGGTCGACGCCAACGGCCGCTTCGATCTGGAGACCGCGATCGCCTACGCCAAGATGCTGCGCGACTATCCGCTATTCTGGTACGAGGAAGCCGGCGATCCTCTCGACTTCGCGCTGCAGGCGGCGCTCGCGGAATTCTATCCGGCGCCGATGGCGACCGGTGAGAACCTGTTCAGCCATCAGGATGCGCGCAATCTCATCCGCTACGGCGGCATGCGGCCGGATCGTGACTGGCTGCAGTTCGACTGCGCGCTGTCCTATGGCCTCTGCGAATATCAGCGCACGCTGCAAGTGCTGAAGACCCACGGCTGGTCGCCAAGCCGCTGCATCCCGCATGGCGGCCACCAGATGTCGCTGAACATCGCCGCCGGCCTCGGCCTCGGCGGCAATGAGAGCTATCCCGACTTGTTCCAGCCCTATGGCGGCTTCCCCGACGGCGTGCGCGTCGAAAATGGCCACATCACCATGCCCGACCTTCCGGGCATCGGCTTCGAAGGCAAGAGCGATCTCTACAAGGAGATGAAAGCGCTGGCCGCTTAGGAAGTAGGGTGGGTTAGCGAAGCGTAACCCACCACTTCTGTTTCACTCGCGAAGACGACGGTGGGTTACGCTTCGCTAACCCACCTCACGAGGTCTTTCCGTCATTGCGAGCGGAGCGAAGCAATCCACCTCTCCACGCGTGGCGCTATGGATTGCTTCGCTCCGCTCGCAATGACGATGTGGTTGATTTGGGTGCGACAAATCAACCCGACGGGCAAATCACCAAAAGTCTGTCCACCCCTCGCACAAAAAACATTCCGCTTCCGTCGTCGGGCAAATCAGTGATTTAACTCCGCGCGTCTCACGGCGGATGAGGGGCGGCTCGCGATCGTCACGAACGTTGCGGTGAGATGCGGTGGACGTGAAGTGTGTGACTGACGAGCACGCGCATCACGGACGGCGAAGTCGTGTGGTCCTGGCGCCCCGACGCTGGCGCTAAGTCCTGGGGGATGGAAACATCCCCAAGGGCGACGGTGGCAAGAAAGCCCGGTCACCGGGGAGAGCACGAAGTAAGCCGTAAAACCATCGCGCAGGGAAAGCCGGAATGCTCCGGTTGAACCTGTGGTCCTACCCCCGTGCTTTTTGTTGCACGGGACCCACGGGTGCAACCAGCACCCGGCTTTCCCTGCGCCCTCTGTTATGGAGGAGGGTGAAACGAACGCAAAGCTCGGACGCAACGCGCCGCGAGAATGCGAACTCACATCCTCATGCTGTTTGAAATTTGAATCGGATATCACCCCGCGTCGTCCTGGGCTTGCGCGCCGCGGCGAAGCCTCTTGGCGTAGCCGGGACCCGGGACCCATAACCACGGCGTTTGCGATGCGCTCCGCTGCGACCGCTTGCTCGCCCACGACACCATCCTGTGGTTATGGCGACGGCGGTGCGAGGCGTGAGAGAATCGTAGGATGGGTAGAGCGCAGCGAAACCCATCATGCGCGCCGCTTGCTCCGAAGCCGATGGGTTTTGCTGCGCTCTACCCATCCTATGGAGCTCAAGTGGCGCCCCTCACGACAGCCGCATCTCGAGCAGGCGGCGGCCTTCGCCCTTGAGCAGCTTCTTCACGGCGCTGGAGGCGATCACGTCGCCGTTGTTGGCGTAGGCTTCGTGATTCTTCTCGATGTCGTCGAGGCGATAGAGATAGTTGACCATGATGCCGGCGGATTCGCGCAGACCCTTGGGCGAGAGGTCGCCGAGCCAGTTGATGCGCTCCAGCCGTGCGCCGTTGCCGAGGTGGAAGCGCGCCACCGAATCGATCAGCCGTCCCTTCGGTGTCCGCGCTTTCAGGAAAAAATAGGCGGCGAGCGGCTCGAGCACGGTGCGGAGCTGCGCGGCCAGTTCGGTATTCTCGAACCAGTCGGGCTTGGCGAGACTTTCGAGCAGCAGCCGGTCATCGTCGGAGAGCGGTGCGTCGGACGCTTGCCTCAGCCATTGCATGAAACCCGGCACCGGCGACAGCGTCACGAAGGTGTCGAGCTTCGGCAATTCGCGGCGCAGTTCCTCGACCACCTGCTTGATCAGGAAACTGCCGAAGGAGATGCCGCCGAGCCCACGCTGGGTGTTCGAGATCGAATAGAACACGGCAGTGCGGGCGCGCTCGATCGAGACCAGTTCGCGCTGCTCGGCGAGCAGAGGCGCGATCGCGCCGGGGATCGTCTCGGTCAGCGCGACCTCGACGAAGATCAGCGGCTCGTCATTCAGCGCCGGATGGAAGAACGCGTAGCAGCGGCGGTCGATGGGATCGATGCGGCGGCGCAGGTCGTTCCAGTCACGGATCTCATGCACCGCCTCGTAGCGAATGATCTTCTCCAGAATATTGGCCGGCGTCGACCAGTCTATCCTGCGCAGCACGAGGAATCCCCTGTTGAACCAAGAAGAGAGCAGATGGGTGACGTCGCGGTCGAGCGACTCCAGATCCTTGTTGCCTTTCATCAGGTTGAGCAGATCGGCGCGCATCGCCACCAACTCGCTGGTGCCGCCCGGCGCGCGATTGAGCCGGCGGATCAGTTCCTGCCGGCGCGGCTCGGAGGCGAAATGCAACTCGCTGGCTTCGCCGTCGTCGGAACCCTTGCGCCAGGCCTCGATCGCCTGGATCAGCTTGGCACGGTCAGGGCCGAAATCCCGCGACAGCGTCTGGAAGAACGCCAGCCGTCCTGCAGCATCGAGGTGGTGGTAGCGGTCGAGCACCTCGCGCGCCATGGCGGTGCCGGAGGCTTCACCGCGGCCCGATAACAGCGCCTCGCACAATTCAAGAAGCTCGGAGGCGTCCTGCTTCGTTTCCAACGAATTGCCTCGCCGGAGCAGCGTGCGGCCGCGCTCGGAAATCGTTGCAAGCAGATCGGAGAAAAAGGCGTTGGCCATGGGAAGGATCGAATCCGGTTACACCGAACCTTACATAGGATTTAGGTTCCTGCCGACTATAATCAAGAACACCATTTTGTCATGACCTGCCGACGATGTCTTGCCTTCATTCCTTGCCCGCAAATTTCGTCGGCGTCTTGCCGGTTACCTGGCGGAACGCGTGAGAGAATGCCGGAACGCTGGCATAACCGAGGTCGGAGGCGATCTGCTTGATCGACACGTTAGATTCTGTCGACAATCGTTCGATTGCAGCTGCGATGCGGGCGCGCTGGCACCAACTCTTGAAACTCAACTGCGTTTCCGACGAGAACAGACGCGACAAGGTTCGCGCCGACGTGCCAACCTCGCGCGCCAGCGTCTCGATTTCATATTGCGCGGTGGGATTGGCGAGGACGATGTCGGCGGCACGCCGACAGCGTGGTTCCTGCGGCAACGGAATGAAGGTCGCGGAATCCTCGGCCTGGTCCAGTTCCAGCATGACCAGTTGCAGCAGAAGCCTGGTCCGCTCGTGGTGATCCTGCCTGTCGAACAGCGCCAGGATGGTCTGGTGCAAGAGCGGCGATATCCGCACCACGAATTCGGAGCCGATGCTGTTGCCGCGCGCGTTGCGCTTCAGCCATGGCAATTCGAAATACAGCGTCCGCATCTGGATGTCGGCGAGCACGTCGATCGAATGCTCCAGCAAGGCCGGCACCCACACCGCGCGATCCGGCGGCACCAGCCAGCGGCCCTTGGGCGTCGTTACCTGCATCGTGCCCTCGGCGGCGTAGACCAGCTGGGATTCGCGGTGCATGTGGGTGTCGAGCCGGACGCCGCGCCGATAGTGGCGCGCGACCAGATGCACGCCATCGCCGGTGGCGCGCTGGCCCCGCAAGATCGCGGCAATTGGCGTTTCGGCGACAGTCATTGGCGACATCCCGTCAGGACAACTGCCTATAACCTGGTTCGGGAAGCAAGAGGATTCCCCAAGAGGACTTCTAAAGAGATCGAAACGGGATCAACGCATGAACAGCCCCGGCCGGGTGATAGCCTACGTCAACGCCGCCCATTTCATTGACCACTATGCAATGCTGATCTTCGCCGCCGCCGTCATCGTGATGGGACCGGCGCTTGGCATGGCCTATTCGGAATTGCTGCCTTACGCCACTCCGGGCTTCATCGCCTTCGGCGCCGGCTCGCTTCTCACCGGCTGGCTCGGCGACCGCTGGAGCCGCCGTCATATGATGGTCATCTTCTTCATCGGCATCGGCCTGTCGATGATCTCGGTCGGCTTCGTGCAGACGCCGCTGCAGCTTGGCGCGGCGCTGCTCGCGATCGGCGTGTTCGCGTCGATCTACCATCCGGTCGGCACCGCCATGATCGTGTCCTATGCCGACAAGCTCGGCCGCGAGATGGGGCTGAACGGCGTCTGGGGCAATCTCGGCGTCGCCTCCTCGGCGTTGGTCACCGGCGTGATCGGCCAGTATCTCGGCTGGCGCTTTGCCTTCATCATTCCCGGCGTCGTCACCGTGCTGCTCGGCATCGCCTTCGCGCTCACCGTGGTGCATGAGGATCGCAAGGGCACCAAGCAGGCCGCAGCCCAGGCGCGCGTCGCGAAGAAGGACATGTGGCGGGTGATCCTGTCGCTCTTGATCGTGGTGATCGCGATCTCGACCACATTCAATGCGGTCACGGTGGCACTGCCGAAACTGTTCGCCGAACGGCTCGCCGACCTGACGAAAAGCCCGGCGCTGCTCGGCGTGATCGCAGCCGGCGTCTATGTGTTCGGCGCGATGACGCAGTACACGATCGGCAAGCTGCTCGACCGCCATGCGCTCAAGACGGTGGCGCTGCCGCTGTCCTTCATGCTGGCGCCCTTCCTCTATCTGGCAGCGACGCTGTCGGACCTGCCGCTGATCCTGGTGTCGATCGGCATCGTGATGGGCGCGTTCGGCCAGGTCACGGTCAACGACGCCATGGTCGGCAAATACACCAGCGAGGAATGGCGCTCGCGCGCCTATGCGGTGCGCTATTTCGTCGGCTTCACGGCGGCCGGCGCTTCGGTCGGGCTGGTCGCCTGGCTCTACGAGCAGGGCGGGTTTGTCACCATGCTCCGTGCGTTCGCCGGGCTTTGTCTATTGGCGATTGCAGCGGCTATTATCCTGCCCCGCGAGATCAGGACGCCGGCGCCGCAGGCGAGCTAAGGCTGGGGATATTTTGTCGCGGACACGTAAGGTTGATCGTTATGTGAACTGCATCACTTCATGCGCCGCACAATTTCTGGCAAACTTGTTCCGGGTGGAGAGTGTGATAGGCTCTTAATGGGTAGATCATTAGGTTTCGGGGGCTGAGGCGCTTATATTCTGCCTCGAACGCTGCATTTGCGGTTTGTGGAGCCCAACCGATCCATGGGTGAGATTAGAGACTTCAAGTCGGGTAGGCACGAGCGGCCGCCGGGCGATTCGACGCCGCGGCGGCTCGCCGCGATTGTTGCAGGCGACATCGCCGGCTACAGCCGCCTTATGCAGCTCGACGAGGAGGGCACGCACAGCCGCGTCAAGCGGATCGAGCGCGACCTGATCGAGCCCACCATTTTGGAGCATCACGGCAAGCTGGTGAAGACGACCGGCGACGGCTTCATTGCCATGTTCGACAGTCCGGTCGAAGCCGTCCGGTGCAGCATCGTGATCCAGCAGAACCTGGTCGGCCGCAACGCGGCGGTGCCGAAGGACTACTGGATCGAGTACCGGATCGGCGTCAATCTCGGCGATGTCATCATCGAGCCCGACGACATCTATGGCGACGGCGTCAACGTTGCCTCGCGCCTGGAAGGGATCGCGGAGCCCGGGCAGGTCTTCATCTCCGGCGGCATCTACGAGCAGATCAAGCACAAGCTGGTGTGCGGCTACGAATCGCTTGGCGACCGCAAGGTCAAGAACATCACCGATCCGGTGCGGGTCTATCGCGTGCTGCCGGATGCCTCGGCGTTCCACCGCACACGCCGGCGGCGCGAGAACATCCTGATCTTCCTGCTCAGCATCACGCTCGCGATCATCGCCGGCGGCATCCTCTGGTCCTTGCTGATGCCGCGGGGCGAGAAGGTGGCAGACCGCACGCCGGCGCCAGCCTCATCGCCGTCGCCCGTGGCATCGCCGAAGGCGGCCGAACCGGCACCCGCAACGAAACAGGCGGCAGCCCCGGCTGCCAGCCCCACGGCGCAACCGCAGCCGCCGAAACCGCAGCCCTCTGCGAGCCCGGCCGTCACTGCGGTCACCCCGCCGCCCGCTCTATCGATGCGGGAGCCCGAGATGGTCGCCCTTCAGGGCGGCAGCTTCTCGATGGGCAGCAACGATGATGCGTCGGAGCGGCCGATCCGAAGGGTGACGATCAAGCCGTTCTCCATCGGCAAATATCCGGTCACGGTCCGCGAATGGAACGCCTGCGCCGCCGCCAAAGCGTGCGGCTTCACTGCGACCGGAAAGGACGAGGCGCCGATCACCAATGTGAGCTGGACCGATGCCAAGCAATACGCCGCCTGGCTCGCGGACGTGACCAAGAAAGCCTACCGGCTTCCGAGCGAGGCCGAGTGGGAGTTTGCTGCCCGCGGCGGGACGCAGACCAAATATTGGTGGGGCGACCAGATGCAGCCGGGCATGGCTGGTTGCAAGGATTGCGGCGACAGCACCGCCGCCGAGCAGCCGACCAAGGTCGGCAACTTCAAGCCGAATCCGTTCGGCCTCCACGACATGGGCGGCGGGGTCGACCAGTGGGTAGAGGATTGCTGGCACAAGAACTACCAGGGCGCCCCGGCCGACGCTTCACCCTGGCTTGGGGCAGACTGCACCTCCCATGTACTCCGCTCCGGCTCCTGGAAGAATGATACGCGTTATGTGCGACCGGCCAATCGAGACAACTACGACACCAACGTTCGGTATCCGACCCACGGCTTCCGGGTCGCACTGTCACCTTAAAGTGCTTGAAGTATTTGAATCGGGGAGGGGGCAATGAGAATTGCGCGCGCACTTCTGATTTCGGCGGTCCTGTCGTCGCTTGCGAACATTGCGCAGGCGCAAGACAAGCCTGCGCCCAAGGACGCAGTCCTGTATTTCGTCTGGCCGCAGAACGGCGCGACCATCAAGGGCGCATTCTGGGCCCGCTTCGGCCTGCGCAACATGGGCGTGACCCATGCCGGCGATGACTATGCGAACGCCGGCCATCACCATCTGCTGATCGACGTGAACGAGCCGCTCAACCCGGACGAGCCAATCCCATCGGATAAGTCCCATCTGCATTTCGGCGCAGGCCAGACCGAAGCGCGCATCGAGTTGCCGCCGGGCAAACATACTTTGCAGCTCGTACTGGGCGACGCCAAGCACTATCCCTTCAAGCCGCCGGTCGTGTCGGAGAAGATCACGATTCGCGTCAGATAAATTTGCAGCGTTGGCTGGCTTGCGAAAACCGGCAGTTGCGTGTTCTCCCATCATGCGGTTTGTTGCTGCAACAGCCGGGCAACAGACCCTGCGTGGAGGAAGCCGATGTCCAGCCAACTGCCCCTTATCACAGGCCTTGTTGTCGCGATCGCCATGATGGCCGCGCCGGCCGGCGCCGATGCCCTGAAGGACGAGATCGCACCGACCGGCAAGCTCCGCGTCGCGATTGCGATCAGCCCGGCAGGCGGCGCGTTCTGGTCCACCAGGACCGAGACCGGCTATGCCGGCGTGCCGGTCGATCTCGGCAAGGCGATGGCCGCGCAACTCGGCATACCCGTCGAATATGTCGTGCACCAGAACTCCGGACAGATCACCGATGCGGCATCCAAGGGCACCTGGGACGTCACCTTCCTGCCCAAGGATCCCGAGCGCGAATCCAAGATGACGTTCGGCCCGATCTATGAGGTCGCGGACGCCACCTACATCGTCAAGCCGGGCTCGACGGTCACGAATTTCGCAGGCCTCGACCAGCCGGGCGTCAAGGTCGCTGCCGTCAACAGCACCACCACGATGCGCGGTGCGATCGCACACCTGAAGAGTGCGAAGGTGACGGGATATCAGACCTATGACGAAATCTTCAATCTCCTGAAAAACGGCGAGGTCGACGCATTCGCGCTCTCGCGCGACCAGCTCAACGCGATGGCGAAAAAGATTCCGGGAACGCGGGTGCTGGACGAGACCTTCAAGCAGACGGTAACCGCGGTTGCGGTCCCGCTGAACCATCCATTGTCGGCGACCTTCGCAACCAAGTTCATGACGGAAGCGGTTGCCAATGGCACCCTGCGCAAAGCCTATGACAACAACGGGCTGAAGGACACGCCGATCCGGACTCAGGCCAAATAAGCAGCGTGCGCGCCGTATAGGCAATTTGCCCAAATCGACGGCATGACGTTCCCCGAGCCGGCGCAGCGACAACTGCCAAAGTCTCTGCAATTCCAGGCTGTTCTCGGATCGACCGGCGAAGACGGCTGTTGGCACATCGATTGCTTTTAGATGCGCCAGTCAATGACGACTGCCGTCCTCCGGATCGCCTAAGCCAGCGTTGGCTCAAGGCACAGGGATCAAAGCGACCTCATTAGGACGCGGCGAGCAGTCGCTAAAGACGCCACCCCACATCCCCGCGCGGTAGATCCGGCGCGCATCCAGGACGGCCACTCATCCTTCATATCAGCGTCGCGGTCCAAAGCCGCGGTGCCCTTGGTTTTGCGAATAAGGGGAACAGGAATGGCCTATCTCGTGCCTTCGGAATTTGTCACCAAGATGGTGGACGCGGGTGAGTCGAAGATCTTCATGTCGACGCGCGACACGGTGATCCGTGCCTATATGGCAGGTGCGATCCTGGCGCTCGCCGCGGCCTTTGCGGTGAGCGTCAACGTATCGACCGGTGTGCCTATCGTCGGCGCCGCGCTGTTTCCGGTCGGTTTCTGCATGCTCTATCTGTTCGGCTTCGATCTTCTGACCGGCGTGTTCGTGCTGTCGCCGCTCGCCTGGATCGACAGGCGGCCGGGCGTGACGCTCGGCGGCGTGCTGCGCAACTGGGGCCTGGTGTTCGTCGGGAATTTTGCCGGCGCCTTCACCGTGGCTGTGATGATGGCGATCGTCTCGACATTCGGCTTCTCTTCGCCGCCCGACAAGGTCGGCCAGATCATCGGCACCATCGGCGAGAGCCGCACGGTCGGCTATGCGGCGCACGGCACAGCAGGGATGCTGACGCTGTTCGTCCGCGGCATGCTCTGCAACTGGATGGTCTCGGCCGGCGTCGTCGGCGCGATGATCTCGACCACCGTCAGTGGAAAAGTGATCGCGATGTGGATGCCGATCATGCTGTTCTTCTTCATGACCTTCGAGCATTCGGTCGTGAACATGTTCCTGTTCCCTTCGGGATTGCTGCTCGGCGGCAAGTTCACGATCATGGACTACCTGATCTGGAACGAGATTCCGACGGTGCTCGGCAACCTTGTCGGCGGTCTCGCGTTCACCGGGCTGACGCTCTACGCCACCCATGTCAAGACAGCGCCGAGGCGCGAGCGCCTCGCGGCTTGATCTTGTGGGCTGACAGGCCTCTCCCGTCTGAGAGACGTGTCAGCCTCCGACACGCGATGCCGCGCGAACTCAAAATATCGGTCGGGCAGTGTTCCGATCAGGGCCGCAAGGAAACCAATCAGGATTTTCATGGCGTCCTGATTCCGAGCGAGCCGCTGCTCGGCCTGAAGGGCATCGCCATCGTGCTCGCCGACGGCATCAGTTCGAGCAGCGTCAGCCGCATCGCGAGCGAGTCGGCCGTCAAAGCGTTCTTGACCGACTATTACTGCACATCGGAATCCTGGTCGGTGAAGACCTCGGCGCAACGTGTGCTGGAGGCCACCAATTCGTGGCTGCATGCGCAGACACGGCGCAGCCAAAACCCTTACGAAAAGGACAAGGGCTGTGTCTGCACCCTGAGTGCCATGGTGATCAAGTCGACCACCGCGCACATCTTCCACGTCGGCGACTGCCGGATCTATCGCCTCGCCGGCAACAGCCTCGAGCAACTGACCACCGATCACCGTGTGGTCCTGTCCTCGGTGCAGAGCTATCTCGGCCGCGCCTTGGGAGTAAATCCGCAGGTCGAGATCGACTATCAGTCGTTCAGGATCGAGCAGGGCGACACGTTCCTGTTGGCGACCGACGGCATCTATGAGCATGTCGCACCGCGCCAGTTGGCGAAGATGATCGCCGACGGCGCCGACGACCTCGACAAGGCGGCCAAGGCGATCGTCGAGCAGGCCTATGAGCGCGGTAGTCAGGACAATCTCACCGTCCAGATCGTGCGTATCGACGAGCTGCCGGAGAGCAGCGCCAGCGAGGCGTTCGGGCAACCGAGCGAGTTGCCGTTGCCGCCGCTCCTGGAAGCCAGAATGGCGTTCGACGGTTACACCATCGTGCGCGAACTGCATGGCAGCAGCCGCAGCCACATCTACCTCGCGGTCGATGACGACACCGGCACCATGGTGACAATCAAGATACCGTCGATCGATCTGCGCGACGATCCCGCCTATCTGAAGCGGTTCATGATGGAGGAATGGGTCGCCAAGCGCATCGACAGTCCCCATGTGCTGAAGCTTTGGACGCCGTCGCGCAAACGCAACTATCTCTACGTCGCGACCGAATTCATTGACGGGCAGACGCTCCGGCAGTGGATGATCGACAATCCGAAGCCGCAGCTTGAAACGGTGCGTGGCATCGTCGAGCAGATCGCCAAGGGCATCCGGGCCTTCCATCGCAAGGAAATGCTGCACCAGGACATCAGGCCCGACAACATCATGATCGACAAGACCGGCACGGTGAAGATCATCGATTTCGGCTCGACCAAGATCGCCGGCGTGGTCGAGGCGGCGCCATCGGATGACCACAACGACATCCTCGGCACCCAGCAATACACCGCCCCGGAATATTTCCTGGGCGAGCCCGGCACGCCGCGCTCGGACTTGTTCTCGCTCGGCGTCGTCACCTACCACATGCTGACGGGAAGACTGCCCTATCGCGCCCGGGTCGCCCGCGCGAGGACGCGATCGGACTTCAACAAGCTCGTCTACGGCTCGGCCACGCACATCTGTCCCGAGATCCCGATCTGGGTCGATCGAACGATGGAGAGGGCTGTGCATCCCAATCCATATAAGCGATATGACAGCCTGTCGGAGTTCTTGTTCGACCTCCGCAATCCCAACGCAAAATATCTGACGACGTCATCGACTCCACTGATCGAGCGCAATCCGCTGTTGTTCTGGAAATGCACGACGCTCGTGCTGGCGCTCACCCTGGTTCTCTTGCTGGCCTACTGCGCACATCGTTTTCACTAGCGAGCGTACTCAAAACTTCGGTCAGGTCCGCTTTCCTCCGAGGGGGACGTAATTGCTGCACGATAGCGAAATGGCGCAATGGGCAACAGCGAACATCGTTCGGGCCGCCTCCACCGCGACTCCAACCGTAGCTGCTCCCACCGTAGTTGTTCCAACCGGGGTTATTCCAACCAGGGCTGTTCCAACCGGAGTTGTTCCAGCCGAAGTTGCTCCCGCCGTAGTTCATAGCGGGCTGCGTCCGGGCGTAACTGTGATGCGTCCTGGCGCCTGACTTATGATGCTTCGTGTATGCAAGTGCGAACGTACTTGAGAGCGCGAACGCCGAAGCCAGTGCTATCGTCGCAAGTTTCATGGTCGTTCTCCCTTGGTTTAGGGAATTCAATGCTCCACCCTCTACGACCGCGAACGCAGCGAGCGCATCCGCCTTCCAAAAGGAAAGTGGCATGCCTGCCTATGCACTTCCGGCAGATCGCGGTCTCGTGATGATCGAGGTCGCGGCTATACAAATTCGGCCATTCTCGCATGACCGCCAGGCTGAGAAGCAGTCGCTTGCATCGATCGGGCTATGGCTGCGCGTTATTGAGTCCACGCCTAGTGCGTGGTGCTGCTGGTGGGAATCGGGTCCAGTCCGCTCCTGATCAGCTCAGCGCGAGCGTCGGGCGATGCGAGGAACTGGATCAGCGCCCGTCCGGCGTCGGGCTCCTTCGAGGCCCTGGCGATCCCCGCGGAAAACACCGTGATCTTCTGCAGCTCATCCGGCAGCGGGCCGACGATGTCGATACCGGCGACTGGCTTCAGTTCGCTGATCTGTTGGAAGCCGATCTCGGCTTCACCCTTGGCCACGATCTCGCCGACCGGCGTGGCTGGAATCTTCCTCGCTCTGTCCTTCATCGCCTCGGCAATGCCGAGCCTCTGGAACATATCGGTCGAGACATAGACGCCGCTGGCGCTGTCGGAATAGGCGATCGACTTTGCCGCGAGCAGCGCGCGCTTCACGGCATCTGATGAAGTGATGTCCGGCTTTGGCGCGCCTGATTTCACGGCGATCCCGATCGGCGATTTGACGAGATCGACGCGGCTGTCGGCTATCACCTTGCCTTGCGCAGCGAGGTCGTTGAGGGCGTAGCCGACCATGATGAGAACATCTGCGGGCTCGCCGCGCTCGAGCCGCACCGGAATCGCGTTGACGGTGGTTCCCATCGACGGTCCATAGGCGGTCGATACCTTGTGGCCGGTCTTGCGCTCGAATTCGGGCACCAGGGCCTTGTAGGCGGCAGTCAGCCCACCCGAGATCATCACGTGGATTTCGGCGGCGGAGGCAGAAGTGGTGAGGAAGAGTACGGAGACGAAGGCGAGGGCGAATGCGCGGAAGGTGGCGCGGTGCCGCATGGATGTTTCTCCCCAACGATTCTCTGATTGCTGCGGGCACGTTACTTCGGCAAGCAATACGCGGCTAGCAGTAACCGCTCACGCTGAAGTGGGTTCAGCCATGCTATTGGAGAGGGACGAGGCGCTCGTCGCCTGTCACGAATTCACGTGCACGAAGTCGCGCAATAGCGGATAGATCTCGTTGTTCCAGCGCTTGCCGCTGAACACGCCGTAATGGCCGACGCCGGCCTGCATGTGGTGCACCTTGCGATAGCCGCGCACGCTGGTGCAGAGGTCTTGCGCGGCCAGCGTCTGGCCGATCGAGCAGATGTCGTCGCGTTCGCCTTCGACCGTCATCAGGCCCATGCGCCTGATCGCGGCGGGATTCACCGGCCGCCCCCGGTGCATCAGCTTGCCCTGGGGTAGTAGATGCTCCTGGAACACGTCGCGCACGGTCTCGATGTAGAATTCCGCCGGCAGATCCATCACCGCGAAATATTCATCGTAGAAGGTCTTGATGACGTTCGCCTTCTCCTTCTCACCCTTGGCAAGATGATTGGCGAGGTCCATGTGCTGCTTGATGTGGCGCTCGAGGTTCATGGACACGAAGGCGGTGAGCTGCACGAAGCCCGGATAGACCTTCCGGAACGCACCCCGGCACTGGATCGGCACATAGTTGATGAGGTTGTGCTCGAACCACTTTATCGGCTTGCTCTTGGCAAACTCGTTGACCTTGGTCGGTTGGATGCGCGTATCGATCGGCCCGGCCATCAAGGTCAGCGATGCGGGCCGTGCGGGATGATTGTCTTCCGACATGATCGCCGCCGCCGCCAGCGCCGACACCGAAGGCTGGCAGATCGCGACCATGTGCGCGCGCGGGCCAAGCTTGTCGAGGAAAGTGATGAGATGGTCGGTGTAGTCCTCGAGCCCGAAACGGCCCTGGTTGAGCGGAATGTCGCGCGGATTGTGCCAGTCGGTGATGTAGACGTCGTGATCCTGCAGCAGGGTTGCGACCGTGCCGCGCAGCAGCGTTGCGAAATGACCCGACATCGGCGCCACCAGCAACAGGCGCGGGTGCTCGGGTCCGTCGACTTTCTTGAAGTGCAGGAGCGATCCGAACGGCGTGGCGTAGGTGACTTCCTCCCGCACCTCCAATGCCCGATTGCCCACCTTCACGCTGCCGATGCCATAGTCGGGGCGGGTGTAAGTCAGGGTCGAGCGCGAGATCAGTTCGAGTGCGGCCGCAAGCCGGCCGAATCGCCGGCCCGAGATCCCCTGGGGTACGAGATTAAGATATCTAAGTGCCGCTGCTGCCCCCGTGCGCCATGGTGCCGTCAGGTCCATGTGATTCTGGTAGGCTTGGTACATCATTGACATCATACGCGACCGCCCTTGCCCCCTGTTGCTATGCAATATCGGAGCCAAGGCGGAGTCGAAGAGCCCTCGAAATTGGCACGTGGCTTGCTGTTTGGGATAGTCGGCGCCCAGGCAATAAGTGGGGGGCGCTGTCCGCACGGGTCGGCTGGCGGCTTTGAGGCCCTGCGGTTGACGTTGAGGCGTGAGGGGAAGGCCCTATGGCAACGACTCTGACCATCAGCAGCAAGAACTACTCGTCATGGTCGCTGCGCGGCTGGCTGCTGGCGAAATTCGCGGGGCTGGAATTCGAGGAAGTTGTCACGCCGCCCGACGACGCCTCGGCGCGCGCGGAGCTGCTGCTGCTGTCGTCGTCGATCCTGGTGCCCTGCCTGCGCCACGAGGGCGCTACCGTCTGGGACACGCTGGCGATCGCCGAGTACCTCAACGAGATCAAGCCGAATGCCGGCCTGTTACCGGAAGACCGCATAAAGCGAGCGCATTGCCGCTCGATCTGCGGAGAAATCCACTCCGGCTTCACGACGTTGCGGGCCTCGCTGCCGGTCAATCTGAAAGGCCATTTCCCTGGCTTCAAGATCTGGTCGCGCGCCCAGGCCGATATCGACCGGGTCTGCACCATCTGGCGCGACTGTCTTGCGGAGTCCGGCGGGCCATTCCTGTTCGGTGAGCGCCGGACCATGGCGGATGCGATGTATGCCCCGGTCGTCACCCGCTTCATCACCTATGACGTCAAGCTCGAGCCGACGCTTGCGGCCTATGCCGCGACCATCATGTCGATGCCGGAAATGCGGGAGTGGGGCGAGGCGGCCAAGGCTGAGCCCGCCGACGTCGAGGAGCTGGAGGTCGAATATTAGGCAGCGCTGCCTGCCGGCTGCGCGGTCAGCGGGCTCAAGCACGGTGCAGGTCCTGCCTAAAGCCCGTGCCATGGAAGCCGCGCACGAATAGCGGCGGCCAAGCGCTGGTTGCACCGCGAAAAACCGCCCGACTCAAATTCAGGCACGGTTCCAGACGCTTCGCCTGTCTGGCGACAGCGATCTGCAAAAATCGCCGCACCGCAACGCGGCTGGCGCGGATTTCGCATGGCAGCAATCAAGCTGTGAACGCGACGATGCGACGCTGCCGAAAATTTGGACGCCTTGCGTAGCCGCGCTCTCGCGATCGAGAACGTTGGAGGCTTCAAATGAACCAGCATGCCGTTGTCAGCAAGTTCTCTCACGTCAAACCAGGCGATACCGAATTCAAGGGCGGGGGCCTGCGCGACTTCTTCCTCTACCGCGATCTCGGCATAGCCGATGCCACCGGCGGCCAGGTGATCTGCCATCTGGTCAAGGCCAATCCCGATTGCCCGCCCGAGGACGGCACCGGTTGGCATCGCCATGATTGCGATTTTCAGATCGTGATCATGATGAAGGGCTGGGCGCGCTTCATGTACGAGGACAAGCCGACGCTGGTGCAGGCCGGCGACGTCGTGCACCAGCGGCCGGGCATCGTGCACTACCTCTTCGACTACTCACCGGACATGGAATATCTGGAAATCGTGAGTCCGGCGGACTTCAAGACCGTCGACATGCCGCCGGCTACCGACAATGTGCCGCCGGTGACGCCTTGGAAGTAACTGATTGGAGGTGACCGATCATGTCGTCCCCGGAGGAATTAACTTTTGTCGTTGGCCGATGGCTGCGGCCGCTGGTTGTTCTCCTGCATGTGGTGCGCTGGCTCGGATTGGCGCCGACATCTAGCCGTGAACAACAGCGTACGGCACTCCATCACTGATTCGGACGCGCTTCGTTCCACCGACGTTCCGAACCTTAAGGCGACGAATTTGCCGTCGCATTTTGATACAACCAGATGCGAGAGGGATGATGCTTCATCCCTCTCGCATGTCTTGTTTCAGCGTGAGCTTCGCGTGTCTCGCGAAGCAGAAGCCGATCGCAACTCTTCTGTTCTCTCCTAGGCTGCACCCGTTTGCTTGACGCGTGGAAAGCGCCAGGCGATCACGGTCGCTTCGACCGTGCCGCCGGATTCGTCATTGAGCCAATGACCGTCGGTAAAGCGACAGGCGAACGGCAGCTGATATGTGCCGCTCTGATCTTCGCAAAGCACTTCGACGATCTCGTTCGCCGGAGGCTCGCCGTTGCCATCGAATTGCGCCAGTCGCTTTTCGCGCGTTGCCATCTGATTATTCTCCACTTCCGATGCGTGGAAACGTTTGGGTTCCCAAAAGCCCCCCGCACCCCGCAATAAGTGAAAGACAACGCCGGAATGCGGTTACAGTGTGGTATCTCTGACGATGTCGCCGCGCTTTGCGCACATTGCCGTGAGCGCGTGGAGGATTTAATGAACGTTAAGATGATGATCGCCGCGCTCATGATGCTTGTGCCCAGCGCACTGGCATTTAACAAAGTTAATGCTCAGGATGTTCCGGGCATCGAGATCTGTACGGTCGAGAAGACCTGGGAGCGGCGTACGAGCTGCCTGCAGAGCAACGTCGACTTCCTACAGAAGACGATCACGAAGCTTGTGACCGATCATCAGCAGAAGCTCGATGCTGCCAATCGCCAGATTGAAGGACTCAAGAGCGCATCCGTTGCCTTGCAGAAGCGTGTGGATGATCTCTTGGCTGCGCAGAAGAAGACGGACGAGGATTTGAAGAAGAAGGCCGACATGCCGCTGGCAAAGGACAGTGCGCCGGCGGCGAAAGAGGGCGGCAAGTGATCTGAGTCCGTCATTGTGAGCGCAGCGAACCAATCCATGCCGCCGCTTGCGGAGACATGGATTGCTTCGTCGCTATCGCTCCTCGCAATGACGCCCTGCAATGACCCCTGGGGTGTCGAGCCTCCTCAGGACACGCGGTACTGCTCCATCACGTCTCTGTCGGGCTCATAGCCGAGTCCTGGCCCTTGCGGCACCTCGACGCCGCCACTTGCATCGACATCGGCGCGGCCGCGCCAGAGGCAAGCCGGCCGTTTCATATAGAAGACTTCGATGAAGCCGTCGTCCCTGATCGACATCAGGTGCAGCGTCGCCAGGAAGCCCGGCCCGAAATAGGGCGAGTGCGGAACGATCTTGACGCCGAGTTCGTCGGCGAGCGCCGCAACTCTCAGGAACTCAGTGATGCCGCCGACCTTGATCACCGAAGGCTGTGCATGGCTGACGGCGCCCGCCGTCATCATCTGGCGGAACTGGTGCACGGTGCAGGCATTCTCTCCGGCCGCGATGTCGAGGCCGCCCTTGGCGCGCACGTCGGCAAGCGTGGCAAAATCCTCCGACGGCCAGACCGGTTCCTCGAGGAACATCGGGGTTGCCGCCTGACAAGCCTGTGCGAAAGCGATCGCGCTCGGGCCGTCCAGCGGACAGTTCATGTCGACCATCAGCGGGATGTCGCTGCCGATCGCGTTGCGTGCCGCGAACACCGCAGGCGTCGTGGTCTCATGCAGCTTGATCGCGCCGTAGCCCTGGCGGATCGCGGCTTCGCATTCGCTCGCGATATGTTCCGGCGTGCCGATCCGCAACAGGCTTGCATACGCCGGGATCTTTGGACGTGTGGCCTCGCCGATCAGCCGATGCAGCGGCACGCCCTTGATCTTCCCGGCAAGGTCCCACAGCGCGATGTCGAGCCCCGAGATCGCGAACATGGTGATGCCGTAGCGGCCGAACAGGTGCAGGTTGCGCTGGATCTGTTCCATCACGGCGGGAATGCCGGCGGCATCAGGCACGTCGAGGCCGCGCGCCTGTGGCGCAATCATCTCCTCGACCGCGGTGCAGGTCGTGCGTGGACAGACATAGGCGAAGGCGTCGCCCCAGCCGGTGAGGCCGGCGTCGGTCGAGACTTCGACCAGCACCATGTCGAGCGCTGCGATTGCCGAAGCGCCCTGCCGGAAGCTCGCGGGGCCGGCGTCATAGGGGACGCGGATGTGGTGTGCACGGACATCAGTGATTTTCATGGCATTTCTCCCGGGCGGAATGACGTATCCCGCACGAGCGGGATACGCCGATTTGAAGCAATGGCTACTTTTAAGAATGGCTACTTTTTAAGAGCTCTTCTCGCCGCTCATGACGGGGCCGAATCGTTCCCAGCTCTCGCCCTTGAAACGCATCATCTGGAGCTGCTCGATCGGCGAAAAGTCGGTCGGGCTGGTCTTGATGCGGGTGCCCGGCAGGTAGATGCCGATCTGGAAATCGAGATTGGCCGCTTGCTTCATGACGTTCTCGCGGGTGAGGTTGTCGCCGCATTGGCGCAGCACCTGTTCGACCCCCTTGGCGACGCCGTAGCCGAACACGGTCGCGGCATCGTCGAGATCGCCTTCGGGATACCATTTGGCCATGAATGCCCGCCACTCGTTCATCGCGGGATCGTTCTTCCATTCGGCGTCCTTGGGATCCTTTAGATAGGCGGTGGACAGCACGCCCTGGCTCGCTTCATAGCCGGCAGGCTTCATGACACCGCCGATCGAGCCGGAAACATTGGTGAGGAACTGTACCGGGTGCCAGTCCAGTTCGGCGATCTTCTTGATCGCCTGCGCCGCGAATTTTGGCGTGGCGATGTTGACGAAGATGTCGGGATTGGCGCCCTTGATCTGCACCACCTGCGAGTCCACCGTGGGCGAACTGGTTTCGTAGGAAGCCTCCACAATGATCAATTTGTTGGCCTGGTCGCCGAGGCCTTCGCGCAGGCCGATCACATAGTCCTTTCCGAAATCGTCGTTCTGGTAGAGCACGCCGATCGTCTTGCCGGGATAGTTCTGCAGGATGTACTTGCCGTAGATCCGGGCTTCGACCTGGTAGCTGGGCTGCCAACCCATGGTCCACGGAAAATTCTTCGGGTCGTTCCACTTGGCGGCGCCGGTGGAGACGAAGAGCTGCGGCACCTTCTTCGAGTTCATGTATTTCTGGATCGCGGTGTTGCCCGGCGTGCCCAGCGGGTTGAAGATCAGCAGCACCTCGTCGTTCTCGACGAGCTTGCGTGCCTGCTCGACCGTCTTCGGCGGGCTATAGGCGTCGTCATAGGTGATGAAGTTGACCTTGCGGCCGTTGATGCCGCCTTCCGAATTGAGCTTGTTGAAATAGGCCGCTTCGGTCTTGCCGATGGTAGCATAGGCGGAAGCCGGGCCGGAGTAGGGCATGATGTTGCCGATCTTGATTTCGGTGTCGGTTGCACCGGGGTCGTATTTTTTCTGGGCGCTGGCTGTTCCCACGAGCGCGACAGCGAGAAGTCCCGCGAGCAGCGCGGATTGGGCATGGTTCAAGAGTCGGTGGTGCATCATTGTCCTCCCTGACAGTTCGCCGCGGCTCTTGCAGTCTTGATTATGTGCAGCTTGATGTGAGCCGTCGGATCGATGCGTCAGCGAGTATGCACGATTGGCTATGCCTTGCCAGCGAAGGGGTGGGTTGCAATTTCCGTGGGACGGAACGAGGCTCTGGTCGGCGAGAGACAGCAAGGACTGTCAAACGAGGCAGGGCGCGATCGCGCATGATGGATGCGTTTCGAGGGAAGGCCCGACAGCCATGAATCCAGCGCAGAAGGCGCTCTGGTACATCGAGAGCCATCTTGGTCAGCCGCTGACGCTCGACGAGATCGCCGGCATCGCCGGTGTCTCGCGCTTCCATTTGGTGCGCGCGTTTGCTGCAGGGACGGGGTTTTCGGTGATGCGTTACGTGCGCGCCCGCCGTCTCAGCGAGGCGGCTCGCGCGCTTGCGAGCGGCGCGCCGGATATTCTCAGCCTGGCGCTGGATGCGGACTACGGCTCCCACGAAGCGTTCACCCGCGCGTTCCGCGACCATTTCGGCGTCACGCCCCAAACGGTTCGCGCCACGACGTGCCTCAGCAAGCTGAAACTACAGGAGCCGATCATGATGGATTCAACCGCGCTCGATCATCTCAGCCCGCCGCGCATTGCGACCGGCAAGGCGTTCCTCGTTGCCGGTGTCGGCGAACGCTACAATCACGGGAATTGCGAGGGCGCCGGCATTCCGAACCAGTGGCAACGCTTTCAGCAGACGGTCGGCAATATTCCCGGCCGCATCGGCAACGTCGCCTATGGCGTCTGCTGCAACGGAGATGACGCCGGCAATTTCGATTACATCGCCGGCGTCGAGGTCGCCGACTTCTCCGACCTGCCGCGCGAGTTCAGCCGGGTGCGAATCCCCGAGCAGAAATATGCGGTCTTTACCCATCGCGAGCATATCTCGACGATCCGGCGGACCGTGAATACGATCTGGAATCACTGGCTGCCGCAATCCGGTATGAAGGCGGCGGATGCGCCGAACTTCGAGCGCTATGACGAGAAGTTCGATCCGACCACCGGCAATGGCGGCCTCGAGATCTGGGTGCCCGTGAAGGAGTGATGGACTCGTAGGATGGGTAGAGCGAAGCGAAACCCATCAATGCACCAGCTGTGATGGGGGCGAGATGATGGGTTTCGCTTCGCTTTACCCATCCTGCGACAGCTCGCAAAGCTGCCCTGCTTCGCGCTTGCTTGGCAAGCAACGGCGTCTTTGCCATAACTCCGCGCCAACAACACGTTGCGTGGGGCGGTTGAAAAAATCCCCTTGCAGCCATAAGCAGCCGGGAGGATTTCATGGCCAATATCCGCGTTCTCGCCACCGATCTCGAATTTCCGGAAGGGCCGGTGGTGATGCCGGACGGATCGGTGGTGCTGGTCGAAATCCGTGGCCGGCGATTGACGCGGGTCTATCCAGACGGGCGCAAGGAAGTGGTGGCGCAGATTCCAGGCGGCCCCAACGGCGCGGCGCTCGGTCCCGACGGCAAGATGTACATCTGCAACAATGGCGGCTTCAGCTGGATCCCGACGCGCAACATGATCATGCCGGGGCCGCAGCCGGAAGACTATATCGGCGGCTCGATCCAGCGCGTGGACCTGCAGTCGGGCAAGGTCGAGACCGTCGTCGACAAATGCGGCGAGCATGCCTTGAGAGGACCGAACGACCTCGTCTTCGACAGGCACGGCGGGCTCTGGTTCTCCGATCTCGGCAAGCGCCGTGCCCGCGAGATGGATGTCGGCGCGTTCTATTACATCAAGCCCGGCATGAAGGAGATCGTCGAAGGCGTGCACGGCCTGCTGCCGGCCAACGGTATCGGCCTGTCGCCGGACGAGAACACGGTTTACATCGCCGAGACGCCGACGGCGCGGCTCTGGGCCTACGATCTCTCCGCGCCCGGCACGGTCAAGCCGCGCGATGTGATCTATCGCGGCGAGCGCGGCAAGCCGATAGCCGGGCTCGGCGGCTACCAGATGTTCGACTCGCTCGCCGTGGAAGCGAGCGGCAATGTCTGCGTGGCGACGCTGGTCACCGGCTGCATCTCGGTGATCGCGCCTGACGGCACGCTGGTGGAGCAGGTGCCGACCGGCGACCGCGTCACCACCAACATCGCCTTCGGCGGGCCTGAGCTGAAGACCGCCTACATCACGCTGTCGGGCAAGGGCGAACTGATCGCGATGGATTGGCCGCGGCCTGGGCTACCGCTGAATTTTTTGAACAAGTGATGTAGTACGTCATTGCGAGGAGCGAAGCGACGAAGCAATCCATGGCGCTGCGCGGGAAAGAATGGATTGCTTCGCTTCGCTCGCAATGACGGAGAGGATGTTGCATGCCCTGGCTTGAACCGATCACCCTTCGCGGCGTACATGCGCGGCTCGAGCCGTTGTCGCCGGATCACGTCGATGGTCTTGTCGAGGCCGTGAAGGACGGCGAGCTCTGGAAGCTCTGGTACACTTTCATCCCGCGTCCCGAAGACATGCGGAAGGAGATCGAGCGCAGGCTTGGCCTGCAGGCGGCCGGATCGATGCTGCCGTTCACGGTGTTCGATGCCTCCGGCACCATCTCGGGCATGACGACCTACATGAATGTCGATACACCGAACCGGCGCGTCGAGATCGGTTCGACCTGGTACGCCAAGCGTGTGCAGCGCAGCGCGGTCAATACGCAGTGCAAATTGCTGTTACTGACCCACGCCTTTGAGGCACTCGATTGCATTGCAGTAGAGTTCCGCACGCATTTCTTCAACCACCAGAGCCGCCGCGGCATCGAGCGGCTCGGCGCCAAGCTGGACGGCGTCCTGCGCAGCCATCAGATTGCACCAAACGGCACGTTGCGCGACACCGTCGTCTACAGCATTATCGCCAGTGAATGGCCGACGGTGAAGGCGCATCTCAATTATCAACTCAACGAAAAGCCGCGGTAGCTGTTCTGCCGCGCCAGAAACGAGACGATGGAAACGTTCGATTATGTGATCATCGGCGCGGGCTCCGCCGGTAGCGTTCTCACCAACCGCTTGAGCGAGGATGCCGGCACCACGGTGTGCGTGCTCGAAGCGGGTCCCAGCGATTGGCACCCCTACATCCATTTGCCGGCCGGCTTCATCAAGACGTTCCACATGAAGAGCGTCAACTGGGCCTACCAGCAGGAGCCGGGCCCCTGGACCGGCGGCCGCAGCATCTATGCGCCGCGCGGCAAGACGCTCGGCGGTTCGTCGTCGATCAACGGCCATATCTACAACCGCGGCCAGCGCCAGGACTTCGACACCTGGGCGCAGCTCGGCAACCGCGGCTGGGGCTATCCGGACGTGCTGCCCTATTTCAAGCGGATGGAACGCCGCGTCGGCGATTGCGACGAGACCTATCGCGGCCGCGATGGCAGCCTCACCGTCACCACCATGGACTGGCAGGACCCGCTCTGCGAGGCCTTCATGGCGGGCGCCGTCAGCCTCGGCATTCCGCGCAACCCCGACTATAACGGCGCGATCCAGGAGGGTGTGTCCTACTGCCAGCGCACGATCCAGAACGGCCTGCGCATGAGCGCGGCGAAAGCGTTCCTGCATCCGGCGCGCAAGCGGCCGAACGTCAATGTGCGCACGCATGCGCATGTCACCAACATCATCTTCGAGGGCAAGCGCGCGGTCGGCGTGCGCTATCTTCGGGGAGGGCGGGGCGGCGAGCCCATCGAGGTGCGCGCCAACAAGGAAGTGATCCTCTCCGGCGGCGCCTACAACTCGCCGCAGGTCCTGCAATTGTCCGGCGTCGGCTCGCCCGAACTGTTGCAGTCGCACGGCATCGAGGTGCGTCACGCATTGCCCGGCGTCGGCGAGGGATTGCAGGACCACTACGCGCCGCGCTCGGTGGCGCGCGTCAAGAACATCAAGACCATCAACGAGCTCAGGCGCGGCCTCAGCCTGTGGGTCGAGGCGTTGAAATGGGCGACGACGCGGCGCGGCCTGCTGTCGCTGTCGCCGACCATGGTCTATTGCTTCTGGCATTCGGGCGAGACCACCGAGAGCTCGGATCTCCAGCTCACCTTCACGCCCGCAAGCTACAAGGAAGGGGTGCAGGGCCAGCTCGAGGACCAGCCCGGCATGACGGTGGCATCCTGGCAGCAGCGGCCGGAGAGCCGCGGCTTTGTCCGCCTCCGCTCGTCGGACCCGTTCGCGCCGCCGATCATCCAGACCAACTATCTGGTCGAAGAGCTCGACCGCCGCGTCGTCGTCGCCGGCATGAAGCTGGCGCGGAGGCTGCTGAAGTCGGCGCCGCTGGCGCCTTACTACGATTATGAAGATTTTCCTGGCCCGAGCGTGCAGACCGACGACGAGTTCCTGGCGGCAGCAACGGAGCGCGGCACTACCACCTTCCATCCCGGCTGCACCTGCCGGATGGGTCCGGCGGATGCCAAATGGGCTGTGGTCGACGATCAGCTCCGTGTCCATGGTTTGCAGGGCCTACGCGTGGTCGACGCCTCCATCATGCCGCGCATGATCTCGGCCAACCTCAACGCCTCGACGATGATGATCGCCGACAAGGCCTCCGACATGATCCGCGGCAAGCAGGCGGCGGCCGCTGTGGCGCTGACGGAATACGCCTAGCGCGCGCCGCTCTCTCCCCTCATCCTGAGGAGCGCGAAGTGCGTCTCGAGGGATGAGGTCACAGGCGGGGCCGCATGGTTCTCCCGGCGATGCGAAGCGCCGTCCGGAGACGGCGCTTGCGCGCCTCCTCACCATGACGGTCTACCCGTACACGAACGCCTTGTCCTTCAGATCAATCGTCGGAAACTCGTCCTTTTCGGCCCAATAGTCCTGGTTGTGCTGCCATTCCGGCTTTTCGCCGCGCTTCGGCAACAAATGCATGCCGCGCAGCATGTAGCCGGGGTTGAAGTTCTCTTCGTCGATCCACGGCAGGACAGGCATGTTGTGGTCTTCCGGCCGCAACGCCGGCGTGACCTTCTTCGCACCCGTTTCCTTCATGTGCGTGAGCAGGCGGCAGACGAAGTCGGCGACGAGGTCGACGCGCAAGGTCCAGCTTGCGCGGAAATAGCCGAACACCCAGACGAGATTGGGCACGCCCGTGAACATCATGCCGCGATAGGTCACGGTATCAGCGAAATCGAGCGGCTTGCCGTCGAGCTCGAATTCGATGTCGCCAGTGGCGCAGAGATTGAAGCCGGTCGCGGTGACGATGATGTCGGCCTCGAGCTCCTTGCCGGACTTCAGCAGGATGCCCTTCTCGGTGAAGCGCTCGATCTCGTCGGTGACGACGGAAGCCTTGCCGGCCCTGATGCCCTGGAACAGGTCACCGTCGGGGATGAAGGCGATGCGTTGCCGCCACGGGCGGTAGCGCGGCGTGAAGTGAGTGGCGATGTCATAATCCTTGCCGAGATAGGCTTCGACCGCCGACAGCAAATCCTTCTTGGCCTCTTCAGGCTTCTCGAAGGTCTTGCGGGTGAAGGCGTTCTGGTCGAACAGGATCTTGCGGCGGGTGATCTCGTGAATCCATTTCTCGTCGACCTGCAACTGCCGCAGTTGCTCGGCGATCTCGATCGCGTTGCGGCCGGTGCGGAAATAGGTCGGCGAGCGCTGCAGCATTGTGACATGGCCGGCGTCCTTGGCCATCGCCGGGATCAGCGTCGCGGCGGTGGCGCCGGAGCCGATCACCACGACGCGCTTGCCCTTGTAGTCAAGGTCTTCGGGCCATTTCTGCGGATGCACGATCGTGCCCTTGAACTTGGCCATGTCCTTCCATTCGGGCGTGTAGCCCTCGGCATGACGGTAATAGCCCTGGCACATCCAGAAGAAGTTGGTGGTGAATCGGAAGTGCTCGCCGGTGTCGGTGCGCGTGGCGTCGATGGTCCAAAGGTTGGTTTCGCTCGACCATTTCGCCGACGTGATGGTGTGGCGGTAGCGGATGTGGCGGGCGAGGTCGTTCTCCTCGATCACCTCGCCCATATATTTCAGGATCTCGGCGGCGGTTGCGATCGGCGCGCTGGTCCACGGCTTGAAGCGGTAGCCGAAAGTGTGCAGGTCGCTGTCGGAGCGGATGCCGGGATAGCGATGCGTGCTCCAGGTGCCGCCAAACGTCTTCTGCGTTTCCAGCACCACGAAGCTGGTCCCTGGGCATTGCGTGGTCAGGTGGTAGGCGGCGCCGACGCCGGAAATGCCAGCGCCCACGATCAATACGTCGAAATGCTCTGAGGTGACGGACTCGGCAGCCCGTATCTGTGTCTGGACGTTCATCTTCCCCGCTCTATTATTGTTTAATTGATACATGCGCGAAGCGCCGGAATCTCCGGCGCTTCGTAAACGTCAAGTCAGACTTCGCGGCGGCTCAGGAAGGCCAGCCGCTCGAACAGGTGCACGTCCTGTTCGTTCTTGAGCAGTGCGCCATGCAGCGGCGGGATCAGCTTGCGCGGATCGCGCTCCCGCAGCATCTCCGGCGTGATGTCCTCGTTCAGGAGCAACTTCAGCCAGTCGAGCAATTCGGAGGTCGAAGGCTTCTTCTTCAGGCCGGGCACTTCCCGCACTTCGAAGAAGATGCGCAAGGCCTCTTCCACCAGGCGCTTCTTGATGCCGGGGAAATGCACGTCGACGATCTTCTCCATCGTGTCCGCATCGGGGAACTTGATGTAGTGGAAGAAGCAGCGGCGCAGGAAAGCATCCGGCAACTCCTTCTCGTTGTTGGAGGTGATCATCACGATCGGGCGCAGCTTGGCCTTGATGTTCTCGCCGGTCTCGTAGACGAAGAACTCCATGCGATCGAGCTCGAGCAGGAGATCGTTGGGGAATTCGATATCGGCCTTATCGATCTCGTCGATCAAGAGCACCGGGCGCTTCTCGTTGGTGAAGGCTTCCCACAGCTTGCCGCGCTTGATGTAGTTCTTGATGTCGGAGACGCGCGCGTCGCCGAGCTGGCTGTCGCGCAGCCGTGACACCGCGTCATATTCGTAGAGGCCCTGCTGTGCCTTGGTGGTGGATTTGATGTGCCAGGTCAGAAGCGGTGCATCGAGCGCCTTGGCGACCTCTTCTGCCAACACCGTCTTGCCGGTGCCGGGCTCGCCCTTCACCAGAAGCGGGCGCTCCAGCACGATGGAGGCGTTGACAGCGACTTTGAGGTCATCAGTGGCGACATAATCCTTGGTGCCGGTGAACTTCATACTACCCCGTTGGAATGAGTTTCAATTTGATACTAAAGGAAAAACCCCGCAGGTCTAGCGTGGATTCCAGCGCCTGCACGCAACTGGGACCATGGCTACCGCCTTGAAATTAGGCGCATTGTTTCCGCCCGGCGGAATGGTCCTCACGCCCGCGCCGTGATGACGCAAAGGTCCGGGTGCCCTTGACGGCGCGACGGCGGCGCGCGATCTATGGAACATGTTCTTGCAATTCTTCACCTCGCTGCGCGAGGCCCAGATCCCTGTGACCTTGCGCGAATATCTGACGCTGATGGAGGCGCTCGACGCCGACCTCGCCGAGCAGAGCGTCGAGAATTTCTATTATTTGTCGCGCTCGGCGCTGGTGAAGGACGAGCGCAACCTCGACAAGTTCGACCGCGTCTTCGGCACCGTGTTCAAGGGGCTGGAGAGCCTGCTCGACGCCATGGGCAAGGCCGAGATCCCCGAGGAGTGGCTGAAGAAGCTTGCGGAAAAATACCTCACCGAGGAAGAGAAAAAGCAGATTGAAGCCATGGGCTGGGACAAGCTCATGGAGACGTTGCGCAAGCGGCTCGAGGAACAGAAGGGCCGGCACCAGGGCGGCAACAAGTGGATCGGCACCGCCGGCACGTCGCCCTTCGGCGCCCAGGGCTACAATCCCGAAGGCATCCGCATCGGCCAGGAGAAGAACCGCAACAACCGCGCCGTGAAGGTGTGGGACAAGCGCGAGTTCAAGGATCTCGACGGCAATGTCGAGCTCGGCATCCGCAACATCAAGGTCGCGCTGCGGCGGCTGCGCAAGTTCGCGCGCACCGGCGCGCCCGACGAACTGGATCTCGACGCCACGATCAAGGAAACCGCCAATCACGGCTATCTCGACGTGCACATGCGTCCAGAGCGCCGCAACGCGGTGAAGGTGCTGGTGTTCTTCGATATCGGCGGCTCGATGGATTCGCACATCGAGCAGGTCGAGGAATTGTTCTCGGCCGCCAAGACCGAATTCAAGCACATGGAGTATTTCTACTTCCACAACTGCCTCTATGAGGGCGTGTGGAAGCAGAACAAGCGGCGCTTCACCGACCGCACGCCGACGTGGGACGTGCTGCACAAATACCCGCACGACTACAAGGTGGTGTTCGTCGGCGACGCCTCGATGTCGCCTTACGAAATCATGGTTCCCGGCGGCTCGGTCGAGCACGTCAACGAGGAGGCCGGTTCGGTCTGGCTCGATCGCATCATCCGCACCTATCCGCATGCGGTGTGGCTCAACCCGGTGGCGCAGAAGCACTGGGACTATTCGGAATCGACCACCATCATCCGCCGCATCTTCTCCGAGCGCATGTACCCGATCACGATCGAAGGTCTGGAGAATGCGATGAAGGAACTGGTACGGTAGCTTTCGTCATTCCGGGACGTCAGAAAGGACGAGCCCGGAATCCATTTAGCCACTTGCACCGGCGGAGGAATGGAGTCTCTGATGTGCAATTGCACATCATAGTTCGATGCTTAGGCATCGCCCCGGAATGACAATCAACAATCGAGGGAGAGCCCCATGCCCCAGAGCATTCACCGCGGCATCAAGCAGATGATGGACGAAGCCAATGCCGAGATCGAGACCGTCAGCGCCGCTGACGCGATCGAGTTGCTCCCGAACGATGACGTTGTCATCGTCGATATCCGCGATCCCCGCGAGATCGAGCGCGATGGCAAGATTCCGGGCGCTTTCTCCTGCACCCGCGGCATGCTCGAATTCTGGATCGATCCTGCGAGTCCCTATGCCAAGCCGATTTTCCAAGAGGACAAGAAGTTCATCTTCCATTGCGCTGGCGGCATGCGCTCGGCCCTGGCTGCGAAGACCGCGCAGGACATGGGGCTGAAGCCGGTCGCTCATATGGGCGGCGGTTTCGCCGCCTGGCGTGACGCCGGCGGTCCGATCGAGAAGTGGGAGCCGAAGAAGAAAGATTAGAGCGTTTTCGAGCGAAGTGGATACGGTTCGCGTGAAGAAAACGCGTCACAACAAGAGTCTAAAGCTTCGGTTCTGATTCAATCAGAACCGAAGCTTTAGAGACGCGACGGCGTTTCTCTTCTGGTCATTCCAAGGCACGCCAACGGTCTGCACGAAACGCGGCCCGATGATTGGGTGCGCGCGCAAGTTCGCACGAGGACCATCACCTCGCGGTGACCTTCAAACGCGCATTCACAGAGCGTTCACCTGTGCGACTTAGAAGCGCTCGCGGGGCTTGGAATCAAGGAAATGCAAATGAAGAAGGTTACTCTTGGGTTCGCTGCCGCTGTCGTGGTCGGCTTGTCGTCTTTCTCGGTTCCTGCCACGGCCATGCCGATGCATCAGGTCGGCGCTGCTAACTCAGAGGTCATCCAGGCCCGCTATCACCGCAAGGTGTGCACGGTGCGCAACGTGGTTACGCGTGGCCCGCATGGCAGGCGGATCGTGAAGCACGTGCGTGTGTGCAGGTGACGGTTACATTTCTCTCGACCTGAGAAACAGGGCCGCCTGCGGGATGCAGGCGGCTCAAGTCTAGGGAGGAAACGTCAGCATGACTTCAACCGATGACCCACTCGTCTCCACCGACTGGCTTGCCGCTCATCTCGGCGATCCCAAGGTCAAGGTGATCGACGCCTCCTACAAGATGCCGGGCGTGCTGCCGTTGCCGGCAGACGATTTCATCACCGCCCACATTCCCGGTGCGGTATTCTTCGACGTCAATGCGATCGCCGACAAGAACGACCCGCGTCCGCACATGTATCCGAATGCCGAGCAGTTCGCGCAGGACGTCGCTGCGCTCGGCATCTCCTCCGATGACACGGTGGTCGCTTATGATGCCGGCGGCTGGGTCGCGGCGCCGCGGGCGTGGTGGATGTTCCTGTCGTTCGGACTTTCGAACGTGAAGGTGCTCGACGGTGGCCTGCAGAAGTGGAAGTCCGAGGGACGTCCGACGGAATCTGGTCCCGTGACGCCGAAGCCTGGAAAATTCCAAGCCAGGCTCGATCCGAGCTTCGTCCGCAGCAAGCAGCAATTGCTCGGCAATATCGAAACGAAGAAGGAGCAGGTGATCGATGCGCGGCCGCGCCCGCGGTTCGAGGGCGCGGTGGTCGAGCCATGGCCGGGCCGGCGCTCCGGGCACATCCCCGGCAGCCGCAACGTTCCCTATGCCGATCTGTTCGATGCCAAGACCGGGGCGATGAAGCCGCTCGACGAACTCCGCAAGGCTTTCACGTCGGCCGGCGTCGATACGGCGAAGCCGATCGTCACCAGTTGCGGCTCCGGTGTCTCGGCGCTGGTGCTGACGCTCGCGCTCTATCGCCTCGGCGTGCGCGGCAGTGCGCTCTATGACGGTTCGTGGGCCGAATGGGGATTGCCGGACGGGCCGCCGATCGCGACGGGACCCGCGTGATTTCGGACGGTCAACGCGTCGGCCGCACGAGCATCGGCTGACCGAACGGATCGAGCAACTGCTGCGGCGGCGCCTGCCGTGCCGGCTGTTGGCGCTGAGCCATCCGCCGGCGTTCCCTGGCACGTTCCGCCCGTGCGCGTTTCCTGGCCGCGCTTTGATCCGGCTTCGCGTCAGCCTTCTTTGCTGACGTTTGTTCCTCGACGGTGACCGCGGGGCCGCCCAGCGTCGCGATCTTGGTCGCCGCCGGACTCTCCTCCGCTGCGGCCGGCGCCTCTTGTGCGGAGGGCGTGACGTCGCTCGCCGACGGAGCCTCTGCGATCGCCGCGGGCTTGGCTTCCTCGGCCGGAGCAGGGATTTCCGCGGCGGGAGCAGGGGAGTTGGTCTCGGCCGCCGTCTGCGGCGGAGCCTGGGGTTCCGGCGCATTTGCCACGAGCGACTCGGCTGGCGGCGCCTCGGTCGAGGCAGGCTCCTCGGGCTTCACGGCGGCCATCTGCTCGGGCTCGGCTGACGCGGGCGCATCGGCGGTTGGCGCGGCGGGAGCGGGGGACGGTTCAGCGCTCTCCGGGGCCCTTTCTGTTTCTTTCGTTTCCGCCGCGGGCGGCTCGACGCGCAGCATGGCGAGCGTGGGCGGCGGCTCCGTCGGCAGCTTCTCTTGCGCGAAGACAGGCTCCGGCGGGCTGCGTCGCGCCGGGATATTCGCGACCTCCTCATGGGCGGCCCGGAGCAGCGCGGCGGCGCCAAGTCCGAAGATCAGGACCGACGTCGACAGCACAATCGCCGCGAACAGGAAACGAAGGCCGGGGAGCATGGGCGCGGTTCCGTCTTTGCCGAAGTGTTCTTTTGAGCCAGAGGAAACGCGGTGACCACAGGGAAGAGCCGGCTCGCGGGTAGCGAATCAGGCCGATTCGAGGATATCGCAACCAATGTTCGAAGGAATGACGCCCGTAGTCATCCGGAACAACTTTTCCCGGACGGTGAGGCATCTTTGCCGCAGCGGTCGCTGCCCGATCACAAAATGACCGATTCGGGCCTGATTTCGCGGAATTGTCTTGAATGCGCCGCTATCTTCCTGCAACTGCCGTTAACGGTCCGGTGTGGCTTGGGGACTATACAAGAGCGATGATGATCAACCGCATTCTGACGATTTGTGCTGCTGCAGCGTTCGGCGCGGCAGGAGCTTCGGTTGCCCAGGCGCAGCAGGCCTACCCCGCAGGGCCTGGTCCGGTCTATGCCGCTCCTCAGGGCTCCTATCCGCCGCCGGCTCCCGGCTATGGGCGCGACGATCGCCGCCCGTCGGATTTCGATGTCTTTGAAGGAGAGGACGACGAGGCGCCGAATGGCCAGGACACGGCGGCGCTGTCGCCGCCCGGACCGGTGCTCTCGCCCAACGATCCCCGTTACGGTCGCCCGATGGGCGCGCCGCCACCGGCCTATTCGGATCGTAACGTGCCGACCGGCCCGGTCATGTCGCCGGATGATCCGCGCTACGGCCGTCCGGCAGGCCCGCCGCCGGTGATCTATGCCGATCGTCCCCCGGGGCCGCCGCAGAACAATTACTACAATTATCCTGATCGCGGCGACGACCGCGCCCTGCGTCCGCCGGGGTCGGTGGGCGCGGCGGGCGGTGCGCCCGCCGTCACCGGCGCTGTGCAGCAGCCTCAGGTCGGCAGCGATGGCCGGCCGATGATGGTCGCGGCGCTGCCGCCGGAAGAGCAGCCGGAAGCCGCTCCCGCGCAATTGCCGCCGAACCTGCGCCGCCAGGAAGTCTCGTTTGCGACCAAGGAGCCGGCAGGCACCATCGTGGTCGACACGTCGAACACCTACCTCTACTACATCCTCGGCGGCGGCCGCGCGGTCCGCTACGGCGTTCGCGTCGGCCGCGACGGCTTCACCTGGACCGGTGTGCAGAAGATCAGCCGCAAGGCGGAGTGGCCGGACTGGTATCCGCCGACCGAGATGATCGAGCGTCAGCCTTATCTGCCGCGCTTCATGGCCGGCGGTCCCGGCAACCCGCTCGGCGCGCGTGCGATGTATCTCGGCTCGACCGTGTACCGCATCCACGGCACCAACCAGCCGTCGACGATCGGCAAGTTCGTGTCCTCGGGCTGCATCGGCATGCTGAACGAGGACGTCTCCGACCTCTTCGATCGCGTGAAGGTCGGCACCCGCGTGGTGGTGCTGCCTGGTGGTCCGCTGCCTGGAACCGCCACCGCCTCCGCTGCGCCGCCGCCCGGCGGTCCGGTTGCCGCCGCCCCGGCGCCGACCCAGGCGCAGGCCGCCGCGCCGGTGCCCGGGACGCAGCCGACCACGGTGCCGCCGTTGCCGGCGCCGGTCACGATCCGCTAGAGCGTTTTCGAGCGTTCAACATTGGAAGGCGCGCGAACAGCGCGCCTTTTTTGTTTGCTGCAACCGGATTGGAAAGCTTTGCACGTCTGTCAAATTCCCGCGCTTGAATTCGTGTTCGGTTGGATTACGTGCGAAGGGGGCTGCAACCAACGTGGGACAATGCCATGCGCATCCTCGTTGCAGGCGCTACCGGCGCTATTGGCCGACAACTCGTTCCCGCCCTGATCCGGGCCGGCCATTCGGTGATCGGTACCACGCGAACACCAGCGAAAGCCGAGTTGATCGGGCAGATGGGCGTCGAGCCCGTCATCGTCGATGGGCTCGATGCACAAGCCGTCCGCGCGGCGGTCATTGCGAAGCAGCCCGAGGTGATCGTCCATCAGATGACGGACCTCGCTAACGTCACCGATCTCCGCCATTTCGATCGCGCCTTCGCCGTCACCAACAGGCTGCGCACCGTCGGCACCGATTGCCTGCTGGCCGCCGCGCGCGAAGCCGGTGTCAGGCGTTTCGTCGCCCAGAGCTTCTGCGGCTGGACCTATGGCCGAAGCGGCGCACCGGTCAAAACCGAGGCCGATCCGCTCGATCCCGATCCGCCACAGGAATTGCGCCGCACGCTGGAAGCGATCCAGCATCTGGAGCGGGCCGTCACCGGCTCGGAACAGCCGGAAGGAATCGTGCTCCGATACGGATCATTCTACGGCCCCGATAGCGGAATATTGTCGCGGGCGATGATCGATCAATTGCGGCGCCGTCGCGTGCCGATGATCGGCGATGGCGGCGGCTGGTGGTCGTTCATCCATGTCGCCGACGCGGCATCCGCCACCGTTGCCGCGATCGAGCGCGGTAGAGCCGGCAACATCTACAACATCGTCGACGACGAACCCGCGGAAGTCAGCGAATGGCTGCCGGCGCTTGCGGCGATCGTCGGCGCCAAGCCGCCATTCCATGTGCCGACCTGGCTCGGTCGATTGCTCGCCGGCGAACACATGGTGGCGATGATGACCGAGGTGCGGGCGGGCTCGAACGTCAAAGCCAGGCGCGAGCTCGGCTGGCAGCCGGCGCATCCATCCTGGCGCGCCGGCTGTGCCGAAATCGTCGGGCACTCCGGCGGCCACAGCGCGGCCGCTTGAACGTTACGCCAATCGCCGCGGCGGTTCGGCGCCCTTGGTCCAGGCATCGATGCACTCGACCATCTGGCCGTAGTGGATGCCGAGGCTCTCCTGGGTGGCGTAGCCGAGATGCGGGGTGAGCACGAGGTTGTCGAGCCTGCGGAAGGGATGGTCGACCGGCAGCGGCTCCACCGAGAACACGTCGATGCCGGCGCCCGCGATCTTCTTCTCGGTCAGGACTTCCAGCAGCGCGTTTTCGTCGACGATCGGCCCGCGCGCGGTATTGACGAGATAGGCCGTCGGCTTCATCCGAGCGAGATCGGCCGCGCCCACAAGTCCGCGCGAGCGTTCGCTCAGCACCACATGGATGGTGACGATGTCGGCGGTCGCAAACAATTCTTCCTTGCTGGCATAGCCGACGCCGATCTCCCTGCACTTCTCGGCCGTCAGGTTGGGGCTCCAGGCGATGACGTTCATGCCGAACGCCTGCGCGAGCTTCGCCACCCGGCTGCCGAGCTTGCCTAACCCGACCACGCCGAGCGTGCGGCCCTCGATCTCGACGCCGGCAAAGATCTGCCAGGGCTCGCCGGCATGCATCCGCGCGTTTTCGCGGCCGACGCCGCGGGTGAGTTCCAGGATCAGGCCGAGCGTCAGTGCCGCGGTCGGGTCGCGGCTATACTGCGTGCCGCATAGCACCACCTTGTGCTCCTTGGCGGCGTCCACGTCGATCGCGGCATTGCGCATGCCTGACGTTAGCAGGAGCTTCAGCTTCGGCAGCGCCGCGAACAGCGTGCGCGGGAACGCGGTGCGTTCGCGCATCGCGCAGATGATCTCGAAATCGGCAAGTGCGCTCGCGGCTGCCGCCTGGCTCGCAAACGGTTCCCTAAACACGGTGATGTCGACCCGGTCCTTGATCTTGGACCAGTCTGCGATCGAAAGTGACAGGTTGAAATAGTCGTCGAGGATTGCACAGCGCAGCCGCGTCATCGGAGAATCCGTAGATGGCGAATAGGACGGCGAAGATGCCGTCAGGGGAGATCGCCATGGTTGCGCGCAATCGTCGCGTCGCGCAAGCGGGGTTCGCGGAATGGCGGCTTCAAATATCCGACGGGCTCAACTCAACCGGCCCCTGTGCTTGGCGCGCCAGGCCGGTCCAGGTCCGCGCATATAGTGCAGTTCCGGCCGGTAGGGATTGAATGCCCTGATGAAGAACTGGCGCCAAAAGGCGCGGAATTCGGCGACAATCCTGGCAAGGCCGGCGCTGTTGGCCGCGGGGGCGGGCAGGGAAGTGCTCGTTGCCATGACAAAGCCCTCCTGTTGGTGATGCGCTGTCGCGCAAAATGCCGTTTTCGACGCTGAAAACGAGATTTCGCCCGATTTATTAAAAGAAGGTTTCAATTGTCGTCATCTTCCGCACACATGGTTTCGATCCCGTATTCATCGGGGTGAACGGATGGAAAACGCATGGGTGTGCGGTTGCGCTTTGAAGGCCCGGCAGCTACATCGGCGGCAGCAAAAATTTCCGCAAATCCTGTCGATTCCAGGGGACTCAATGGCCCGTCAGTTCGTCTATTTCATGCAAGGTCTGACCAAGAGCTACCCGACCCGCAAGGTGCTCGATAACGTCCACCTCAGCTTCTACCCGGATGCCAAGATCGGCGTGCTCGGCGTCAACGGCGCCGGTAAATCGACGCTGCTCAAGATCATGGCCGGCATCGACAAGGAATACACCGGCGAGGCCTGGGTCGCCGAAGGCGCCCGCGTCGGATACCTCGAGCAGGAACCTCACCTCGATTCCACGCTGACCGTCCGTGAGAACGTGATGCAGGGCGTCGCCAAGCAGAAGGCGATCCTCGACCGGTACAATGAGCTGGCGGTGAACTACTCGGATGAGACCGCCGACGAAATGACCAAGCTGCAGGACGAGATCGAGGCCCAGGGCCTGTGGGATCTCGACAGCAAGGTCGACCAGGCGATGGACGCGCTGCGCTGCCCGCCTGACGACGCCGATGTCACAAAACTCTCCGGCGGCGAGCGCCGCCGCGTCGCGCTGTGCCGGCTCTTGCTCGACCAGCCCGAGCTGCTGCTGCTGGACGAACCGACCAACCATCTCGATGCCGAATCTGTGTCCTGGCTCGAAGGTCACTTGAGGCAGTATCCCGGCGCGATCCTGATCGTCACCCACGACCGCTACTTCCTCGACAATGTCACGGGCTGGATTCTCGAGCTCGATCGTGGCCGCGGCATTCCCTATGAGGGCAATTACTCCTCCTGGCTGGTGCAGAAGCAGAAGCGGCTCGAGCAGGAAGGCCGCGAGGACGCGGCGCATCAGAAGACGCTGGCGCGCGAGCAGGAGTGGATCGCATCCTCGCCCAAGGCCCGCCAGGCCAAGTCCAAGGCGCGTTATCAGCGCTACGAGGAGCTGCTCAAGAAGGCGAGCGAGAAGCAGACTCAGACCGCGCAGATCATCATCCCCGTCGCAGAGCGGCTCGGCCAGAACGTCGTCGACTTCGAAGGCCTGACCAAGTCGTTCGGCGACCGCATGCTGATCGACAATCTCACCTTCAAGCTGCCGCCGGGCGGCATCGTCGGCGTGATCGGTCCGAACGGCGCCGGCAAGACGACGCTGTTTCGCATGATCACCGGGCAGGAAAAGCCCGACCAGGGTACGATCACGGTCGGCGAGTCCGTCCATCTCGGCTATGTCGACCAGTCGCGCGACGCGCTCGACGGCAGCAAGACCGTGTGGGAGGAGATTTCCGGCAACAACGAGCTGATCCTGCTCGGCAAGCGCGAGGTGAATTCGCGCGGTTATTGCTCGGCCTTCAATTTCAAGGGCGCCGACCAGCAGAAGAAGGTTGGCGCACTCTCGGGCGGCGAACGCAATCGCGTGCATCTCGCCAAGATGCTGAAGTCGGGTGCCAACGTGCTGCTGCTCGACGAGCCGACCAACGACCTCGACGTCGACACGCTGCGCGCGCTCGAAGAAGCCCTGGAGGATTTCGCCGGCTGCGCCGTGATCATCAGCCACGATCGCTGGTTCCTCGACCGCATCGCGACGCACATCCTTTCCTTCGAAGGCGACAGCCATGTCGAATGGTTCGAAGGCAACTTCCAGGATTACGAGAAGGACAAGATGCGCCGTCTCGGCCAGGATTCGATCATCCCGCATCGCGTGAAGTACAAGAAGCTGACGCGGTGATGGTGTTCCGGAGCATGATTCGGAAAAGTGGATACCGGTTTTCCGAAAAGATCTTGCTCAGACAAGAAGATAGAGCGCGATGATGATTCGAAGAAAAATCATCACGCTCTATCGACGATTGCTGCGGCCAGTTGTCGCTTTTCACCACGGCGAGATTGCGTAGATATGGCGCTCCGCAATCTCACATCCTGTAACGAGCAATTCATAATGTCTGCCACCTCCGACGCACGTGTGCCGCCGAAGATCGCTTCGCTGCGCCCGGTTCCCATGCTGATCTTCGGATCGCGCTGGCTGCAATTGCCGCTCTATGTCGGGCTGATCATCGCCCAGGGCGTCTATGTGGTGCTGTTCATCAAGGAACTGTGGCACCTCTTCGCTCATGCCTTCGATTTCAGCGAGCAGCAGATCATGCTGGCGGTGCTCGGCCTGATCGACGTGGTCATGATCTCGAACCTTCTGGTGATGGTGATCGTCGGCGGCTACGAGACCTTCGTCTCGCGACTCAACCTGCAGGGCCATCCCGACGAACCGGAATGGCTGAGCCACGTCAACGCCAGCGTGCTCAAGATCAAGCTGGCGATGGCGATCATCGGCATCTCCTCGATCCACCTGCTGCGGACATTCATCGAGGCCGGCGGACTGACGTCCGGCAAGACCAACTATACTGAGACCGGCGTGATGTGGCAGACGATCATCCACACCGTCTTCATCCTGTCCGCGATCGGCATAGCCCTCGTCGACAAGCTGTCGAATGCGTCGATCGAAGGAGCCAAGCAGTCGACCCGACATTGAGGATGCGGCGCTTGCGAGGCCGTGCTAGGTTCACAAACGGGGGGCGCGACTGATGTCCGACTCGAAAGCAGGACAGCATTCCGATTGGACCGCTGAGTGAACAAGCCGTTCGACTTGCCCTTCCTCCGCACGCTCGCCTTCGGTCTTCTCTTCTTGGTGCTACCAACGGCCTCGCCCGCGCAAGCCGCCGATGCCGCCTTCAGCCAATTCATCGCTTCGCTGTGGCCGGAGGCGCAGGCGGCTGGCGTGTCGCGCGCGACATTTGACCGTGAGACGCGCGGGCTCGAGCCTGATTACAAGCTGCCCGACCTGCTCCTGCCGGGCAGGCCCGCGACCGGCGCGCCGTCGCAGGCTGAGTTCGTCCAGGTGCCCGCGGATTACGTCAAGGAAGCATCGATCGGGCGGCTTGCCGGCGAGGGGCAGCGGCTGATGCAGAAATATCGCGCTGACCTCAACGAGATTGAAAATCGCTTCGGCGTGCCAGCACCCGTGGTGCTCGCGATCTGGGGCCGCGAGACCGACTACGGCCGCTACAAGCTTCCTTACGACACGCTGCGGGTGGTCGCGACCCAGGCCTATGTCGGCCGCCGCAAGGACCAGTACCGCACCGAGTTCATCCTCGCGCTCAAGATCCTCGGCGAGGGCGCAGTGACGCGCCAGGAGATGCGCTCGTCCTGGGCCGGCGCCACCGGGTTCACGCAGTTCCTGCCGTCCGAATACTACAAGCACGGCGTCGATCTCGACGGCGACGGCCGCATCGACATCTGGCACTCGGTGCCGGATGCGCTCGCTTCTGCGGCGCAGCAGCTCGTCAACAAGGGTTGGCAGAAGGGCGTGCGCTGGGCCTATGAGGTGAAGGCGCCGGCCAATGCCGATTGCACGATGGGCGTGCCTGAGGTGACGAAGCCGATCGGCGAATGGCTGCACGCGGGCTTTGTGCCGGTGCGCGGGCAGAAGCTCAGTGCGACGGAGCAGGCGCAGCCCGCCTCGCTGTTGCAGCCCGAGGGCATCTACGGCCCCGCGTTCCTGACCACGAAGAACTACTTCGTCATCAAGGAATACAATTTCTCCGATCTCTACGTGCTGTTCGTCGGCCATCTCGCCGACCGCATGACGAGCCCGCAGCCGTTCGCGACGCCCTGGTCGGCGACGACGCAATTGCGTACCGCCGACGTCGAGGCGATGCAGCGCCATCTCACGCGGATCGGCCTCTACAAGGACAAGCTCGACGGCAAGGCCGGGATGCAGACCCGCGCCGCGCTCGGCGCCTATCAGAAATCGGCAGGCCTGAAGGTCGATTGCTGGCCGAGCGAGGCAGTGCTGCGCGCGATGACGGCGGCGCGGTAGGGGCTTTGCGGTCGGCAAACAAAAACCCGGCCGCAAAGGGCCGGGTTTTGAATTTGGTGGGCTTTTAAGCTTAGTCGCAAACCTCAACGCGACGGAAACGCCAGCCGTAGCCGTCCCAGAAGCGTTCGCGAACCATGCGGCACGGCGCTTCTTCAACGTAGACGGGGGCCGGTGCGACATAGACCGGAGCCGGACGGCTCGCAGCAATGGCGCCGCCGAGCAGCGCACCGCCGATCAGGCCGCCGGCAACGCCGGCTGCGACCGCGCCGTCTCTGGCGTTAGCGGCCGGCGCGACAGCCAGCGAACCGGCAATCGTGGCGACGGCGACGAAGGCAGCTAATGTCTTCTTCATGTCTTGGGCTCTCCTGGATGGCGCCTAAAGCCGACGCCGGTTTAACGATGACTCGCACGCTGGTTTCGAATTCCCGTGTCGCAAAAAGAGCGCACAACAGTCAATCGAAAGTAAACGTCCGCGAGCTAATGGCCTGAAAAAAACGGTTTTTTCGGGCCATCACCTGTTGTTGTGCGGGAAAACCCGGGGTTTCCGGCATCCTGTGTGAGATTTAATGAAGGTGAATGCGCGTTAATAGCAGACGCGCACGCTGCGGACCCGCCAGCCATAGCCGTCCCAGAAGCGCTGACGCTGCCAGGTGCAGGGCGGGCCGTACGCCAAGGGATCAGCGTAATAGCCGGGGCCTGGGCCGTAGTAGTAGCCGGGACCGTAGTACCCGTTTTGCGAAGCGATCGCACCTCCAACTATGGCGCCGCCGATCAGTCCGGCCGCGACGCCCGCGGCGACGCCGCGTTGCGCATGCGCAGGAGGAGGCGCCGCCACAATCGAGCCTGCCAACGCAATGGCGGCAAATCCGAGCAATGTCTTCCTCATGGCTTCACCTTTCTCCGGGTCATCCCTTCTGGAGCGCTGGTCCCGGGCAGAGTTCCATATTTCCCTGTAGCGATCAATCAACGCCCCAGCCCATCGTCGGAGAAGTGATGGCCGCCGGGCCGCGCTATGCTGCGGCGCATATTTAGAGCCGTTCCAATTTACCGTCCTCATCAGTTTGGAATTGCTTCAAATTCCAGTTTTTCCTTTTGCGTCGCTTGCTCGCGTTCAATATCTCTTATGTCAGCATCACCGACCGGACCCGCCTTTTCGATGATCGTTTGTTCCTGCAACGTCCTCAGCGACCACGACGTCCGCAATGCCGTGAGCGTCAGCGGGTCCTTGCCGCGGAATGCCAAGCAGCTTTATGGCTGCCTCGGCTGCAGTGCTGAATGCGGCCGCTGTGCCCGGACGATCAAGACCATCATCGACGAGGCGCTTGGTCCGTGTGCCAAGTCCTGCTGTGCCGGCTGCCCGCACAGCCATGAGGCAGTCGACGACGTCGACAACACCGAGTTCGCACTCGCGGCCTGCTGAGCCGCCGGGATTTCCCCAAGATCTCTTGGCAAGTGCCCTCCCCAGAGGAGGGTTGCTCTTGTTCATAATCTGATTTAGAAGCGTTCTAAAGTTAGATTCGAGGCCCGCTGGGGGCCTTTAAGCTTTTGGAGTGGACTATGCAGGGCGACCCTAAGGTCATCGAATATCTCAACAAGGGCCTGCGCAGCGAACTCACGGCGATCAACCAGTATTGGCTGCACTATCGCATCCTGAACAACTGGGGCCTGCTGGAGATGGCCAAGGTCTGGCGCAAGGAATCGATCGAGGAGATGAACCACGCCGATCGCTTCACCGACCGCATCCTGTTCCTCGACGGCTTTCCCAACATGCAGGTGCTCGATCCCTTGCGGATCGGTCAGAACGTCCAGGAGATCATCGAGTGCGACCTTGCTGCCGAGGTCGGCGCCCGCTTGCTCTACCAGGAGGCCGCCACCTACTGCCACGGCGTGAAGGACTATGTGAGCCGCGACCTGTTCGAGGACCTGATGAAGGACGAGGAACATCACATCGATTTCCTCGAAACCCAGCTCGACCTGATCAAGCGCATCGGCCTCGAGCTCTACACCCAGAAGCACGTCGGCCACCTCGAGAGCGAGCACTGAGCGCTGCAGATTTTCACTCTCCCCGAAAGGGAGAGTGACATCGGCGCGAGCCCGTCAGAGCTGCGTCTTGTAGCGCTCTTCCACGACCGCCTGGCTCTCCGGCTCGCCGAGCGTCGTCTGGTCGTGGATCACTTCGCTGATGCTCGGGAATACCTTGCGCTCGACGCGTGTGTCCGCCGACCACAGTTTCGAGCGCATCAAGGCCTTGCCGCAGTGGAAATAGGCTTCCGCGACGTCGATGCGCAGCACGGCGCGCGGCGGCTTGCCGAATTCCACCATCGAGGCCAAGAGTTCCCGATCGGCCGAGAGGCGTCCCTTGCCGCCGACACGCAGCGTCTCGTCGATCCCCGGCACGAAGAAGATAAGCTGCACGAAGCCCGAGCCCTCGACGATGTTCCGGAAGCTGTCGATGCGGTTGTTGCCGGAGCGGTCCGGCATCAGCAAAAGACTCGGCGAAGCGACGCTGACGAAGCCCGGATTGCCGCCGCGCGGCGAGGCATCGACGCTGCCGTCAGAACCGGAGGTCGCCAGAACGCAGAACGGCGACATGCCGATGAACTTGCTCGCATGCAGATCGATCTCTGGCCGCGCCTTCGCGATCACGCGCGCGGTCGGCTTTGGATAGATCGAGGCGAGGTCGGCACCGGCAAGGTCGGTCACGGGCGTTCTCCGGATGTTGTATTTGTGACAAGCGTATCACCGTGACGTTCGGCCGTCATCCCGCACTCGAAGCGCAATGCGGCGGACGTCCTTTCGCTGACATCGCGTGCTCGCCTGCGATCACATGGTCCGCTGCGGCGCGGTCTGCAGCAATTCGCGCAGCCGCTCCGCAAAGAACTTCGCGTTGCCGGTCGTGAGATGGCCGCGTGTCTCGGAACTGGCGGGGATCAGGAAGATCCGCCCGTGCTTGATCCGCTTCACCGCGTCCTCGGTGACGCCGGTCTCCGGCGGGTTGCGCTCGTCATCGGCGGCGTTGATTGCGAGCGTCACCGCCTCGATCTTCTCCATGCCGCCTGAAGGGTCGTAATCATGCGACGCTTCCCATTGATAGATGAAATCATTGGCATCGGCCGTCACGGGCGTCGCCAGCCGCTCGTCGACCAATTTGTCCGCCTTGACCGTGGTGGGCGCGAGGGCCTGATAGCCGAGCGTGCCGCCGCCGGTCGCGATCTGGTAGGCGGCGATCGCGTATTTCATCATGCGCGGCGGGGCCGTGTAGCGGCCGCTATCATAGTCGGGATCGCTCCGGATGGTCTCCAGCATCATCCGCCGCAGCATCCAGTTGCGCGCCGCCATCGCTGTCGGCTGCGAGGCCATCGGCACCAGCGCGTCCATCATCTGCGGGTAGCGCACGCCCCAGATCCACGCATGCATGCCGCCCATCGAATTGCCGATCACGAGCCTCAAATGCTTGAGGCCGAGACCTTCGGTGACAAGGCGATACTGCGCATCCACCATGTCGTCGTAATTGTATTTCGGAAACGCCGTCTTCATCCCGTCCGATGGCCTTGCCGATTTGCCGTGGCCGAGGGCATCGGGAATGATGATGTAATATTTCGCCGCATCGAGCGGCTGGCCTGGGCCGAACAATTCGCCTGCAAAGGCAGCCGTGAGCAGGTTTTGCGCCGAGCCACCTGAACCGTGCAGCACCAGCACCGGCTGTCCATCGGGTGCGCCGATCGTGGTGTAGTGCAGCCGCAGTTCCGGCATGGTCTCGCCGGTGTGGAATTTGAAATCTCGCGCGATCCAGTCGCCTTCCTTGGGCGCTGGATAGTCCGCGGCATGTGCGGCAAACGATGTCACGGCAACAGCGGCTGCAAGCGCCGCACGCAAGATCTCCATGAGGCTTCTCCCATTGCACGGGCCGTCTCGATGCGGCCTCTTGGGCAAAGACCTAGCATGTCGGGCGCGCCGAGCCGAGACGGCGGCATGCTGGAACCTCCGGGAAAATTTTTGCGGGGCAGCGTCATGTCGGGCGGAATATTCTCAGCCGCGATCCTCGACATCAGTCTCCGGCCGGTCGCTGCCGGCAGCGGTCTCGGTGTGCCATCGGCCATCAGGAGTTTCATACTCGATCGCCTCGGTGCGGCCGGGCACGCGCTGCTCGGCGGCGGCACGCCGGGCAGCGGCCAGCGCCGCGGCATGGGTCGCAAACGGTTCGGAAAACACGCCGTCCACCGTGTAGGCCCATCCGCCGTCATGTTCGACGATCTTGTAGATCACATGGCTCATCGGGAACTCGCTTCGTGGTTGCCGCCGGGAGGGGTGAAGCCACCGGCGCTTTCATGACAGAATAGGCGATGATGTAGGAATTTCCATGGACCGATCGTCCTTGGGTAGGCAACGGATCCGGGCTGCCGGTGACAGGAGCAAAGCATGTGCCGCAACATCAAGACGCTGTTCAACTTCGAGCCGCCCGCGACCGAGGAGGAAGTCCACGCTTCCGCACTGCAATTCGTGCGCAAACTGTCCGGCTTCAACAAGCCGTCGCAGGCCAATGAAGCCGCCTTCGATCGCGCGGTTGCCGAGGTCTCGGACGCCGCGCGCCGGCTTCTCGCTTCGCTCCACACCACGGCACCGGCGCGCGATCGCGAGGTGGAGGCGGAGAAGGCGAAGGAACGCTCGCGGCTGCGGTTCGGGTGAGCCGCGCGGCGGGCGTGACGTGGCTCACGGTGCGGTGAAGCTGCGGCGGGCAAGGATGGCGCTCTACCTGCCATCGGAGAACGCCATGCAGACCACGATCCCGCTCAAGCTTGCCTCGATCGCCTTCGCCGTCGCGTGGACCGCCTGGATGATCTGGTCGACCGCCTCATTCGACAGCGTCGGCATCATCATCCTGACCATGTGCGGCACGCTGGCCGGCATCGCCTGGTATTTCGTGATGCGCTGGCTGTTCCGGCTCATCCACCTGCTGCCGCGCAACGGACACTAGAGCTTCGGTTCTGATTGAATCAGAACCGAAGCTCTAGATTCTTGTTTTGACGCGTTTTCTTCACGCGAACCGGTGTCCACTTCGCTCGAAAACGCTCTAGCCCTGTCCACGAAAATGGCGGCGATCGATGCGCGGCCTATTTCTTGTCCTTGTGCTTCTTCTTTTTCTTGTCCTTGCGATCCTCGTCATCATCGCCATCGTCGAATTCGTCGGGCTGCTCGGCCACGGCCGCAGCCAAGGCTTCACGCTCGGCTGCCTCCTGCTCGCGCTGGCGGCGATAGTCTTCCCAGGCGTCGAAGATCATGTGGAGCCACGGCATCACCTGTTCGATCGACGGCAGTTGCCCGGGCGGGCCCGGCTCGCCGCGCGGACCGGCCGGTCCCTGCGGCCCGGCGCCGCCTTTCGGACCGGGCGCACCCTGCGGGCCCGCTTCACCACGCTTGCCTTGTGCACCAGGCTTGCCAGGCGCTCCCGGCTTGCCTTGCGGGCCGGGTTTGCCGCGCGCACCGTCGGGACCGCGCCGGCCGGGATGTCCCTGCGGTCCCGGCCGTCCCTGTTCGCCGGGCTGACCGCGTGGGCCCGGCGCGCCCGCTGCTCCGCGCCGGCTGGAAGCATCATCGGCCACTGCTGCACTCCGAAATAAAATTGCGTCCCGCGCGTTTTTAGCGGCGTTTGGCGACCGCTTCAATTCCGCGGGCAACGATTGCCGGATTGATCAACATCAATGATGCGATCGCGCTGCATGGCATCGTCGCGATGTGATGGTGGAATGGGAGCGATGCCATGAACGCAGGCTGGAAGATCTTCTTGCTGTCGCTGGGCGTGTTCGCGCTCGCCTTCGGTGCCGAGCGGCTGTTGGTGCCCGACATCGTGCCGATAGCCTATGCCGAGGAGCCGCAGCGGCTGTTGCTGGTGGAGACCGCCTTCGTGCTGCGCGCGATCGTGCTGATCGCGGGAAGCGTCGCGGCGATCTCGCTCGTCATCACGCTCGGCGCCTGGTTGAGAGGTCGCATCAACAAACAGCCGCCGCCGTCATGGCGCACGCGATCGCACGCTTGAGACAGCTCCGCTCAATCGTTCGGCGCGGGGACCTCGATCCCGTCAGCCGAATAGCTCCTGATCTTGTTGCGTAACGTGCGCACGGAAAAGCCGAGCACGCGCGCGGCGCGGGTGCGGTTTCCATTGCAGCGGATCAGGGTTTGCAGCACCAACTCGCGCTCGACTTCGCCGACGGTAGCTCCGATCAGGAGCGGCACGATTTCGTTGGGAGCCAGTGAGGACGCCGGAATCTCCGGCAGGGGCTGCGTGGACACATAGGACATGACACCTCCCGAGCAACGCCCGTTCGCAACGTGCGAATCGGAAACATCGAGAACTCCAAACCCCTGGCCCGCGCGAGACGGTGGCCTCAGTTGGTTAACAAACGATTAACGAAATCGCTACCATCGACATTTGTGCGCGGTTCCAGTTTGCTGGCGCTCACACTGCCCGGTAGCCGCCATCCACCATCACGATCGATCCCGTGACATAGGCCGACAGGTCGGAGGCGAGGAAGATCGCAGGTCCCACGATATCCTCGGCCTTGCCGGCGCGGCCGAGCGGAGTGTGCGCGATGAAGGTCTTGGCGAGTTCCGGATTGTTCGCGCGCGTCTGGGCGTTGAGCGGCGTCTCGATGAAGCCGGGACCGATCGCGTTCACGCGCACGCCTTCCTTGCCGAGCTCGGCGGCGAGCGCGCGGGTGAAGCCGAGCACGCCGTGCTTGGAGGCCGTGTACGCGGGCGAGCTCGGCGTGCGCACATGCACGAAGGACTGGATCGATCCGATGTTGACGATGCGTCCCTTCGCCGCGCGGATCTGCGGCAGGAACGCATGCGTCACGTTGAAGACGCCAGTGAGGTTGATCGCGATGACGTCTTCCCAGTCCTTGATGACAGCCTCGTCCGCACCGAGCATGCCGTTGCGCCGCGCAATGCCGGCATTGTTGACGAGGATCGACACCTGTCCGACCTTGCCTGCGATCTCCTTTGCAAGCGCGACGCAATCCTCGCGCCTGGTGACATCGAGCGCAAAGCTGTCGGCCTTGCCGCCGGCGTCGCGGATCTCCTTCGCCGCTTCCGCTGCCGCGCTTGCATTGACATCGAGCAGCACGACGCGCGCGCCTTCGCGTGCGTAGCCGGCTGCGATCGCGCGCCCGATGCCGGAACCCGCGCCGGTGATGACGGCGATGTGATTTTCGAGAAGGCCCATGGATGTTTCCTTTTGCTTGTTCTTGAACGTCGCGGAGAGGCTAATCCAATTCGTGGTGTGGGCAAAGCGGCGCGGCGCGCAAGCCCGGGACGAGGTGGGCTTGGTTTCTGATTCAAATGTCAAACAGCGGACCGTAGGATGGGTAGAGCGAAGCGAAACCCATCGCGATGGAGCAAGGCGCGCGAATGATGGGTTTCGCTTCGCTCTACCCATCCTACGTGGATTCAAACAGCGGATGTGAGTCCGCATTCCCGCGACGCATTTGCGTCCGAGCTTTGCGTCTCGGTTCACCCTCTCATCGAACAGAGGGCGCAGGGAAAGCCGGGTGCCGGCTGCACCCGTGGGCCCCGTGCAACAAAAAGCACGGGGGTAGGACCACAGGTTCAACCGAAGCATTCCGGCTTTCCCTGCGCGATGGTGTTACGGCTTACTTCGTGCTCTCCCCGGTGACCGGCTATCCGATTCACACATTTTCGAGCCTCAAAGTGGTGCCGTATTTGATGCGGCGGAAGGCTTCGAGGCCTAGGCGCATCACCTTTGGGCCAGGCTTTCCGTAATAGGCGGTCCATCCTCCGAGCCGAGCAATGACCCACGCAGCGAAGGCGAGCGTGCCTTTTGGATGTGGGTTCTTTTGCTTCGCGGTAGTCCCCTCGAGT
>NZ_AUEZ01000018.1 GCF_000426245.1 Bradyrhizobium sp. Ai1a-2 | reverse complement strand
CACCGCAACGTTCGTGACGATCGCGAGCCGCCCCTCATCCGCCGTGAGACGCGCGGAGTTAAATCACTGATTTGCCCGACGACGGAAGCGGAATGTTTTTTCTGCGAGGGCTGGACATGTTTCTACTGATTTGCCCGTCGGGTTGTTTTGTCGCACCCAAAGCGTCCACATCGCGGCGATTTCCCGTCTTGTGCCGCTATAGGAGAGATGCCGATGCAAAAGTCGACAATCGAATAACCCCAAAACTCTCGCGAAGGTGATCTCCGGACTTCTCTGCTTCTGCGTAGCTTTCATTGCCACTACGGACGTCCGTGATCGATTTTGGATGAAACGTCCCTCGCGTCGACGCGCGTAAAATGTATCAGCGATCTCCATGAAGATATCCGTTAAAAAAAGCGCCACGATGTAGCCTCGGCGGTTTGACATCGTGACGTGACCGCAGGTTCACCCGAATGAAAACGACCGCGGGCGGAACTTTCGGTTTCGCTCCGAGTCATATTTTGTGGCGCGATGCGGCCTGGCCGCGGAGGAGGGAAGCCAAGGGGAGAGATCATGCCAAAGTCCCGCCTTGGAATGGCTGCGGCCGGCGTTGCCCTGGTCGTTCTGGGAGCGCTACCGAGCGCGGCCGAGGCGGGCTTCCGCCTGCGCGTCGGCGGCCCCGTCGGTGTCGCGCGCTTCGCGATGGCCGGCATGCTGTCGGTCGCACGTCTCCGCCACGCGCGCATGGCGGCGCGCCGCAGCCGCGTCCGAATGGCTGCCTTAAGACCGCAAGATCTTCGCCCCGCCGCCGAGTCGATCCGCCCGAGTGAGCGCGCGCAGCTCACTGCCGTCGCGGCGCTGGCCGGCTGGCAGGGCGGCCGAGCCGCGCAAGGCTGGTGGCAGCACACCGACGGTTCATACGGTTGGGTCGGTCCGCTGTTCTGGCCGTTCGCCTACAGCGATCTCTATGACTACGCGCTTCTCAGTGACGGCAGCGCCTTCTGGGGCTATGGCTACGGCGATCTCTACGCAGCGATCTTCTCGCCTTACGCTACGAGCGATCTCTCGGCGTTTGCGGCCGAGCGCCCCGCCGGGAGGCGGCATCGCAAAGCGCCCTCCGTACAGGAGGAGCTCTGTGGCGGCGACATCGCCGAGACGACCGGCCTGCCCCTCGAGCGGATCGGCCGGGTGGTCGTGGCAAACGAGGCGCAGCGCACAGCCTTCGACGAGCTCGAGAGCGCCTGGACTTCCGCCGGCGACACCATCCGCGCCTCCTGTCCAGCACAGGCCGCAACCACCGCGCTGGAACGGCTTGCGGCCATGCAGAGCCGCGTCAACGCGATGCTGAGCGGAGTTGAGGCCGTTCAGCCGCCATTCCAAAAGTTCTACGATCTCCTGAGCGATGAGCAGAAGGCGCGGCTCAACGCGCCCCAACGCGACCGCCGCGCCAACGCTGCGGCCGCGAAGCTGAAGGCGATGCAGGACGCCGCCTGCCAGGCGAGCCGCGAACCGCAGGACGAGCAACAGGCCGAAAAGCAATACCGCCAGCTCGTCGCCCAGCAATGGCCCCTCGACGACATCGCCGCCAGCCTGAAACTGAACGATACCGAGCGCGCCGCGCTCGAATTGGTGCAGGACACCACGATGGGCACCATGGAAGCCTTAAGCGCATGCCCGCCAAGGGACGCGCTCACCCCGCCGGGCCGCCTTAAGGCCGCCAAGGCGCGGTTGGAAGCGATGCGAGAGGCGATCGGAAGCGTGAACGACGCGGTCGACGATTTCTATTGGTACCTGAGCGACGAGCAGAAGACGCAGTTCGAGGGGCTCGGGCCGAAGAAGCGGGGGGCTATTCCGCCGCTGTCAGGGGGATAAGCAGACATCCGGCGAATAGGCCAAAATGACGCGAGTGACCCGGAACGGACCTTCCTTGGCCATCGACTTGACTGGAAGCAACGTGAAACGGGGAGCGGCGGGCCGCAGTGCATTCACCGTTCGTCCCAGTTCAGCCGCATGGCTGCGGGGGTTTTCCTCCTGCTCGCGGCGCACGGTCACGAACGCCGCGCGCCGCGGTCCCCGCCCCTAGGGGAACGTCAGGCCGAAAGCGGCCGGGTCGGCCTGCTTGCCGTCCCGGGGGACTAGAAAGCGCTCGAGCCCTCCCGGCACGAAGCTGACCAGCAGGGTCGCCTGGTCGCCGACCACCTCGATCGTATGCGGCACACCGCGGGGGAGAGCCGCGTAGGCGCCCGGCCCAACCTCGACGCGGGCATCGCCGACCCGCGCGATTAGCTGCCCCTGCACCACGTAGACCAGCTCGTCCTCGCGCGAGTGGGTGTGCAGCGGCGGCTCCTCCCCGGCCCGGACCGTCCACAGGACAGCGCCATAGTCGCCTCCGGACTGGCTGCTCTCCACTTTCATCTCGACGCTCGAGCCCCCGCTCGAGGTCACGGTCTGGCCGCCGTGGGGCGGCGTGAGAACCGGCTTCTGGACTGACATTTGTAGCCTCCTGATCGTGTTAAAGATGACTATCCACCACCTGACGAGAATGACCCTGCAACGCCAGGCGAGGGAAATCACCTCTCGCCATAGAGTCGATAGACGATCGTTATTGCCGCCGCGCCGCGTGACGCCGTAGCGAGGAATGCCACTAGCCGCATCTGCAGAGACTTCTAAACCCGATGCCGCCCTTGGACCGATCGAGGTTCCGCGTGCGAACGCGCCGCCGTCCTTCACCATGACGCCGCTCCTACGGTGGATTTGTCGTGCGCCACGTCGCCGACGGCGGCTGTTGACCCAACTCGGAGTTGACAGGCTTCCTTACACATTTGCGTCGTCGAGTCAGAAATTTGCATCCGTCGATGTGAGCCTGTTCACATCGAACCCGCACGTTTGGTCTCACCGTCAAGTGGGGCACTTCAACGTGGGAGAGAGAAAATGCGTACCCTCTTTCTTGCACTAGCGACGTCTGCGACCATCTTCGCAACTGGCGTAACCCCGGCCGGAGCTGGCGAGTATCGGTATTGCCTGCAAGGCGACGACTATGCTGGCGCGGGCGATTGTGGATTCACCAGCTACCAGCAATGTCAAGCTGCCGCATCGGGCCGCACGGCCTACTGCGGGGCCAATCCTTATCTCGCGAACGCCGCCGACCTGACAATTTCTTCCAGGCCGCGTCGTCGCTGACGACATCGCAGCGCCTAGCCACACCTCAAATCCCGAGATACCGGTGCTGCAGATCGGGCTCGGCGACCAGTTGCTCTGATGTGCCGCTCCACACGGTGCGGCCGCGTTCGATGATGTAGTGGCGGTCCGCGATCCGGGCGAGGTTTCCGACATTCTTGTCGATCACGAGCACGGACTGACCGCGCCCCTTCAGCATCGAGAGGCAGCTCCAGATCTCGTCGCGGATCAGCGGGGCGAGGCCTTCGGTGGCCTCGTCCAAAATCAACAGTTTCGGATTGGTCATCAGCGCGCGGCCGATCGCGAGCATCTGCTGCTCGCCGCCGGAGAGCGTGACGCCCATGTTGCTGCCGCGTTCGGCGAGGCGTGGAAACAGCGCGTGGATTTTCTCCAGCGTCCAGGGATCGGAGCTGCCCTGGCGGTTGCCTGAGGCGGCGACCAGGTTTTCGCGCACCGTCAGGTTCGGGAATATCTGCCGGCCCTCGGGCACCAGGCCGATGCCGAGTTTCGCAATCTTGTAGGACGGCAGGCCGCGCACCTGCTGTCCGGCAAAGCGGACCGCGCCTGACCGCGCCGGAGTCAGCCCCATGATGGAGCGGATGGTGGTGGTCTTGCCCATGCCGTTGCGGCCCATCAGCGCGACCATCTCGCCGCTCCTGATCGACAGCGACAGGCCGAACAGCACCTGGCTCAAGCCGTAGCAGGTCTCGATCCCTTCGACCTCCAGCAATGTGTCAGCCATGACGTGTCACCGCATGCTGTTCGCCGAGATAGGCGCGCTTCACCTCTTCATGCCGGCGGATCGCATCCGGCGTGTCGCAGGCAATAACGCGGCCATAGACCAGCACCGTGATGCGGTCGGCGAGTGCGAACACCGCTTCCATGTCGTGCTCGACCAGCACGATGGTGAATTCCTTGCGCAGCTCCTTCAGCAATTCGACCATCCGCGCGGATTCGGTGACGCCGAGGCCCGCCATCGGCTCGTCCAGCAGTAACAATTGCGGCTTGGTCGCAAGCGCCACCGCGAGCTCAAGCTCGCGCTGCTCGCCATGGCTGAGCTCGGAGACCAGGACATCGGCGCGCGATCCGAGCCCGACGCGTTGCAGCGCCGCACGCGCGGTATCGCGCAGGTGCCTCTCCTTGCGCGCGTTGCCCCAGAAGCGGAAGGAGTGGCCGTCATGTGCCTGCGCCGCGAGCGCGACATTGTCGAGCGCGGTGAAATCCTTCAATAGCGAGGTGATCTGGAACGAGCGTGCCAGCCCGAGCCGGCTTCGCCGGTACGACGGCAACCCCGTGACATCGCGACCGGCGAAATGGATGGTGCCGGAATTCGGCATCAATTGCCCGGTCAACTGGCTAATCAGGGTGGTCTTGCCGGCGCCGTTGGGCCCGATGATCGCATGCAGTTCGCCGCGCGGCACTTCGAGCGACAGATTGTCGGTCGCCAGGATGCCGCCGAAACGGCGCACGAGATTGTCGACGCGAAGCAGGGGATCAGCCACGGCGTATCCTCCCGAGCAGGCCCATGATGCCACCACGCGCGAACAGGACGATCAAGAGCAATAGCGGGCCCATGATCAGCGCCCAATATTCGGTGAATTGCGACAGCAATTCTTCCAGCACGAGATAGACGATCGCGCCGATCAACGGGCCGAACAGCGAGCCCATCCCGCCCAGGATCACCATCACCATGAGGTCGCCGGAGCGGGTCCAGTACATCACGGCCGGGCTGACGAAATCGGTGTTGTTGGCGAGCAATGCACCGGCTAGGCCGCAGATGGTGCCCGCGATGACGAAGCAGGTCAGCCGGTAGCGGTAGGCCGGAAAGCCGATCGCCTGCATGCGCTGCTCGTTGGAGCGCACGCCCTGCACCACCAGGCCGAACCGCGAATTGACGATGCGCCAGATCAGGTAGACGCCGCCGAACAGGCAGGCGAGGCAGAGATAATAGAACTGCGTGCGGTCCGAGAGGTTGATCAGGCCGTCGAAGGTGCTGCGCTTGTAGATGGTCAGGCCGTCGTCACCGCCATAGCGCGACAGCGCGGAGGCGACGTAATAGGCCATCTGCGCAAAGGCGAGCGTGATCATGATGAAATAGACGCCGCGGGTGCGCAGGGAGAGCGCGCCGATCACCAACGCGAACAGAGCGGAGACGCCGAGCGCCACCGGCCACTGGATGAAACCGGAGCCGATGCCCTCGGCCGCCAGGATGCCGACGGCATAGCCGCCGATGCCGAGATAGGCGGCGTGGCCGAAGCTCATCATGCCGCCGTAGCCCATGATCAGGTTCAGGCTGGAGGCCGCCAGCGCAAAGATGATGATGCGCGTCATCAGCGTCAGGATGAAGATGTTGCCGGTCGTTGCCGAATAGACCGGCAGCAGGACCAGCGCGGCGCAAACCACCGCCACGACGGCGTTGCTGGCGTTGAATTTGGACTTCATCGCTTGGCGGCCGGAAACAGCCCCTCCGGCCGCAAGACGAGCACGATCGCCATCAACAGGTAGATCAGCATCGAGGACAGCGCGGGGGCGGCGGTCGAGGCGGCGGCACCGCTCAGCACCTTGCGCAAGAGATCCGGCAGGAAGGCGCGGCCGAGCGTATCGATCAGGCCGACAAAGATCGCGGCGAGGAAGGCGCCGCGGATCGAGCCGATGCCGCCGATCACGATGATGACGAAGGCGAGGATCAGGATGTTCTCGCCCATGCCGATCTGCACGGTCAGGATCGGCGCCTGCATCAAGCCGGCGAGGCCCGCGAGCGCGGCGCCCAGCCCGAACACCAGCGTGAACAGCAGCTTGATGTTGATGCCGAGCGCGCCGATCATCTCGCGGTTGGAGGCGCCGGCGCGGATCAGCATGCCGATGCGGGTGCGCATCACCACGAGATAGAGCAGCGCGGCGACCAGCAGCGCGACGATGATGATCGAGAGCCGGTAGGCCGGGTAGTACACGCCGGGCAGAAGCTGGACCGGGGTGGTCAGCCACGTCGGCAGCGGCAGCGCGAGGCCCGCCGGCCCCCAGATCAGCCGCACCATGTCATTGAAGAACAGGATCAGGCCGAACGTCGCCAGCACCTGGTCGAGATGGTCGCGGCCATAGAGATGCCTGAGCGCCACGAATTCGAGGGCGATGCCGAGCAGAAGCGTGGCGGCGAGCGCGAGGATCGCGCCGAACACGAAGCTGCCGGTCCAGCCGACGAAGGTCGCGGCAAAATAGGCGCCCATCATGTAGAGCGAACCATGCGCCAGGTTCACGAAATCCATGATGCCGAACACCAGCGTGAGCCCGGCCGCCAGCAGGAACAAGAGCAGTCCGAACTGCAATCCGTTCAGAAGTTGTTCGATCAGAAGGAACATCGGCGACTTATATCAAGCTGAAACAAGAAAGCGGCAGCGCGCCCGCGCCGCCGCCAATTGTTGTTGGGTGCATGATGACTGACCAAACCGCTCAGACTTTTGGCAGATCATGCGCCGGGGAAACATTTTTTCTTGACGCGTTTTCTTCACGCGAACCGGTATCCACTTCGCGGGAAAACGCTACGCCTCACTTCATCGGACATTTGTCGTGAAAGCGATCCTGATCGTTCTCTACGATCGTGGCAACCGTCTTGAGCGCGAGCTGACCGTCGGCGTCCTTGACGACGTCCTGCAGGTAGAAATTCTGGATCGGGATGTGGTTGTTGCCGTATTTGTACGATCCGCGCACCGACTTGAAGTTGACCTTCTGCATCTCGTCTCTCATCGCGTCCTTTTTTGTCAGGTCGCCTTTCACGGCGACCACGGCGCTGTTGATGAGGTTGGCGGCGTCATAGGATTGGGCGCCGTAAAAGGTCGGACGCAGGTTCGCGTATTTCTTGCGGTAGTCGGCGACGAACTTCTTGTTCTGCTCGTTCGGCAGGTCATTGACCCATTGCTGGGCTCCGGGCACGCCGAGCGCGTTTTCCTTCTGCAGCGGCAGCGACAATTCGTCGATGGTGAAGGCGGTATAGAGCGGAATCTGCTGCTTGATGCCGGCCTGCGCATACTGGTTCAGGAACTGCACGCCGGCAGCACCCGGATAGAAGACGAAGATCGCCTCCGCCTTCGAGTTGCGCGCCTTGGAGAGTTCGGCGGAGAAATCGAGCTGGCTCGGCCACACCGTATATTCCTCACCAACCACCTCGCCCTTGAAGGTGCTCTTCACGCCGGCCAGCATGTCCTTGCCGGCAGCGTAGTTCGGGCCGATCAGGAACACCGATTTCACGCCCTTCTGGTTCATGTAGGTGCCCATGGCTTGCGGGGTCTGGTCGTTCTGCCACGAGGTCGAGAAGACGTAAGGGGAGCAAAGCTCGCCGGCGAGCTGCGACGGGCCGGCATTGGCCGAGATCAGGAAGGTCTTGCTGTCGACGGCGGTCTTCAGCGAGGCCAAGAGCACGTTCGACCAGATGTAGCCGACGATGAAGTCGACCTTGTCGGACTGCACCAGCTTCTCGGTCTTCTGCTTGCCGACGTCAGGCTTCTGCTGGTCATCCTCGTAGATCACCTCGACCGGCTTGCCGTCGATCTTGCGGCCGAGATGGTCGAGCGCCAGCTCGAACGAGTTCCGCATGTCGTTGCCGATGACGGCGGTGGGACCGCTGAAAGTCGAGACAAAGCCGATCTTGATGGTGTCAGCCGCGAATGCAGGCTGTGCCAGCGCCAGCGCGGCAACGCCCGCCAGCCAAAATGACGTTTTCATGTTCACTCCCCTCCTCAACCATTCCAACCGGGCGCCATCCCGATGAACCGTCCGGCGGCGCCGTCCGTGCCCCCGTCACTCCCGTGTTCGGGGTGACGTGTTTTGTGCGCGGAATCCTGACTGGGCAGCAAGCGCGAACCGAAGGCAGCGTTTAGAACCTTCGGCGCATGCTTGAGCCTGATCTGCACCATAATTCGTAAAATGCGAGGCTGGCAAGAATTATAGTGCCGGTTGCCCGGGCAACCATTGTCGCAGTCTTGGAGCTGCCGCCAGCCGGTTTTCGCGGCGCTGGACTACACGAGATATTCCGCGCCCTCGATGACGTAGGGCGCGTGACGGAAATCCCGGATGCTTGCCACCCTATCGGCTCGCCAATCCAGCAGCACGAAATATTTCGGCCGCGTCGCGGCGGGCACCGTGGGGTCGAACACCAGGATCGCGGGACGACCTTCCACAAGCCCCGGCACCAGAAGCCAGTCATTGGCCCTGTCATAATTGCCGAAATAGCGCGAAACCTCGACTTTGCCGTTGAGCCGGGTCCTGCTGACGAGATCAAGCTTGATGTCGTCGGCGATCATGGCGCGGATAGCGTCGAAATCGCGGGCGTTGAAATGGGTGACGTAGGCGGAGAGACGGGCCCGATCGGCGTCCGTCAGCCTCGGCGGCGGTGCATCGTCGCCTTCTCGGGCGAACTCGCGCAGCCGAACCCGGCCGCGGTGCAAGGTGGCCTTTGCCGCGACCAGGCTCAGGTCCATGATCTCGCAGACTTCCGCCAGCGAATAGCCGAGCACGTCCCTCAGGATCACGCTGCTGCGCTGCGCCACCGGCAGGCGCATGAAAGTACGCAGGCTGGCGGCGGCGATCTCGCGGCGGGCGATGTCGTCGAGCTCGTCGGCCATCATGTCGACCTCCTCCGCCGACCGGAGTGCGTCCTGCCGATGGCGCCGCCGCAGGAAATCGAGCGCGGCGTTGTGCGCTATCCTGAACAGCCAGCCTTGCGGATTTTGGATCTCCCCGACGAAAGCAAACGCTTCCACCGCCTTGATCAGCGCATCCTGCAACACGTCCTCGCCGTCGATCACCGAGCCGACCATACGGGAGCAGTAGCGATGCAGCCGCGGCCGCAGCGCGACCAGGATTCTGTCGAGACCGGCGGCCGCCGACGCATCGGACACTGACGTCATTCTCCCTGCTCAGGACTGGTTGCTGGTCCGGGCATGATCTCCGCGCAAACGCTTCGCGTTTGTCGCGAGGAAAACCGGTTCCCGCTACTCCGGATCATGCGCCAGCATACGGTAATTGCCGACCACTTTGGCGCTGCGAACCAGCGGCGGCTCGGCGCCGCGGTCGCGAATGCCGCTCTGAAACGCCTTGAACGCGGCCAGTTGCGGCAACGGGCTGGACCCATCGTCGGATGCGGTCTCCACGATGTGGACAAAGGTGTCGTCCTCCAGCCGCAGCGTAAGATAGCGCACGCCATCGAGCTTTGCCGCCTTCAGTTCCGCAAATACCGCCGCAACCAGATCGGCATTCGTGTCGGCCATGTCCGGCTTCGTCTTGTACCTGATCAGTCTGGTCGTCATCGTCCTCTCCCTGGTTCGCGCCGCGATGCGGAGGCCATCGCGCACCCCCAAGGACGTTTGACGACGGTCAAAGGATACGGTCGCCGGAAGATTTTTTCCGGCCGCGCAGAACGCGATCCTTGACGCGGCCGCCGATCACGGCCGCGGCACCACGGAAGGCCTGAGCCATACGTTTTCGCTATCGTGCGATTAGAAAGAAGCGCCTTGGAACAACCAGGCAAATGAATACATAATCTGGACGGAGATACCGAGAACACCGAGAACCTTGGGGCCATATTCCATGACGACGCCGCCGAAAGATCCGCATCACGTAGTCATCGTGGGCGCGGGATTTGGCGGCCTGGAGGCGACCTTTGGGCTCGCCGGCGCGCCGGTGAAGATCACCTTGATCGACCGCCGCAACCATCATCTGTTCCAGCCGCTGCTCTACCAGGTCGCGACCGCTTCGCTTGCGACCTCAGAAATCGCCTGGCCGATCCGCCACCTGCTGCGCGACCGCCGTGAGGTGACGACACTGTTTGCCAACGTCAACAGCATCGACGCCGAAGGCAAGCGTGTTGTGCTCGATGACGGCGACAGCGTCCCCTATGACACGCTGATCCTGGCGACCGGCGCACGCCACGACTATTTCGGCCACGACGAATGGGAACCGTTCGCACCGGGCCTGAAAACGCTGGAGGACGCCACCACGCTGCGGCGGCGCATCCTCGTCGCCTTCGAGCGCGCCGAGCGCGAGACCGATCCGGAGCGCCGCGCGGCGCTCTTGACCTTCGTCATCGTCGGCGCCGGCCCGACCGGCGTCGAAATGGCCGGCACCATCGCCGACCTCGCACGCGACACGCTGGCGCCTGACTTCCGCAACATCGACACCCACAAGACCTGCGTCGTGCTGATCGAGGCGGGCTCGCGGGTGCTCGCGGGCTTTCCCGACGATCTCTCGACCTACGCGCAGCGCTCGCTGGAAAAGCTCGGCGTCGAGGTGATGCTGGGCGCGCCGGTCACCGAATGCGACGCCGACGGCGTGGTCTATGGCGGCAAGCGGCTGGAGGCGCGGACCATCATCTGGGCCGCCGGCGTGCGTGCCTCGCGGGCCGCCGAATGGCTGAACGCGCCGGCCGACCGCGCCTACCGGCTGCAGGTCAATCCCGACCTCACGGTCCCCGGCCATCCCGACATCTTTGCGATCGGCGATACCATCACCATCGCCGGTCCCGACGGCAAGCCGGTACCCGGCATCGCGCCGGCGGCGAAGCAGGAAGGGCGCTACGTCGCCTCACTGATCAAGGCGCGGCTCGAAGGCCGCACGCTGCCGCCATTCCGCTACAAGCACCAGGGCAGCCTCGCCCAGATCGGCAAGCGGCTGGCGGTGATCGATTTCGGCTGGCTCAAACTGCGCGGTGCCATCGCCTGGTGGATCTGGGGCATCGCCCACATCTACTTCCTGATCGGCATCCGCCACCGCCTCAGTGTCGCGCTGAGCTGGCTCTGGATTCACGCCCGCGACCAGCGCGCGGCCCGGCTGATCACCCAGGGCAGCAGCAAGGTGGCGCGATAGCGGGGGTCTGTAGCCCGGGTGGAGCGCAGCGCAACCCGGGACATCTGTCTCAGCGGTTACCGGCGGTCCCCGGGTTACGCTTGCGCTCGACCCGGGCTACGGACCCTGATGGAATCCAAACCAAAGTTTCTTGCCTGCAGCGATGATCGGAGAAATGAGCACTCAAACCTCCCCCAGGAAGCCGCGCCGGCCGAGAGCCGCGCAAGCCGCGGCCGTCAATTCCGGTCCGACACTCGATCTCGATCGCTACGTGCCGGCCTTCGTCACCTTCATTGCCAACAAGCTGTCGAACAGCGCCACCGCGTTCTACCAGCGCCATTTCGGCGTCAACGTCACGGAGTGGCGGATCATGTCGCAGCTCGCGATCGAGCCGGGCATCCCCGCTTCGCGCATCTGCCACGTCATCGGCTTCGACAAGGGACCGGTGAGCCGGACCTTGGCGCTGTTGCAGAAGCGCGGGCTGGTCGCGATCCGCGCCAATCCGCATGACGGCCGCAGCCATTCGATCACGCTGACGGCGAGAGGCCGCGCGATCCATGACAGGGTCATCGTCGCCGCGCTCGACCGCGAACGTCGGCTGTTATCCTGCCTGCGCAAGGATGAGCGGGAAATGCTGATCGATCTGTTGCGGCGGCTGCACAACAATCTCGGCGCCGTCACCCGCTCATGACCGCGTGCCCGGCCTCAGCCGGCGCAGGCAATCCATCCACGCGAGGTATCGTCATCCAGCATCGCCACCGCGCCCGCGCGGCGCGTCAGCACCGCGCGCTGGTTGATGTAACCCTTGTCGGTGATCTCGCCGCCATCGACGGAGGCCGGCTCCGCAAGCAACAGCGCGCGCGTGGCATGGCCGGAGGAGTTGCCGCTCTGCGCCTTCAGCCTTGCGAGACCCTGCGCGATCGCGCCGCGGATCGTTTCGTGGCCAATCACATCGGCAACGTCGGCGCTGTCGGGCAGCCCGGCCTGTGCGCGGCAGGCGGCAATGTTCGGAAACACCAGGAAGCGGACTTCGTCGCCGCCATGGCCGGTGACGACGATATCCTGCGCGAGCGGCGCCAGTGCGGCAATGCCAGCGACGCGCAGTGTGCCGACGCTGACCCAGGTGCCGGAGTTGAGCTTGAAATCCTCGGCGACGCGGCCGTCGAAGAACAGCCCGCGCTCGGGCTGTTCCGGATCGGCAAACTTCACGGCATCGCCGATCCGGTAGAAGCCCTCCTCATCGAATGCCTGCGCGGTCAGCTCCGGCGCCTTCCAATAGCCCGGCGTGACATTGGGGCCGCGCACGCGCACTTCGGGCTTGTCGCCGGAGGTGACCAATTTCAGCTCGGTGCCCGGGATCGGCACGCCGATATTGCCGGAACGCTCGGCCAGAAAATGGCAATCGGTCGCAAGCGGCGACGTCTCGGTCGAGCCCCAGGCCGATACCATCGGAAGCCGGCGGCCGACCGTCTTCACTGACAATTCTTCCAGCGCGTCCCACAGATTCTGCGGCAGCGCCGCGCCGGCATAGAAGGCGAACTTCACCTCGCCGAAGAATTTCCGTCGCAACGCCTCATCGTCACGGAGCGCCGCGATGAGCATGTCGAAGCCGCGCGGCACGTTGAAATAGACCGTCGGCACCACGCTGCGCAGATTGGCGAGCGATGTCGCGAACAGCCCCGGCGCCGGCTTGCCGCCGTCGATATAAAGTGTGCCGCCGTTACGCAGCACCAGGTTGAAATTGTGGTTGGCGCCGAAGGTGTGGCTCCAGGGCAGCCAGTCCAGGATCACGAGATTGTCGCTGTCAGCATCAAGGAAGGTCCAGGTCTGCGCCTTGGCCTGCTGGCTCGAAGTCAGCATGCGCTGGGTGTTGATGACGGCCTTCGGCGCGCCCGTCGACCCCGAGGTGAACAGGAATTTTGCGATGGTGTCCGGCGTCACCACCGCGAACGCGCTGTCCACGTCCGCAGTCTCGAGCGTGGCGGCGATGGCGCGGAACGAAATCGCATCGCTGTCGCCGGCATTGCCGCTGATGATGGTGGCCGCATGCAGCGGCCGGATTGCCGCCAGCGCCGCCGCGAACGGCTTGGTGCCGGAAACATAGATCGCGCCCGGCGCGAGCAGCCGGACCATGCTCTTCAGCTTGTCGAAGTCGTTCGACATCAGCGAATAGGCCGGCGAGATCGCGGCAGACGGCACGCCGACATGCTGGGCGGCAAGCGCGAGCAGCGCGTGATCGATTGAGTTGTCGGAGAGGATCATCACCGGGCGTTCGGCGCTGAGGCCCTGGGCCAGGATCCAGGAGGCGAGCGAACGCACCTTCGCCAAGGCATCGGCATAGCTGACGGTGGTCCAGGGCGTTTCGACATTGGCGCGCTCGGCGAGGAAGACCCGGTCCGGCGTCTGCCGCGCCCAATGCTCCAGCCAGTCGCCGACACAGCGCGCGCTCTCGCGCAAGGGCACGGTCGATCTCACGATGATGCTGCCATCGCCCCGCCGATCGGCAACGATCGCGGGCACGGCAAACAACATTTCGGGATCATCGCGGCGAGCGACGGCAACGGTCATGGGGCTCCCTCACATGCCCTCTTTGGCGGGGCTGGCTCTGCTCTACGCGACTATCCCACCGTCAGGCAATGTCGCCGCGCGCCGCGGATCGAGGATCGCGACGCCTGCGATAGACGCCCAAAAATTAGGCAGAAGCCTCGCGGACGGTAGGCGCCGCGCGCCCTCGCCAATCCCGAACGATTATCTTAAATAACTGAGATTACGTCGCTATTTCCCCAAATGCGCCAGAGCGATAAATGTACACAATGGCACATCGCTTGCTTCGATCAGGCTTGGGTTTTGTCAGGCCGAGCACTGCCCACCACGACGGAGATCGGCCACCAACGGACCGGGGCACCACGTGACTGAAACCGTCGCTGAGATCGTCGCTGCGCACCGCGCCGGCACCATGACGCCTGCGCAAACGGTCGCGCGCAGTTTTCAGCGCATCCGCGACCACGGCGATCGCGCCGTCTTCATCACCCTGCGCGACGAGAAGGACGCGCTGGCGGAAGCCGAGGCGCTGGCCGGCAAGGACGCCGCGCAGCTGCCGCTTTATGGCGTGCCGGTCGCGGTGAAGGACAATATCGACGCGCTGGGGATGCCGACCACGGCGGCCTGCCCGGCCTTCTCCTACATGCCGGCGCATGACGCGACCGCCGTCGCGCGGTTGCGCGCGGCCGGCGCCATCATCATCGGCAAGACCAATCTCGACCAGTTCGCGACCGGGCTCGTCGGCGTGCGCTCGCCTTACGGCGTCCCCAGGAATCCGATCCGCGACGACCTCATTCCGGGCGGATCGAGCTCGGGCTCGGCGGTCGCGGTTTCCGCAGGCCTGGTGCCGCTCGCGCTCGGCACGGATACCGCGGGAAGCGGCCGTGTGCCGGCGATGCTCAACAACATCGTCGGGCTGAAGCCGAGCCTCGGACTGATCTCGACTGCCGGCGTGGTGCCGGCCTGCCGCACGCTCGATTGCATCTCGGTGTTCTCGCTGACCGTCGACGACGCCATGACCGCGCTGAAGGTGATGGCCGGCCCCGATGGCGCCGACCCGTTCTCGCGGGACCGGCCGCTTGCCGGGATGACGGAGTTTCCCGCCAAGCTTCGGCTGGGCATCCCGCGCAAAGGGCAGTTGATCCTCTTCGGCGACCGCCAGTGCGAGCAACTCTATGCGGAAGCGGTCGAACGCTGGGCCGCGCTCGGCGCGACGCTGGTCGAATTCGACCTCGAGCCGTTCTATGAGACCGCGCGTCTGCTCTATGAGGGCCCGTGGGTTGCCGAGCGCTATCTGGTGATCCGCAACCTGCTCGCCTCGTCGCCGGAGTCGATCCATCCGGTGACGCGCGAGATCACCGCGGCCGGTGCGCGGCTGACCGCCGCCGAGACCTTCGCGGCGCTCTATCGGCTGCAGGCGCTGCGCCGGGTCGCCGAGCGCGCCTTCGCCTCGATGGATGCGATCGTGCTGCCGACGGCGCCGACGGTCTATTCCACCGCGCAGGTGCTGGCCAATCCGATCGAGCTCAACAGCCGGCTCGGCACCTATACCAATTTCGTCAACCTGCTCGACCTCTGCGGCCTCGCGCTGCCCTGGGCGATGCGGCCGGACGCCGCGCCGTTCGGCATCACGCTGCTGGCGCCGGCCGGCCGCGACGCGCTGCTTGCCAGCATCGGCCGCGTGTTCCATGCCGACACCAAACTGCCGATCGGCGCGAAATCGCTGCCGCAGCCGCCGCTCGTTCCACTGCCGCCGTCAAACGGCGAGGACATTCCTATCGCCGTCGTCGGCGCGCATCTGTCCGGTATGGCGCTGAACGGCGAATTGCAGACGCTCGGCGGACGCCTGCTCGAGGAGGCCACGACCGCGCCGGACTACAGGCTCTATGCACTCGGCACCACGCCGCCCAAACCGGGCATGCTGCGTGTCGAGGCGGGCAGCGGCGCATCGATCAAGCTCGAGCTCTGGGCACTCTCGCCGCCATCCTTCGGCAAGTTCGTCGCCGCGATCCCCGCGCCACTTTCGATCGGCACTGTTCGCTTGGCAGACGGACGCGAGGTGAAAGGTTTCCTCGTGGAGCCCGCAGCCATCAACGGCGCGCGTGACATCTCTGCCTTCGGCGGCTGGCGCACGTTCGTGGCGGAGACTACTACGGTCTAACGCCGTAGGGTGGGTAGAGCGCAGCGAAACCCACCACCTTCGAGACATTGCCTGCGGTTTGATGGGTTTCGCTTCGCTCTACCCATCCTACGCTCTCTACTACGAAACCATTGGAATTAAACCGACACCGCGTAGATCTCGTATTCGCCGCGCACCAATGTGATGTGGGCGCGCATGGCGGTGGCAGCGCCGGTCTTGTCGCCGCGCAGGATCGCGACCACGACGCGGTCGTGCTCGGCATGCGACTTTGCCAATCGGCCGAGATTGCGGAACTGGGCGCGGCGGAACGGCTGCACGCGGACTCGCGTCGCCAGCGTCATCTCGGCGATATAGTCGTTGTGCGAGCCGGCATAGATCGTGTTGTGGAAGCGCTCGTTGACCTCGTGAAAGCGCTCGGGATTGCCGGTGTAGCTGAGCACGCGCAATTCCTCATGCACGGCTTCGAGTGCATGCCGGTCTGCAGCCGTCATCCGCTCGGCGGCGAGCCCCGCGCACAGCGCTTCCAGTTCCGCCATGGCCTCGAACATGCCGGTGAGCCGTTCGATCGAGGGCTGCGCCACCACCGCGCCGCGATGGGCGCGCGCTTCGACCAGGCCACTCGCCGCAAGCTGGCGCAGCGCCTCGCGCACCGGCGTGCGCGAGACGTTGAAGCGGCGCGCTATTTCGGTTTCGTCCAGGGGTGAGCCCGGCCCGAGCGCGCCGCGCACGATCTCGTCGGCAAGTTGCAGGCGCAACTCCTCGGCGCGTGTGATCTTGGATTGTTGCGGAGACGGACGGTCGACGCGCCGCACCAGCATTTCCGGTCCGGCGGCAGCAGGGCCACGCGGAAGATCGTCCAGACTCATGTCTTCGGATCCTTCGGTTCGTCGATGATGCTGACATGGGCAGCGACGATTCTCCAGCCTTCGGGGAAGCGTATCCACGTCTGCATCTGCCGCCCCACCTTGCCAGGTGCGGTATCGCGATAGAACAGCGTCGAGGCGACAGCGGTGTCGCGACCGTAGGTCGATATCACCGTCTTGTCGGTTCTGCGATTGAGTCCCGCCGGCGAGCGCGCCGCGCGGAACGCCATGATCGCGTCATAGCCATAGAGATTCTCGCCAATGCCATAGCGCAGCGTCCGCTTGTCGTTGCGGAACAATTCGTCGAGCACGGCGACATCGTTCGACACCAGCGCCTTCTCGTAGCGCTCGAATTGTGCGGTCACTTCCGCAAGCACGTCGGGCAGATCGATTTCCATTCGCTAGATTCCTCGCGGCGGCGGCGCGGCGGCCGCGCCCATTTGCTCCAAAGCGTAGGCGACCCGCAGCGCAATGTCCTCGCGCCAGGGCGCGGCGATGATCTGCACGCCGATCGGCATCGGCTCGAGCGGAACCGGGACGGCCACCACCGGCAGGCCGATGAACGAAATCGGCTGGGTGTGGATGCCGATATTGGCGCGCACCGGCAGTTCGACTCCGTCGAGCGTGAAATTCACCTGGCCAAGCTTCGGCGCCACGCAAGGCGTCGCCGGGGCCACGATCACGTCGACCGTCTTGAACAGCTCCAGCACCTTCTCGCGGTACCAGCGTCGGAATTTTTGCGCCTTGTCGACATAGGGCGCTGGGATCATCGCGCCGGCGATCAAGCGATCGCGCACAGCGGGATCGAAATCATTCGGCCGCTTGCGCAGGCGATCGAGATGCAGCGAGGCACCTTCCGTGGTCGTGATGACGTAAGCGGCCGAACGGGCGCGCGCGGCTTCCGGAAGTTCCACCGTGCGCGTTGCGTTGAGCGCCTTGGCGATGCGGCCGACGGCCTCAACCGCCTCGGGAAACACGTTCTGCTGGAAATAGCCGCCGGCGATGGCGATGCGGAGATCGCCGACGCCTTGCGCAAGGAGCGGCGCAACCGGCTCGACCGGCCGCGCGGTGCAGGCGACATCGTCGGCATCAGGTCCCTGCATCGCATCATAGGACAATGCGAGGTCGCGCACGCTTCGCGCCAGCGGCCCGAGATGATCGAAGCTTGCGACGAACGGAAAGGAACGCGCGCGCGACAGCCGGCCATAGGTCGGCTTCAGGCCGAAGACGCCGCAGAAGGACGACGGCACACGGATCGAGCCGTTGGTGTCGGAGCCGAGCGCGATCGGCACCAGGCAGCCCCCCACTGCGCTGCCGGAACCGCCCGAGGAGCCGCCGGTCATCCGCGTCGGATCGTGCGGATTGCGCGACGGGCCGTCATGCACATTCTCGCCGGTGAAATCATAAGCGTATTCGCCCATGTTGAGCGCGCCGACCAGCACGGCGCCGGCGGCCTCCATCCGTTCGATCAGCGTGGCATCGCGTGTGGCCGGCGGCAGATCGCGATTGATCTTCGATCCGGCGCGGGTGGAAAGGCCCTTAACGTCGAACAGGTTCTTCACCGCAAAGGGCACGCCCGCGAGCGGGCCGACGGTCTGGCCTGCCGCGATCGCAGCATCGACATCCCTGGCCTTGGCGCGGGCGCGATCGGCGGTGACGTCGGTGAAGGCATTGAGCACGGAATCGTGCTTTGCGATGCGAGCGAGCGCGGCCTCGGTTGCCTCCAAGGCTGAGAGCTTTCGCGTGGCAACGGCCTGCGCGATGTCGGCGGCGGACAGGGATTGGTCGGACATTGCGCTATCAGGCGGAGTAGACACTGGCCGGCTCGCTCTCATCAGGCAGTGCGAATTCGTCCACCATCCGCGCCAATTTCAGCGAGACTTCGAGATTGGCACGAACCGCCGCCCGCCAGGCGTCCTCGACCGGCAGCCCCATCGCCGTCGCGACGGCGTCGATATAGTCATCAAGCTTGTCCGCAGCCATTACGCTCCCACCCGGCGATCTCAACGCACCCATGATCCGATGACTTGAATCGGATCACCAACTCATCTGTTTTATCGAGCGTTTGGAAAGCCTGCCTGCCCGTTTTCTTTCCGGCGACTGCTCAATGAACAGGCAACGGCGGGTGCGGGATCGCCGTCAGCAGCTCCTTTGTATAGGCATCCTGCGGATCGCCCAAGACCTTTTCGGACGTGCCCTGTTCGACGATCTTGCCGCTGCGCATCACGATGACGCGGTCGCACAACAGGCGCACGACGTTGAGATCGTGCGACACGAACAGGTAGCTCATTCCCATCGACTGCTTGAGATCCTGCAACAGGTTCAGCACCACCGCCTGGACGGAAACGTCGAGCGCCGCGGTCGGCTCATCGAGGATCACGAGCTTTGGATGCAGCGCGATCGCCCGCGCGATTCCGACGCGCGCTTTCTGCCCGCCGGACAATTGATGCGGGAAGCGGTCGAGCAAATTGACGGGAAGGCCGACCAGCGTGGCGAGTTCCTCGCAGCGGGCGCGCAGCGCGTCGCGGCTTCTGATGTCGCCGAGTTGCAGAAGCGGGTCGGCGATCGCGCGCGCGGCAGTGAAACGCGGGTTGAGGCTGTCGGTCGGATCCTGGAACACCATCTGGATCCGGCTGCGCAGCGGCAATCGCGCAAAGGATTGCGGCTTGATCTCGCTGATCTCCTCACCATCGAAGGCGATGCGGCCGGAGGTCTGGTCCAGGAGCCGCATCACCATCATCGACGTCGTCGATTTGCCGCAGCCGGACTCGCCGACCAGGCCGACGCTCTCGCCATGGCCGACATGGAAGCTGATGCTGTCGACGGCGCGGAATACCTCCTGCTCCACCGGCGGCTTGCGGCCGAACAATTTTGACAGCACCGCGCTTGCGCCCTGGCGGGGGTATTCCTTGACGAGCTTCTCGACGAGGAGGAGGGGCTCCTCCCTCTCCCCGCCCTTCGCGGAGTCGAGACGAGCGGAGCTCGCTCTGAGAGGGTCGGGGTGAGGGGCTGCCTCTACGGGCGGAATGCTAGGAGAGAGCCCCTCACCCGCCCCGCTCTGGCGCGCAAGAGCGCTGCCGAGCGTGTCGGCCTCTCCCCGCGAGCGGGGAGAGGCGAGGACCTCCTCTTCGGGCAGCAGATCGCGCAGCGACACGCCGATCCTTGGCGTCGCGCGCATCAGCTTCTTGGTATAGGGATGCTCGGGCCTGGCGAAGATATCGGCGGACCTCGCAGTCTCGACCACGCGGCCCTTCTCCATCACCACGACGCGGTCGCAATAGGCGGCGGCCAGGCCAAGGTCATGCGTGATCAGGATGGTCGACATCGAACGCCGCTTTGTCAATTCGACGATCAAATCCATCACAGCCTTCTGCGTGGTGACGTCGAGACCGGTGGTGGGCTCGTCCGCGATCAGGAGCTGCGGATTGCAGGCTAGCGCGAGTGCGATCACCACGCGCTGGCACATGCCGCCCGAGAGCTCGAACGGATAGGCGTGATAGCGTTCGCGCGGGCGGGCGATCTTGACCTGCTCCAGCGCTTCGATCGCCTTCTCGCCGCGATCAGCCACCGTCGACTGCTGCACGTGCTGACGCAGCACGTCCTCGATCTGGTCGCCCACTTTCCGGATTGGATTGAGCGCCGCGCGCGGGTTCTGGAAGATCATCGAGACTTCGCGGCCGCGCAGGTCGCGCATCTGCGTCTCGGTCGCGGCCTTGACGTCGATGCCGGAAAACATCACCGAACCCTCGGCGATTTTTCCCGCGCGGTCGAGAATGCGCATCACCGCGTACGAAGTCACCGATTTTCCGGAGCCGGATTCGCCGACGATGCCGACGGTCTCGCCTTTCGCCACGGAGATATTGACGTGCTGCACTGCCTTGACGATGCCGCGCCTCGTGGTGAATTCGACGGTGAGGTCGCTGACGTCGAGCAGCGGCTGCGCGGTCATGCGTGGCTCTTTTGTTTGAGCATGATCTTGTCGGAAAACCGGTTCCCACTTTTCCGGATCATGCTCTACGTCCTCCGCTGCGGATCGACGATGTCGCGCAGGCCGTCGCCGAGCAGGTTGAAGCAGAACACAGCGATCATCAGAGCAAGGCCGGGGAACAGCGCGATCCACCATTCGCCCGACACCATGAATCCCGCGCCCTCGGCGACCATGATGCCCCATTCGGCGGTCGGCGGACGGACGCCGAGCCCGATGAAGGAAAGGCCCGCGGCATTCAGGATCGCATAGCCCATGGTGAGCGACATCTGCACGATCATGATCGGCATGATGTTGGGCAGGATGTGCACCAGCAAAATGCGATATTCGCCATTGCCGGAGAGCCGCGCCGCCTGCACAAAGCCGGCGTTGCGGCGGACATTGGCCTCGGCACGGGCGACACGGGCATAGAGCGGAAAGTTCACGATCGCGGTGGCGATGATGATGTTCTGCACGGTGTTGCCGAGTGCGGCGACGATGCCCATCGCCAGCACGAACAGCGGGAACGCCATGATGGTGTCAGCGATGCGGCCGACGATGCGGTCGGTCCAGCCGCCGAAATAGCCGGCCGCGATGCCGGCGAGCCCGCCCATCAGGAACACCAGCACGACGGAAGCAACCGCGATGAAGGTGTCGAGCCGCGTCGCCACGATGACGCGGCTGAAGATGTCGCGGCCGAGCTGATCGGTGCCGAACCAGTGCGCCGCCGACGGCGGCTTCAGCGCCGCGGACGTATCGCTGGCGAGCGGGTCGTAAGGAACCACATACGGGCCGAACAGCGCGGCGAACAGGATCAGGATGAGCAGCGCGAAGGCGAAGGCGGTGACTTTGTTCTCGCCGAGCACATAGCGCGTGTGCTCGAAGACGGCTGATAGTCCCGAGGTCCGCGCCGGACTGACGGGTTCAACGACAGGCGCAACGGTGCTCATGCTTCACCCCTCACCCTTCCAGCCGTACGCGTGGATCGATGACGCCATAGAGAATGTCGATGACGAGATTGAGCAGCACATACATGACCGCCATGGTCAGCACGAAACCCTGCACCGGCGCGAAATCCGACGAGATCAGCGCTTCCACCGCGTAGGAGCCGATGCCCGGCCAGGCGAACACCTTCTCGACCAGCACGTTGGCGCCGAGCAGGAACGAGAACACCATGCTGAGCGTGGTGATGACCGGCAGCATCGCGTTGCGAAAGGCGTAGGTGACGATCACGGTGCCCGGCGACAGGCCGCTGGCGCGCGCGGTGCGGACGAAGTCGGACGCGAGCACCGCGAGCATCGAGGCGCGGGTCATGCGCGCGATCGGCGCCAGCGAGAAGATCGCGAGCGTCGTGGCGGGAAGGATGAGCTGGCTGAGCGCCGAGCGGAACGCCTCGAAATCGCGCGCGATCAGAGTGTCGATCAGATAGAAGCCGGTCACCGTCGGCGGCGCGCTGTAGAACACATCTAGCCGCCCAAGTGGCGCCGGCGACCAGCCGAGCCGGAAATAGAAGACGTAGACCAATACGAGACCGGTGAAGAACACCGGAAGCGAGACGCCTGCCGTCGTCGTCACGCGACAGAGATGGTCGATCCATGAGCCGGGCCGCGTTGCCGCGAGCACGCCGAGCGGAATCGCGATCGCGACTGACACCAACAGGCCGAGCAGCGTCAATTCCGCGGAGGCCGGCAGGCGGTTGCGGAGTTCGGTCGCGACCGGCTGGCCGGTCGTGAGCGAGTTGCCGAAATCGCCATGGGCAAGATCGTTGGTGTAGCGGAAGAACTGCTCGATCAGCGGCCGGTCGAAACCAAGCTTTTTGCGGATCTGCTCGATCGCCTCCTTGGTCGCCGCGGGACCGGCGAAGTAGGCGGCCGGATCGCCCGGTAGCGCGCGCGTCAGCAGGAAGGTGACGATGACGACCCCGATCAGGCTCGGGATCGCGAACATCAGCCGCTTGCCAATCATCGTGAGCATGGCGCGCCCTCCGCCCTGGCGAATGGCGAGTAGCGAATGGCGAATAGATCATCTCGGCAAACAACAGCCATGCGCTACTCCCTGTTCGCTATTCGCCACTCACTATTCGCCCACTCACCCCTTTGCCATTGCGCGGTAGTCGAGACGGCGGTGGAACCAGTATTGATAGCCGGAGATGTTCTTTTGCATCGCCACGTTGACGAAGGGCTGGTACAGCGGAATGCGCGGGATATCGGTGAAGGCGAGGTCGACGAAGCTTTTGACGTCGGCGTCATAGGCGGCCGTGTCGCCGAGGGCGGCGGCCTTGCGCGCGCCGTCGATGAACTTGTCCATCTCCGGCGACTTGTAGCTCATCGTGTTGAAGATCGAATTGTTGCCGTGATAGCACCAATAGAAGAAGTATTCGGGGTAATCGAGCCAGCCTGAGAATACGTTGGTGAATAGCGGCATCTCTTTCTTGGTCAGCTCGGTGCGCCAGTTGGCGCCGGGCACCTTGTTGATGGTGGTCTTGATGCCGATCTGCGTCAGGCTTTCCTGCACCAGCACGCAGAGCGGCTCGTTGACCCCGGCGAAGTTGAGATCGAAGGAGATCGTGGTCTCAAAACCGTTCGGATAGCCAGCCTCCGCCATCAACGCCTTCGCCTTCTCGATATCGGTGTAGTATTTGTGCGGCTGCGGCCACGCGACCTCTGTCGGCTTGTCCTTCGCCGCGCCGAACATCGGGTTGGCGAGACCGAACAGCACCGCGTCGATGATCTTCTGATAGGGGATCGCGTAGGCCACCGCCTGCCGTACCTTGAGATTATCGAACGGCGGCTTGGTCACGTTCATGCCGATATACTGGATGCCGTTGGAGAACGGCAGCGACACCACGTCGAGCTTGCCGTTCGCTTTCATCTCCTGGAAATCCTTGAACGGCAGCTCATAGGAGATGTCGGCATCGCCACGCTCGAGCAGCGCGCGGCGGTTGCCGGCCTGCGGCACCATGCGCCAGATCACGCGCTTGATCTTCGGCACGGGGCCACCGACCCAGGCGTCGTTGCGCTCCATGATCACCTCGGTGCCGGCGGTCCATTTCGTCACCTTGTAGGCGCCGGAGCCCGCGGTCTGCTGCTTGGTGTATTCGAGCCCCCAGGGATCTTTTTCGGACGCGTTCTTCTTGACCAGTTCCGAATTGACGACACAGGGCACGATCACGGCGAGATCCGGAATCGTGAGCCGGTCCCTGGTGGCGAAATCGACCCGCACCGTGGCGTCGTCGACAATGACGAACTGCTCGGGCTTGGTCAGCGAGCCCGCGCTCATCTGGAAGGTCGGGAAGCCGCCGACGCTGACGGCGCGGTCGAGCGACCATTTGACGTCCTTGGCCATCACCGGCGTGCCGTCGTGGAATTTGGCGTTCTTCTTCAGCTTGAAGGTGACGGACATGTCGCCGACATTCATGTCGTCAGCGAGTTCGCCCTTGAACTTGTCGCGGTCGTAGTAGGGAACGCCACCCGGGCCGCTCTTCATCTCGTGGGTGATCAGGCGGTCATAGCAATTCCACGACACTTCGTAGCCGGGCACATTGGTGCCCACGCCATGGATGTCGAGATTGTTCGGGCCGCCCTCCGAGACGATTAGAAGCGTCTCCGAGCGCGCATCGGCCTTGGCCGGCGACCAGATCGCTGGCGCGGGCACCATCGCGCTTGCGGCCAATCCGGACACGGATTTCAGGAAATCGCGACGTTTCATGGGTGATGCTCCAACGCCCCTGGGAAATGGCCTGGAACAGGTTCGCAAGGTTTGTGCCAAGCCTTAATGGAACGTTAGCGAGCGCCCAAGGCGTTGATCATGCGTCGAAATATCGAAGAGGCGTGTTGGAGCGTCTCGATTCCGAGGTGTGCCATTGCATACAAATCGGAAGATTTGCTTATCGATTAGGCGATAATTTTTGAACGCCCGTTTGTTGGGCGAGCGATCTACGTCGCCCAAATCAGCTCCTGCAATTGCACGAGATCGTCGGCTTTCGCTTGCCATCCCTCGATGCAGATGTGCCGGTTCAGGTCGCTCGCGCGGTGCAACAGCATCAACGCCATCAGCCGCCGCTTCAGCGCGAAATCGATGTCGCTGCGGGAATAGCCGAATCCTTCGAGCAGGCTGAGCACGCGGCGCGGCCGGCCTGCGGCCATGAATGCGCCCGGGCCGAGCAGATCGTAGTCGCGCCATCCGGTCAGCACGTCGCCGAAATCGATCAGCCCGCAAAGCTGCCAGCGACCGTCCCGCTGCGTCAGCATGAAGTTTTGCGGAATGTATTCGCCAGTGAGGATGACCGGCGGCTCGCGCATCGGGATCAGCTCGGCGGCGTCGCGCAAGAGATCGTCGAGCCCGTCGAGGAATTGTTGCGCCAGCCCCAGCCGTTCATGTCTGGCACGACAGCCTTCCATCTGGCTCTGCATGAACACGTCCCAGCGCGGCTCGATTTCAAGCAGCGGACCTGGTGGCACGCGCTGAACATCCGCGATGGTCTCGCCGATCTCGGCGAGCACGCGCTCCTTGTCTGCTTCGGGTAGCGAGGCCCATACGTCCGCGCCCAGGACGCCCGGCACACGCGTGGTGATGAGATAGGGCCAACCCTCGCGCTCGCCCTCGGCGACAATCTCCGGGATCGGAATTTTGACCTGTCCGCGGAGCTGCGCGAGCGAGGCGCGTTCCGATGTGTACTGCGCCCGCAACATCGGCGGAAAGATCTTCAGGATGAGCTGATCATCGAGACCGACGACGAGATTGGTGCCGGTCGTGAACACCTGAAGCGGCGCGGACGCAATTCCGTGGCTGCGAGCGATATCCATCGCGACCGGCAGCCAGCGCGATGGGTCGGCGCGCCAGACGCGGAAGATTTCGTGCGTTGTGAAGGTGGGCAGAGATTGGGTCATAGCGTCGCGAGCGTCGGCATGGATTGCTTCGTCGCAGCGCTCCTCGCAATGACGCTTGGCGACGGCACCTACCGATCCGGATTGGCGCGCTCGAACTGGCGCAGTAGCCGATTACCGCGCTCGACGGCCAGATCGAGTGCGGCCTGCGGCGATTGCTTGCCGGAAAAGGCCTGCTCGAGCTCCTCCTCGATGACACCGCGGATCAGCACGAAGGAGCCGAGCCGGATACCTTTCGAGTTCTCGGTCGGCGGCTTCAGCGTCAATTGCTCGATGCCGATCGCAGCCCCGGGATTGCTGTCGTAGAAACCCTGCGCGCGGGTGAGCTCATAAGCCGCGCGGGTGATCGGCAGATAGCCGGTCGCCTGGTGCCATGCGGCCTGCACCTCCGGCTTCGACAGATAGGCGAAGAACTTCGCAACGCCTGCATATTCCGCCCGCGGGCGATCGCGCAGCACCCACAGCGTGGCGCCGCCGATGATGCTGTTCTGCTGCGCGCCGGCAACGTCCGGCCAATAGGGTATCATGCCGTAACCAACCTCGAATTTCGAGTTGGCCTTGATATCGGCGCTGGTGCCGGACGAGCCGATGAAGATGCCGCATTCGCCCTTCTGGAAGCGCGGCTCGGCCGCCTGCCCGCGGCCGCTATAGTCGAACACCTTGGTGGCTTGCCATTCCACGAGTTGGGCGATGTGCTTCACCATCAGCGGATTGTTGAAGATGAGCTCCGCGTCGAGCCCGCCGAAGCCGTTGGTCTTGGTCGCGATCGGCAGATTGTGAAAGGCGGAAAAATTCTCGACGTTGATCCAGGACGGCCAGGACGTGGTGAATCCGCACGCCGCGCCCGCCGCGCGCAGCCGCTTTGCCGCCGCGCCGAGCTCGGGCCATGTCTTGGGCGCGACCTCAGGATCGAGGCCAGCGGCGCGAAACAGATCCTTGTTGTAGTAAAGGATCGGCGTCGACGAGTTGAAGGGAAACGACAGCAGATTGCCGCCGGCGTCGGCATAGTAGCTGGTCACGGTCGGCAAGTAGGTCGACGACAAGAACGGCTCGGACTGGTCGCGCATCAGCTCGAATACCGGATAGATCGCGCCGCGAGCCGCCATCATGGTGGCGGTGGCAATCTCGTTGACCTGGACGATCGCGGGCTGGCTGCGCGAACGGAAGGCGAAGATCGCCGCCGTGACCGTTTCGGTGTAGTTGCCCTTGTAGTTCGGCACAATCCGGTAGTCGGACTGCGACGCGTTGAAATCGGCGGCGAGCTTCTCGACCTGCTTGCCAAGCTCTCCCGACATCGCATGCCACCACATGATCTCGGTCGCGGCATGCGCGGGCGATCCGAGGAGAGTGGCTGCAAGCGCCGCCGGGTATAGGAATCTCATAAACAATGTCACGGTGCGCCAATCCAGGCTTTCGCGCTTAAGAAGCAACACGACTTTTGCCCTGATTAAGGCTGTGCCGTAAAGGTTGCAATCCGGCAAAAGGTCGGAACAGCCGATTAACCGTAGATGGTCGGATAGCTATCTTTCCGGCATCTGCTAAAAAGTATTGAACCTTTTGCTCCCGCCACAGACCATATCACAAGGGGATTTGTCGCCTGTGTACCGCCGCGCCGGCCTTTCGCGGACCATGAAGCTTGTTGTCGCGCTGCTACTGACGGCGGTGGCAACGGGTGCGGCTGCGCGCGAGTTTCGGGCTTCCGATACCCAGAGCGAGGACTATCCGACCGTCCAGGCGCTGCGTTACATGGGCAGCCTGGTGGAAGAGCGAAGCGGTGGCCGTCACCATGTGCGCGTGTTTCACTCGCGGCAGCTTGGCGAGGAAAGAGAAACGCTGGAGCAGACGCGGGCAGGTGCGATCGACATCAACCGCACCAACGTGGCGCTGATCGGGACCATGGTGCCCGCGGCCAATGTGCTGGCGATGCCCTTCCTGTTCCGCTCGGTCGAACATTTGCAGAAGGTCCTGGATGGCCCCATCGGCAACGAGATCCTTAGCTCATTCGAGGCTTACGGCTTCATCGGCCTGGCGTTCTATGATTCAGGCGCGCGCTCGATCTACAACAGTGTCCGTCCGATCCATTCGCTCGACGACCTCAAGGGCCTGCGGATTCGGGTCCAGCAGTCGCAGCAGATGTCGGACATGATCCGCGCGCTCGGCGCCGAACCGGTCGAGTTGCCCTATGGCCAGGTGAAGACCGGCCTTGCCACCGGGTTGATCGACGGCGCCGAGAACAACTGGCCGTCTTTCGTCACCACCGATCACTACAGGTTCGCAGGTTTCTATACGCTGACAGAACATACGATGAGCCCGGAAGTGCTGGTGATGTCGCAAAAGGCGTGGACCAGCCTGTCAGTCGAAGACCAGGCCCTTTTCCGCGAGGCCGCGAAACGCTCCAGCCACTTCATGCGCGAGAAGTGGAAGGACCTCGAGGAGCGCACGCGTCAGCGCGCTGAAGCCTCGGGTGTCAAGATTGTTAGCGATTTCGACCGCAGGCCGTTCGAGGCGGCGATAACAGGACTCTACGCCAACGCGCAGCGCGATCCCGCGATCGCGTCATTGATCGAGCGCATCCGAAAGGTGAAGTGAGGCAAGCTTGGCAACGCTCGGACAGGATGGAGCAGTGGGACGGCGGGCGACCTTCGCCGCGCGCGGCCGCGTGCACATCGTCCAGATGCTGCGGGCGGTGCCGATCCGCTGGCGCATCCTGTCGATCGCGCTGTTGAACTCGGCGGTCGTGGTGGTGCTGGCGGCATTGATCTGGAACGGCGCCACCGTGCTCCGCACGGCCTGGGAAGATGTCCGGCAGGTCCGCGAGTCGGACAAGATCCTGGCCAAGCTCGAGACCGAGACCAGCCGGCTGCAGAACCTGATCCATCGCTACATCAACCAGCCGAGCCCGGAGCTTTTCGCCGAGATCCTGCTGCTGCGCGAGGCCGTGCTCGGCACGCTGACCACGCGCGCCGCCACCGACCCGATGCTCTCAGGGTCGGTGGAGCAGCTCGAGCGCGTCACCAGCCGCTTCCTGGATGGCTTCGGCGAATTGCGCGCCGTTCAGGCAAAGATCACCAAGACCTATGAGGAGCAGGTGCTCGGGCCGGCGAAGGACATGGCCGGGCTCTATTCCATCATCGAAGGCGCCACCGGCCATCGCGACGCGCTGATCTGGCCCTCGCTCGGCAAATCCCGCGAGGCCTTCACCGCGATGCTGGTGGCGGCGAACGCCTATTATCTGTCGCTCTCGAGCGCTTCGGCCGAAGAGGCCCGCCGTAACACCGAGACGATCGAGAAGACGATCCCGGTCATGATCGATCTCGCCGACAACGACCTGCAGCGCCTGGCGCTAGCGCGGCTGAACAAGCGCACCGAAGCGCTGCGCGAGGGACTTGGAAAACTGACCGAGCAACTCGCGAGCCGCACCGAGCTGCTGCGCAACACCATCGACGCGAGCCAGGCCGACGCCATCGGCGTCATCGACGATCTCTCGGTCAACATGCGCCAGCGCGAGCAGAAGGCGCAGGAGACCTTCGACCGGACGCTGTCAGACATTTCGCGCCGTGTGCTCTCGATCGCGGTGATCTTTCTCGGCATCATCGTTTCCGCGGGCGTGCTGATTGCGCTCTCGATCCGCCTGCCGCTGCAGCAGATCATGGCCTCGATGCACGCCATCACGTCGGGCAACTACGATCGCCGCGTGCAGGGCACTGATGCCAAGGACGAGGTCGGCGCCATGGCACGCGCGGTGGAAGTGTTCCGCGAGAATGCGATCGCCAAGCGCCAGGCCGAAGACGAATTGCGTGCCGCCAAGGAACGGGCCGAGAGCGCGCTGCTCGAGCTCAATACGGCGCAGCAGAACCTGATCGATGCCGAGCGGCTCGCGGCGCTCGGCGGCCTCGTTGCCGGCGTCGCCCATGAGGTCAATAACCCGATCGGCATCAGCCTGACGGTGGCTTCGAGTTTTGCGCGGCGCACCGAGATATTCGAGCACGAGCTGAAGTCGGAACAATTGCGTCGCTCCAAGCTCGACGAATTCGTGAAGAACTCGCGCGATGCCGCGCAGCAGCTCGTCGCCAACCTGCAGCGCGCGGGCGAACTGATCCAGTCGTTCAAGCAGGTGGCGGTCGACCGCTCGCATGCCGAGCGCCGGCAGTTTTCGCTCAGCGAAGCGACCGACCAGATCGTCGCCAGCCTGCGGCCGGTGCTCAAGAAGGCCGCGATCGCCCTCACCGTCGACGTGCCCGAAGGCCTGATGATCGACGGCTATCCCGGCGCCTACGGACAAATTTTAACCAATCTTTTCCTTAACGCCGTCAACCATGCGTTCGTCGACGGGCGGTCGGGGACGATCACGATTTCAGCGCGGGCCCGCGGCAGCGACGACGTCGAGATCATCTTCGCCGACAACGGCGCCGGCATGACGCCGGACGTGCAGCGCCAGGCGTTCGATCCGTTCTTCACCACCCGACGCAACGAAGGCGGCACCGGGCTGGGCTTGCATATTGTCTATAATCTTGTCACCCAGCAGCTCGGCGGCCGCATGGTGCTGGAGTCAAGGCCGGGACAAGGCACCACTTTTCGCATTATCATGCCGAGAATCGCCAAGGGTCAGCCAACGGGTCAGCCGTCGGGTCAGCCCACCATCGCGGACCAAGCCACCGACGGAACTGCTCAATGGCCGAACAGGACGATGTCCTCCACCTGATCGACGACACCGGGGTCACACCGGAGGATTCGTCCGCGCGAAAATGGAAGGTCGCAGTCATCGACGACGATGCTGCAGTGCATGAAGGCACCCGCTTCGCGCTGTCCGACTACAGCCTGAACGGCGCCACGCTGGAGATCCTGTCGGCCTATTCTGCGGCGGAAGGTCGCAAGCTGATGCGGGAGCATCCGGACATCGCCGCCGTCCTGCTCGACGTCATCATGGAGACCGACGTCGCAGGACTCGACCTCGTCGAATATATCCGCAACGAGATCAAGAACGAGACCGTCCGGATCATCCTGCGCACGGGACAGCCGGGCCAGGCGCCGGAACGACGGGTGATCGTTCAGTACGACATCAACGACTACAAGGCCAAGACCGAGCTCACCGCCGACAAGCTGTTCACCTCGTTGACGGCAGCGCTGCGCAGCTACCAGCAGCTCGAGCGCATGGTGCAGACCCGGCGCGGGCTCGAGATCATCATCGACGCCGCCTCCACGCTCTACGACTTCAAATCGATGCAGCGGCTCGCCGAGGGCGTGCTGACCCAGCTTGCCTCGCTGCTCAATGTCGAGTGCGCCGGCATCCTCGTGCTGCGCGATGACGGCGCCGGCAGCGAATTGTCGGTGCTGGCAGGCTCGGGCTGCTACAGCCGTTTCATCGGCTCCACCAGTTCGAAATCGCTTGACCCTGATCTGCGCGAGATGGTGGAAGCCGCCTTCCAGCGTCGCAAGAACGAATTCGCCGACCACCGCAGCGTCCTCTATTTGCGCACCGGCAGCGGCCGTGAAGTCGTGGTGCTCCTGCAGGCGGAGCGCCAGCTCTCCGACACCGACCGTGCCCTGGTCGAGATTTTCTCCAGCCGACTCTCGATCGCATTCGACAACGTGATCCTGTACCAGCAGCTTCACGAGGCCAACACCCAGCTCGAGGACCGCGTCGCCCAGCGCACTCGCGCGCTGATGCAAGCCAACCGCCGGCTTTCGGCGCAATGGCTGAGACTGCAACGCGCCAACGGCTTCAAGAACGAGATCCTGGGCACGGTCGCCCATGACCTCAAGAACCCGCTCGGCGTGATCCTCGGCCGCACCGAGATGCTGACCGAATTGATCGGCGCCGGCTCGCCAAGGGAAGCGATCGCGACGCAGGTCGAGCACATCAGGGACGCCACCAAGCGCCTGACGTCGATGGTCGATCATCTGATCTCGGACGCGATGGCCGACGCGTTCGACATCACCATCCGCCGTGAACCGGTCGACATCGCGGCCCTCGCCAACGAGGTCGCCGAAGCGAACCTGCCGCTGGCGGTCAACAAGCAGCAGAGCATCTCGGTCTCCGCACCGCCGAATTTCGTGACCATGTGCGATGCCGACCGCATTCGCGAGGCGATCGACAATCTCGTCAGCAATGCCATCAAATACTCACCAATCGGCGGCAAGATCAGGGTGGTGGTCACCCATGAGGGTGACAACACGGTGATCCGGATCGCCGACGAGGGCGCCGGCCTCTCGCCGGAGGATTTGGGTCGCCTGTTCGGCAGGTTCCAGCGGCTGTCGGCCAAGCCGACCGCGGGCGAGAGCTCGACCGGGTTGGGACTTTCGATCGTCAAACGCATTATCGACATGCATGGCGGCCATGTAACTGCGCAGAGTGCCGGCCCCGGACAGGGCTCGATCTTTACGGTTACACTGCCGGCCACGGCAGAGACATCATGACCCAGAGCCCGCACATCATCATTGTTGATGACGAGGCACCGGCCCGCGAGATGGTCGGTGATTATCTGAAGATGCACGGGTTTGGCGTGACGCTGTGCGACGGCGGAAAGAGCCTGCGCAGCGTGATCGAGAACAGCCACCCCGACCTCGTGGTGCTCGACCTCAACATGCCCGAGGAAGACGGGCTGTCGATCATCCGCGATCTCAAGAGCCGGATGAACGTGCCGGTCATCATGCTGACGGCGACCGCGAGCCCGATCGACCGCGTGGTCGGGCTTGAGCTCGGGGCCGACGACTACGTGGCAAAGCCCTGCGAACTGCGCGAGCTGATGGCGCGGATACGCTCGGTCCTGCGGCGGAGCGCGCCGGCCAAGGCGGCAGCGCCCGAGGCGACGGCCGCCAAGAGCGAGAAGGAACAATTGGTCCGCTTCGGCACCAAATGGCTTGATCTGCAGGCGCAGGCGCTACGTGACGACGAGGGCAACGAGCATCCGCTGACGGCGTCCGAATTCGGGCTGCTGAAGGTGTTCGCGGCCAATCCGAAACGGGTGCTGTCGCGCGAGCGGCTGCTCGAACTGGCCAATGCGCGCGACGCCGAGGCTTTCGACCGTGCCGTCGACCTCCGGATCATGCGCATCCGCCGCAAGATCGAGATCGATCCAACCAAGCCCGCGGTCATCCGCACCATCCGCGGGGGCGGCTATCTGTTCTCACCGAGCGGCGAAAAAGCCTGATTTCCGCGCCTGCGCTGATGACGGGGCACGAGAACTCACCGGGACGCTATCCGGTTCCGCCCTGCCCTGAAACTTCTCGCTAATTTTCCACGTATTGAAATTACTGGCATTTTTGGCCTGAATGTTTCGTCGCCCGCGTATTGACGAAACAATTCTCCTACCGATGAAACCATTTTCCTCTTTTCGCGCAGACATCCCGAAACCGTGGCTAATTAACAATTCTCCCAACGAAAGCCGCCAAGGCGAACTGGGAGCCTGTCATGTCGAACGTCGTCGCCATCAACGCCGCAGCCAACGCGAATATCGTCGCTGCACGCCAGACATCCGACGAAACGCTGCTCGGCAAGATCGCCATAGGCGACCGCACTGCGATGCACGTGCTCTATTCCCGTCACAACGTCCGGGTTTACCGTTTTGTGCTGCGCATGGTCCGCGACACCACGGTGGCGGAAGATCTCGTGAGCCAGGTGTTCCTGGACGTCTGGCGCACCGCCGACCAATTCGAAGGCCGCTCGCAGGTTTCCACCTGGCTGTTGTCGATCGCCCGCTTCAAGGCGCTGACCGCGCTGCGCCAGCGCAAGCACGAAGACATCGAGCAGGAAGAAGTGCTCGACATCGTCGACGGTGCCGATACGCCGGAAGCCGCGCTTGATCGCGCCACCACCAGCGAGATTCTGCGCGCCTGTGTTGCGAAACTGTCGCCGGCCCACCGCGAGATCATCAACCTCGTCTACTATCACGAGAAGTCGGTGGAAGAGGCCGGTGAGATCATCGGCATCCCGCAGAGCACGGTGAAGACCCGCATGTTCTACGCCCGCAAGCAGTTGGCCGAGTTGCTGAGGTGTGCCGGCGTGGACAGCCTCGCGGCGTGAAGGAGCGATCCGGAAAGTCGCAAGGCGCGTGAGCTATTGTAGGGATTGTCTTCGAAGCCAGAGAGCGGTGACGAAACAATTGAAACAATCGACGACATCACCCGGAAAAACTCAGTCTCTATACCATTAACCATCGAACGCAACGCCAACGCCGAACAGGAGAAAGACATGCTGAAGCCATCCTTCCGCTTCTTCATCATCCCGCTCGGCGCGGTTGCCACTCTCGCTACGCTGTCGAGCCAGAACGTGGCCCCACGTGCGCACCGCGATGCCGGTGCGACGCCGGTACGCGAGCAGGTGATCGACTGCAGCACCAGGAGCGCCGCGGAGGTCTGCGAGATCAGGTAGCGAGTTCTTACGTCTTCAAGCTTCTAACCTCCCAAGGACTACCTCCAACGACCCGGCCGGGATGCCCCCCAGCCGGGTCGCTTTCCTTTTTGAGGGGTGGTCATATTGACATGTTTTCACTGCGATCGGACGCGTGATAAACATCGTTGCAGTTCACGATGGATAGTGCGTCATGTTCGAAGGCTGGGATGCGGTTGCGCTCGCCCGGGCGCAGTTTGCCTTTACGATGTCGTTTCACATCATATTTCCGGCTTTCTCCATCGGACTCGCCAGCTATCTCGCGGTGCTGGAAGCGCTCTGGCTCTGGACCGGGCGCGAGGTCTTCATCAACCTGTTTCACTACTGGCTGAAGATCTTCGCGGTCGCATTCGGCATGGGTGTGGTGTCGGGCATCGTGATGTCCTACCAGTTCGGCACCAACTGGTCGGCCTTCTCCGACAAGACCGGGCCCGTCATCGGACCGCTGATGGCTTACGAGGTCCTGACCGCGTTTTTCCTCGAAGCAGGCTTCCTCGGCGTGATGCTGTTCGGGCTGAACCGCGTCGGCCCCAGGCTGCACTTTCTCGCAACCTTGATGGTCGCGGTCGGCACGCTGATCTCGGCATTCTGGATCCTCTCCTCCAATTCCTGGATGCAGACGCCGACCGGCTACGCCGTGAATGCGAGCGGCCAGTTCGTGGCGGCCGACTGGCTCAAGGTGGTCTTCAACCCGTCCTTTCCATATCGCCTCGTGCACATGGTGCTCGCGGCCTATCTGACCACCGCGCTGGTGGTCGGCGCGGTCGGCGCCTATCATCTGCTGCGTGACCAGCATCTCGCCGGCCCGCGCGTGATGTTTTCGATGGCGATGTGGATGGCGACCTTCGTGGCCCCCATCCAGATCCTGGCCGGTGACCAGCATGGGCTCAACACGCTGGAGCATCAGCCTGTGAAGATCATGGCGATGGAAGGCCACTACCAGAGCCACAAGGACGGCGCGCCGCTGATCCTGTTCGGATGGCCCAACCAGACGGCCGGCCGGGTCGACTACGCCGTCGAGATTCCCAAGCTCGGATCGGTGATCCTGAAGCATTCGCCGACCGCGCCGATGGCCGGGCTCAACACCGTGCCGCGCGAAAACTGGCCGCCGGTACCGATCACCTTCTGGTCGTTCCGCATCATGGTCGGGCTCGGCTTCCTGATGATGGGGCTCGGCCTGTTGAGCGCATGGATGCGCTGGCGCGGCCAGCTCTATTCCTCACGCTTCCTGCACACCTTCGCAATGCTGATGGGACCGGCGGGCTTTATCGCGGTGCTGGCGGGCTGGATCACCACCGAGACCGGGCGGCAGCCATTCACGGTCTATGGCCTGCTGCGGACGGCCGACTCCGCTTCCCCGCTCGCTGCGCCCGCGGTCGGCTCCTCGCTGCTCGCTTTCGTCATCGTCTACTTCGCGGTGTTCACGGCGGGCGTGATCTATCTGCTGCGGCTGATGGCGGCGCCGCCGCATCCGGGCGAAGCGGGGCCGCCGCGCGACGTTCCTGCCCGCGCTGCCGGCATCACGCCGGCTGCCGCCGCGGCAGCGGAGGGTGCGCGATGAGTGTCGCGGTCGACCTCGCCACGGTCTGGGCCTTCATCATCGCCTTCGCGGTGTTCGTCTACATCGTCATGGACGGCTTCGACCTCGGCCTTGGCATCCTGTTTCCGCTCTTTACAAAAAAGGCGGATCGCGATGTCATCATGAACAGCGTGGCGCCGGTGTGGGACGGCAACGAGACCTGGCTGGTGCTCGGTGGCGGCGGGCTGATGGCGGCGTTTCCGCTTGCCTATGCCGTGCTGATGCCTGCGCTCTATACGCCTGTCATCGCGATGCTGGTCGGCTTGATCTTCCGCGGCGTCGCCTTCGAATTCCGCTGGCGCACGCAAAGGCAGCGCAACCGCTGGGATATCGCCTTTTTCGGCGGGTCGCTGGTGGCGGCGCTGGCGCAGGGCGTCGCGCTCGGCGCCATCCTGCAGGGCGTGCATGTCGAGGGCCGCCAATATGGCGGCGGCTGGTGGGACTGGCTGACGCCGTTCAGCGTGTTGACCGGCATATCGGTGATGGTGGGTTACACGCTGTTGGGCGCGACCTGGCTGGTGATGAAGACCGAGGGCGCGCTGCGCGACAAGGCCTATCAATTGAGTTGGCTATTGCTGTTCGCGATGCTCGGCGCGATCGGTGCGGTCAGCATCGCAACCCCATTCCTCAGCGTGCAATATACCCAGCGCTGGTTCACCTGGCCGAACATCATCCTCACTGCGCCGGTCCCGATCGCGGTGGCGGGCGTCACCGTGCTGCTGCTGCGCAGCCTTGCGAACAAGTATGACTACCAGCCGTTCTTCCTGACACTGGCGCTGTTCTTCCTGTCCTATGCCGGCCTCGGCATCAGCATGTATCCCTATATCGTGCCGCAGAGCATCACGATCTGGGAGGCGGCCTCGCCTGCCAACAGCCAGATCTTCATGCTGGTTGGCGTCGCGATCCTGATTCCGCTGATCCTCGCCTACACCGGCTGGTCATATTGGGTGTTTCGCGGCAAGGTGCGGCCCGGGAGCGGCTATCACTGATGCCGCGCGAGGAGAAACCACCTCCGCTCGCCAAGCGCCTGATGTGGTTCGCCGTGCTCTGGCTCGGCGGCGTCGGCACCGTGGCGTTGATTTCGTTCGGCCTGCGGCTCTGGATCGCACCGCGATAGGACAGCTCCGCTACCGGGCTATTACGGGAATCGCAGGTATTCCAGCGAGCTATCTCCTCTGCCGCAAACTTGCCATCAAGCTGCCACTGAGATTTGATGGTTCCTGATTTGGGTGGAGCACCAATGCATTTGGCCGCGCGCCAACGAGGAGAGCTTTGTATGACGAAATTTCGTCACCTGATCTGGATGGTCATTGCCGCGGGCGGCCTGATGCTGTCGGCCTCGCAGACGCAGGCCCAGACCGCCGATGTCGGCGACCAACCGGGCCTTGTCCCCGACGATAGCGTCGAGCTCGATCCGGAATGGCGCAAGCAGGTGGTTTACTACCGCACCAACGAGGCGCCGGGCACCATCATCATTTCCACGACGGAACGCCATCTCTATTTGGTCCAAGGCAACGGCCGTGCCATCCGTTACGGCATCGGCGTCGGCCGCGAAGGCTTCCAGTGGCAGGGACTCCTCAACATTACCCGCAAGGCGGAATGGCCGGACTGGACGCCGCCGCCGGAAATGATCGCGCGCCAACCCTATCTGCCGCGCTTCATGGCCGGCGGTCCGGGCAACCCGCTCGGCGCGCGCGCGATGTATCTCGGCACCACCGTCTACCGCATCCACGGCACCAATCAGCCCAACACCATCGGCACCGCGATCTCCTCCGGCTGCTTCCGGCTGGTCAATGCCGACGTCGCCGACCTCTATGACCGCGTCCCGGTCGGAACCAAGGTGATCGTGCGGCAGAAGCCCCAACTGTAACCGCCCGCCTTCCTCTCCCTTCCTGAGACTATTGCCTCCATCATCTGGTGAGAAATAATGATGCGCACATTTCGAGGCGGCCTTCTGATCGGGCTTGCGGTCGCGGCCCTGGTTGCAGCCGCCGCCATTACCTATGAGCGATACGACACCAAGACGCTGAAGCGCACTATCCGCCGCGGCGAGGTGCTGTGTGGCGTCAACAAGGGCCTGCCGGGCTTCTCGATTCCCGACGAGAAAGGCAACTGGACCGGCTTCGACGTCGATTTCTGTCGCGCGGTGGCCGCCGCGATCTTCGACGATCCGTCCAAGGCAAAATTCATCCCGCTCGATGCCAGCGAGCGCTTCAAGGAGTTGCAGAGCCGGAAGGTCGACATCCTCTCGCGCAACTCGACCTGGAGCATGTCGCGCGAGACCAATTACGACCTCTATTTCCCGGCCGTGGCCTATTATGACGGCGAAGGCTTCATGCTGCCGCGCTCACGCAACATCGATTCCGCACTGGATTTGAACGGCAGTAAGGTCTGCGTGCAGGCGGAGACGACGACGCAGCTCAACCTCGCCGACTATTTCCGTATCAACAACATGAAATATACGGAGATGAAATTCGGAAAGCTGGAGGATGTCGTCAAAGCCTATGACAGCGGGCAGTGCGACACCCTCACTGCCGATGCTTCCCAGCTCTATGCGCTCAGGCTCAACCTCTCCAAGCCCAATGACCACATCATCCTGGCCGACATCATCTCCAAGGAGCCGCTTGCGCCCGTGGTGCGGCAGCGCGACGACGACTGGATGATGATCGTGAAATGGACGCTCTATGCGATGATCAACGCCGAGGAGCTCGGCATCACGTCGAAGAACATCGACGAGGCAATGAAATCGAAGAAGCCCGAGGTGATGCGGCTGGTCGGCACCGAAGGCTCCTATGGCGAGGACCTTGGCCTGAGCAAGGACTGGGCCGCCCGCATCATCCGCCATGTCGGCAATTACGGCGAGATCTACGAGCGCAATGTCGGCAGCGAGTCGCAGCTGAAGATCCCGCGCGGCCTCAACCAGCTCTGGAGCGCCGGCGGCATCCAGTACGCCCCGCCGATCCGGTAAGTTCGTCATTGCGAGGAGCCAACGGGTCCCGCCGCTGGCGGGCCCGATGACAGGCTCCGCGACGAAGCAATCCATGCCTCAGCAAGTGGAGGCTTGGATTGCTTCGCTTCGCTCGCAATGACGGATAGAGCTTAGTACCCCTTGGCCCTTGCCAACTGCTCGGCGTGGAAATTGCTGTCGCCGAACAGCTCCTGGCAGACGCGGGCGCGCTTCATGAAGAAGCCGATGTCGAACTGGTCGGTCATGCCCATGCCGCCATGCATCTGCACGCCTTCCTGCACGGCCAGCGTCGCCGTCGTGCCGGCGCGCGCCTTCGCCACCGCGACCGCGCTGCCAGCACTTGCGGCACCGGCATCGAGCGCCTGCAGCGCCTTCAGCACCGCGGCGCGGGTGATCTCGATATCGATGTAAAGCTGGGCGGCGCGGTGCTGCAACGCCTGGAATTCGCCGATCGCCTTGCCGAATTGCTTCCGCTCCTTCAGGTAAGCGACCGTGCGACCGAACACCTCTTCGCTGAGGCCAACCATTTCCGACGCGACCGCGCCGCGGCCGACATTGAGCACGCCTTCGAGCAGCGGATAGCCCTGATCGACCTCCCCCAGCACGCTGTCGGCGTCGACCTCGACATTGTCGAACACGATGCGCGCGGCGTTGTGGGCATCGACCATGATGGTGCGCTCGGTCGCAATCCCCTTTGCCTTTGGATCGACCAGGAAGAGGGTCACCCCGTTCTTCTCGCCTGCGCTGCCGGCGGTGCGCGCCGCGACGATCAGGAGACCCGCGGTATGGCCGTCGACGACAAGCGCCTTGTCGCCATTCAGCCTGAAGCCGTTGCCTGATCGCACCGCCTGCATGTTGGTCTGCAGCGGACGATGCTTGGCGCCTTCATCGACCGCGAGCGCGGCGAGCAGCGAGCCGTCGGCGATGCCAGGCAGATGCTGCGATTTCTGCGCCTCGCTGCCGCCGCGCGATAACGCCGAGGCCGCGAGCACGGACGTGGCGAGGAATGGCGACGGCATCAGCGTGCGCCCGATCTCCTCCATCACGATCCCGGCCTCGACCGCGCCGAGCCCGCTGCCGCCGAATTGCTCGGGCACCAGGAGGCCGGAGAAGCCCATCTCCGCAAAGGTCTTCCAGAGCTCGCGCGAGAAACCGGTTTCGTCCTTGCTATCGCGCAACTGGCGCAGATGCGAAACCGGCGCCTTGTCGCTGATGAGGCCGCGCGCACTGTCACGCAGCATGGATTGTTCTTCGGTGAGGATGAGGGCCATCGTGTATCAAGCGCCGGGCAGGTCGAGAATGCGCTTGGCGACGATGCCGAGCATCACCTCCGACGTACCGCCCTCGATCGAATTGGCCTTGGTGCGCAACCAGGCACGCGGACGGGCGCCGCCGTGGGAGCGCTCGCTTTCCCACTCCAGCGCGTCGATGCCGCCGGCCGACATCAGGATCTCGTAACGGCGCTTGTTGAGCTCGGTGCCGTAATATTTCATCGCCGACGAGAATGCCGGATGCGCCTGCCCCGCTTTCGCCAGATCAACGGCGCGCTCGGCGGCCGCAACGAGCGCCGCTTCATCGACCTCGAAGGTCGCGATCTGGCTGCGCAGCACTGCGTCCTCCAGCCGCCCCTGCTCGTCGGCTCCGATGGAGTCGGCCGCGATCTGGCCGAGCGGACGGCCGACGCCGCGCTCGCCCATCCCCGAGATCATCGCGCGCTCATGCTGCAGCAGGTATTTTGCAACGTCCCAGCCGCGGTTGATGGTGCCGACCACATGCGACTTCGGCACGCGCACATTGTCGAAGAACGTCTCGCAGAACGGCGAATAGCCTGAGATCAGAAGGATCGGCTTGGTCGACACGCCCTTCGAGGTCATGTCGAACAGGATGAAGCTGATGCCGTCGTGCTTCTTCGCGGCCGGATCGGTGCGCACCAGACAGAAGATCCAGTCCGCATAGTTGGCATAGGACGTCCAGATCTTCTGGCCGTTGATGATGAAATCATCGCCGTCGCTCTCGGCCCGCGTCTGCAGCGAAGCGAGGTCGGAACCGGCGTTCGGCTCCGAATAGCCCTGGCACCAGCGGATCAGGCCAGCCGTGATCTTCGGCAGATGCTCCCTCTTCTGCTCCTCCGTGCCGTATTGCAAAAGCGCCGGCCCGAGCATCGAGATGCCGAACGAGGTCAGCGGCTGCCGCGCGCCGATCGCGGCCATCTCCTGGCGCAGGATCTTGGCCTCCTCGCCGTCGAGCCCGCCGCCGCCATATTCCTTCGGCCAATGCGGCACCGTCCAGCCCTTGTCGCGCATCCGCTCGAACCACACCCGCTGCGGCTCGGAGGAGAATTTCGCGTTGCGACCGCCCCAGAACGTGTCGTCGTTCGAGGTCAGGGGCTTGCGCATCTCCGGCGGGCAGTTCTGCTCCAGCCAGGCGCGGGTTTCGGTGCGGAATTTTTCAAGATCGGCCTTTTCAAGATCAGGCATGAGGCGCTTCCATCTGTCGAATTGTTGAAACGACCATAGCCCCCGGTCCGTGAAATTCAATATCTCCATGCGCCCGGCGCCGGTGGCCGCGAAGCACAATCGGGTGTATTCGCTTCCTGGCGTAACGATTGAAAAACAAGAGGAAACGGACATGAGGCTGAAGCTGCTTTCGCCTGGCGAAATGAACGAGGCGCAAAAACAGACCTATGACGAGGCGATCGTCGGCAAGCGCGGCTCCGCGCCGGCGCCGATGATGGCCTGGCTCAACAGCCCGGAAATGGCCAGGCATGCCACGCGGCTCGGTGAGATGCTGCGCTTCAACACGAGCTTCCCGCCAAAACTTTCGGAGATCGCGATCCTCGTCACCGCGCGCCACTTCACCGCGCATTACGAATGGTGGGCGCACAAGCGCCTCGCGCTGAAGGGAGGTCTCGACCCTGAAATCATCGACGACATCCGCGACCGCCGCACGCCCGAATTCGACGACCCCAAGGCCAGCATGATCTACGACGTGGCGAAATCGCTGCACGAAGGTCATGGGCTGTCGCAGGCGCTGTACGATGCGGCCGTCGAGGTGCTCAGCGTCCGCGGCGTGGTCGAGATCATCGGGCTCTGCGGCTACTACACGATGGTGTCGATGACGCTGAACACGTTCGAATTCGGCTTGCCCGATGGCGAGGTGTCGGAGCTGGCGTGAGCCAGGGCCGCCGCCGGAAACTCAGGGTTTCGGGATAGGCCGGTACCGCTGCGGTCGGATCATCGCTACATCCAGGCCATCAAACGGAGCAGCATCATGGCGCAAAATCCTCCCATCATCGCCGGCACGCGGATCGGGCATGTGCACCTGAAGGTCGCGGATCTCGACCGCGCGCTCGGCTTCTATTGCGGCGTGCTCGGCTTCGAGCTGCAGCAGCGCCTGGGCTCCGGCGCCGCGTTCATCTCGGCCGGCGGCTACCATCACCACATCGGACTGAACACCTGGGAGAGCAAAGGCGGCCATCCGCCGCCAACAGGCACCACCGGCCTGTACCACACTGCGATCCTCTACCCCACCCGCCCCGCGCTGGCGGACGCGCTCCACCGCGTGCTCAGCGCTGGTATCGCACTCGACGGCGCCAGCGACCATGGTGTCAGCGAGGCGCTGTACCTGCGCGACCCCGACGAGAACGGCGTAGAGCTCTATTGGGACCGGCCCCAGGAGCAATGGCCGCGCACACCGGACGGTGCGCTCGCGATGTTCACCAAGCGGCTCGATCTCGAGGATCTGCTGCGCGCCCGCGCATCATGATCAGCACGGCGGCGATCAACTCCAGCGCGATGCAGCCGTAGAACGGCAGGGTGTAACTCCCCGACACATCGCGCAGCAGGCCGACCACGCCCGGACCAAATGCATAAGTGATCTGGTTGATGGCTGTGACCAGGCTCACCAGAACCCCGAACGAGCGCGGATCGAATTCGCGCTGCACGATCAAGGCCGGCAGCGTGATCAGGTTGCCGACCGAGAAGCCGAAGGCGGCGCAGGCCGCAACCAGCACCCAATCGTTGCGCAGGTTGATGATGACGAGCAGCGCTATGGCCTGGCTGACGAATGACAGCGCCGACGCCAATCGCTGATTGAGCCGGTCGATCACGAAGGAGAACGTCACGCGACCAACCACCGCCATTGCAGTTAGGAGCGCCATCGCCACCGCCGCACGCTCGCGGCCGATCACCTGATCCAGGAAAGAGATCAGGTGCACGATGAAGCCGACCTGGGCGAATAGCACCAGGGCAAAGGCGATCGTGACCGAGAGGAAGCCGAGATCGCGAAGCGCGCCGGCGCGGATCTGCGTCGGTGACGGTCCTCCTGCCGTCGCCAGCGTCACCGCGGTCAGGTGCACCGGCGGCCGGCCGACGAAAATCAGGATCACCGGCACCATCAGCACGACCATCGCGATGGCGGCTACCGTCATCGCGCCGGAGAAACCGAAATATCCGATGCCGGCGACCAGCAGGGGCACGCCGGCGATGCCGCCAAAGCTGGCACCGTTCAACGCAAGACTGATCGCCATGCCGCGCTTCTTGTCGAACCACAGGCCGAGCGTGTTGGTGATCATGCCGAGGCTGGTGCCGGCCCAGCCGAAGGCGAGCACGGCGTCGGCAAGATAGAGCTGCCAGGGCTCGCGCACCTGACCGACGGCCACCGCCGCCGCAGCCATCGCGCAGGTGCCTGCGATCATGCAGCTGCGCGCACCGAACGCCTTGATCGCCTCGGCGACGAAGACGACGAGCCCCGCGCCTGCGAGATAGAACAACGTGGTGCCGGAGGAGATCAGCGATGCCGGCCAGCCGTGCAGGCGCTGCAACTCGGCGACATAGACGCTCTGGCCGTAAAAACCGAGCCCCCAGCCGAAAGTGGCGAGCACGAAGCAAACGACCACGATGCGCCAACCGTCGTAGCGGAGCGAGGTCTCGTCGGTGCTGGCGTGAGTTGATGCGTCCACGGTTCTTGCTTGTTGCCTGTTACGCGGTCGTATCGCTTAGCAGATTGGCTTGGTCATCAATTCGACCACGACCGAACTGTCAGCAGTTGTCAGCAAGTTCTCAAATCGTCGGTTCCGGAAACTCATCGACCGTGCGCAGCTTTGCGCGCCGCTTCGCGAATGATGCGATCCACAGCACGACAAGCCCCAACACCACCGGCGGGAACACGACGAGATTCACCGCCGACCAGCCATAATTGGCGAGCAACTGCCCGGAGGAGAACGAGCCGATCGCCATCGTCCCGAACACCAGGAAATCGTTGAACGCCTGCACCTTGTTGCGCTCCTGCGGCCGGTGCGTCTCCAGGACCAGCGCGGACGCGCCGACGAAACCGAAATTCCAGCCTACGCCGAGCACGATCAGCGTCGCCCAGAAGTGCGGCGTGGTCAGGCCGGAGAGCCCGATCGTCGCCGCGAGCGCCTCCAGGAGCAGGCCGAGCGCGACGATGCGCGGCGCACCGAAACGGGCGATCAGCGAGCCCGTGAAGAAGCTCGGGCCATACATCGCGATGATGTGCCACTGGATCGCGAAATTGGAATCGCTGACCGAGAGACCGCACATCTTCATCGCGAGCGGCGCCGACGTCATCACCAGGTTCATCATCGGATAGGCGATGATGCCGCACAGTGCTGCCGCGATGAACCGCGGCTGCCGCGCGATCTCGAGCAGCGGTCGGCCGCCATGCAGGTCGACCGCGGCGGGCTTTGGCGCATCGACGCCCGCCAGCACCGCCATCGCGACCAGGGCGACGAACGCCTGCACCACGAAGCTGAAGGCGAAGAGAAAAGGCGGCCAGATGTCCATGGTCCATTGCACGAGCTGCGGACCGAGCACGCCGGCGAATACGCCGCCTGCCATCACCCAGGATACGGCCCTGGGCCGGAACTCGCGGCTCGCGCCATCGGCGGCGGCGAAGCGATAGGATTGCGCCACCGCGCCATAGAGCCCGCCAAGAAAGGTCGCAAGGCAGAACAGCCAGAACGCGCCGCGCAGGATCGCGAACGCGCCGAGCACGCCGGTCAGCGCGCCGCAGCCGGTGCCGATGATGAAGGCCGTGCGGCGGCCATAGGCGCGCGAGATCGCGCCGGTCGGCAGCGTGCCGGCGGCAAGCCCCAGCACATACATCGACAGCGGCACGGTTGCGAGCGCAACACTGGGCGCCAGCGTCGCGCCGACGATCGAGCCGGTCGCGAAGATGACGGCCGAATTGGCGCCGGTCAGCGCCTGCGCCGCAGCCAGCCGCAGCACATTGGCGCGCGCCCGCGCGTCGTCGGCGATCTCATCGCTGGATATGGCAGTCATCGACGTTCCCATCCCAAGGCGCCCGGGAGGGAACCTCGCTATTGCAGGCGCACTATGGAGAGAGGACACGGCTCGATCAACCAGCGCAAATGGACACTCGCCATGCGGGTGGTACACAGTGGGAGGCACTGTGTGTCTTGCATCATGGTCACGCTCCACTCCGGCGTCGTCGGCGCGAAGGCGGGGGCCCATAACCACAGGGAGGTGTTGTGCCGCAGTCGAATGGTGGGTTACGCTTCGCTAACCCACCCTACAATGTCGGCTACGATTTCGGGGCCTCAGGCGCCGGCGGTGCGATGTAGACTTTCCAGCTGACGGCGGGGCCGGGATGGCCGTGGACGAAGCGACGCGTGGTCATGATCAGGCGTTCGGCGTGCGGCGCGTTCTTGTCGATCCAGCTCTCGAACGCCGGCAGGCGTCCGTCATTGGGATCGAACACGCCGATGAAACCGAGGCGCTTGGCTTCCGCTTCGTTGGTGAGGCCCGCACCCCAAGCCTCGCCCGGCGTGAACGGCGCCGGATGATCGGGGCTGTAGAACACCAGCGGCATGATTACCTCCGTGGTGCCCGCCACCACCGCCCAGCGCGAGACGGCCTTGCGGTGCCAGGCCTCGGTGAGCTCGCGCGCGAGTTCGGCGCGCGCGCCGTAGGTCGCGACGCTGTTCGGATTGGCCGCGAGCTCGCGCTCGGCGATGGTCGGCGACGCAAACAGCATGGCGATCGTGATCACCAACCAGATCGCGCAGATCCGGAACAGCGCCATCCTGGGGATCCGCAGCCAGGGGATCGCGACCAGCGCCACGGGCGTCAGGAAGAACAGCGAGATGCCCCAGTCGGTCTTGATGTAGATCTCGAAGAACAGCGCGCCGAGCGGTGGTCCGATCGCGACGATGATCTGGATCATCCAGACGTTGAGCGCCTGCGAGAGATTGACGCCGGGATTTGGCCCCAGCGACCAGTTGCGCGTGAACAAGGTCGACGGCCGCCGCACCAGCGCGCCCCAGCCGAGCGCGAGCGCCGCCAGCAAGATGCAGGCGGCGAGCAATCCGATGTTGTGGGCGACGTAGCCCTTCACGAGGAACAGACTGACCGCGCGATTGTCGATGCTGTAGACATCCCCAGCATAGGTCAGTGGCGCGAAATGCGACTCGCTGAGCCAGACGATATGCGGGATCATCGCCACGATCAGCGTTGCGATCGCAACCCACGGCGCCGGCGAGGCCAGGAAGCGCATCCGCTCGGGATGGATCAACGCCGCAAGTCCGATGGCGCCGATCATGGTCAGCACCCAGTATTTGGTCATCAGCGCCAGCGCGCCGGCTAGGCCAAGCCAGACGCCCGAAATCGCGGTGCGCTTCTCGAACGCGTAGAGATAGGCGAGCACGACCGGCGGCAGGGTCGCAAGCTGCAGCAGGTCGGCGTTGTACTTGTAGCCCTTGAAGTTGAAGATCGGATAGAGCGCGAGCATCACCACGACGAAGAAGGCGCGGCGGCGGTCGACGACACGGAACGCGATCAGCCAGCAGACGACGAGGCTCACGGCGATGACCGCCATCGCCAGCGCATAGGTCGCCCAATCCGTCACCGGGAAGATGCGGAACCAGAGGCCTGCGACCCAGCCGGACAGCGGCGGATGCTTGCCATAGCCGAGCTGGAATTTCTGGCCCCAGGCAAAGGCCTCCGCGACGTCCATATGGATGTCCTGCGCGGACTTCAGATTGACCAGGATCAGCGTCCACAACACAGCATGGGCGAGCGCAAAGCCGGTGACGAACCATAATCCGGTGACCGGATCGGTTGCGCGCGCCACCAGCCACGCCGCCAGGCGCGAGATCGACAATTTCCGTTTTGCGCGCGCCGCCGCGGGCAGGATTGATGCAGTCGCCATGGCCCCTGCGTAACCTGTTTTTCGGGTGAATGAAATCAGCTTGGCGTGAGGGGACGCACTGCGGAGGAGGCAGGGTGGGGTATCTTCACAATTCACAATTTTCGAGTGGAGAGAGCCCCCACCCGCTGCGCTTCGTGCAGCGACCTCCCCCGCAAGCGGGAGAGGCGAAAACCACCTCAAAATTCCGCAATGTGGTTGCCGCTTCGGGGTGCGAATGCTATCTCGCGCCCCATGACGACCGCCCCTATTCCGAACATCCGCAACTTCTCCATTGTCGCCCATATCGACCATGGCAAATCGACGCTGGCCGACCGCCTGATCCAGATGACCGGCGGCCTGTCGGACCGCGAGATGGCGGGCAAGGAACAGGTGCTCGATTCCATGGACATCGAGCGTGAGCGCGGCATCACCATCAAGGCGCAGACGGTGCGGCTGAAATACCGCGCCAAGGACGGCAAGGACTACATCTTCAATTTGATGGACACGCCCGGCCATGTCGACTTCGCCTACGAAGTCTCGCGGTCGCTGGCGGCCTGCGAGGGTTCCCTGCTCGTGGTCGACGCCAGCCAGGGCGTCGAGGCGCAGACGCTCGCCAATGTCTACCAGGCGCTCGACAACAACCACGAGATCGTGCCGGTCCTGAACAAGGTCGACCTGCCCGCAGCCGAGCCCGAGAAGGTCAAGCAGCAGATCGAGGACGTGATCGGCATCGACGCCTCCGACGCCGTGATGATCTCGGCCAAGACCGGCCTCGGCGTGCCTGACGTGCTGGAAGCCATCGTCAACCGCCTGCCGCCGCCGAAGGGCGACAGGGAGGCCACCCTGAAGGCGCTGCTAGTCGACAGCTGGTACGACGTCTATCTCGGCGTGGTCGTCTTGATCCGCGTCGTCGACGGCGTGATGAAGAAGGGTAGCCGCATCCGCATGATGGGCACGGGCGCGGCCTATGACATCGAACGCGTCGGCTTCTTCACGCCGAAGATGCAGCAGGTGGACGAGCTCGGCCCCGGCGAGATCGGTTTCATCACCGCCGCGATCAAGGAAGTCGCCGACACGCGCGTCGGCGACACCATCACCGACGACCGCAATCCGGTGAAGGAGATGCTGCCGGGGTTCAAGCCGGCGATTCCGGTGGTGTTCTGCGGCCTGTTCCCCGTCGACGCCGACGATTTCGAAACCCTGCGCGCGGCGATGGGCAAGCTCCGCCTCAACGACGCCAGCTTCTCGTTCGAGATGGAGACCTCGGCTGCGCTCGGCTTCGGCTTCCGTTGCGGCTTCCTCGGGCTGTTGCACCTGGAGATCATCCAGGAGCGGCTGTCGCGCGAGTTCGATCTCAATTTGATCGCGACCGCGCCGAGCGTCATCTACAAGATGAAGCTCACCGATGGCAGCGAGATTGAGATCCACAATCCCGTCGACATGCCCGACGTGGTCAAGATCGCCGAGATCGACGAGCCCTGGATCGAGGCCACCATCCTCACCCCGGATGAATATCTCGGCAGCGTGCTGAAACTCTGCCAGGATCGGCGCGGCTCGCAGAAGGAGCTGACTTACGTCGGCTCCCGCGCGATGGTGAAATACGATTTGCCGCTCAACGAGGTGGTGTTCGATTTCTACGACCGGTTGAAATCGGTCTCCAAGGGCTATGCCTCGTTCGACTATCATCTGACCGACTACAAGCCGGCCGATCTCGTGAAGATGCAGATCCTGGTCAATGGCGAGCCGGTGGATGCGCTGTCGATGCTGGTGCACCGTACCCGCGCCGAGGGCCGCGGCCGCGCCATGGTCGAGAAGATGAAGGAACTGATCCCGCCGCACATGTTCCAGATCCCGATTCAGGCGGCGATCGGCGGCAAGGTGATCGCCCGCGAAACCGTCCGCGCGCTGCGCAAGGACGTCACCGCCAAGTGCTACGGCGGCGACATCACGCGTAAACGCAAGCTTCTGGAGAAGCAGAAGGAAGGCAAGAAGAAGATGCGGCAGTTCGGCAAGGTCGACATCCCGCAGGAAGCTTTCATTGCCGCACTGAAGGTGGATAGCTGAGGCTGTCCGTCATTCCGGGGCTCGCGAAGCGAGAGCCCGGAATCCATTTCTCCACACACTATGCGGCCCGATGGATTCCGGGCTCGCACTTCGTGCGCCCCGGAATAACGGGCGCACCACCTTGCCCTCTCCCCACGGATAGGCCACCATCGCGTTCCCGCTCAACAAAAAGAACAGCGAGGAAACGGATGAGCAAGCCGGAAGGGTTCGATCTTGCCGAGAAGGCGCGCGCGCTGGCGCCGTTGATCACAAAAGATGCCGACGAGATCGAGCGGACGCGGCGGCTGACGCCGGCCGTGACAGCGGCGCTCATCGACAACGGGCTTTACCGGGCGCTGCTGCCGAGAAGCTTCGGCGGCACCGAGGCGACGCTGGAAGCGTTCATGCAGATGCAGGAGGAGATCGCCAAGGCCGATGCCTCCACCGCCTGGTGCCTCGGACAATGCACCGTCTGCGCGATGACCGCAGCCTATCTCGAGCCCGATGCGGCGAACGAGATCTTCAACGTCGCGCCGGGAATCCTGGCCTGGGGCGCGATCGCCCATGAGGTGAAGGCGGTGCCGGGCGGCTATATCGCCAATGCACGCTGGGATTTTGCCTCGGGCTCGCGGCAGGCGAGCTGGCTCGGCGCGCATGTGCGCGTGGTCGAGCAGGACGGCACAACGCGGAAGAAGGCGGACGGCTCGCCTGAAATCCGCACCATCCTGTTTCCGACGAGCAGCGCCACCATGTACGACGTCTGGGACGTGATCGGGCTGAAGGGCACCGGCACCGATTCCTATTCGGTGGAGAATCTCTTCATCCCAGAGAAATTCGCCGCGCTGCGCGACACTCCTTCGGCCTTGCGTGAACAAGGCCCGCTGTACAAGCTTTCCACCAACATGGTGTTCAGCATGGGCTTTGCTGCGACCGCGCTCGGCGTCGCGCGCGCCACGCTGGAGGCAGCGATCAATCTTTCGCGCGGCAAGACGCCGCAAGGGTTGAAAGCGATGCGCGAGAACAATGCCGTGCAGGGATTGATCGGCCGCACCGAGGCGAGCCTGCGTGCCGCGCACGCCTATCTCTACGCGACCGCGGCCGAGGTCTGGCGCGATCTCGAACGCGGCAATCCGCTCACCGAAGGCCATCGCGTGGCGATCCGCATCGCCTCGACGTGGACCATCCACCAATCGGCATCCGTGGTCGACACCGCCTATCACATGGCCGGCGCAACGGCCGTGTTCGCCGCCAACAAGTTCGAACGCCGCTTCCGCGACATGCACACGATCGCGCAGCAGATCCAGGCGCGCGACACCCAGTACGAGGACGCCGGCCGCGCGATCCTCTCGGGCAATCTCGGGGGATCGCCGACGGCGCGGTGAGTGATGCGCTTGCGGATAGGTGGATTGCTTCGCTTCGCTCGCAATGACGGCGTAGTAGATGCGGCGTAGGGTGGGCAAAGCGTAAGCGTGCCCACCATCAGCACTCTACTCGCGATGGTGGGCACGCTGCGCTTTGCCCACCCTACGATCCTGGCCGCGTTCACGCCACGAGCGCCGCTTCGTCACCGGTTGTGTCGCCGCGCTGCGCCTGCAGCAGGCTGACGATGTCGGCATTGGGCCTGGCGCGGCTGAACAGGAAGCCCTGGCCCTCGTGGCAGCCTTCGGCGCGCAGGCAGCTCAGCTCGGCTTCGGTTTCGACGCCCTCGGCGGTGATGGTGACGCCGAGGCCCTTGCCGAGGCTGATGATCGAACGCACGATCGCCTGCGCGTCGCGGTTGGAGCCGAGGTCGCGCACGAACGACTGGTCGATCTTGATCTTGTCGAACGGGAAGCTGCGCAAGTAGCTGAGGCTCGAATAGCCGGTGCCGAAATCGTCCATCGAGATGCGCACGCCGAGCGCGCGCAGCGCGTGCAGCGTGGCCAGCACCTGGCTGCTCTTTTCCAGCAGCAGCGTTTCGGTGATCTCGAGTTCGAGCCGCCGCGCCGGCAGCCCGGACTGGCGCAGCGCCTCGGTGACAAGCGACAACAAGTTGCCGGTGCGGAACTGCAGCGGCGACAGGTTGACGGCGACGCGGACGTCATCCGGCCAGTGCGCCGCGTCGTTGCAGGCGCGCCGCAGCATCAGGCCGCCGAGCGGATTGATCAGGCCGGTCTCTTCCGCGACCGGGATGAACTCGCCCGGCGAGATCATGCCGCGCTCGGGATGCGGCCAGCGCACCAGCGCCTCGAAGCCGGTGATGCGGCCGCTCGAGAGATCGACCAGCGGCTGGTAGAACGGCCGCAGCCCGTCGTCCTGGATCGCGTCGCGCAGATCCATCTCGATCTTGCGGCGGGTCTGGGCGCGCGCGTCCATCTCGGCCTCGAAGAAGGAGAAGGTGCCGCGGAATTCGGCCTTGGCGCGCGACAGCGCCATGTCGGCGCTCTTCAACAGCTTCTCGGATTCGTCGCCGTCGCCGGGTGACATCGCGATACCGATGCTGGCGCCGATCACGATGGAATGGCCGTCGAGCAGATAGGGCTCGCCGATCGCCTCCAGCAGCCGCTTCGCCAATAGCACTGCATCCTCCGGACGCGACACGCCGTTCTGGACGATCGCGAACTCATCGGAGTTGAGACGGGCCAGCGCATCTTCCTCGCGCAAGGTCGAGCGCAGGCGCTTTGCGACGCCGCGCAGCAGTTTGTCGCCGACGCCGTGGCCGAGCGTGTCGTTGACGGCCTTGAAATTGTCGAGGCCGAGCACCAGCACCGCGACCTTCTCGGCGCTGCGGCGGGTGTGCAGCAGCATGTCGTCCATCTGCTGGCGCAACAGATTGCGGTTGGGCAGTCCCGTGAGCCCGTCATGCTGGGCCATGAAGGCAAGCCGCGCCTCGGCGCGCTTGCGCTCGGTCATGTCCATCAACGCCAGCAGCACCGCCGGCTGCTCGCCATGCCGCAATTCACGCGAATAGATCGCAAGGTCGATCAGCGTGCCATCGGCCCGCACATGTTTCCAGGTCCGCGCCGCCTGCTCGTCGCCATCGCGGCCGCCGATCCATGGCAGTTCGGTATCGAACGCCTGCAGGCTGCGGATGGTCAGTTTCTCGAATTCGGCGCGGCTGTAACCATAATGCTGGGCCGCGGCATCGTTGACGGAGAGGATGCGCTCGCCATCGAGCGAGCAGACGATCATGGGCACCGGATTGCCGTCGAACAGCAGGCGGAACGACGCCTCGCGCTGCTTCAGCTCGGTGATGTCGACGCGCAGGCCGACAACGCCGCCATCCGACGTCAGCCGTTCCTCGATCAGGACCACGCGGCCGTCGGCGAGCTTCTGCTCATGCCGCTCGCCGGGCTCGTAGAGCTTCTTCAGCCGCTCGGCGATCCAGGCCTCCTCGCGGCCGACCGCCTCGGGGTAGTCGCCGCGCGCGACACCGACCCGGAGCGTATCCTGCAGCCGCGCGCCGTGCTCGAACTGGTCGGAGCTGCGACGGTAGATCTCCGCATATTTCTTGTTCCAGAGGATGTAGCGGCCTTCGGCGTCGAGGAACACGATGCCCTGCGGCAGGATATCGATCGCCTCGCGCAGGCGTTCGTTGGAGCGGCGCGCATCCGCAATCGCGGTCTCCGCCTCGGCGCGCTTGCGCACGATCTCGCCGATCTCGGACGAAACGCGCCGCGTGCCGCCCGGGAGCTTCGGACCGGGTTTGACGGGGCGACCGGGCATTCTCGCCGCCACCTTGCGCTTCAGTTTCTTGGCCGTTCTTGGCCGCATCTTCGGCATCGACTTTTCGCCCCGCACGCACTCCTGCCGGCGGCGTTTCTCCGATAAGTGTCTGAAAAAATAGTATCTTCCGCCGGTTCCCAGGATGGAACCAAATCGCAGATGCCTGTTTAACGGGCGAATTTGCGCACCCTTCGATACCGTCGGACGGCTCGGGTGGCGCGAAAAGCAAATCCAAGAGGCAAATCAACCATGCGCACGGGGCCAATTTTCCCGCACCGCGGGTAGCGATGCGACGATTGCACCAATGGCGCGTATTCCGCACGAAATTGCGTCATTGCGCGACAGGGTTAGTGCCCGGTTAAGCCCGAAGCTTGCATCGATAGAGTTTTGAGGCGGCGCGGCGGCTGCCGCCAAAAACGCTTCGGGCGCCTGCCGGTTCGGGCTATCCTCCATGCCCGGGGACGCCAAGTTGCGGCCGGCGGACGAGGCGCAAGGCATCGCCTCGGGGAGGGGACCCGATGCGCCAGAGCACGCACAATCTATCTCTCACCATCAGCAGCCTGTTGGCGGCGACGCTGGCGCTGCTGCTGACGTCTGGTCCCGGCATTGCCGGAGACTATCCGGACCGCACCGTCAGGATCATCGTACCATTCCATGCCGGCGGCACGGCGGACGCCGTCCCGCGGCTGGTTGCGGACTGGCTGTCGCGCAAATGGGGCCAGCCGGTCGTGATCGAGAACAAGGCCGGTTCAGCCGGAAACGTCGGGGCCGAGGAGGTCTACAATGCCGCCCCCGACGGCTACACCCTGCTCTCCACGCCGCCACCGCCGCTGGTCATCAACCAGAACCTTTATCGGAAGCTCGGCTTTGATCCGACAAAGTTCGAGCCGATCATCGTGATGGCGCAGGTGCCGAACGCGATCTTCGTCCGCCCCAACGGCATCAAGGCATCCAGCGTAGCGGAGCTGATCGACCATCTGCGCGCAAACCCCGACGGGGTCACAGCGGCCACGCTCGGCAGCGGGACCACGTCGCATCTGAGCTCCGAGCTGTTCGAGACGATGGCCAAGGTGAAGCTGCGCCAGATCCCCTATCGCAGCACGGTGCCGGCGCTGCAGGGCCTGCTCGCCGGCGACGTCGACATGATGTTCGACAATCTCGGCGTGACATTGCCGCTGGTGACGGCCGGCAAGCTCAAGCTGCTGGCCGTGGCCTCGCCCAAACGGCTGCCATCCATGCCCAACGTACCGACGATCGCCGAAACGCTGCCGGGATTCGAAGCGGTCGCCTGGTACGCGATCGTGGCGCCGCCCGGGACGCCGAAGATAATCGTCGAAAAAATCAATGCCGACGTCAACGAAGTGCTCGCCCGGCCGGATATCCAGGGCAATCTGCGAAAGCTCTCGGCGGAAATCTATGGCGGCTCGGTGGAGCGGACGGCCAAATATTTGCGCACCGAGGTTGACCGTTGGGGCACGGTGATCAAGTCGACCAAGATCGAGATGCAGTGAGGTTGGCAGCAACTGCGACGAATTCCTCAGGAAGCGAATTGTGTTCACCTCCGCGACGCGCGCATGCGTGCCGCGCGGGGTTCCCGGCTGTGGGAGATCAAACAATCGCGATGCCGCCGCGGCTCGCCGAACATCGAATCCATGTTACGCTGAATGCCGTTCGAGTGAATCCCATGACGTCCCGCCCGATACTGACCCTGCTGATTCTTGCAGCTCTATCGCTCGGTGCCGACGCGGCGTCGGCGCAGGACAGAGGCTCGGTCAATCCGAGGCCGCTGCCGCCGCTCGCCAATCCCAACGATCCCAAGCTCGGCGCCAAGGAATTGTTCGCGCGCAAGGTGCTGCCGACGGCGACGCCAACGCGGGTGATCGGCTCCTATTCCAAAGGCTGTCTCGCAGGCGCGGCGCAGATGCCGATCAATGGCGACACCTGGCAGGTGATGCGGCTGTCGCGCAACCGCAACTGGGGCTATCCCGGCATGCTCGCGCTGCTCAAACGCCTGTCGGTCAGGGCGCGCAAGGATGCCGGCTGGCCGGGCATTTTGGTCGGCGACATCGCGCAGCCGCGCGGCGGGCCCGCCTTGAGCGGCCACGCCAGCCACCAGATCGGACTCGATGCCGACGTCTGGCTGACGCCGATGCCCGACCGCAGGCTCTCGCGCGAGGAGCGCGAGGACATGTCGGCGGTGATGATGGTGCGGCCTGACCGGCTCGATGTCGATCCCAACGTGTTCACCCCTGGCCATGTGCTGGTGCTGCGCGACGCCGCGCAGGAGCCGGGCGTGCAGCGGATCTTCGTCAACGCCGCGATCAAGAAGGCACTGTGTCGCGAAGCCAGGGGCGACCGCAGCTGGCTCGCCAAGATCAGGCCGTGGTGGGGCCACGACTATCACTTCCACATCCGCATGCGCTGCCCGGCCGGCGCCAGCGAATGCAAGGGACAACCTTCGCAGTCGGAAGATGAAGGCTGCAAGCCGTCCGACTTCGCCTTCTGGTTCTCCGATGCGGTGCTGCATCCGAGACCGCCGCTGATACCGCCAAAGCCGAAGCCGCCAATGACGCTGGCGCAGATGCCGCCCGCCTGCAAAGCGGTGCTGAATGCGCCGGACGTCAAGCGGTAACATCTTCGCTAGAGCGCTATTCCCGCAGTGTCATGATACGCTATGGTGTGGCGGCCCTGCGCCGCGAGCGCAAGGTCCACGCCGGGAAGCGACGGTCCCGCTCGTTTCAGCCAAAAGCCACATAGGCGCAGCATGACTGCGCGCAACCATTGCGAGGAGCGTTCATGCGTCTCAGTGCACGTAACCAGATCAAGGGCACCGTCCTCGAGGTGAAGACGGGCGCCACCACGTCCCATGTCCGCGTCGACATCGGCGGCACCGTCATGACGTCCTCGATCACGAACGAAGCGGTCGATGATCTCGGCATCAAGGTTGGCGGCAAGGTCATCGTGGTGGTCAAGGCCTCCGATGTCATGATTGCGGTGGACTAGTCATGCGGCGGACATCTGTTCTGGTTGCGTTGCTACTGCTCGGCAGTGGACCTGCCCTTGCCGCGGAAGAACCGAGCGGCTGCGACAAGTTCAAATGGCCGATCAATCGCGAGCGCGCCGCACTGACCGCGCCCGATCGCGCCAAATTGACATCGGGCAACGAGTTCGCGGCAATACCTGCGGGCGGCTTTACGCTGGCACTGGTGGCGCCGGCCGATGCAAAGCTGCCGACGCCGCCGGAGCGGGCACCGAAGGACGGCACCTTTGCCGGCTTCACCAGCTTCAAGAACGCGCCCAAGGCCGGCGTCTACACGATCAGCCTGTCATCCGGCGCTTGGTTGGACGTGGCGCAGGATGGCCATTTCCTCAAGCCCAAGGCGTTCAGCGGCGCCACCGACTGCGATGGTATCCGCAAGACGGTGAAATTCGAGCTTTCCGCCAGCCCATTCGTGCTGCAGATCAGCGGTGCCAGAGAGAATTCGATCTCGGTCGCGATATTGCCGAGCGAATGACGGGCAAACAGACAAACGGTCGCCTTTACCCGCGCGACCAGCCTGTTATGTTCTCGTCGCGATATCCCCGACGGCCGTAAGCCTCGGGGTCACCCGGAACGGCGCTTCCGTCTGTCGCAATCCTTACCGATTCAACCAACGCCCGAAGTGCGCGCGATGCGTGCGCCTGCGGACGTGATGGAGCGCTTGCCATGAACCGCCTTGCCGGAATTGTCGCCGCCTTTGTCCTTGTGCTGGCTTCAGCCGCCCTACCCGCGAACGCGCAGGAGAAGACGCTGACCGTGTTCGCGGCCGCCTCGATGAAGAACGCGCTCGACGACATCGACGCCGCCTACACCGCCAAGACCGGCGTCAAGGTCAATGCGAGCTATGCCGCCAGCTCGGCATTGGCGAAACAGATCGAGCAGGGCGCGCCGGCCGACGTGTTCGTCTCCGCCGACACCGACTGGATGGACTACGCGATCAAGCAGAAGAACATCAACGAGGCGACGCGGGTCAATCTGCTCGGCAACAGCATCGTGCTGATCGCGCCGAAGGACTCCAAGATTGATAACGTCAATATCGGCCCCGGCTTCGACCTCGCCAAACTTGCCGGCGACGGCAGGATCGCGACCGGCGACGTCAAGGCCGTGCCGGTCGGCAAATACGCCAAGGCGGCGCTGGAGAAGCTCGGCGCCTGGCAGGCGGCCGAGCCGAAATTCGCGATGGCCGAAAGCGTGCGCGCGGCGCTGACGCTGGTCGCCCGCGGCGAGGCCGTGCTCGGCATCGTCTATTCGACCGACGCCAAGGTCGAGCCCGGCGTGAAGATCGTCGGCACCTTCCCTGCCGACAGCCATCCCGCGATCATCTATCCGGTTGCGGCGACGACGACGGCAAAGCCCGAGGCCGCCGAGTACCTCAACTTCCTGAAATCGTCGGCGGCAAAGACGATCCTCGAGAAGTACGGCTTCAAGTTCCTGATCACGCCGACGACCTGAGTATGATCCGGAAAAGTGGAAGCATGATCTGAGCCAACGTGTTCGAGATTTCGCCGACCGAGTGGACGGCGATCCTGCTGTCGCTGCGGGTCGCCATCGTCGCAACGCTGGTCGCGACCCCCTTGGGGATCGCGCTGGCGTGGCTGTTGGCGCGCCGTGACTTCTGGGGCAAATCGATGCTCGACGCACTCGTGCATCTGCCGCTGGTGCTGCCACCCGTTGTCACCGGCTATCTCCTGCTGCTCGCGCTCGGCCGCCGCGGCTTTCTCGGCGCCTGGCTTGCCGATCATCTCGGCATTGTGTTCGCATTCCGCTGGACCGGTGCGGCGCTCGCCTGCGGCGTGATGTCGTTTCCACTATTGGTGCGGCCGATCCGGCTGTCGATCGAGGCCGTCGACCGGCGACTGGAGCAGGCGGCAGGAACGCTGGGCGCGGCGCCGTGGCAGGTGTTCCTGACCGTGACCTTGCCGCTGGCGCTGCCGGGCGTGCTCGCCGGCATGGTGCTCGGCTTCGCCAAGGCGATCGGCGAGTTCGGCGCGACCATCACCTTCGTCTCCAACATCCCGGGCGAGACCCAGACCATCTCGTCGGCGATCTATTCGCTGATCCAGACGCCCGACGGCGACCTTGCGGCGGGGCGGCTCGTCATCATCTCCATTGTGATCGCGATGAGCGCGCTTGTCGCATCGGAATGGTTCGCGCGCCGCGCGACAAGGCGGCTGCACGGAAACTGACCATGCTGCGCGTCGACGTCACCAAGCACCTTGGCGAATTCACGCTCTCGGCCGCCTTCACCAGCGAAGGCCGCGTCACCGGCCTGTTCGGCGCGTCGGGCGCCGGCAAGACCTCGCTCATCAACATGATCGCGGGACTGCTGAAGCCGGACCGCGGCATCATCTCGCTCGATGGCGAGACGCTCGACGACACCGAAGCGCGCGTGCATGTGCCGCCCTACCGGCGCCGCATCGGCTATGTGTTCCAGGATGCGCGGCTGTTTCCGCATCTCAACGTGCAACAGAATCTCGATTACGGGCGGCGCATGAACCACCTGCCGGATGATCCGGCGCAACGCAGCCGCGTCACCGACCTGCTCGACATCGGCCATCTCATGGACCGTCGTCCTGGAAAGCTTTCCGGCGGCGAGCGTCAGCGCGTCGCGCTTGGACGCGCGCTGTTGTCGAAGCCGCGCCTGTTGCTGCTCGACGAACCGCTGGGCTCGCTCGACGAAGGGCGGAAGGTGGAGATCCTGCCTTATCTGATCCGGCTGCGCGACGAGGGCATACCCATGGTCTATGTCAGCCACGACGCCGCCGAACTGCGCCAGCTCGCGACGCAGATCGTGATGCTGCGTCGCGGAGAAGTGACCGCGTTCGGCGGCGTGAAGGTGCTGACGGCAAGCCCGAAGTGATTTCGGTCATCTTCCCTTCTCCCGTTGTGGGAGAAGGTGGCGCGAAGCGCCGGATGAGGGGTCGTCGCCGCGGGCACGGTGCGCGTGGAGAGAGACCCCTCACCCAAGCGAGTTCGTGCTCACGCCGGAGTAGCCCTCTCCCACAAGGGGCGAGGGCGCATCAAGCGGCACCTCGCAGGTTTATCGGTCGACGTTGAGTACCGCACCGGTGCGGGCGTCGACATCGACTTCGATGTATTGGCCTTGGATGTCCCGCCCCTCGATTTGCCATTCATAACCGGCAAATTCGGTGTGAGATACCGTTACAAGACCGAGATCGGTCGCGATCGCCAGTGCTCTCTGCATCGATATGAGATCGCCAGAATCATAAGCGCTGGCCTGTGTCGCAATCCCAAGGGTCATAACCACGATCATCGGGAGGATGAATTTTCGCATGGGGCCACTCCTGGTGAAGGTTCGTTACGGCAGGCACCAACAGCCCTCGAGGCGTATTGGTTCCCAGTTCCCAGCGAAAGTGGCTGATCAGCAGCGGTTGCGACCACTCGTTGGCCGCCGATTGGCGACAATGGGACGGTTTCCCCGCGCTCCTGTGCAGGACCATGGCCGGAAGATGTCGGCCACTTCGATCACGGATCCGTTGGCCTTAAAGCATCATCCGGAAAAGTGGAAACCGGCTTTCCGAAAAGGTCACGCGCAAACAAGGAGATGAGATCATGGTCCGATTCCGTCTGATGGGGTCATGATCCCGTGACAAAAGCTTGTCGATTTGCCAAATCCGCCCGATCGCGCCAGATTGTTGCCGGAAGAAAGGCGCGTCATGCGTATTGCTGGTTGGGTTTTGCTGGTCGCAGGATTCGTCCTGTGCCTGTCGGTGGCCTGGGCCGCTCTCGGCTTTCTGTTGATGGGCATCGGCCTGGTGTCGCTGCAGGTCGGCGAGCGGAAGCGGCGCAAGGCGGAGGGCGTCGCAGGCCTCGATGCGCGTCCAAGGCCGGCTGTCGCACTTGCGGAGACACCTGCGGCCCACGCGGAAAATGCCGCGTTCACTCCGGAACCTCCACCCTTGACGGCACCGCAAGCGGCCATGGGCGCCGATGCCTCTGCTTACGACAAGGAAACATGGCGCCGCCTGATCGAGAGCGATCCCGATCTGGCGCGACTGGCGGAGGTGCTGTCCGACTACGGCCAGCACCATGTCGATGAATTCGCCAGCAGCTATCTTGCCAAGCCCGACAAGAGCCGCCTCGCTGCGATCGTCAACGAGATCGTCGCGAAAGCGGCACGAAAGGAATCCGCGCCAGCGGCGCAACCGCCCGAAGTGCGTCAGCCATCGATCGATGCTAATCATGAGCCGGGATCGCCGCTCGCGCGGATCGAGCCGGATCGCAGACCACCCAGGATCCACGCGCCGAAGGTCGCTGTGGTGCCGCCCGCAACACCCGATGTCCGCACCGGGGCAGCCGCCGCGGCTCAACGCGTCCAGAGCGCACCTGAGGCCCGCCCTGAGCCGAATCCGGATAATGGAAACGACAGCACCACATCGGCCGAGGACGACCTCAGCGAATTGATCAGGAGCTTCGCGAACGATGCGAGCTTGCTCCGAAGATGAGCCTACGCTGCTGATGCGAGGCCCTAGAGCCTTTTCGGTTCTGATGGAATCAGAACCGAAGCTCTAGATTTTTGTTTTGACGCGTTTTCTTCACGCGAACCGGTTTCCACTTCGCTCGAAAACGCCCTAAACTCCCGCGACCGATGCCCAGACCCCGGCGAGCTTGCGCTTGAACCGCTGCAGCCGGGTCGGCGGTGCGGCCGGCTCCTCGTCCTCCGGCAGGCGCAGACCGACGACATTGACCCTGCCGCCACCGAGGCTGCGCGCGACCAGCACGATGCTATCCAGCGCGAGCTCCGCGCCTTCCTTCGGGGCGCGGTCGAGATGGATGTCGAAATAGTCCGACAATGTCAGCTGCTTCTGGTCCTCATCGACAGTCACGCCGTAAATCTCCGCGAGCTCACCGAGCGTATGCTCGCCGGAGACGACGAAGTCGCCGAGCAGATGCGGATCGGGTGCCGTGCTTGGCGGCATGTCGACGAAGAAGCGGTCGAGCGCTTCGGCCCGCTCCGGCGGCGCCAGCAGATAGAGGTAGTCGCCTGGCGCGATCGGGTCGGCCTCGGCGGGCGACAGGATGTTCTCATCGCGGATCACCAGCGTCGGCTTCGACCACGACGGCAGCAGTCCGCGGCGGAAGAACAGACTTTTCGCGCCGACGGGATAGCCGACCAATTGCTGCTCGAGCTGGCCGGGTAGATCCAGTTCGACGCGCCGCGGGCCACGGTCGGCGCGCGGCAGCGCCACGTGCAGCCGACGCGCCGCCGGCCCCAGGGTCCAGCCCTGCAGCAAAAGCGAAATGACGACGACGACAAAGGCGACGTCGAAATAGAGATAGGCCTTCGACAGGCCCACCAGCATCGGGATCGAGGCGAGGAAGATCGCCACCGCACCGCGCAGCCCGGTCCAGGCGATGAACACCTTCTCACGCCAGTTGAAGCGGAATGGCGCCAGGCAGGCGAAGACCGCGAGCGGTCGCGCCAGCAGCATCAGCGCCAGCGCCACCACGATCGAGGGGCCGACGCTGTCGAGCAGGCGATGCGGCGATACCAGCAGCCCGAGCAGGACGAACATCACGATCTGCGCGAGCCAGGTGGCGGCGTCGAGGAACGTCACCACCGAGTTGTGCGCGCGTGTCGGGCGGTTGCCAATGATGATGCCGGCGAGATAGACGGCGAGGAAGCCGGAGGCATGCGCGATCTGCGCTGCGCCGAAGATCACCAGCGCCGCTGTGGTCACGAACGGCGCGTGCAGGCCCTGCGGCAGAGCGACGCGGTTCATGGCGATCACGACCAGCCGGCCGCCGATCACGCCCACGATTGCCCCCAGCAGGGCCTCCCGGACGAATTCCAGGATGATGTGCGATGCCGAGCTTTCCCCGAGCGAGATGAACTCCACCAGCATCAGCGTCAGGAAGATCGCGAAGGGATCGTTGGTGCCGCTTTCCGCCTCGAGCGTGGCGCCGACGCGCGGGCGCAGGCGCAGGCCCTGGGTGTGGACCAACAGGAATACCGCCGCCGCGTCGGTCGAGGCCACGACGGCCCCGACCAGCAGCGCCTCGGTCCAGTAGAGGTCGAGCATGTATTTGGCGACCGGGGCCGTAATCAGCGCGGTCAGCAGCACGCCGGCGGTGGCAAGCACCATCGAGGGCGCCATCACGGCACGGATGCTCTGGAAACGGGTGCGTAGTCCGCCGTCGAACAGGATCAGCGCCAGCGCCACCGAGCCCACCAGATAGGTGGTGCGGACGTCGTCGAACTGCAGATGGCCAGGACCGGCGTCGCCCGCGAGCACGCCGATCGCGAGGAACACCAGCAGCAGCGGGGCGCCAAAGCGCAACGCCAACAGGCTCGACAGGATGCCGGCCATCACGAGAACTGCGCCAAGCAGGATGGCTATGCTGACCTGATCGAGAGAAGCCATACGCCTTGAAGGAAGAGAAGTGTTACAACGCATCCTTACCGTCGCCACAGTTCGACGCCAACCCATTTTCTGAACATGGACTTCTGGTTTTGCACCCAACCTCGCTTCGCTCTCTCGTTGTGGCGATGGCCCGCGCGCTGCGTTTGTGGGATCGTGCCGACCGTTCGAATCAAATTCGCTCGAATCTGCGCTTCATGAGATTTTGCCGATGGAAATGGACCTGAAGGACGTCATCGAGGCCCTGCAGATGGCAGCTCGGTCGGTCGGCGCCGAGGTCACCTCGCCCTGGTTCTATCTGCAGTTCGGCATCATCCTGGCCGCCGCCGGTATCGCCTATGCGGCCGACACCGCGATCCGCGCACGGATCGACATGGATACGCTGGCGTCGCACCTGCCGCTGCCGCTCAGGCATTTCCTGCGCGTGCTGGTCGGCAGCGCCTCGACCGCGGTATTCGCACTCCTGATGATCGCAACGCGCATCACGATGGCGCATTCGACCTGGCCGAGCCGCAGCTACCTGATCGCGGTCTCGGCCAAGCTGGCGCTAGCCTGGCTGGTGATCTGCCTGGTGACATCGGTGATCCGCAACGCCCTCATCGTCCGCGTGGTGTCAGCGGCGGCCTGGATCGTCGCCGCACTCAGCATCATCGGCCAGCTCGATGCGACGGCGGAAACGCTGGATTCGGTTGCGATCGTGATCGGCGGCCTGCGGCTGACACCGCTGCTCCTGATCAAGGCCGGCGCGCTGGTGATCCTGGCGCTGTGGCTGAGCAACATCGCGAGCAATTTCGTCGAGAGCCGCATCAATCGCGCCACCGACCTGACGCCGTCGATCCAGGTGCTCCTGATCAAGATCATCCGCATCGGGCTGATGGTGGTCGCGATCGCGATTGCGCTGAGCGCGGTCGGCATCAACCTCTCGGCGCTCGCGGTGTTCTCAGGCGCAGTCGGTGTCGGTATCGGTATCGGCCTGCAGAAGATCGTCGCCAACTTCATCTCGGGCATCATCCTGCTCGCCGACAAGTCGGTGAAGCCCGGCGACCTCGTCACCATCGGCGACAGTTCGGGGCGCATCAGCGCGATGAAAACCCGCTACATCTCGGTTGCCGCCGGCGACGGCCGCGAATTCCTGATCCCGAACGAGGACCTGGTGACGCAGAAGGTCGTCAACTGGACCTATACCGACAAGAACACGCTGGTCAAAATCCCCTTCGGCACCAATTACGACGCCGATCCGCGGCTGGTGTGCAAGCTCGCCATCGAGATCGCCGGCGCGGCGCCACGGGCCTTGAAAGGCAGGCCGCCGAACTGCATCCTGACCGAGTTCGCCGAGGCCGGAATGAAATTCTCGCTGACGTTCTGGATTGGCGACCCCGATGGCCTCGACAATGTCAAAAGCGACGTGATGCTGGCGCTCTGGGACGCCTTCAAGCGCGAGGGCATCCGCGTGCCCTATCCGGTGCGGGAACTTCGGGTCCGCGGCGCGCTCCCGGTCGAGACCGTGATTGAGACTTCAAGCTAAATCCATGTCAGGAAAGGCCATTTCGGCCCCAACCTTGGCTTGCACTAGCCGCTCCGATCATTAAATTAGGTGAATTGCCGCCACTCGAACCGCATCCCGCAAATGATCCGCCCATGAGCTATATCGAAGCAACCGACACCTCCCTACGCAAGACCGGCCAGATCAAGCTGCACGGACAAAGCAGCTTCGTCGGCATGCGCAAAGCGGGTGCGCTGGTGTCAAAATGCCTCGACGAGCTCACCGACATCGTCAAGCCGGGAATCCCGACCTCGAAGATCGACCAGTTCGTGCGCGAGTTCGCCTTCAGCCATGACGCCTATCCGGCGACGCTGATGTATCGCGGCTATCGCTATTCGACCTGCACGTCGCTGAATCACGTGGTCTGCCACGGCATGCCCGGCGACCGTCCGCTGAAGGAAGGCGACATCGTCAATATCGACGTCACCTTCATCGTCGATGGCTGGTATGGCGATTCCAGCCGCATGTATGCGGTCGGCCCGATCGCGCGCAAGGCCGAGCGGCTGATCGAGGTGACCTATGAGGCGATGATGCGCGGCATCGCTGCGGTGAAGCCCGGCGCCACCACCGGCGACATCGGCCATGCGATCCAGAGCTATGTCGAGCCGCAGGGCATGAGCGTGGTGCGCGATTTCTGCGGCCACGGCCTCGGGCGCATGTTCCATGACGAGCCGAACATCATCCATGTGGGCCGGCCCGGCGAAGGCGTGGCGCTGAAGCCCGGCATGTTCTTCACCATCGAGCCGATGATCAATCTTGGCAAGCCGCATGTGAAGATCCTGTCCGACGGCTGGACCGCAGTGACGCGCGACCGGTCGCTATCGGCGCAGTTCGAGCATTCGGTCGGCGTGACCGCCGATGGCGTCGAAATCTTCACGCTGTCGCAGCGGAGCGGCGAGAAGCCGTGGACGGTATAACCACCGCACCGACGCATCGGGCAAGAAGGCTCATCGCGGCCCGCTGACATAACCGCGCCTGACCGCGTCCGATCAGTCATCACCGCCCATGCGGCGCGTGAGCTCGGCCGGTTCGTAATTCTCCCCGATCGACATCGCGCAGATGCGCGAGAGATGGATGTAAGGCAGCCCGGTCTCCTTGGCCCAGGCGTTGAACTGCGCCTGCACCTTGGCGAGATCGCCTTTCGACTTCACCTCTTCCGCGATATCGAGGCCTGCATCGCGCAGGCAGGCGACGACATCCCTTGACGTGACAAAACCGTCCCAGCCGAGGAAACGCAGCAGCATCTGGCCGGTATTGCCGCCGAGCCGGCTGCCGCGCTTCACCAGCAGGTTCAAGAGCCCGATCTCGTCGGAAGGCGGCCATTCGGCCAGGAATTTGCCGAAGCTGCCGTGCTCGCCCGCGATCTCCTGCACGAAGCGGGCATTGTCGCGCACCGACATGATCTTGGCGCCATTGCGCACGATGCGCGTATCGCTCGTCAGCCGCTCCCAGAATTCGTCCGGCTCGAATGCGAGCTTCCTGGGCTGGAAGCCGAGGAAGGCCTGTTCGAAGCCCGGCCATTTTGCGTCGATCACGCTCCAGGCAAAGCCGGCGCAGAACACCCGCTTCGTCATCTCGGCAAGAACGCGGTCATCCGTCAGCTTGGCCAGGGATTTCGCGTTCGGCGGCGGCGGCAACAGCTTCTCCAGCGCTTTCGCGCCGCCCTTGCGCTTCTCGGCCCGCGCCCGAATGGCCTTGAACGACGTCACGCGGCGAGACCTCTTTGCATTGGCAGGGACGGCCGATCATAGCGTGATGCAAGCCGCCATGCCAATGCGAAGCAACTAGAGCATGATCCGGAAAAGTGGGGACCGGTTTTCCCTCGCGACAAACGCGAAGCGTTTGCGCGGAGATCATGCTCAAACAAACAGCTACAGCGGGATGACGACTCGAAGAAAAGTCATCGCGCTCTAGCGGATCTCAGCCACCCGCGACGCGCTTGAGGCGCTCGACTGCTTCCTTCACCAAGGTCTGCATCAGCGCCTTGGCCGGGAGTTCGCGCGCCAATGCCGCGCCCTGCCCTGCCCAGATCGAAGTGAAGTCGCGGCTTCCCTTCCGTTCCGCCACGGCGCGCAGCGGCGCCAGCTCGCCCATCGGCAACGGAAAATCCGGTGCAGCGTCGGACAAGGGACCGAGCTCGGCGACGAGGCGAGTGACCATCGCGCGCGCCGGTCGCCCGGAAAGCACGTTGGTCACCACGGTGCCAACCTCGTGCGCCTGGCGCAGCGCATCGCGGTGCAGCGGCGGCGTCGCTGCCTCCGGGCAGAGCAGGAAGGCGGTGCCAATCTGAGTGGCGGAGGCGCCAAGGGTAAGGGCGGCGGCAATGCCGCGCCCATCGGCGATGCCGCCGGCGGCGATGACGGGCACGCCGACCGCGTCAGCGATCTGCGGCACCAGCTCGAAGGTGCCAAGCTGCGCGGCGAGCGCGCGGTTCTGGTCGCGATCGAGGAACATACCGCGGTGGCCGCCGGCCTCATAGCCCTGGGCAATGACCGCATCGGCGCCATGGTCTTCCAGCCAGCGCGCTTCCGCAACCGTCGTCGCCGACGAGATCACCCTGCAGCCAACCGCCTTGATCCGGGCCACCAGCGGCGGTGCCGGCAAGCCGAAATGGAAGCTCACCACCTCCGGCCTCGCGTCCTCGATGAATTCGCACATCGCACTGCCAAACGGCGCAAGATCGGTGCGCGGCCGCGGTGTCGCTTCGTCAATTCCGAGCTCGCGATAATAAGGTGACAGCCGGTCGTGCCACGCCCGCTCGCGGCCGGAATCAACCTTCGCCGGCTCGTGGCAGAAGAAGTTGAGGCTGACCGGCTTGATGGTCAGCCGCCGCAGCTGCGCGATCGTGTCGGTGGCGATCTGCGGGTCCATGGTAGCGCAGCCGATCGAGCCGAGGCCGCCGGCATTGGAGACGATAGATGCGAGCTCAACCGTTGCGAAACCCGCCATCGGCGCCAGCACGATCGGGTGTTCGATTCCAAACAATTCAAGCAGACGTCGGTCGGACCACATCGCGCATCTCCTACCCGCGGCCGGCGGACCAGCCGCCATCGACATGCAGGATCTCGCCGGTGACGAAGGCTGCCTTCTCAAGATACATCACGGCATCGACGACTTCCTGCATCTCGCCCATTCGGCTCATCGGCTGCAATCCGGCGAGAAAGCCGTGCATCGCGGGCGCATGCATCGGCGTGATGATCGCACCAGGCGAAACCGCGTTCACGCGGACATTGCGCGTGGCATATTCGATCGCGAGCGAGCGCGTGATCGCGTTGAGTCCGCCCTTGGTCAGCGCCGCCAGACCCGCTGCCAGCGATGCTACCGGCTGTTCGGCGATCGCTGCCGTGATGTTGACGATGTGGCCCGACCCAGCCTGCAGCATTCGAGCAGCGACCTTCTGCGTCAGATGAAAGAAGCCGGCGAGATTGACCGCGACCATCCTTGCGAAATCGGCGGCGGAATATTCGGTGAAAGGCTTGGGAATGAACACGCCGGCGTTATTGACGAGCGTATCGATCCGCCCGAAGCGCTCGATCGCCAGGCTGAAGATACGTTCGGCTGTCTCGGGCTGGGCAATGTCGCCCTCGATCATGAGGACCGACGGATCATCGCTCTTGCCGATCGAACGGGCGGTGGCCACGACGCGGTAGCCGTTTTCGCGATAGGCTTTCAGCAACTCCGCGCCAATGCCGCGCGACGCGCCGGTGATGATGACGACCTTTCGCTCCGATGTCATATTCGCTCCTCGCAATTGTCTGGGATGTATCGGAGCCGACAATTGCACCATCCGACCGCGCGCGGCTTTGCCTCACTTGCTCAGCAATTGTCATTTCTTGCCGTTCAGCAGCCGCGAATTTGTTACAGCCGTAACAAATCAGATGACGAAGCCGCGGCGGTACTGCGCCGGCGTCTGGCCTGTCGCCTGTCGGAACGAGCGGGTGAAATTGGCCTGGCACGAAAACCTGAGCCTTAGCGCGATATCGGCCAGGGGCTGCTCCCGCTCTCCGAGCAGTTCCTTGGCGCGTTCGAGCCGCTTTGCGCTGACGTAGCGATGCGGCGATCGGCCGATTGCGGCCTTGAAAGCGCGGGCAAAATGAAACTGGCTGAGACATGCGACCGACGCCAGGCGGCAAACCGACAGTTCGCCTTCGAGATTGGCTTCGATGTACTCGAGCACACGCGCCAGCCGGCGCCGGTCGAGGCCTTCGCGACGGGACAATGCGCGGAAGTCGGGCGATGGCTTGCCAAGATGGTTTTGAACCAATCTTGCAACCAGGCTCGAAACCAGTGTCTCCGCGAGCAGCCCGCCGGCCGACGTCTCGCGCGTCAGCTCGGAGGTGAGTGCATAGGCGATCTCAGCCACGAGCGGATCGAGAAAACCGCCCTCAAGACGCAGCGCGGCCATTGCGGATTGCGCAAGACCCTCGCCCAGGTTCTCCGGCGAGAACAGGCTCGGAGAAAGATACAGGTGCAGGACCGCCGGAGCCGGCTCGGACAAATCGATCAGGCATTCCTGCACGTCGGGCGGAGAAAGCCAGATGGTTCCGCGCTCGGAGACGGTGCGATCGGTGATGCCGTCTCGCTGTCGCGTGACGACACACCCATTGCCGTGGACGTCGATACAAGCCTCGATATCAGGCTGTGGGCTTTTCCACGCCATTGTACCGCTGTGGCTGCGAAGCTCTGCCGTCAGTCCCGACCACCCACGATCTGTGGACGAAGCCAGGAGCCCGAAGGTGCCGTAGCTCTCGTCCCCGGGTGCTCGACGCGAGGCAGGCTGTTCTCGTTGAGGTGCCAGTTCTTGTTTCTGACGCGTGGAATTCATGCGGGCGCGCCCTGGTATCCTGCCTGTCGACCACAATCCCCCAGCCGATCCTATGTGGCCGGTTGAAAGCAAAATCGCAACGATTCCCGGCTATACATCACGCGGACGCGATCGAGATTTATCGATCTTCCGGCACACGATGGAAGCTTCCGATGCGAACTCTGGCACTTCCTGGTTGCAAAAACCGCGCAGCGCGGCATGTTGAGGTTGATGCCCGCCAAGACTGACAACAGCAAAGACCAGCCCGCCGAGACGCCGCATTACCACGGCCATCGGGAGCGCCTGCGCGAGCGCTTCCATACCGCCGGGCCGGACGCGCTGAGCGATTATGAACTGTTGGAGATGGCGCTGTTTGCCTCGATCCCACGGCGCGACACCAAGCCGCTCGCCAAGGAATTGCTGAGGCGGTTCGGCTCGTTTGCCGAGGTGATCCATGCCCCCGTCGCCCGCCTGCGCGAGGTCGACGGCATCGGCGAAGCCTCGGTCAACCAGCTCAAGCTGATCGCCGCCGCCGCGAGCCGCGTCGCCAAGGGCGAGGTGAAGCGGCGCAAGGCGCTGTCGTCATGGAACGACGTGCTCGACTATTGCCGCTCGAGCATGGCCTTCGCCGACAAGGAGCAGTTTCGCCTCTTGTTCCTCGACAAGCGCAACCAGCTCATTGCCGATGAGGTGCAGCAGATCGGCACCGTCGACCACACGCCGGTCTATCCGCGCGAGGTGATCAAGCGCGCGCTCGAATTATCCGCCACCGCGCTGATCCTGGTGCACAACCACCCTTCCGGCGACCCCACGCCCTCGCAGGCCGACATTCAAATGACCAAGGCGATCATCGACATCGCCAAGCCGCTCGGCATCGCCGTGCACGACCACATCATCGTCGGCAAGAACGGGCACGCGAGCTTGAAGGGGATGCGGCTGATATAGAGCGTTTTCGAGCGAAGTGGACGCCGGTTCGCGTGAAGAAAACGCGTCAAAAAAATCTAGCGTAAAGGAGCGGCGACGTGGAATGGACATCTGACCAGGATCGGATCGACTGGGACGTGCTGTCGGAGCTCTATCGGATCGCCCCGCTGGGCGACAAGAAGCCGGAGGACCTGAAGCGCGCGTTCGGAAACAGCATGTACAAATGCTTCGCGTTCGAGGAAGGCATCCTGGCCGGCGCGGGACGTGCCGTCGCTGATGGTGTCGATTGCTCCTACATTTGCGATATCGCGGTTCATCCGCGTTTTCAGGGACGAGGGCTCGGCAAGGAGATCGCGACGCGGCTGCGGGATCTGTCGCGCGGCCACAGGAAGATCATCCTGTACGCCAATCCCGGCACCGAACCGTTCTACGAGAAGCTCGGCTTCCGGCACATGCTCACGGCGATGGCCATCTTCGGCAACGAGGACGCCGCGATCAAGAAGGGCCTGATCGAGGGCACGTCTCATCGCACCGATCGCGTTTGAGGCGGTTCACGGCGCGACCCAGCGTCGCACCGCATCCATCGTATCGGCAGGCGTGGTGTTGAAGCAGATGGAGGCCTCAGGCGCCAGCCGGTGGACCAGGTTGAGAATCTTCTCGAACAGCAGAAGTTGCGCGGCCGGCTCACGCAAGCCCGCGCCAATCACGACGCAGTCGAACCGTTTCGACTGCAGCGCTGAAGCCACGACTTGCTCGGCAGTATCGCCGAGATCGACCAGGCAGGCTTCCGCCTCATAGCCGTGGTTGCGCAACTGATCAATCTGCGCGTCGATATAGTTCCTGATGAGTTCCGGTGTGAGCTGCGGAAAGGCGCTGAAATCCGCGAATGCCGGATCGATGCCGATTGCAAGCACGGTCGTCGCCATAGTGCGCTCCTGGTCCGAGGAAGCCGGATCGAGACATAAACAGCCAACGCCCCACACGCCAACGGCGTTCCTCGTTCCGGGACACGGACAGGTGACGGCCAGAGCATTTTCGGTTCACGCGAACCGGTGCCCACCCGGATCGAGTCCGAGGGCATGGTTCGCTCGAAAACGCAACGCAATATCGGAGCTCGGCAATTTTGTCAGCGGTACCCTGATGTTTAAGGGACCGTTCACACCATGCTGAGAAGCTTCTGCTGACATTTGGAATTTTGATTCGCCGATCGTGAATACCAGATCGACAATTGCGTCGCCTGGCCCCCCAATGCAGGAACCTCCGCACATGTTTGGAAGCCGGAAATCGCGTGCCGGTGAAATTGCCAAGACTGCTGCCGACGTCATCACCGCAAACCTTATGGTCGCGGATGCGTCGCTGACCATCACCTACATGAATCGTGCGGTGACCAGGCTGCTCACCGAAGCGGAAGCCGACATCCGCAAGGAGCTTCCGGGCTTCTCTGTCGCCAAGCTGATCGGCAGCAGCATCGACGTGTTTTACAGGGATTCCGCCCAGCGCCAAGCGCTGGCGCAGCTGAAGTCGCCGCACCAGGAGACCATCAGGTTCGGTGGCCGCGCCTTCGATCTCGTTGTCACCCCGCTTGCCACCGACGACGGACAGCGTTCGGGCTTCGCCGTGGAATGGTCCGATGCTTCGATCCGGCTGCAGAACCTGGATTTTCGGGCGCAGACCACAGCCATCGGCCGCGTCCAGGCGGTGATCGAATTCAATCTCGACGGCACCGTCACCAACGCCAACGAGAATTTCCTGCGCGCATTCGGCTATTCGCTGGCAGAGATCCAGGGCAAGCACCACAGCATGTTTGTCGAGGCATCGTTCCGCGACAGCCCGAACTATCGGGAGCTGTGGCAGAAGCTGAACCGCGGCGAGTTCGAGACCGGCGAGTTCAAGCGGATCGGCAAGGGCGGCAGAGAAGTCTGGATTCTCGCGTCCTACAATCCGGTATTCGACGAGAGCGGCAAGCCGTTCAAGGTGGTCAAATTCGCAACCGACGTGACCGAGCAGAAGCTGCGCAATGCCGATTTTGCCGGCCAGATCGCGGCCATCGACAAGTCGCAGGCCGTGATCGAGTTCGCGATGGACGGCACGATAAGAACGGCGAATGCGAATTTCCTGAAAACGCTGGGCTATGCCCTGCACGACGTCAAGGGCCGTCACCACAGCATGTTCGTCGATCCGGCCGAGCGTGACCTGCCTGCCTATCGGGAATTCTGGGCCGCACTGAATCGCGGCGAATACCAGGCCGGTGAGTTTCGCCGCGTCGGCGCCGGCGGACGCGAAGTCTGGATCCAGGCCTCCTACAATCCGATCATGGATCTGAACGGCAAGCCGTTCAAAGTCGTCAAATATGCTTCCGACGTCACCGCCCAGGTTATCGCGCGGCTGAAGAGCGAGCGCGTCCGTGGCATGATGGAGCAGGTTGCGGCGGGGGCCGAGGAATTGAATGCCTCTGTGCGCGAGATCTCGGAGGCGATGGTCAAGTCAAAGGACACGGCAGCGGCCGCCACCGACCATGTGCAGTCCGCCGACCACCAGGCGCAGCGGCTGACCGCGGCGGCCGCCTCGATGAGCGGCATCCTGCAGATGATCGGCGACATCACCGGCCAGATCAACCTGCTCGCGCTGAACGCGACCATCGAATCCGCGCGCGCCGGCGAGGCCGGCCGCGGCTTTGCGGTGGTCGCCGCCGAAGTCAAGAACCTCGCCAACCAGGCCAAGCAGGCGACCGACAAGATCGGCGTCGAAATCGAGTCGCTCAATGGCATCTCCGTCGACGTGGTCACTGCGCTGGGCACGGTCCGCCGCTCGATCGAGGCAGTGGGCGAATATGTGACGTCGACGGCAGCCGCGGTCGAGGAGCAGAGCGTCGTCACCGGCGAGATGTCGTCGAGCATGCAGCGCGCCGCCAACGAGGCCGCCAGCATCGGGTGATAGTAGCGGACTACTTCACCTCTCCCGCTTGCGGGGGAGGTCGCTGCGCTCGAAGAGCGCTGCGGGTGGGGGCTCTCTCCTCACGGATAGTCCTATCGCGGAGACACCCCCACCCCAGCCCTCCCCCGCAAGCGGGGGAGGGAGGGCAGCATCCATCGCGCAGCTACTGGTCGCGCAGCATGATCAGGGGGTCGGCGCTGTCGGGGACCTTGCGCCACTGCGCATTGTCGTCGGCCTCGAACTGCCATGTCTCGCCCTTCTCGGACATCAACAGCATCTGCCCGTGATCGAGCCGCCAAACCGTCGGTGCGAACGCCGTCACCGCCGGATCGCATTTCGGCTTCAGGAAGACCTGGAAATTGTCCTGGCCGGCTTCGGTGTTGGTCAGCGTCAGGCCGCAGACCGCCTGTCCGTTGCCGCGCACCATCGACCAGTCGCCGATCATCTGGTCCATCGATCTGGCGAGCGAGCGCGCCGCGGCGAGGTTTTGCAGGATGTAGACGCCCTCGCCGGTCCGATGCCCCTCAAAGATGCCGCTCTCGACCTCAGTGAAATCGATCACCGACTCGCCGGCCGCATTCTGCAGCCGTACGATGTCGAGCCCCTTGATGTTCCAGGCGGTGATGTCCTTGGTGAAGGGCAGCGCCGCTGGACAGGAAGGCTCGAACTCGAGCTTGAGGCCCTGCGCCGTCGCATCGCCCTTCAGCGTGACGACGCAGGTCTTGCTGCGTTCGGTGGTCGCAAGCTCCCACTGCCCGATCATTTCCTTTTTCAGCGACGAGGCATCCTGGGACGACGCAGGTCCAACGCCCGCGAATGCAAGCGTTGCGGCCACGACGCTGAAACGGCGGACTGACATCGACGATCCCTGATCAACGCCCCTTTACCGGGGTCTCCGCGACGGGCGTGAGCGGCGGCTTGCCGGCGAACCAGTTCTTGAGATTGTCGACCACGAGCTGGTCCATGGCATTGCGCGTTACCACGGAAGCCGAACCGATATGTGGCAGCACCACGACATTCTGCATCGACTTCAGCTCGTCCGGCACGTTCGGCTCGGTGGCGAACACGTCGAGGCCGGCGGCCAGGATGGTCCCCGATTTCAGTGCCGCGATCAGCGCCGGCTCGTCCACGACGGAGCCTCGCGCGACGTTGATCACCACGCCGCGCGGGCCGAGCGCCTTCAACACATCGGCATTGATCATCTTCGCGGTGGAGGCGCCACCGGGCACGATCACGACAAGCGTATCCACCGCCTTCGCCATCTCGATCAGGTCGGGATAGTGCTGGTAGGACACGCCGGCCGCCGGATTGCGCGAGTGATAGACGACGGGAACGAGCGACGCCTCGAGCCTGCGGCCGATCGCCTGCCCGATCCGTCCCATCCCGACGATGCCGACCTTGCGGTCGCGCAGCGAGCCGACGCTCAAGGGATAGTTCTGCGTCTGCCAGAGGCCGGAGCGCACATAGCGGTCGGCCTTGATGAATTCGCGCACGGTCGAGATCAGCAGGCCCATGGCGACGTCGGCGACCTCCTCGGTCAGGACGTCGGGCGTGTTGGTGACGATGATGTTGTGTTCACGCGCATAGGCGGACTCGACATGGTCGTAGCCGACGCCGAAGCTCGCGACGAGTTCGACCTTCGGGAATTGCGCCAGCACGGTCCTGTCGGTCGACACGGTGTGATAGGTCACGGCCATGCCGCGGATCCTGGCCTTGGTCTCCGCCGTCAGCCGCTCGAGATCGGCGCGGTTTTCCGCGGTGTGCAGGATGAACTGGTCGGGAAAGCCATTCTGCAGAATGGGACGGATCGGCCCGTAGATCAAAAGGTCGATCTTGTCAGAAGAGATACTTGCAGCCATCAGCTTTCCTTTCCAAGCGCGCTCTCGTGCCAGCGCCGCAATACCAGGTGCGAAATTAGCGCCAGCACCCCATAAATGACAATCCCGGTGACCGAGAGCAGGAACAACGCCGCGAACATACGTGGAATGTTGAGACGATAGCCGGACTCGGCGATGCGGAACGCGAGACCGGAGCCTGCGCCCGCGGTGCCGGCCGCGATTTCGGCCACGACTGCGCCGATCAGCGACAGGCCGCCCGCGATCCGCAATCCGCCGAGGATGAACGGCAGCGCCGCCGGCAGTTTCAGGAAACACAGCGTCTGCAGCCGCGTCGCGCCATAGAGCTGGAACAGCCCGGCAAGGTTGCGGTCGACCGAATTGAGCCCAAGCGTGGTGTTGGACAGCACCGGAAAGAAGGCGACGATCCAGGCGCAGACGACCACGGCGGTCTGTTGCTGCAGATAGATCAGAAGCAGCGGCGCGATCGCGATCACCGGCGTGACCTGCAGGATCACCGCATAGGGGAACAGCGAATATTCCAGCCATTTCGACTGGTTGAACAACAGCGCCAGCGCGATGCCGCCGATCGCGGCCGCCACGAAACCTTCCAGCGTGGTCAGCAGCGTAACGCCCAGCGATTGCGACAGCACCGCCCAGTCGTAGATCAGGGTCTGAAACACCGCCACCGGTCCCGGCAGCACATAGGGCTGGATATTGTTGATGCGGACGATCGCTTCCCACACCAGGATGACCGCCGCAAAGACGACAACCGGCAATAGCAGGCGGACCACATGCGGCGACGACTTCATGCGCCGGCCTGTCCCGCATAGGCCGGCGCCAGCGCGTTGGAAACCTGGCGGCAGAAGCCGGCATATTCGGCGGAGGTGCGGAATTCCTCGCCGCGCGGCTCGGCCGCGCTGATGCGAAACTCCGCGCCGATCCGCCCCGGCCGTGCCGTCATCACGATCACGCGCTGCGAGAGATACACCGACTCGAACACCGAATGGGTCACGAAGATCACGGTCTTGTGCAGCTTTCGCCACAGCGCGAGCAGATCGTTGTTGAGCCGGAAACGCGTGATCTCGTCGAGCGCCGCGAATGGCTCATCCATCAGGAGAATATCGGGATCGGTGACCAGCGCCCGCGCCAATGAGACCCGCATCTTCATGCCGCCGGACAATTCGCGCGGATAGGCCCTGGCGAATTCGGCAAGCCCGACCTGCGCCAACGCCTCGTCGATGCGCGCATCCGCCTCGCTTGTCGGCGCATGGGCAAGCTTCAGCGGCAGGCGGACATTCTCGCGCACGCTCGCCCACGGCATCAGGGTCGGCTCCTGGAACACGAAGCCGATCGGGTGATGGCCACGCGTTTCGGCGGCGAGACGCGAGACGCTGACCGTGCCGGCGGTCGGCGCGGCAAGGCCCGCGATCAACCGCAGCGCGGTGGATTTGCCGCAGCCCGACGGCCCGACCAGCGACACGAATTCTCCCCGCCTAACGTCGAGGTCAACGGGCCCGAGCGCCGCCACACCGCTGTCATAAACTTTCGTGACCCCGCGCAGGCTCACCGCAAGCGGGGAGCCGGCGTCCAGTTCGCTCGAGGCTTGCTCGGCCATCACGAGAGCAATCTTTGTGCTTAGTTCTTCGGCCGCAGGTCGAGCCCAACGCCCTTGTTGACGAAGCGCAGCGTATAGGCTTGGCGGAAGTCGATATCGGAGCGAACGACGCCGGCCCGCACCATCTTGTCGAAGAAGCTCGCCATCCGCTCGTCGGTCATGGCGCCGATGCCGTTCTTCAAGGAGTCGCCGGAATCGACGATGCCGTATTCCTTCATCTTGTCGATGGAATAGCTGAGAAGTTCGTCGGTCATTTCCGGATTGAGCTTCTTGATCATGGCATTGGCGGCGGCATTGTCGCCGTAGAGATAATTGTACCAGCCGATGATGGAGGCGTCGACGAAGCGCTGGACGAGGTCGGGCTTCTTCTCGACCAGCTCGCGGCGGGTCTCGATCAGGGTCGAATAGGTGTTGAAGCCGTAGTCGGCGAGCAGGAAGACTCCAGGCTTGAAGTTGGCGGCCTTCTCCACCGCAAATGGCTCCGAGGTGACATAGCCCTGCATCGCGCTCTTCTTGTCGACGATGAAGGGCTGCGGGTTGAAGGTATAAGGCTTGACCTTGCTTTCGCTGAAACCGTATTCGGATTTCAGCCACTGGAAGTAGGTCGTCATGCCCTCCTTGGAGACGAGCAGCGTCAGCGGCTTCAGATCCTCGAGCTTGGTTGCCTTGATATCAGGATGGGTCAAGAGCACCTGCGGATCCTTCTGGAACATCGCGGCGACGGCGACCAGCGGCACGTTGCTGGTGACCGCATCGAAGGATTGCAGCGAATTCGCGCTCATGAAGAAATCGAGCTTGCCCGCGATCAACAGGATGCGATTGTTGTTGTTGGGACCGCCGGGAACGATGGTGACCTCGAGGCCGTATTTGTTGTAGGTGCCGTCCGCCAGCGCCTGGAAGAAACCGCCATGCTCGGCCTCCGCCACCCAGTTGGTGCCGAACGAAACCTTGTCCATGGTCTGGGCCTTCGCGGGCGCAAAGGCCGCGACCAGGGCGAAAACAGCTATAGTTAACGCTCGCAGCAAAAAGGCCCGCTTCATGGTTGGACTCCGTCGCTTGTTATGGCCCATGATGGGTGATGGACGCCGAATGCGTCCGCGGCAGGGCCGACAAATTACCTCGCAAATCCGCGCAAAGGAACGCTTGGCAGAGAAACGCCTAGTAGAGAAATCCTTGGTAGAGAAATCCCCGGCATGACTTCCACTGTTCCACCCCGCGACTGGACCGAAATCCGCTGGCCGGAGATCGTTACCGCTGCTCCGGCGCGCTGGATCGCGGTGCTGCCGCTCGCGGCCACCGAGCAGCACGGGCCGCATCTGCCCCTCGGCACCGACATCATGATCGCAGAAGCCTATCTGGCGCTTGTGCGCGAGCTGTTGCCCGTCGGCCTCCCCGCCACCTTTCTGCCGCTGCAGCCGGTCGGCATTTCCACCGAGCACATCGATTTTCCGGGCACGCTGACGCTGCCGACCAACGTCGCATTGAAGACGTGGATGGCGCTCGGCGACAGCGTGGCGCGCGCCGGCGTCAAGAAACTCGTGATGGTCACGAGCCATGGCGGCAACAGCGCCGCGATGAGCCTGGTCGCGCAGGATTTGCGCGCGCAACACGGGATGCTGGTGGTCACCACAAGCTGGTCGCGGCTGAGCGCGGCAGAGAAGCTGTTTGCCGCCGAGGAAGTACGCCACGGCATTCACGGTGGCGCGGTCGAGACCTCGATCATGCTGGCGCGCTATCCACACACGGTACGCATGGAAGCGATCGCGGATTTTCGTCCCGCCAGCATCGCGATCGAAAAGGATCACCGCTGGCTGTCGACGCAACGGCCCGCGCCATTCGCGTGGCAGACACAGGACCTGCACGCAAGCGGCGCGGTCGGCGATGCGACGAAAGCTTCCGCCGAGAAGGGCGAGCGCCTGCTCGATCACGGCGCACGAACATTTTGCGAGCTGCTTGCAGATGTCGATAGTTTCGACGTGAACAAGCTCGCGGCCGGGCCCCGCTCATCCACTAAGCCGCTGTTCTGACAGCCGAATAATCGACATAACGCCAGTACGATGGGTTCGATAACTGCATCGGCCGCGTGCGTAGCTGCAAGTTCTGATCGATCGACGGAGCGGCTTTGGTTGATGCGTTTTCACAGGCGCGAACCGGTGTCCACTTCGCTTGAAAACGCTCGGGGCGGGTCATCCACGTCCAAACCAGGCCGCGACAAGATGATCGCGCCTCCTGTTGCAAAACTGTCATCAGGGGATGCCATCCAGCGATAATCACCCGCCGCTTCTTGCTATTGCGAATTACTCGCAATAAGGATTGCGGTACGGTGTGGCTTCCCCGATCTGGCGCGATGGAGGGGAATCAGGACATGCGACCGGGGCAGAGGCGGCGTGATGATTTCGTGTTGGGGACAGCGTCGTAGCAGCGCTTCGGCAACGGGCACGCCGAACTGTCGCGACGTTCAGTTTGGAAACATCTCCGCCATGCCACGCCGCAGCCGCTCCCTTGAGCAGATCCTCGGCCGCGCGGCGGTCGCGACCTTCGCCCTGAGCGGCCCGGCGGTTGCAGCCGATCTCGCCTTCAAGGCGCCCGCCTACTCCGCCGTCTACGACTGGACCGGGTTCTATGTGGGCGCTCATGTCGGCTACGGCGATGGCAGCCTGGGCCCGCGCACCAATCCCCTCCCCGAACAGTCCGTGTTCTTTCCGCACACCATCACCGGGCTGCTCGGCGGTTACCAGGCCGGATACAATCGCCAGTTCTCCAATCGCATGGTGCTCGGCATCGAGGCCGACGCCACCTTCACGAGTCCGACAGACGTGCCGCGGCTGGTGCCGGCACCATTTCAGAGTTCGATCGATTATACCGGCACCTTGCGTGGCCGCATCGGCTACGCATTCGGATTATGGATGCCCTATCTGACCGGCGGCTTCGCCTGGGGGCACAGCCACGTCAGGATCAACGACGCCGACGGCGAGGTCGTCTCGACCCCCGGTCAATATCACACCGGCTGGACCGTCGGCGGCGGCGCCGAATTCGCGCTGAGCGGCAATTGGAGCGCGAAGCTCGAATACGATTATGTCAACCTCGCACAACGGACCTACGACCTCCGCGAGGTCGGCTTGCCCGTCGTCAGCGTCAAGCCCGATATCCATCAGCTGAAATTCGGCTTGAACTATCAGTTCGGCGATGCGCCCTGGCCGGTCGCACAAAGCCCGACCAAGCTTCCTGAATCCAATGACTGGAATGTGCATGCGCAGACCACGTACCTGCCGCAGGGCTATCCGTCGTTCCGTGCGCCCTACACCGGCACCAACAGTCTGCCGGGGCCCGGACAGTTGCAGGCAACCTGGACCACGACGGCGTTTCTCGGCCTCAGGCTTTGGGAGGGCGGCGAGCTCTATTTCAATCCGGAGATGGCACAGGGCTTCGGCATCAACGGCACGCTCGGCCTTGCCGGCTTCCCCAACGGCGAGGCGCAAAAGGCCGGAGCCCCGTTCCCGAAACTTCGCCCACAGCGCTACTTCCTCAAGCAGACCTTTGGTCTCGGAGGCGAGCAGGAAGAGGTGGCCGACGGTCCCAACCAGTTGCCGGGCAAGCGCGACATCAACCGCATCACTGTCGTCGTCGGGCGCTTTGCGGTCGGCGACTTCTTTGACGGCAATTCCTACGCAAAGGACCCGCGCCTCGACTTTATGAACTGGGCGATGTGGGCCTCCTCCGCCTACGACTTCCCGGCCGACCTGCCCGGTTATACGCGCGGCGCAGTGGTCGAGTTCAACCGCAAGGACTGGGCGGTGCGCGCCGGCCTGTTCCAGGTGCCTGATGCGCCCAACAGCGACGTCCTGACCTTCAAGACCGGCGGCACGGTGGTCGAGTTCGAAGGGCGCTATGCCCTCTCCGACCAACCCGGCAAGCTGCGGCTCGGCGCCTTCGCCAATCGCGGCAACATGGGCATCTACCAGGAGGCGCTGGATATCGAGAGCCTGAACCCGGCGCTCGACATCAACAATGTGATGACGGCCATCCGCCGCGAAAATCTCAAATACGGCTTCTACGCCAACCTCGAGCAGCAGCTCGCCACGGACATTGGCTTTTTCGCCCGCGCGAGCTGGAACGACGGCCGAAGCGAAATCCTCTCGTTCACCGACGTCGACCGCAGCGTTTCGGGCGGCCTGTCGGTCAAGGGCAGCTATTGGGGTCGGCCGAGCGACACGTTCGGCATTGGCGGCGCCATTAACGGCCTGTCCGCCGCGCATCGCGATTTTCTAGCCGCCGGCGGCCTTGGCCTGCTGATCGGCGATGGCCAGCTGAACTACAGCAACGAGCGCATCTTCGAGACGTACTACGCGTATTCGATCAGCAAGAACTTCACCTTGACGGCGGACTATCAGTTCATCACAAACCCCGCCTATAACGCCGACCGCGGCCCCGTTCACATCTTCTCGGGAAGGCTGCACGGGGAATTCTAGAGCATATCTTTCGACGAAGATCGTGCTCAAACGAAAGGATGGCGCGGGAGTTCGGTTTAGAGAACCGCTGTCCCGCCGCCTTCGCCTCGGGTGATGAGGAGCTGCCATGCTCGAACAATCCGCTGCGCCCAACCTCATCGACATCCGCAGCGTCTGCCGCTCGTTTCCCAAGGGCAGCGGCGAGAACCTGCTGGTGCTCGAGAACGTCGACCTGACCATCCGCGCCGGCGAGATCGTCGGCCTGCTCGGCCGTTCCGGCTCCGGCAAGTCGACGCTGCTCCGGATCATCGCCGGCCTCGTCGATCCCTCCTCGGGCGAGGCGGTCTGCCGCGGCAAGAAGATCGCCGGTCCCCCGAACGGCGTCGCGATGGTGTTCCAGTCGTTCGCGCTGTTTCCCTGGCTTACCGTGCTGCAGAATGTCGAGCTCGGCCTCGAAGCACTCGGCATCGACGCCGCCGAGCGGCGCACCCGCGCGCTCGCCGCGATCGACCTGATCGGCCTCGACGGCTTCGAATCCGCCTACCCCAAGGAGCTGTCCGGCGGCATGCGCCAGCGCGTCGGCTTCGCGCGCGCCCTCGTCGTGCATCCGGACCTTTTGCTGATGGACGAACCGTTCTCGGCGCTCGACGTCCTGACCGCCGAAACGCTGCGCACCGACCTGATCGATCTTTGGACCGAAGGCCGCCTGCCGATCAAATCGGTGCTGATGGTGACGCACAACATCGAGGAGGCGGTGCTGATGTGCGACCGCATTCTCGTGTTCTCGTCCAATCCCGGCAGGGTGGCGACCGAGATCAAGGTCGATTTCCCGCACCCGCGTAACCGTCTCGATCCGGCGTTCCGGCAGCTGGTCGACAGCATCTATGGCCGCATGACGCAACGGACGGAGGCCAAGTCGACGGCGGCGACCGAGGCACATTCCGGCGCAGGCGTCGGCACGGCGCTCGGCCATGTCTCGTCCAACGAACTGTCCGGCTTGATCGAGACGCTGGCAGGGCCGCCCTATAGCGGCCACGCCGACCTGCCGGTTCTCGCCGGCAGCCTGCAAATGGAGACGGACGAGATCCTCCATCTCGGCGAGTCGCTGCAGCTGTTGCGGTTCGCCCGATTGAGCGAGGGCGACCTGGTGCTGACGGAAGCCGGCCTGCGCTTTGCCAATCTCGAAACCGACGCGCGCAAGAAACTGTTCGCCGAGCATCTGATCAACTATGTGCCGGTGATGGGCCTGATCCGCCGCGTGCTCGATGAGCGGCCGTCCCACACCGCGCCTGCCGCGCGCTTCCGCAACGAGCTCGAGGACTACATGTCCGAGGACTATGCGGACGAGACCTTGAAGACCATCGTCTCATGGGGACGCTATGCCGAGCTGTTCGCCTATGACGAACAGTCGGAGACGTTCAGTCTGGAGAACCCGCATTAGCGACGTCCCGTAGCGCGGGTGGAGCGCGGCGCAACCCGGGACACCTCCATCAACGTTGACGAGCGGTCCCCGGGTTACGCTGCGCTCCACCCGGGCTACGGGCTACGGGCTACGATCTCCTCACCCCGCCGGCTGGAATGAATCGCGGCGGGCCATGGCCCAGGCGTCGCGGAAGCGGCGGTCCTGGGTGCCTTCGAGCAGTTCGCCCGGGCGCAGCGTGGGGTACAGCTCGGCAAAGCTGCGGACTTCCGTGGTCGCCGTGCGCTGCGTGAAATGGATCGGCCGCAACTCCTGCGGATGCTCGAGGCCGGCGGCGGCGAGCAACTCCGCCAGCGCATGCAGCGTCGCGTGATGATAATTGCAGACGCGCTCGATCTTGTCAGGCACGTAGAGCGCGCGATTACGGATCGGGTCCTGCGAGGTCACGCCGGTTGGACAGCGGTCGGTGTGGCAGCTCAACGACTGGATGCAGCCCAAAGCAAACATGAAGCCGCGCGCCGAATTGCACCAGTCGGCGCCGATCGACATCGCGCGCGCCATGTCGAACGCGGTCGCGATCTTGCCGGAGGCGCCGATCTTGATGCGGTTGCGCGCATTGATGCCCACCAGCGCGTTGTGGGCAAAATTGACGCCTTCGCGCATCGGCATGCCCAGATGATCCATGAATTCCAGCGGTGCTGCGCCGGTGCCGCCCTCATTGCCATCGATCACGATGAAGTCGGGATAGATCCCGCTCTCGAGCATCGCCTTGCAGATCGCGAGGAATTCCCAGGGATGGCCGATGCACAGCTTGAAGCCGGCCGGCTTGCCGCCGGAAAGCCTGCGCATCTCACCGATGAAGGCCATCATCTCCAACGGTGTCGAGAACGCCTTGTGCGAGGCCGGCGAGATGCAATCCTCGCCCAGCGGAACGCCCCGGATCTTGGAGATCTCTTCCGAGACTTTTGCCGCCGGCAGCACGCCGCCATGGCCGGGCTTGGCGCCCTGGCTCATCTTGAGTTCGACCATCTTGATCTGCTCGTCGGCGGCGACGCGCGCGAACTCGTCCGGGTTGAACGTACCGTCGCGATTGCGGCAGCCGAAATAGCCGGAGCCGATCTCCCAGATGATGTCGCCGCCGTTCTCGCGGTGATAGGGGCTGACGCCGCCTTCGCCGGTGTCATGCGCAAAGCCACCCTTCCTGGCTCCGGCGTTCAGCGCGCGCACCGCGTTCGGGCTGAGCGCGCCGAAGCTCATCGCGGAGATGTTGAAGACGGAGGCGGAATAAGGCGTGATGCAATCGGGGCCGCCGATGGTGATGCGGAATTTCTCTTTCGAATAGGGCGTCGGCGCCACCGAATGGTGCATCCATTCATAACCCTCGCGGTAGACGTCCTCCTGCGTGCCGAACGGCCGCTTGTCGAGCACCATCTTGGCGCGCTGATAGACGACGGCGCGGGTGTCGCGGGAGAACGGCATGCCGTCCTTCTCGCTCTCGAAGAAATACTGCCGCATCTCCGGGCGGATCTCTTCGAGCAGGAAGCGCAGGTGCGCCGAGATCGGATAATTTCGTAGCACCGCGTGGTGCTTCTGCATGAGGTCGCGGACGCCAAGCAGCGTCAGCGACCCGAAGATCAGCAACGGCAACAGGATGACGTCGATGAGCTTCCGGTCGAAGATGCCGAGCAGGAGCAACAGCGCGGTGACGACCGAGCAAATCGTGAGCACGATGAAGCGCGGCGAGAACGGAAGCAGCAGCGTTTCCATGAAACCCCTCAGCAGATCTGCCGGATTGTCATTGGCGAGCGGGGGAGCCTAATCCATCCCGCGCCATCTGCCATACGGTATAATCGGCCTTCGGGTTCACGGATGTGACACCGATGCCACCCGGTCCGGGGTGTTGTATTGCGGTGCAACGAAGGGACGTAGCCCGGGTGGAGCGCAAGCGTAACCCGGGACAGTGCGAGCGAATTTGCAGGGAATCCCGGGTTGCGCTTCGCTTCACCCGGGCTACGGGGTCCGCTATAGCGAAAAGCTCAGCGCTCGACGAAGGCCTTTTCGATCACGAAATGGCCGGGCGCGCTGTGGTTGCCTTCGGCGAAGCCGCGGCCCTCGAACAGTTTGCGCAGGTCTTCCAGCATCGCCGGGCTGCCGCACATCATGATGCGGTCGGTCTCGAGATCGAGCGGCCCCTGGTGGATGTCGTTGAAGAGCTGGTTTGACGTGATCAGGTCGGTGATGCGGCCGCGGTTGCGGAACGGCTCGCGCGTCACGGTCGGATAATAGAGCAGCTTCTCGGCGAGCAGCGGACCGAACAATTCGTCGTCGCGCAGATTGGCGACCACCTCCTCGCCATAGGCGAGCTCGGCCACCTGGCGGCAGCCATGGACCAGCACGATGCTCTCGTAGCGGTCGTAGACCTCGGGGTCCTTGATCAGGCTCGCAAAGGGGGCGAGGCCGGTGCCGGTCGACAGCAGCAACAGCCGCTTGCCGGGGATGAGATTGTCGGTGATCAGCGTGCCGGTCGCCTTGCGGCCGACCAGGATGATGTCGCCTTCCCGGATCTTCTGCAGCCTGGAGGTCAGCGGGCCGTCCTGAACCTTGATCGAGAAGAACTCGAGCTCTTCCTCGTGATTGGCGCTCGCCATCGAATAGGCGCGCAGCAGCGGCCGGCCCTCGATCTCGAGACCGATCATGGCGAACTGGCCGTTCTGGAAGCGAAAGCCGGAATCGCGGGTGGCTCGGAAGCTGAAAAGCGTATCGGTCCAGTGGCGAACAGAAAGGACCTTCTCTCGATAGAACGCGCTCATGTGTCTGGCTTTTCCGATTGACCTTACATAAACGACGTCGAGCAGCGGCTGCTCGACCGCACGAAAGTGACTGACATCAAGGGGAAGCCCGCCTGCCCGTCGCGCCGCTGAAACACATAGTGGAATTCGTCCATTGTGCAATTGCGAACTCGGCATGGCTGTCGATTGATTTCGCAGAATGGTTCAAAACATCGTTGTTAAGGTTTCCCGCGCGACGCAATTAACTTGCTGGAAACGATGTCGATCGAGCAATTAATTCCACAGCGCGCCATCGAGAGAGGAAAATCAACTTGGCGATCCCGATCAGCCAGCGGATCTTCGTCGACGCAGTCACGAAATATTGCCTTGCCCGTAAGATTACGGCCGAGGTGCGGTCGGAAGGCTGGCTGATCGTCATGCGGCGTGGCGAGCGGCAGCATCTCGCCTTCGCCTATGACGTCGGGCTGAACAGCGCGGTCGCGCACCAGATCGCCAATGACAAGGCGGCTACCGCCGAGGTGCTGCAATGTTCTGGCGTGCCCTGCATCCCCCACACCCTGTTCCTGGGACCGAAGCTTGCGGCCTATACGCGGGCGGCCGACTCCTGGGAAACGATGCTGCGCCTGCTGGCCAGCCATTCCGCCGGCCTCGTCGTCAAGCCGAACGAGGGCACGTCGGGCGACGGCGTCTTCCGGGTGACGACCAAAGCGGCGCTCGAACTCGCGGTCGGCAGGATCCTGGCGGCATATCCGAGCCTCGCCATCTCGCCCTTTGTCGAGATCGAGGACGAGGTCCGCGTCGTCCTGGTCGATGATCTCCCGGTCGTCGTCTACAGCAAGGAGCGCCCGTTCGTGATCGGCGACGGCAGGCATTCGCTGCTCGAGCTTGCGCTTGCGGCCATGCCCGCCGAGCGGCGATCGACCGCGCTGCCCGGCCTGATCGCCGAGATCGGGCGGGCCGAGCTCGACGCGATCGTGCCGGTGGGCGAGCGGCGCATGCTCAACTGGCGCCACAACCTCGATTCCGGCGCCCGCCCGGTGCTGCTGGAGCAGGGCGAGGATCGCGCTGCGTGCATCGAGATCGCGACCAAGGCCGCCCGCGCGATCGGCATCCGCTTCGGCTCGATCGACGTCGTGCGCACTGAAGGCGCCTGGCGGATCCTCGAAGTCAACGCCGGCGTGAAGATGGAGGCGCTGAGCCGGTCGCACCCGGAATTGGCTTATGCCGCGTATGAAGCGGCGCTGGATAGAGTGTTTGCGTAAGCATCAGTGCCGTTGGGTGGGCAAAGCGCAGCGCGCCCACCATCCACGTTCGGTGCAAGATAGGTGGGCACGCTTCGCTTTGCCCACCCTACGTTTTCACCCACGCAACCGCGCTAGTTACTCGTCCCCTCATTATCATTCAGCGCCTTGAAGGCCTCCTCGAGCTGCGGCGAGATCGCGACGTTGAGGCGCTCGCCGGTCGGAAGCCGGGCGACGAACCATTTGTTGTAGAGCGGGATGAGGTCGCGGCCGGAGCCGAGCTTGCGGAAGGTGCGCTCGACCACCTCCTTCAGCTGGGGCTCGCCCTTGCGGTACATGATGCCGTAGGGATCGTAGGACAGATAGTCGCCGACCACCCGGAACTTGTCCTGCGACTTGTGCCGCGCGATCAGGCCGTAGAGCAGGATGTCGTCGGTCGCGAACGCATCCGCCTTGCCCTCGGCCAGCATCTGGTAGGACTGCTCATGGTCGGGCGACGTCACGATGTTCAATCCGAGCGAGAACTTCTTGTCGACATTGTGCATGGCCTGCTCGTTGGTGGTGCCCCTGGTCACCACCACGGTCTTACCCTTGAGATCCGTCACGCCTGTGACCACCGAGGTTTTCGGCACCATCAGTTTGGTGCCTGCGACGAAAATCAAAGGCGAGAACGCGACCTGCCTGGCGCGTTCGGCATTCGCCGTGGTCGACCCGCATTCGAGATCGATCTTGCCCTGCACAACAGCAGGAATGCGGTCGTCGGAGGTAACCTTGACGTAGTCGATCCTGAGATTGGCATCGTCGACCTCAGTGCCGATTTCCTCCACGATCGCCTCGCAGAGTTCGAGGCTGTAACCGATCGGCCGGTTGGATTGGTCGAGGAAGGAGAACGGTGGCGAGCTCTCGCGGTAGCCGAGCCGCACCGTATGGGTGTTCTTGATATTGGCAAGCGTCGGGCTAAGCCCCTCGCTCGCCGTCTGGGCAGTGGCCGGTGCTGCCAGCAGACATGCTGCCAGCAGCAGGCCACCGGCCCATATCGCTTTCCTTGTCGCCTTCCTTGGCACTTTCGTTGGGGGCTGATGCATGCAGCTCTCCCGTCAATGCGCAGGCACCGCGTCACCCGGCACCGCGTCGGACGGCACGGCGTCGTCGGGCCCGAGTTCGTGCTCTTCCTTCAGCTCACCTTCCCACTTCGCGACCACGGCGGTGGCGAGCGAGTTGCCGATCACGTTGGTGGCGCTACGGCCCATGTCGAGGAAGGTGTCGATACCCATGATCATCAGCAGGCCCGCCTCGGGAATGCCGAACTGGCTGAGCGTCGAGGCGATCACGACGAGGGAGGCGCGCGGCACGCCGGCGACGCCCTTGGAGGTGATCATCAAGGTGGCCAGCATCGCGAGCTGGGTGCCGAGCGACATGTCGATATGATAGGTCTGCGCGATGAAGATGCTGGCGAAGGTGCAGTACATCATCGTGCCGTCGAGGTTGAAGGAATAGCCGAGCGGCAGCACGAAGGCCGAGATCCGCGGCGAGGCGCCGAAGCGGTTCAGTCCCTCCAGCGTCTTCGGATAGGCGGCCTCCGACGAGGCGGTGGAGAAGGCGATCATCAGCGGTTCGCGGATCAGCCGAAGCAGATGGCTGTAGCGCGGCCCGATCACGATGAAGCCGACCACGACCAGGATCGCCCACAGGATCAGGAGCGAGATATAGAAGCCGCCCATGAATACGACCAGCTTCCAGAGCACCCCGAGCCCGTTCTTCGACACCGTCGCCATGATCGCGGCCCATACCGCGAGCGGGGCGAACAGCATCACATAGCTCGTGACCTTCAGCATGATATGGGCGAGGTCGTCGATCAGGGCCATGATCGGCTTCGCCCGCTCCGGCATTGCGCCGAGCGCAACTGCGAAGAACACCGCGAACACCACGATCTGCAGGATCTCGTTCTGCGCCATCGCGTCCGCGATCGAGGTCGGCACCAGGTGGATCAGGAACTTTTCAAACGAGAAGGCCGAGACCGGCAGGCCGGTCGACTGGCCCTTGTCGGGCAGCGTGCCCGGGAAGTTGGCGCCGGGCTGCATCAGGTTGACCATGACGAGGCCGAGCAGCAGCGAGACGAAAGAGGCGCTGACGAACCAGCCCATGGTCTTGGCGAAGATGCGCCCGAGCCGTGCACCGGAGCCCATATGGGCGATGCCACCGACCAGCGTCGCGAACACCAGCGGCGCGATGATCATCTTGATCAGCCGCAGGAACAGCATCGCGATCAGGTTTACGTCGGCTGCGATCTCCGCCCGGCTGTCGGGCAGGAAGTTGCAGACAAAGGCCCCCATCACGATGCCCAGCACCATCGCGATGAGGATGTACTGCGTGAACCTGCTCGACATGCTCTTACTCCCGTAAGTCACCCGGCAAGCGATGTAGTGTGGCAGATTTACGCACCGGCGCAACACGCTTTCGCTCTGCGCGCGCATTGCTGCATGTTCCAGTTGTAGAATAGACAGGCGGGGACTAGCGTCGTGGGCAGCGCACAATCTGTGCAATCGGCCGCGCAACAAGCACGCAGTTGCTTCGGGATTGACCAAAGGGAGGACACCATGAGCGAGGCTAACAATCGTCAGGTCCTATTGGTGGAGAAGCCGACCGGGAAACTCGGGCCCGAACATTTCAGGATGGTCAATGGCGGCATTCCGGAGCCGAAGGACGGCGAGGCCCTGCTGCGGCTGCGCTATCTTTCGCTCGACGCCGCCAACCGCGCCTGGATGCACGGCGCGACCTACCGCGCTGCGGTCGAGGCCAACACCGTGATGTCCGGTGGCGGCATCGCCGAGGTGGTGGCGTCGAAGGCGCCTGGCCTTGCGCCGGGCGATATCGTGTTCGGCGACACCGGCTGGCAGGATTATGCCGCTGTGCCGGCAAAGCATCTGAGCAAGATGCCGAAGCTCGAACCGATGACGCATCTGCTCAGCGTCTACGGCATCGCCGGCCTCACCGCCTATTTCGGCCTGCTAAACGTCGGCAAGCCCAGGGAGGGCGAGACCGTCGTGGTCTCGGCCGCCGCCGGCTCGGTGGGCTCGATCGTCGGACAGATCGCGAAAATCAAGGGCTGCCGCGTCGTCGGCATTGCCGGCGGCAAGGACAAGTGCCATTGGCTCACCAGCGAGTTCGGCTTCGACGCAGCGGTCGACTACAAGGACGGCGGCACCTACAAGGCGCTTCGGTCTGCCGCCCCCAACGGCATCGACGTCTATTTCGACAATGTCGGCGGCGACATCCTGGAGGCGTGCCTGCCGCAGATGAACAACCGCGGCCGCATCGCCTGCTGCGGCGCGATCTCGCAATATGATGGCGTCCCCTCCGCCCACGGCCCGCGTGGCGTGCCCGGATTGATCGTCGTGAAGCGGCTGGTCATGCAGGGCTTCATCGTGATGGACTTCATGGACCAGCGCGACGCGGCACTCGCCGACCTGCAGTCCTGGGTCGCCTCCGGCAAGTTGAAAGTGCAGGAAGACGTGATCGACGGACTGGAGAATGCGCCGGCAGCGCTGATCGGCCTGCTCGCCGGCGAGAACCGCGGCAAGCGGATGATCCGGGTGTGATCGCGCCAAACCCGTAGGGTGGGCAAAGCGGAGCGTGCCCACCACCACGAGCCGAATGTTTGATGGTGGGCACGCTGCGCTTTGCCCACCATACGGCTTACGGCGCCTGCGGGACGGTCCGCGTCTCCGGCGCCTTTGCCTTGCGCGACTTGCGCCAGTTCTCGAAGCGCTGGACCACGACGAAGAACGCGGGCACGAACAGCACGGCAAGGCAGGTCGAGGCGATCATGCCTGAGAATACGGTGATGCCGATCGACTTGCGCGCATTGGCCCCGGCACCGGTCGCGAGCACCAGCGGCACAACGCCGAGGATGAAGGCAAAGGATGTCATCAGGATCGGGCGGAATCTTGCGCGCGCTGCAGCGATCGCAGACTCGATCAGCGGCTCGCGGTCGCGCACGTGATGCTCGAGCGCGACCTCGACGATCAGGATCGCGTTCTTCGCCGACAGCGCGATCAACAGGATGATGCCGATCTGGGTGTAGAGGTTGTTGTCGATCCGCAAGCCTGACAGCACCAGCATCGGGCCGAGCAACGACAGCGGGACCGCAAGTATCACCGAGATCGGCGCGTACCAGCTTTCGTACTGACCAGCCAGCACAAGGTAGACCAGCAGCAAGGCGAGGCCGAACACGTAATAGATCTGGTTGCTGACCGCCTTCTCCTGGTACGACATCGCCGTCCATTCATAGCCTGTTCCCGGCGGCAGTGTCTTTGCGGCGATCTGTTCCATCAGCGCCATCGACTGTCCCGAGCTGTAGCCCTGCGCCGGCAGGCCGATGATGGAGGCGGACGGATAGAGATTATAGAGGCTGATCAGCGACGGCCCGACCGACGGCGTGATCTTGGCGACGGTGCCGAGCGGGATCATCTCGCCCTGGCTGTTGCGCACCATCAGGTTCTCGATGTCGCGCAGGCGCAGGCGGAATTTCGAATCCGCCTGCACATAGACCTGGAAGGTACGGCCGAATTTGTTGAACTGGTTGACGTAGCTCGCGCCGAGATAGGACGACAGCGTCGAGAAGATCTGGTCGGTCGTGACGTTCAACGTCTGGGTCTTGGTCCGATCGACCTCGACGTCATACTGCGGAACCATGGAGCGGAAGGACGAGCTGACCCGCTGCAGCGCGCTCTGCGTCTGCGCATTGGCGACGACCGCACTCGTAATCGCCTGCAGCTTGGCGTAATCGGCATTGCCATCGCGTAATTCGACTTGCATCGCAAAGCCGGCGGCATTGCCGATACCCTGGATCGGCGGCGGCGGGATCACCAGGATGCGCGCCTCCTCTATCTCGGCCAGCTTGTCGTTCAGCCCGAACACCAATGAGCGCAAATCCTCGCCAGGCCCGCGCTGGCTCCAGTCCTTCAGGATCAGGTAAGCGACGCCGGCATTCGCCAGGCTCGAACTGTTGTCGAGCGCGGAGATGCCGGCGATGGAGATGACCTGCTGCACGCCGGGCGACTTGCCGGCCAGCTCGCTGACCCTATCGAGCACACGCTGGGTGCGGTCGAGCGCCGCGCCGTCGGGCAATTGCACCGCGGCCAGCAGATAGCCCTGGTCTTCAATCGGGATGAATCCGGTCGGCACCCGCGACAGGCCGTAGCCGGCAAGCCCGATCAGGATCAGCGCGACCACGACCGACACGTTGCTGTGCCTGACGAGAGTGCCGATCAGCCGGGTATAGCCGCGCTCCAGCCGTTCATAGACGGCATTGAAGCCGCGGTAGAAGAAGTTGCGCTGCTCCGGCGGCACCGGCCGGCGCAGCCACAGCGCGCATTGCGTCGGCTTCAGGGTCGCGGCATTGACGGCGCTGAGCAGCGCGGTCGCGGCGATCACCAGCGCGAACTGCGCGTACATTCGCCCCGTGAGGCCGGGCAGGAACGCCGCCGGCAGGAACACGGAGACCAGGACCAGCGTGATGCCGACGATCGGCGCGAACAATTCGTCCATCGCCTTGATCGCCGCGTCATGGCCGGACAGGCCGCGCTCGATATTGTGCGCGGCGCCCTCGACCACGACGATGGCGTCGTCGACCACGATGCCGATCGCCAGCACGATCGCAAACAGCGTCGAGAGGTTGATGGAGAAGCCGAGCGCCGCCATCGCCGCGAACGCGCCGATGATGGTCACCGGCACGGTGGTCGCCGGCACCAGCATCGCGCGCCAGTCCTGCAGGAACACGAGGATCACGACCAGCACCAGCAGGCCGGCCTCGATCAGCGTCTTGTAGACCTCGTCGATCGAGGCCTGGACGAAGACGGTGGTGTCGAAGGGCGTGTCGTATTTGACGTCCTGCGGAAACTGTTTGGCCAGCTCCGCCATCTTCTTCTCCACCGCCTTCTCGACCTCGAGTGCGTTGGCGCCGGGCGACAGGAATACGCCGATGCCGGTGGCGGGTTTGTTGTTGAGCGAGAAGATCTGGCTGTAGGTCTGGGCGCCGAGTTCGACCCAGCCGACGTCGCGCACGCGCGTGATATCGCCGACATTACCGGTCTTGACGATGATGTTCTCGAACTGGTCCCTGTCATCCAGCCGTCCGGCGACGTTCAGCGTGTATTGAAAGGCCTGGCCGGGCGGCGTCGGCGGCATGCCGACCTGCCCCGCGGTGACCTGCTGGCTCTGCTGCTGGATCGCCTGGATGACGTCCTGCGGCACCAGATCGCGCGCCTGCAGCTGGTTTGGATCGAGCCACACCCGCATCGAATATTGGCCGGCGCCGAACACGGTGACATTGCCGACGCCTGATAGCCGCGACAGCTCGTCCCGGATATTGATGGTGGCGTAGTTGGAAAGGAACAGGCTGTCGTAGGTCTTGTTCGGCGAGGTCAGCGTCACGAACAGCAGGATCGACGTCGATCGCTTCTGCACCGTGACTCCCTGGCTCTGCACCGATTGCGGCAATTGCGACAGCGCGCTCGACACCCGGTTCTGCACCAGCACCTGCGCGAAGTTCAGATCGGTGCCGATCTTGAAGGTCACCGTCAGCGTATAGGTGCCGTCGGCGCCGCTGTAGGACTGCATGTAGAGCATGTCCTCGACGCCGTTGACCTGCTGCTCGATCGGCAGCGCCACGGTATCGATCACGGTCTTGGCGGACGCGCCGGGATAGCGCGTCGTCACCTGCACGGTCGGCGGCACCACATCAGGATATTGCGCGACAGGGAGGTTGAGCAGCGCCACGCCGCCAATCAGGATCATCAGGATCGCGATGACGTTGGAAAGAACCGGCCGCTCGATGAAGAATTTCGAGATCATGACCGCCCCTCACTTCGCCGATGCGGAGGCTTCGATCTTCTGCAATTGCGGATCGACCTTCTGGCCGGGGATTCCGCGCAACAATCCGGCGATGACGACGCGGTCGTCCGGCTTCAGCCCGCTGTCGACGACGCGCAATTCGCCTTCGATCTGTCCCGCCTGCACCTTGCGCTGCTCGATCACGTTGTCGGCGTTGACGACCAGCACATAGCGACCCGCCTGATCGCTGCCGAGCGCGGTATCAGGCACGAGCAGCGCGTCCTGCTGCTGGTCATAGGGCACGCGGACGCGGACAAAGAAGCCCGGCAGCAGCGTGCGGTCGGGATTGTCGAAGATGGCGCGCACCGGCAGCGTGCCGGTCGACTGGGTGAGGATTGGCGAGATGTAGTCGAGCTTGCCCTTGTGCGGATAGCCGGTCTCGGTCTGCAGGCCGACGTCGACCGGCAACTGGCGCAGCTCGGCCACGGAGAGGCCACGCCGCCTCGCGTCTTCGCGGATGCGCAGCACGTCCTGTTCGTTGACGTTGAAATTGACCCAGATCGGATCGAGCTGCACGATGGTGGCAAGCTGCGTCGGCGACGTCACGCCGACGAGTTCGCCGACCGAGACCAGGTGCGCGCTGACGATGCCATCGAACGGCGCCGCCACGGTGGTGTAGCCGTAATTGACCTCTGCGATCTGGGTGTTGGCTTGCGCCTGCTGCAGACTGGCCTGCGCGTTGTCACGCGTCGCCGTCGACGTATCGAGTGTCGCCTGCGAGACAGCCTGTCGCTGCACCAGGTCGACCTGGCGCTTGAAATCGGCCTCGGCCTGCTTCAGCGTTGCCTGCGCGCCGACCTCCGCCGCCTTCGCCTGCTCGAGTTTCAACCTGTAGGTTTCGGGCTCGATGGTGAACAGCGTGGTGCCCTGCTTGACGAAGGTGCCGTCCTGATAATTGATCGACTGCAGAAATCCCTGCACGCGCGCCACCAGATCAACACTCTTGACAGGCGCGACGGTGCCGGTCGTTTCCAGGAAACGCGTGATGCTGCGCTGCACCGGTATCGCGACTTCCACCTTTGGCGGCGGTGGTGGCACGAAAGTATTTTGCTCGCAGCCACTTAAGCCGACGAAGGCGGACAGCAGGAAGCTGATGCGCAACAGCGGCGCGGTGGCCGACCGCACGCCATCGTTCAATCCGCAACAGGCAGATGGGCGCGCTAGCTTCATTTCCGTGCACCAGTTCAAACTTGCCTCGCAAAGAGGCGTTCATCCGGATGACGACTGTCGCGATCCACCCATAGCAACAATTGGCTTGCAGTGGAACCCGAAACAGAAAATGATACCGCGCACCAAGATTGCTGAACCAAACTCTTTCAAGAACGACCTTCTTCAAGAACGAACTTCGCGGGGAATGAACTTCGGTTGAAGCGGCGGCTTCCGTCGGCAACAAAGGGTTTGCTTACATGATCGAGACGTTGAAGCGCGCATGCGGGCGCGCCCTGCCATTTTCCGTCGTGCTGTTTGCAACCGCTGCGCTCGCACAGGCGCCGAGCGAGGCGCAGCGTGAAGCGATCAAGTCGCAATGCCGCAGCGATTACATGGCGCATTGCTCCAGCATTCCGCCCGGCGGCGAAGCTTCGCTGCAATGCCTGCAGAAGAACATGTCGAGTCTATCAGCGGGCTGCGCCAGCGCGGTGCGCGCGGCGGAAGCACCAGCCGCGCCAAAGGCGGAGACGGCACCCAAGCCCGACGCAGCTCCGGCCAAGACCGAGACGCCGGCGGCAGCCACCGCAGCGAAACCGAAAGCGGCGGGCACGCAGGCCAAGCCGAGCGAGGTGCAGGTTACTGCGATGCGCAGCGCCTGCCGCTCCGACTATCAGAAGTTCTGTCCTGGCGTGCCGACCGGCGGCGCCCCCGCGCTGCAATGCCTCGTGAAGAACAAGGCGAGGCTCTCGCCTCCTTGCGGTGAAGCGGTTGCGGCCGCGAGCGGCGGCGCGGCGCCCGCGGCAGGCGGCGGCTCCACTGCTGCGGCTGCCGCACCGGCGGCGGCGCCTGCGGCAGGGATCGTGCTGCGGCCCTTGCGGCCGCGCGAAGAACTGCTCGTCGTGCGGTCGGCCTGCGGCGCCGACGTACGCTCGCTGTGCGGCGGCGTTGCGCCGGGAGGCGGCCGGATCGCGCAGTGCCTCGCCACCAACGCCGCGTCGCTGTCGCCAGCCTGCAAGGAAGTGCTGGGACAGTTCGCGGCGCGGTGAGCCGCCGCGACCGGCCGGCTACTCGCCGCAAGGCAAAGTTTCCAGTGGCGCAGCGCACGTTGCGCGGATAGTCTGCGCGCAAAATCATAAGTACACTGTCAATCGGGAGGAATATCGTGCGCATCGCCGTGATCGGCGGAGGTCCCGGCGGCCTCTATTTCGCCTATCTCTGGAAGCGGCGACATCCGGACGCGATCGTCGACTTGTTCGAGCAGAACCCGGCCGGTGCCACCTGGGGCTTCGGCGTCGTGTTCTCGGACCAGGCGCTGGAATTCCTGCGCACCGACGACCCCGATACGGTCGACGCCATCGCGCCGAACATGGAAAGCTGGAAGAACATCACTCTCAACCTGCGCGGGGAGAGCGTCGAGATCGACGGCGTCGGCTTCTCCTCGATCGGCCGGCTTGCGCTGCTCTCGCTGCTGCAGGAGCGCGTCCGCTCGGTCGGCGTCACCGCGCAGTTCGACAGCGCGATCCAGTCGGTCGACGCCCTCCAAGGGCTCCAACAAGGTTATGACCTGATCGTCGCCGCGGACGGGCTGAACTCGCTGGTGCGCCGGAGCTTTGAGGGCGATTTCGGAACCTCGCTGTCCTATTCGTCGAACAAGTTCGTCTGGTACGGCACGGCGAAGCGGTTCGAGACGCTGTCGCAGACCTTCGTCAAGACCGAACGCGGGGCCTTCAACGCCCACCACTATCGCTATTCGCCGACCATGAGCACGTTCCTGGTCGAGTGCGACCGCGCCACCTGGCACGCCTACGGCTTTGCCAACAGGGACGCCGAGCACTCCAAGGCCGTTTGTGAGGAAGTGTTTGCGGAGACGCTCGGCGGCCAGCCGCTGATTTCGAACAAATCGCTGTGGCGCAATTTCCCGTGGATCTGGAACGAGCACTGGTCGTTCAAGAACATGGTGCTGATCGGCGACGCCCTGCACTCGGCGCATTTCTCGATCGGCTCCGGCACCCGCCTTGCGATCGAGGATGCGATCGCGCTGACGAAAGCACTCGAAGCCGAAGCGCACGTCTCCACGGCGCTGTGCCGCTACGAGGCCGAACGCAAGCCGATCGTGAAGAAGCTGGTGACCGCCGCGCGCACCAGCGCCGACTGGTACGAGAAATTCCCCGAGCATATGAAGCTCGACCCGATGGATTTTGCCTTCAGCTACATCACCCGTTCGGGACGGATTGACGACGCGCGGCTGCGCGCGATGTCGCCGAACTTCATGGCAAGCTACGAGGCGTCGAGGGGCAAGTCATGAACGAGATCGCCGACCAGGTACCATCGGACAGTCCGGGTGCGCGCGAGATCGGCTTTGCGCTCCCCGAGCGCTACAACGCGAGCCGCATCCTGTTCGACAATCTGGCGCAGGGCCGTGGCGACCTGACGGCGCTGACCGGTCCGGCGGGAACGCGGACCTACCGCGAGCTCTGTGCCGAGGCCGCGCGGTGGAGCCACGGCTTCGCTTCGCTGGGCCTGAAACGCGGCGACCGCATCCTGCTGTTCCTCGACGATACCCCGGCCTATCCGGCCGCGTTCTTCGGCGCTATCAGCGCCGGCTTCGTGCCGCTTCTGATCAACACGCTGACGCCACCGGACCTTCTTCAGTTCTATCTTTCGGACGCGAGTGCGACAGTCGCGGTTGCCGACGCCGAGTTCTGCCCGCGCTTCAACACTGAGGCCTGCAAGGACACGCCGCTGAAGACACTGATCGTGGTCAATGGTGCGGCTGGCGAACATGCCGTCCCGCAGGCACTCCTGGCCGATGAATGGTTGCCGCGCTTTCCCACCGAGGTCTCTGAGGCCGACACCCACCGCAACGAGATGGCGTTCTGGATGTACTCCTCCGGCTCCACCGGCCGGCCCAAGGGCATCGTGCATCTGCACCACGACATGGCCTATAGCGAGCAGGCGTTTTCCCGCAATGTGCTGAAGCTGACATCAGGCGATATCTGTTTCTCGGTGCCGAAGATTTTCTTCGCCTATGGCTTCGGCAATTCCATCACCTTCCCCTTCTCGGTCGGCGCCGCCACATTGCTCTTGCCCGGCCAGCCGAAGCCGGCGTCGATCTTCGCGGCGATCGAGCAGTATCGTCCGACCGTGTTCTTCGGCCTGCCGACGCTCTACACCTCGCTGACCAAGGCCGATGGTGCGGCTCAGGCCGATTTCTCTTCGCTGCGCATGGCGATCTCGGCCGCGGAGGTGCTTTCGGCCGACGTCTTCAACGGCTGGAAGTCGCTGACCGGGCTCGAGATCATCGAAGGCCTCGGCTCGACCGAGGTGCTGCACATCTATCTCTGCAACCGCGCCGACAAAAAGAAGCTGGGCGCCGCAGGCGTGCGCGTCCCCGGCTACGAAATCCTGCTGCGCGACAAGGACGGCCGCGAGGTCGCCGACAATGAGGAAGGCATTCTGTGGGTGCGCGGCGATTCCAATACGCCGCTGTACTGGAACCGTCCCGACAAGACCGCCGAGACCGTGCGCGAGGGCGGCTGGATCTACACCGGCGACCGCTTCGTCCGCGACAGCGACGGCTTCCACTTCTTCCGTGGCCGTGCCGACGACCTGATCAAGATATCAGGCCAATGGGTCTACCCGCTGGAGGTCGAGCTCTGCCTCGCCGATCATCCTGACGTCCGCGAATGCGCCGTCTTCGCCGCCGAACTGCCTGATAGGCGCATGACGCTAAAGGCGGTGGTGGTGATGAACGACCGTGCGTTCGATGCGGAGGAGACGGCGAAGCGGCTGCAGGACTACGTGAAGGCAAAGCTGCTGCCCTACAAATATCCGCGCGAGATCAGGTTCATCGACGAACTGCCGAAGACCGGAACGGGCAAGATCGACCGGCAGGCCGTGATGAGGATGTGACATCCGCTTGCGCGACTGAGCACCTATCCCCTGGGGCACGATCGTCGATCCGTGATACTGCTCGAGAACTAAGTCTTGATGGTGAGAACACGTGGTGATCGCATTTGCCTTGGTTACAACCGTAATCGAATTCGCTGATCGCGACGCAGTCGCGTAACAGCTCTGAGCCACGGTCCGAACGGTGACTGCCGTTGCGAGATTCGCAATGAGCGCGGTCCAGACAGGCGGACAATGTCGGCGACGAAGGCCATCCTGCAGATTCCCGCTAGAATGACTGCGCCGGCCAATGTCGCGATCCTGAACGGATTCGGACGCGCGATGGGCGATGCGATCGTCGGCCTGCAGGCGCTCCATTTGGCGATCCGAGTTGGCGCCGTGCCACCGCGACCATTGTTGTTCCGGCTTCCCGGCCTCCCAGGCATGGTCGAATCCGTCCATGCCGCTGCCGACTTCGCCGACATCAGGATGCTTCCCTGGGAGTTTGCCACGCCTGATCGACCGTTTGATCTGGGTGATCCCTCCGCGCGCGTGATCGACATCCGCGACTTTGCCTTCGATCCGGAGTTCCAGCGCAAGGCTATGATCGATTTCTTCCTGCAGCGCCTGGGGGTGGCGCCCGAACGGGTGCCGGCAGGTTGGCGGCGGAATAGCTGGCTCGCATCGCGAGTCAAAACCAAGCGGCCTGCGTTGCCAAGCGGCTATACTTTGGTCTGCCCGAAGGCATCAATGCGACTGCGCGACATGCCGGACGAGATCCACGCGCATATCCTCCGACGAATGCTAACGTTTGGGCCCGTCGTGACGCAAGGTGCCGTCCCCGATGCGCTCAGCAGCAGCGTCATCCATCTGGAGCCGTGCGCTAGCCTCGATGATCTATGCAGCGTGGTCCGTCACGCACGATGGATGATCTCGACTGACACCGGGATGGTGCATCTGGCTGACGCGTTCGGCGTAGGGTGCCTGGCATTCTTTCCGACCCATCGACCCGAATGGCGCGTGCGTGACTATCCGCGCACTGTGTCGTTGGAATTGCCTACCCGATTGCCGCGCGGCATCGAGTTCGCACGAGACCCGCGCGATTATGCGCTGGCAAGAGCCAGCTGGTTTTTCGACGGCGACGATCTCAAGTGGCTCGATCTCGCTGTGGATCAGGCGCTCGGCCGTTTCGCGAGCAGAGGCTGATCCAGCTGTCCAGGAAGTGAGGGACCATTTGGCGTCCGGGACGGCGACGGCGAGCAAGGCGAGAGGATCATGTTCCCAATCCCGTGCCGCCGTAGAGCCAGGCGAGATCCTGGTAGTAATCCTCCGAGGTCTTCGCACCCATGATGGCGTTGCGGAAGCGGGCGTGGTCGCCGGCGGGGTGATAGATGTGCTCGCCGATCGCGCGCGACAAAAGCTGCACCCGCGCTGTGCGCGGGAAGCGTTGTGCGCGGTAATGCTCGAGCGCCACTGCGTGGTCGTCATGATGCGACAGCATGTGCGACAAGCACACCGCATCCTCCATCGCCTGGCAGGCGCCTTGCGCGAAATATTGCAGCATCGGATGCGCGGCATCGCCAAGCAGCACGACGCGGCCGTCGACCCAGCGCTCGTTCGGATCGCGGTCGCACAACACCCAGAGCCGCCAATTCTTGCCGTGACGAATGATGCTTTGCGCACGCGCATGGACATGCCGAAAGCCCTGCATCACCTCTTCATCGCTAACCGGCCTTCCCGCGACCGGCTCCGGCGCGTCGTTGTGGTAGGTGACGACGAGGTTGAACACCTTCCAGTCCGACAGCGGATAATGCACGATGTGGCATTTCGGCCCAGCCCACAGCGTCGCCGCGTTCCAGCGCAGATCCTCCGGCATCTGCTCGGTCGGGATCACCGAGCGGTAGGTGGTGTGGCCGGACACGCGCGGCGGCCCGTCCGCTGTGACCTGCTTGCGGATGTTCGACCATAAGCCATCGGCGCCGACCAGGAGCCGGCCGGTGACGCGCTCGCCATTGGCGAGCTGCGCGGTGACCGAAGCGCCGTCCTGCTCGTAGCCGGTCACCTCGCTGCTGACGCGCAGCTCGATCAGCTCGTGCTCGCGGCAGGCGCGCAGGAATACGCCATGAAGATCGCCGCGATGCACCACGGCGTAGGGATTGCCGAACCTGACACGGAACGGCTCGCGCAGGTCGACGTGGGTGATCTCTTCGGCGGTAAGCGCATCCATCAGGCGGAGCTGGTCGATATAGACGGCCATGCGCCGCGCCGCCTCGCCGACACCGAGATAATCGAAGGCGTGGAATGCGTTCGGGCCGAGCTGGATGCCGGCGCCGATCTCGCCGAGCGTGGCGGCCTTCTCCAATAGAATCGAACGGATACCCTTCTGCGCAAGCCCGAGCGCTGTGGCAAGGCCGCCGATGCCGCCGCCTGCGATCAGGACTGGCAAGTTGTGCTTTGCCATCAGCCCGCTTTCCCGAGATGTTCAAGGGCGTCCTCGGCACGCAGCGGCACGCGCGAGGCCTCGTTGTTGAGATCGACAAGCTGCGCGAGCAGCGCCATCAGCGTCTTGCGGTCGGCAGGCTTGAGCGGCTGCAGCATCCGCGCCTGCGCGCGGTCGACGGCGGGCATGATCTCGCGCAGCAGCGAAGCGCCCGGCTTCGTTATGGTGAGCAGCTTGACGCGCTTGTCCTCGGAATCGGGCTTCCGCTCGATCAGACCCTTGGTCTGCAGCCGCTCGATCACGTTGCCGAGCGTGGAGCGATCGAACGCGATCACGGCGGACAGCCGCGTCGCATCGATGCCAGGATGAGTGTGGATCGCGATCAGCGCCGCATATTGCACCGGCGTCAGGTCGAACGGCCTGCACTCCTCGATGAAGATCGAAACCGCGATCTGCTGCATCCGCCGGAATAGATAGCCGGGCGCGGTATAGACCGCGTCCATGGTGATCAGGGTTTGCTTGTTATTGTTCGGCATCGACTTGCTTGTCCGGAGCGGCGTCGGCAAACGCCTTCATTGCCTTGGCCGCAGCTTCCGCCTTGAGCAGCCGCGGGAAAGCGGTGACATCGACGCCGAAGCGCCGCGCATTGGCAAGCTGCGGCACCAGGCACAGATCAGCCAGCGTCGGCACAGAGCCAAAGCAGAACGGTCCGGCTTCGCCCGCCGCCAATGTCTCGCAGGCCGAAAGCCCTTCGCGGTTGGCCCAGGCCGCCCACTCCGTCACCTTGTCTTCCGACAGGCCAAGCTGCCGCAGCCGCGCCAGCACTTTCAGATTCTGCACCGGATGGGTGTCGCAGGCGATGGCCTGCGCGAAGGCGCGAACTTTTGCGCGCTGCAGCGAATCCTTCGGCAATAGCGGCGGTTCGGGATTGGCCTCGTCGAGCCATTCGATGATGGCGAGCGACTGGGTCAGGATCGCGCCGGCGTCGCTTTCCAATGTCGGCACCAGCCCTTGCGGATTGATGGCGAGATAGGCGGGAGCGCATTGTTCGCCTTTGCGAAGGTGATGCGGCAGGTGCTCAACGGTGAGCCCTTTCAGGTTCAGCGCGATCCGCACCCGATAGGACGCGCTGCTGCGGAAGTAACCGTGCAGCTTCATCGGAACCTCCCTGGTGTTTTCTGACTTTGCTTTGAGTTGACGCTAGCCATATTGTCAGTATGCTGTCAATCAACGAACGAGACAGAAATGGACGGGAGGCCTGCCATGGAAGCGGTGCAGAAGACGCCGGAGCGCGAGGCGTTCTACAAGAAGATCGACGGCGAGAACCTTTCGGCGCTCTGGAACGTGATGAACGATCTGATCACGCCTGAGCCGCGAAGCGCCTGCCGGCCGCACCTCTGGAAGTTTGACCAGATCCGTGACTACATGAACGAGGCGGGCAAGCTGATCACGGCCAAGGAAGCCGAGCGGCGCGTGCTGGTCCTGGAAAACCCTGGCCTGCGCGGACAATCGAAGATCACGACGTCGCTGTTCGCCGGCGTGCAGATGGTGGTGCCCGGCGATATCGCCCCTGCGCATCGCCACAGCCAATCGGCGCTGCGCTTCGTGCTCGAAGGCAAGGGCGCCTATACCTCCGTCGACGGCGAGCGCACCGCGATGTCGCCAGGCGATTTCGTGATCACGCCGTCGATGACCTGGCACGATCATTCCAACGACACCAGCGAGCCGATGTTCTGGCTCGATGGGCTCGACATCCCCATGGTGCAGTTCTTCGACGCCTCATTCGCGGAGGGCGCGAAGGAGGATCAACAGCAGATCACAAAACCTTCGGGCGACAGTTTTGCGCGCTATGGCCATAATCTGCTGCCGGTCGACCAGAAGCGCACCTCGAAGACGTCACCGATCTTCAACTATCCCTACAGCTACACCCGCGAGGCGCTGGAGCAGGCCAAGGCGCGCGATGAATGGGACGCTTGCCACGGCCTGAAGCTGAAATTCTCCAATCCCGAGACCGGCGACTATGCAATGCCGACCATCGGCACGTTTATCCAGCTCGTCCCCAAGGGCTTCAAGACCGCGCGTTATCGCTCAACGGATGCCACCGTGTTCGCCGCAATCGAGGGCAAGGGCCGCACCAGGATCGGCGAGCAGATCTTCGAATGGGGCCCGCGCGACCTGTTCGTGGTGCCGAGCTGGCACTGGGTCACGCACGAGGCGGATGTGGATTCAGTGCTGTTCAGCTTCTCGGACCGCCCCGTGCAGCAGAAGCTCGACCTGTTCCGCGAAGACCGCGGCAATGCGTGAGGATTAGCGGGAATCGTAGGGTGGGCAAAGCGCAGCGTGCCCACCTTCAAGCACTCCGCTCGTGATGGTGGGCACGCTTCGCTTTGCCCACCTACAAATCCTGGCGTCACCGCCAGTGCAGCAGCTTTGCCTCGAGCAGATTGATCAACTTCCCTACCGCCAATCCGAACAGCGACAGGATCACGACGCCGGCGAGTAGCTGATCGGTCTGCATCAGGTTGCCGGCCTGCAGCACGAAAGCGCCGATGCCATACTGCGCGCCGATCATCTCGGCGCTCACCACCAATAACAGCGCGACCGAGGCGGTGATGCGGAAGCCGGCGAGAATCGAAGGCAGCGCGCCCGGCCAGATCACGCGGCGCACGATGGCATGGAAGGGCACGTTGAAGCTCTGCGCCATCCGGATCAAATTGCGCGGCACCGCATCGACACCGCTATAGACCGATATCGCGGTCGAGAAAAACACGCCCAATGCAATGGTCGCGATCTTGGGCTCTTCCCCGATCCCGAGCCAGAGGATCAACAGCGGCAGCAGCGCGATCTTCGGGATCGGAAACAGCGCCGAGATGAAGGTGATGCCGACGCCGCGCGCCAGCGTCGACAGGCCGATCGCGAAACCAATGATGACGCCAGCTACCGTGCCAAGCAGCCAGCCGGTGCCGATCCGCATCACCGACCAGCCGAGATGCTGCCAGAGCGCGCCAGACATCGCGAGCTTGTAGGTGGCCACCGCGATCGCCGATGGCGCCGGCAGGAAGAGCGGATTGACCCATTCGGCGCTGCCCGCCAGTTGCCACACGGCGATGACGAGCGCGAGCGCGACCCAGCCCGACGCGCGGCCCGTGCTCGGCATGAAGCCGGCGCCGCGAAATTCGACCGGCCGCGGCTTGGTGTCGATATCGGACGGCGTCTCTGCTGGCGCGCGCTCAAGCATGCTGGACCTCGCGCTCGGCATCGATCGCTTCTTCGCGGATCAGCGACCACAGCTCGTCCTGCAACGCCAGCAACTTTTCGCGCGCGTTCCTGTCGCCGCGCTCGCTGCGCGTCATCGTAACAGGCACGACTTTTCGGATGCGCCCGGGCCGACGCGACAGCACCACGATGCGGTCCGCAAGCCGCACCGCCTCCTCCAGATTATGCGTGACATAGACCGCACCCATAGCACCGTCGGCGAGCAGGCGGACGAAATCCTCCATCAGCAGTTCGCGGGTCTGCGAATCCAACGCCGACAGCGGCTCGTCCATCAAAAGGATCGCCGGCTTCACGGCCAGCGCCCGTGCGATGCCGACGCGCTGGCGCATGCCGCCGGAGAGCTGCTTCGGATAGGCGCCACGAAAATCCGAGAGCCCGGTGCGGCGCAGCGCATCCTCGACAATGCGGCGGCGCTCCGCTGCACCTAGCGCCGTATGCTCAAGCGGGAACGCGACGTTTTCCTCCACCGTGCACCAGGGCAGCAGTGCAAAATCCTGGAACACGAAGGTCAGCGGATTGAGACTGTCTTTTGGAGGCGCGCCGCGCAACTCGGCCGCACCGCCAGTTGGCCGCAACAGGCCGCCGAGGATCGAGAGCAGCGTGCTCTTGCCGCAGCCTGACGGCCCGACAATCGCGACCACCTCGCCCGCGCGCACCGTGAACGAGACGTCGTCGAGCACGTCGAGCGCGTCGAAGCGGTGGCTGATATGGTCGGCGATCAGGTCCATCAATCCGGCTTCACATAGTCCTTTGCGATGATCGCATCCGCGTCAAACCCCTTGTCGACAAAGCCCTGCTCCTGCAGCCAGCCAATCTGGTTGGCGACGTTCTTGACGTCGAGCTTGCCGTCCGGATCGATATAGGCGCAATTGCCGACCACCTGCTCGACCGGCAGGTTGGTGTACTTGGCGATGATGTCGAGCAGCGGTTTTGTCTTTTCGTTGATCGGCACCTTGCCATCCTTCATCACGGCCAGGATCACATCGTGATATTCGCGGTCGGCCTTCACCAAGGCTGCAAGCAATTTCGTCACCAGCGGCTTGTTCGAAAGCGTCTTGGGCGACGCGAACACAGCGCCGAGCTGCCACGGCGTCTCGTCACCGACCCAGCCGAGGAACTTGGCGCCATTCGTTTCCATCAGCGGGCGCGCGGTCGAGACCGGCAGCAGCGCCGCATCGACGGTCTCGCCTTTCAACGCCGCGGCCGCGTTCGAGAGCGATTGCAGCGGCACCACCTTCACGTCCGAAAGCTTGAAGCCATATTTGTCGGCGAGCAGGCCGAGCGAATAGTGAAAGCTCGAGCCGACCTGCGTCACCGCCACGCGCTTGCCCGCAAGGTCCTTCGGCGTCTTCAGCCCGGCTGCATAGGCATTGTTGCTGGCGAAATAGCCGATCAGGGGATAGCCGGCCTTCTCGCGGCTCATACCGCCGATTACCTTCAGCGTGCCCTTGCCGGCGAGATTGTAGAGCCCGGCCGTGAAGGCGGTGACGCCGAAATCGACATCGCCCGAGGTGGTGGCGACCGCGATCGGTTGCGCGGCGTCGAAGAATTTCAGTTCGACATCGAGCCCGGCCTCGCGGAAATGGCCCTTGTCCTGCGCGATGAACACCGGCGCCGAGGACGACAGCCGGAGCACGCCGACCTTGGCCTTCAGCGGCTCATCGGCATGCGCGATCCCGCTCGCCGTCAGTGCCAGCAGGCCCGCAAGCGCGAGCCGCACAAAACCCTTCATCCACCTTCTCCTCACAATCCGGCAGGGACTTGCTGGTCGCGCCCGATGAAGGCGCCCTGCTCTTTCAGCCCCTGCTGCAGTCGTTCTACCGCGATGTCGCGCGGCCTGGTATTGCCCGACAGCGCGAGCGCGGCGGCCGAGCCTGCCGCCTCTCCCATCGCAAAGCAGGCGCCGGAGACCCGCGCCGCCGACTGTCCCTCATGGGTCATCGAGGCGCAGCGCCCGGCGATAAGGAGATTGTCGATGCGTTCAGGCACCAGCATGCGATAGGGCAGCTCGTTGAAGCCGCGCGATTCCGGGATCGGCGGGAACTTGAAGATGACGTCGCCTGCGACATGCGCCTCGATCGGCCAGCCATTGACGCCGATGGAATCGTCGAACGAGGCGCAGCCGAGCACATCCTCGCCGCTGAGCTTGTAGCCACCGACCACGCGTCTCGTTTCGCGGATGCCGAGTTGCGGTGGCAGGTCGACGATGTAGGAGTTCTCGAAGCCCGGCACCGTGCGCAGGAATTCGAATGCCTGGATCGCCTGGCGGCGGCCGTCGATCTCGCCGCGGGTGAGGTCGTCGGGTTCGAGGCCGTTGACGGCGGTGCCGTCCTCGCGCGCGAGCTGGGTGAAGTTGACGCGCCATTCAACCGGCGAGCGCTGCGGCCGCACGATCGCGGCCTTGCGCGGAAACTTGTGGGTGCCGGCGGCCTCAGCCTTTTCCATCAGCGCCGGGATCGTCCGCCACGCGTCACCGGCTTTCTCCGGATCGATGCCGTTGAGACGGAACATCATGGATGGATAGAGCATGCTGCCATTGATATCGCCAACCTCGTACGGCGCGCCGGCCCAGGCAGCGAGATCGCCATCGCCGGAGCAATCGATGAAGATGCTTGCCAATACCGCCTGACGGCCAGCCTTGGTCTCGACCATCAGCGCACCGATGCGCTGCTCATCGTCCATCACCACGCCGGCGCCGAGCGCATGGAAGAGGATATCGACCTTGTGGCTCGCCAGGAGATCATCGGCCGCGATCTTGTAGGCCGCGGTGTCATAGGCCTGCGCCAGGATTTGGCCGAGGATCAGATGCGGCTTGTTCAGGCCGCCGAAGTGGTCGATACGAGCAAGCAGGTCGGAGGCGATGCCCTGCACCACCCGATGCGCTTGCCCATGGACGTTGGCATGGAGCCCGCAAAAATTGGTCACACCCGCCGCCGTGCCCATGCCGCCGAGGAAGCCGTAGCGTTCGATCAGGAGCGTGCGCCGCCCGGCACGCGCCGCGGCCACCGCGGCCGCAATCCCGGCGGGCCCGCCGCCGAGCACCGCGACTTCATATTCGCCATAGATCGGCACGCGCCGTGCGGGTTCTTCGATCGTCTTTGGCACGTTTGCTTCCCGGAGGTGGCCCGCCAACATGGCGGGCTGAAGGATTTTGTTATCGCAACAACGGGCTAGCAAAGAAAGCGGCGCCGGGAAATGGCTCGCGCGCAAAGTTGATGTTGCTCCCCTTTCACGGAACTGAGACAACAAGCCGGTAAAGGACGGGCGACATTGAAACTCCTCATCCTCATCGCCCTCGGGCTCACGGTCGGCGTCGCTCCCGCTTCAGCGGCGGTGGAGCAATGCCGGTTCATCCAGGCGAAGGCCGAGCGGGAGGCCTGCTACGAGCGGCAGTCCGTGGCGCTCGAGGCCAAACGCAAGCCGGAGCCGGTCTACGACAATAAGCCGATGGAAGCGCTGCAGCAGATGCGGCGGGATGACGAGGAGGTCTACAAGAGCTTGCGCAGCATCTGCCGCGGCTGCTGAGCCGCGGCCCGAGCACCGCTTCACGCGCGTCAGAGCTGCCGACGCTCCCCCTCCCCGTTCTTACGGGGAGAGGGTTGGGGTGAGGGGCTGTCTCGGCAGATGCGGTGAGAGATGAGTTCGCGGAGGCTCCCTCTCACCCGAAATTCAAGCTGCGCTTGAATTTCGACCTCTCCCCGCGAGCGGGGCGAGGTGAAGTGGGCGCCTCCGGACCCGCGGTGTTACTCAGCCTTGATCTTGGCGGTACGGATGATGTTGCCCCAGCGTTCCGTCTCGGACTTGATGAAGGCGCGGAAATCCTCGGGCGAGCCGCCTTTGACCACGGCGCCCATCTCGCGAAGGCTGTCCTTCACCTTCTGATCGCCGAGCGCAAGGTCGATCTCCTTGTTCAGCCGCGCCACGATCTCCTTGGGCGTGCCGGCCGGAACCAGGAAGCCCCACCAGACGGTGGCCTCGACGCCAGGGAATCCAGCCTCGGTGACCGTCGGAATTTCGGGCAGCAGCACCAGCCGCTCGCGCGAGCTGACCGCGACCGCCCGAAGCTGGTTGGCGCGAATCTGCGGCATGCCCTGCACGGGATCGACGAACATGAACGAGACGCGGCCGGCGATGATGTCGACCATCGCCTGCGCGCCGCCTTTGTACGGCACGTGCAGCGCCTGGATGCCGGTCACCTGCTTGAAGATCTCCGCCGCGAGATGGCCCGAAGTGCCGGTGCCGGCGGAGGCAAAGGTGAGCTTGTCCGGCGCCGCCTTGGCCATATCGACGATGTCCTTGACCGTCTTGGCCTCGAATTGCGGCTGCACCACCAGGATCAGGGGCGAGTAGCCGACCAGCGCGACCGGCTCGAGGTCCTTCTCCGCATTGAAGGGAAGGCTGTCAAACAGTGCCTCATTGGTCGCGAGGTTGTTGGCGGCGATCAGCACGTTGTAACCGTCAGGATCTGATTTGGCGACGAAGCCGGTCGCGATGTTGCCGCTGGCGCCGGGCCGGTTCTCGATCACGATCGGCTGGCCGAGCTGCGGGCCGGCCTGCTGCATCACGGTGCGCGCGACGATATCGACCGCGCCGCCCGCCGAGAACGGCACCGCGACATGGATCGGGCGCTCGGGATAACCGGCCGCGAGAGCCATCCGGGGCAGGCCGGGAAGCAGCGCTGTCCCCGCGAGCAGTGACAAAGCGGTGCGTCGGTTGATCTGGTTGGTCACGGGCGTGCCTCTGTTGAAGTTTTCGGTGTCGCGCCTCCCGCCTCGGGCCAACGCAGCAGCGCGGCGGCGGTGCCGCCGAGCACCTGCCGGCGATCGTCATCGGTCAGGAACGGAAGTTCGCGCTGCATGTGGTCGAGGCATTCGAGATAGGAGCACGGCAGGCGCGTGAGATCGGATCCCCACATGATGCGATCGGCGCCGAAGGCCTCGAAAGTTCGCCGCAGATAAGGATCCAGGCTGGCGAACGGATAGCCGCTGTCCGTGTAGCACGGCAGCGAGCTCGCCTTGATCGCGATGTTCGGAAACCGCGCCAGCGCGAGCAATTCGTCGAGATCGGCGAAACAGGCGTCATCGCGCAGCGCGCTCTGCCGCGCCATGTGATCGAGGATGATGGTAAGGCCGGGATAGCGTTCCGCGAGCGCGGCGGTCTCCTTGAGCAGACCGGGAGCGAGCGCCATCAGCGGAATGCCCAGGCGCTGGCAGTCCGACCAGAACCATTCGATGGTGCCGGGCACCAGCCACCTCGCCCATTGCGGCTTGTAGAAGGTCATGCGGATGCCGAGCATCCCCGGCTGATCGAGCCAGGTCTGCAGGCGCTCGCGGGCGCCGGCTGCATCCGGATTGAAACGGCCCATCACCGCGAACCGCTCGGGAAACCGTTGCGCGGCTTCGAGCGCCGTATCGTTGGAATCGCCGACCGGCGACGGCGGCACGATCACCGCGCGGTCGATGCCGGTGCGGTCCATCATCCCGATCAATTCATCCGCGCCCAACGGCTCGGGACGATGTGGCCGCGCGCCTGGGACGGCGACGAAAGACGGCTTGCCGATCTGCTCGGCCGGCCACGGCCGATCGGGCCGATGCGCTTCCCAGAGATGAACCTGCGAGTCCGTGATCAACGCCCGCTCCCCTCTCAATTGAAGATGTCCGCGGGAATGCGGCTGTACACGCGCCGCGCATTGCCGACGAAGATCGCGCGCTTTTGCTCCGCGGTCAGCAGCGTCGAGTTATCGATATAGCGGCGCGTGTCGTCATAGTTGAAGCCGGTCTCGGGATCGATGCCCTTCACCGCGCCGACCATCTCTGAAGCAAACAAGATGTTCTCCGCCGGGATCACCTGCGTCAGCAGGTCGATGCCGGGCTGGTGATAGACGCAGGTGTCGAAGAACACATTCTTGAGCATGCATTCGGACAATGGCGGCCGCTTCTGGTCCTGCGCTATGCCGCGGTAGCGACCCCAGTGATAGGGAATTGCACCGCCGCCATGTGGAATGATCAGTTTCAACGTCGGAAACTCCTTGAACAGATCCGACATCAGGAACTGCATGAAAGCGGTGGTGTCGCCATTGATGTAATGGCTGCCGGTGGTGTGGAAGACCGGATTGGCGGCGGCGCTGACGTGGATCATCGCGGGCACGTCGAGCTCGACCATCTTCTCATAGAGCGGATACCACCAGCGGTCGGTCAGGGGCGGATCCTTCCAGTAGCCGCCGCTCGGGTCCGGGTTGAGGTTGCAGCCGACGAAGCCGAGTTCCTCGACACATCGCGTCAGCTCAGTGATGCAGTTTTTCGGTTCGACGCCCGGCGACTGCGGCAACTGGCAGACGCCGATGAAATTCTTCGGGTAGAGTTTTGTCAGCCGATAGATCAGGTCGTTCGAAACTCGCGACCAGGCCTCGCTGACCGCAGCGTCGCCGATGTGATGGCTCATGCCGGAGGCCCGCGGTGAGAACAGCGTCACCGACGTGCCGCGCTCGCGCTGCAGCCGGAGTTGCGCGCCTTCGACCGATTGCTGCAACTCGTCGTCGCCGACCTTGAGCTCATCGACCGAGGGCATCTGCGAGCGATCGGCGATCGCCGCGATCTGCCGCTTGCGCCAGTCGAGCAGCGCCTGCGGCTCCGTGGTGTAGTGGCCGTGGCAGTCGATGATCGGTCCGCCGGCAGCCTGCGCGCGCCGCAATCCTTCCGTGGCCTCGATATTGATTGGAGGCGAAAAAGACCTACCCGAAGCCATCATGGCCTGGAAAACCAGCGGGCCGCCGCAACACGAACAGCTATTGGCGTGGATCGATCCGGAAAAAGCAAACACGGCACACTCCCTTGCGAACGTCGCGTCCGACGTCGCGATCAAACGTCAATGTTGCAACCAAGCCTGGTCAGCGTGGCGTCGACCCAGGAGCGGTCGAGCTTGCCCTCCTTGATCAAGGCCAGCTGCTTGATCTCGGCCTGGTGCTTGGCCTCAGTCGCCTTCAGCACCTCGGCCGTGACATCGAAGGGCACACAGACGATGCCGTCGCCGTCGCCAACAACCAGATCACCAGGCGCAATCACCATGCCATCGATCGCGATCGGCACGTTGATCTCGCCGGGACCGTCCTTGTAGGGCCCGCGATGGGTGACGCCGGCGGCATAGACCGGGAACGTGCCGGCATGGAGCGTGTCGTAGTCGCGGATCGCGCCATAGATGACGATGCCGGCGATGCCGCGCCGCTCGGCCTGCGCCGCCATCATCTCGCCGATCAGGGAATTGGTGAGATCGCCGCCGCCGTCGACCACAATGACGTCACCGGGCTCGGCGATGTCGATCGCCTTGTGCACCATCAGATTGTCGCCGGGGCGCGTCTTCACCGTGAAGGCTGGACCTGCGAGCACGCCCTCCTTGTGAACCGGCCGCAGCGCCGCGCCGCCCGCGGTCATCCGCGACATGGAATCGCTGATATTGGCGACCGGCAGCTCGCGGAATTTCGCGACAGTGTCGGCATCAATCTTGCGCGTGCGTTTGCAAATCTGGAATCCAATCATCGCCTCGCCTCCCTTGCCACTTCGGCTGAATGCGCCGCTCAGAACCTGCGAGCGACGCGGGTTTCCTTGGATTATTCGCGCTTTCTGCCGTGATAGGCGCCACCGGCTATTGCGTCCAATATGATATTGACAGCCCGGCTATACGTTTTGACTATAAGAAGATGGATTATCGCCAGCTTCGCTATTTCATTGCCGTGGCCGAAGAGCTCAGCTTCAGCCGTGCCGCCAGACGGCTGAACATCAGCCAGCCACCGCTCAGCACCCAGATCAAGGCGATCGAGGCCGAGGTGGGAACAATGCTGTTCAGCCGCGATCGGCACAAGGTTGAGCTCACCCCGGCCGGCGAGGTGTTGCTCGACAATGCGCGGCGCGCAGTGAGGCTGCTCGAGCAGACCACCGAGGCGGTGCGGCGCGCCGGCCGTGGCGAAGCGGGCACCATCCGGCTCGCCTTTACCAGTTCGGTCCCGATGCGCGAAGCCTTCGCGCAGATGTTGCGTGCATTCCGCAACCGTTACCCCGACGTGCAGATTGAACTGCAGCATCTGGGAACCGGCTCGCAATTCGCGGCACTCGCCGACGACCAGATCGATTTCGGCATCCTGCGGCCGCCCGCCATGCTGCAGCAGAATCGGAGCATCAGGCTGGTGCCGCTGTGGCGCGACCGGTCGCGGCTGTTCTTTCCATCGAGCCATTCGCTTGCCAGCTCCGCCGCACCGGTCGAGATGACCGAGCTGGTCGACCAACCGTTCGTCGGAGTCGAGCCCGTGGTCAATTGCGGCATGCATGAACATTTGATGACGCTGTGCGGCGCGGCCGGATTCGCGCCGCGCATCGAGCAGGAAGCGCGCGAGCTCAACACCGTGCTCGGCCTCGTTTCCGCTGGGCTCGGCATTGCCGTGCTACCGGAATGCTATAGGTGCATGGCGATACCGGGCGTCTCCAGCCGTCCTATTGCGGGCGTCGACGCGGAAAGCTGGCTCATGATCGCGATGCGCGATCGTAACATGCCGCCGCTCATGCAGCGCTTCGTCGAAGTCGCCTGCAATCTCGGTGGTGCCGATGCGCCGCAACTGGTGCCGTAGACGGTCAGCCAATACGCCAAAGCAAAGCAAGGGAACATCGCCCCGCTTCGTTGGGTCTCGGCAGAGGAAGGGCATCTCGGAGGAAGCTCATGCGAGCTGCTGCGGGCTCAGGCCGCCGAGCCACATACGGGCCGAGTGGATGTTGTGAAAATCCTTGATCGCAATCTCTTTGGCCAATTTCGAATGGATGCTCCCGATCGAGACCTTGCCAAAGAAGGTCAGCGACACGGCAGTAGCGACGGCCTTTAGACCCGCCGCGCGCGCCCGCGGCAGCCAATCTTCCACGATCCACCTCTGATCTTCGGCGTGGACGATCGGCAGGTCCGAATCATCGCCCAGGATCCTGTCGGCGGCATGCTGCGTGAGCATGTTCAGGATGATCTCATGAACGAAGCGAAGCTGGGCGCTGGTCGCGTATTTCCGCCATACGACCGCGATGCAGGGAATGTTTTCATCATAAGAGAGCGAACAGATCGGGTTGTCGTGCGGACTGTTCAACAAGTGGATCCCATCGATCGATTCGCCTTCGATGATCCGCTTCAGTTCCGCCAGAGACCTCGCGCCCATTCTGACCCTCTTCTACCGCCTGCGTCCCCACACGCACCCGCGGTATACTAGCGATCTGCCGGCACTTTTGGAACACCGTGCAGAGCGATCACATTCGGGTCGTCCTGCGGTTCCACCTGCCGCCTTTGCGGCTCACGCTGCAGGCTTTCGATCATCGCCCGTGCAATCTCGCGCTCGCCCATGATAACGGTATCCGCACCCAGTCGCGTGAGATGCTCGACCTCGGCATCCGAATGCGCGCGGGCGATGATCCGGATCTGCGGATTGGCGGCGCGCGCCTGCTGAACGATCTGCCCGGCTTCGAATGCCTCTGGAATCGCGATCACCAGATATCGGGCCGCGGATGGATTGGCGGCAGCGAGCACGTCGGCGCGGGCCGCATTGCCCATGATCGCCTCGATACCCTTCTGCTTGAGCCCGGCGACGATCGCATCCGCATCTTCGATGACGAAGAACGGTTGACCCGCCTCCCTCATGGCGCTGCCGACGATGTTCCCGACCCGGCCATAACCTATCAGTATCGCGTGATCGGACAGGCTCGTAACCGGGATCGGTTCGCGGGTGGCAGGAGCGGCTGTCTTCGGCGACGCCCGCCCCGGATCGAGGCGCGGTATCAGCCAGTCGACGCCTGCGAAGATCAGCGGATTGAGCATGATCGAGAGGATCGATCCGGCCAGGATCAGGTCGCGCCCCTCCTTCGGCAGCAGATCGGTTGCGACGCCGATCGCCGCCAGGATGAAGGAGAACTCTCCGATCTGAGCGAGACTGGCGGAGATCGTCAGTGCCGTAGAGACCGGATGCCGGAACGCCAGCACGATCAGGAAGGCCGCAACGGATTTTCCGATGATGATGATGAAGAGCGTGGCGATCAGGGGCCACGGTTCGCGGATCACGCTCATCGGATCGAACAGCATGCCGACGGAAACGAAGAACAGCACCGCAAAGGCATCCCGCAGCGGCAGCGACTCCTGCGCGGCGCGCTGGCTGAGTGGGGATTCCGTCAGCATCATCCCGGCGAAGAAGGCGCCGAGCGCGAGCGAAACGTCGAACAGCTTGGTCGCGCCGAATGCAACGCCGAGCGCGATCGCCAGCACGGCAAGCCGGAACAGCTCCCGCGAACCGGTATGCGCAACGTAGTGCAGGATCCAGGGGATGAGCCTGCGTCCCACCACCAGCATCAGGGCGATGAACAGACCGACCTTGGCGACCGTGAGCAACAATGTGCCCGTGAGCCCAAGACCAAGGCGCGCCGCAAGCGGACCGGCGGTCTGCGCATCGCCATTTCCGCCGAGCACGCTCGCAAGTGCCGGAAGCAGCACCAGCGCGAGCACCATCGCCAGATCTTCCACGATCAGCCAGCCGACGGCGATCTTGCCGCGGTCGGTATCCATCAACCGGCGCTCCTGCATCGCACGAAGCAGCACGACCGTGCTGGCGACCGACAATGCCAGCCCGAACACGAGCCCCGCCCCGACCGACCATCCCATGGCCAGGGCAAGCGCCAGGCCCATCAACGTTGCGACGGCGATCTGGACGACGGCGCCGGGTAGCGCGATGGCGCGGACAGACAGGAGATCGTTGAGAGAGAAATGCAGGCCCACCCCGAACATCAGCAGGATGATGCCGAGTTCCGCCAGCTCGGTTGCCAGCGACTGGTCCGCGACGAAGCCGGGCGTAAAGGGGCCGGCCGCAACTCCCGCGAGCAGATAGCCGACCAACGGTGGAAGGCGGAACCGCTGGGCGAGGGCACCGAACACAAAAGCCAGTCCAAGCCCTGCAACGATGGTCGCGATAAGTGGCGTATCATGCAGCATTTTCAGCTTTTGGCACAATCTGCCGCCGATGTCCCGCGCACCCTTTGTGGCGGCATGTCGCACTTGCTGCTTGCGTTGATTGGCGCAGTCTGCACCTGATGAGACGGCGCTGCATCCACGCCACAACTGCGCTCCCTCTCCCGCTTGCGGGGGAGGGCTGGGGTGGGGGCTGCCTCCGCGATTGACACTCTTTGAGTGGAGACAGCCCCCACCCGGCGCTTACGCGCCGACCTCCCCCGCAAGCGGGAGAGGTGAATGAACATGCGGCAGGACTGATCCAACCAAAGCACGTCACAGAGTGGGATGATGCAAGCCACAGATACGCAGTCCCTCAAGATCGAGATCGGACATGCCGGCGCGGTGTCAGCGCTGCTGCTTCGTCCACCGCAGGCGCGCGCCACTTACGTGTTTGCCCACGGCGCCGGCGCCGGCATGACGCATGCCTCGATGGAAGTGATCGCCACCGGACTCGCCGCACGCGGCATCGCGACGTTGCGTTACCAGTTCCTTTACATGGAGAAAGGCAGCAAGCGGCCCGATCCGCCCGCGATTGCGCATGCCACCGTGCGCGCTGCCGTGGCAGAAGCCGCAGAGCGGTGCGCCGGCCTGCCGCTCTTTGCCGGCGGAAAATCCTTCGGCGGGCGGATGACGTCACAAGCGCAGGCAATCAAGCCGCTTGCCGGCGTGCGCGGCCTGGCGTTTCTCGCCTTCCCGCTGCATCTCGCCGGAAAGCCATCCACTGAGCGGGCAAAGCATCTCGCGGATATCAAAATCCCGATGCTGTTTCTGCAAGGCACGCGCGATGCGCTGGCTGAGTTGAAGCTGCTCGAGCCGGTGGTCAAGGAGCTCGGATCATCGGCGACGCTGCATCTGGTGAAGGAAGCCGATCATTCCTTCCATGTGCTGGTCCGTTCGGGCCGCAACGACCGCGAGGTGATGGACGAGGTGCTCGATGCATTCGCGGCGTGGGTGAATTCGATCCTTTGACGGCTCGGTGATGAGAGTGAGCGGCCCCTTCACGCCTGCCCGAGATCGATCTGCGTCAATATCCCCTGCCGCAGCGCAAGCCGGACGAGCTCGATATCCGAGCCGACGCCGAGCTTGTCCTTGATGAGGGAGTGCAGGTTCGCCACCGTCTTGGGACTGATGTGAAGCGCCTCGGCGATTTCCTCGGTCGTCCGCTCGGCAAGCAGCATCCGCAACACTTCGAATTCGCGTGCGGAGAGGACATCCGCGGCGGCGGCTTCGCCGGCAAGCCGGCTGAGCGCAAGTTCATGATCGATGTCAGGACTGATGGCGATCTTTCCGGCCAAAACATCCATCACGGCATGCACGAGCGTTTCGGGCGGGCTCGTCTTGGTGACATAGCCGCTGGCGCCGGCACGGATCGCCTGCACGGCAAAGGCCGCATTCTGGTGCATCGTGAACACGAGGATCCTGGCGCGCTTGTCCCATTGCCGAATGCGCCTGATCGCCTCGATGCCGCCGATGCCGTGCATGCTCAGATCCATGATGACAAGGTCGGGCTCGGTGGCCTTGAACAGCCGATAGGCCTCGGCGCCATCGGACGCTTCGGCAACGACGCGCAATCCCGGCTGCTTCTGCAGCACCGAGCGATAGCCCTCGCGAACGACCGAGTGATCGTCGACCAGCATGATGGCGTGGCCGCTGCCATTCATGCCGCGCACTCCAGGGCAACGCCGTGCTGTCCGGACGGCGCGAAGGGAATGACGACATGCAGGGCAGAGCCACCGTCCTGTTTGGCCTCAAAGCTCAACCGCCCGCCCAATGCGGCGACGCGTTCACGCATCCCGAGCAAACCCATTCCGGATTTCGCTGCGGGATCGCCGAGCCGGCCGTCATCCTCGATGTCGAGCTCGATTGTAGCGCCGTCGTTCGGGGAGACATCGGCCTCACGCGTCCTCAGTCGCAGCACGACCCGCGTCGCGCCCGCATGCTTGGCCGCATTGGTGAGCGCTTCCTGCACGATGCGGTAGAGATTGGCGCTGACGGCCGCAGGCATATTCTCGAACGTGCCGGAAAAGGCGATCTCGAAACGGGGTCGTCCCCGGCTACGCCCGTTCCAGCCAGCGACCAGCCCTTCCAGGCTCGCGGCCAAACCAAGTTCCTCGACGTCAGGCGGACGCAATCGGAACAGCGCGCCGCGCAGCGTCTCCATCATGTCGGTCGCAATCCGCGCTATGCCGTCGCATTCGGCGAGCATCGCGGGACAATCCTGTCCCGCGGTATGGCGGGCCGATGCCGCCAGCGCGCGTATCGCGGTGAGCGACTGCCCGAATTCGTCGTGCAGCTCCCGCGCCAGATGCCGACGCTCCTCGTCCTGCAGCGCGATCAGCCTGCGGGTCAACTCGCTACGCTCGGCGAGCGCCGTGCCGAGGCTTTCCGCAAGGTGATTGAACACGTCGCGGATGGTCGAAAGCTCGGCAAGATCGAACGGCGGCAGACGCGCGGTGAGGTCGCCGGCGGCGATCCGCTCGAGACCGCTCCGGATCAACCGCGCCGGACGTAGCGCGCGCGCAAGGGCCGCATAGACCAGCGCGCACAATAGCGGCAGCGCGATCGCGAGCACGATCATCAGGCGACCCGCTTCGTGCCAGGCCTCGGCGGTGAGCACGCCCGGATCAACCCAGACGACGGCTTCGCCGATGGTGGTGCCGCGCGAAATCACCGGTCGCGTGGCCTCGCGGCCGGGATCAAACAGGCTGCGATAGAATGCTGCGAATATTTGGGGCGGAGCGCCCTCCTCGTTCGGCGCGCCGCCACAAAAGCGCTGCTGGATATCGCCGTCGCTTGCGCGAAACGCAAGACAGAGACCGGGCGTTATGACCGCCGTCGCGACGTTGTCGAGGTCGGGAAATTCGGACCGCGGATTATTCACCCACTGGACCTTTTTTTGCTGCAGCTCCAGCGTCTTTGCCGCGACGTCGGCGATCGCATTGATTCTCGCGCGCACGGATCTGTCCGCCTCGATCAGGAAATAGGCCGAGATGGCGGCAAAGCAGAGGGCCGATACGGCCGCAACGCGCAGCGTCAGCCGCACCTTCAGATCGCTCCTGTGGTTCCACATCTTGCGGATACCCCTCGCGGATGACTTTGGACTCCCGGTCTACGAGCGGGAGCCGTACATTTAACGGCAGAATGCAACCGGCGGAAAGCGTTGCCCGCGGCCCGAAAATGACGTCGTGAAATTTTCCCGGCTCTCGCCGGGAGGCGCTCAGCTTCGGGGGTAGACCCGGTCGACATAGCCTGGAAGCCCCGCATGATTGCTGAAAGGTCCGCCGATGCGCCGATCCTGTCTTGGTTTGCTTGCCGTTGCCATGCTTGGGCTCTTGCTGAGTTCGGGTTCCGCCAGTGCCGATACCGGCGCGCCCGCAGCCCGGACCCTGGGTGTCACGATTGAAGAATTCGGCTATCTCGACACCTCGGGCGAGCCGATCGATCAGACCGCGGCCCATCAAAAGCGCCTGCAGGCGTTCATGGCCGCGCTGAGACGAGACGTCGAGGCGGACCCACGCTACCGCCTTGTCCCGCCCTCGACGGACGATCGCGCCACGGCGGCCGAGCGCATGCAAGCCGCCGCGCAAGGCGGCGCCAATGTCCTGATCACCGGCGCGGTGCAGAAGATGAGCACCCTGGTCCAGTTTGCAAGCACGGCGGTCATCGACATCGGCACCAAGCGGCTCCTGTTCGAAAGGCGCTACTCGTTTCGAGGTGACAATGACGAGGCGTGGGATCGCGCCGAGAGCTTCCTGTCCCGGGACGTCCGCGCGGCGCTGGCGGCGCAGCTAGCCGCATCTCCGGCGGCTGCGTCCGCGCCGATCGAGCTTGCGGTATTCGACTTCGAACTGGAAGATACCACCGCGGCCGCTCCGGCAAGCGGCATCGCGGCTTCGGATGCGGCACAATTGGCCGATGTCACGAGCGGCGTGCGCGAACTGTTCACGCAATCGGGCCGTTACCGCGTGATCGAGACCAGCGGCGCGAATGGGGAAGCGGTCAAGACACACTCGCTGCGCGACTGCGGCGGCTGCGAGGCCGGCGTCGCCCTGAAGCTCGGCGCGGACCAATCGTTGATTGGCGTGGTGAGGCGGGTCAGCCGCACCGAATACACGATCGGATTTCAAGTCCGCGACTCCCGGACCGGCACCGTTGTCTCGCGGGCCGACAGCGGGCTTCGCATGGGCGCCGACTACTCGTGGCGGCGGGGCGCCGTTCGCCTCGTCAAGGATCATCTACTCGAGAACCAGGCCCAGCAGTAGGTCGCTGCGCGTCCCCGCCTTGCTCGGAATCGCGACCGATGGGCCGAGCAAGGCGCCCTGTAGCAGCAGCGATCGTCAGAGCATCTTGCCGACGATCTTTGTCATCTCAGCCGCCGAATACGCACGCAGCGTTTCGCTGCGAACATTGCCGAGCGCGCCGAGGCTCAGACTGAGCGACATGGCGGATGATTCATCCGGCGCCTCGATGAAGGTCACGACATCATATCGGCCCTGTGTCCAGACGATCTCCTTCACCGTCACGCCGAACGTCTTCGCCATTTCCTTGAAAGCTTCCGCTCGCTTCGGAGAGTCCTTGGCGTTGCGGATTCCCTGATCGGTGAACTTCGCCAGCACGACATAAGTTACCATGGCTGTCCTCCTTAGGTTAGGACCCTGTGCAACTTGGCATGAGGAAGTCGCGCCAAGCATGCCACAGCGGCCCGCATGCGGCCACAGAGTCCTTGAGGAAGGTCATGGGACGTGACCAATTTTGCCAGCCGGCTTCATCCCGGCTACGATGGAGCCATGGCACCGACACGAATCCTGATCGTCAATCCCAACACCACCGTCACGATGACCGAGACCATCGCGGCCGCGGCGCGCGCGGTTGCATCTCCCGGCACCGAGATTGTGGCCGTCACCTCGGCGATGGGGCCGGTCTCGATCGAGGGATATTACGACGAGGCGTTCGCGGTCCCCGGCCTGATCCAGGCGCTGCTCAGCGCGCAGGACGCTGACGCCGGGATCATCGCCTGCTTCGACGACACGGGATTGGATGCGGCGCGGTCGGCGGCGCCATTCCCGGTGGTCGGCATTTGCGAGGCGGCGCTGGTCACCGCCGGCCAGCTCGCAAAGCGCATCGCGGTCGTCACCACGCTGCCGCGCTCGGTCGTACCGCTGCAAGAACTGGTGCGTCGCTATGGATTTGCCGAACGTGTCTCGGTGACGGCATGCAACGTCGCGGTGCTCGATCTGGAGAAGCCAGGCACGGGCGCGGAGGAAAAGCTTTGCGCCGAGATCGAACTGGCGCTGGACAAGGGCGCGGAGGCGATCGTGCTGGGCTGCGCCGGCATGGCCGATCTTTCCGCCGCGCTGTCGCGGAAATTCGGCGTACCCGTCATCGATGGCGTCGCCGCCGCGGTGAAGCAGGCCGAGGCGCTGGTCGGCCTGAAGCTGACCACTTCGCGCCGCGGCGCCTACGCGCTTCCGGGTGCGAAGAGCTACACGGGCTCACTCAAAGAATTCGCGCCGAAGGGCGTATGAGCCCGTCATTGCGTGGAGCGGCAGCGACGAAGCAATCCATATCTCCGCGAGTGGCGCGATGGATTGCTTCGCTTTGCTCGCAATGACGGAAAGGGCGTCTACACTGAAGCGGGCGCGCCGTAGATCCGGTCGCGCAAGCGGCGCATCCCAGCTAGCCAGCGGTCGCGATTGGACGCTTTCCGCTGGATGTATTCCTGCACCTGCGGATGCGACAGGATCAGGAAGCGCTCTTCCTCCATCGCCTCGATAACGATACGTGCGACTTCACCCGGCCGCATCACGCCATCGACCCGTGCCGCGCTCGGGCCAGGCGTGGTCATGCCTGTCTGCACCGACTGCGGGCACAGCACGGAAACGCGGATGCCACGGTCGCCGTACTGGATGGCAAGATGCTCGGCGAGCGCGACCGCGGCATTCTTGGTCACGCCATACGGCATCGAGTTCAGCGAGGCCAAAAGCCCCGCGGCCGACGCCGTGTTGAGCAGATAGCCGGAGCCGCGTGCGAGCATGCCGGGCACCAGCGCCCGCGCCGCGAACACATGGCTCATCACATGTACGCGCCAGCTCACGTCCCAGTCGGCATCGGAGGCTGTCTCCTGTCCCTTGCGCGACAGCCCGGCATTGGAGAAGAAGATGTCGACCGGGCCGTATTTGGCTTCCGCCGCCGCGACCAGCGCCTTGATGTCGTCTTCCAGACCGACATCGGCGGTCACCGCCAGCCCGTCGATATCGCCGGCGACGCTGGCGAGCCGCTCGCGCGTGGTCTTGAGATCGGCGACGACGACACCGCGGGCGCCGGCTTCGGCATAGGCCCGCGCCACCGCCTCGCCGATACCGCCAGCCGCTCCGGTCACGACGCAGACCTTGTCTTTCACTTGCACGACGGAGCACCCCCTTTTCGGTTTGACTCCATCTTTTCGCCGCCCGACGCCACTGGCAACCGCTTTCTGGGTGGCGCGTTTAGCCCCGATTCGGACGCAATCAGGACCAGCGGAACCGGCCCTGCGACTTGACTCGGGTTTGAAATCTGATTTCATATATGCAAATAAGTAATCATATATGAAATGAGGAAACCATGGCCCTTCTGCCCGAAGCTGCAGTCGCCCACTACCGCGAGCACGGTTATTACGCCCCGATCAGGGTTATGTCGGCGGCCGAGGTCGAAGGCGTGCGCAGAAAGCTGGAGGCGCACGAGGCCGCGCAAGGCCTGCTCAAGGGATCGATGCGGCACAAGAGCCATCTGCTGTTCACCTGGCTCGACGGTCTGATCCGCCATCCGGCCATTCTCGACGCGGTCGAGAGCGTGATCGGCCCCGACATCCTCTGCTGGAGTTCCTCGTTCTTCATCAAGGAGGCCCGAGACCCAGGCTTCGTCTCCTGGCATCAGGACTCGACCTATTGGGGGCTCGATCCCGCCGATATCGTCACCGCATGGGTCGCGCTCTCCGAGAGCACCGCCGAGAATGGCGCCATGCGCGTCATTCCCGACACCCAGACGCTGGAGCAGGTCGCCCACCGCGACACCTTTGCCGCCGACAACCTGCTGACGCGCGGGCAGGAGATCGCCGTCGACGTCGACGAGAGCAAGGCCGTGATGCTGCAGCTGCAGCCCGGCGAGATGTCGCTGCACCACGTCCGCCTGATCCATGGCAGCGATCCGAACCCTTCGGCGAAACGCCGGATCGGCTTTGCGATCCGCTATCTGCCGACCCATGTGCGGCAGGTCGTGGGAACGAACGACAGCGCCACGCTGGTGCGTGGCGTCGACCGCTACAGCAACTTCGCGCCGGAATACGCCCCGGAAAGCGACCTGTCCGACGCCGCGATTGCCTTCCACGCTCATGTCATGGGCGACCAGCAGAAGGTCTTGATGCGGAATACGCAAGCGAGCGCCATGCGATGAGCATGCCGTCGATGGAGAGCAAGCCCAGATGACCGACCTGATTACCGACCCCAACGACCCCCGGCGTCACATGTTCGGCGAATACCGGTTGAAGCCGAACAGCGGGGTCAATCCGCCTTACTCGCCGGCCTATCCCGTGGAGTGGGGCTGCACGTTGCGGACGGTCGAGATCATGACGCGCGTTGCGCCGGGCAAAGTGGCGAGCCTGCTCGCCGACACCCCGTTCGAGATTGCGAGCGACCGCGTCGCGTTCCGCTTCATGGTGTCGCCGGGCCATTCGCTGGCGGTGCATGCCGGGCAGATGTTCGATCTGATGATCACCGTTCCCGTGCGCTACAAGGGCCTGTTCACCGAGACGCATATCTTCATGTATTGCAGCGACCCGATGGGCATCTGCGCCGGCCGTGAAGTGTTCGGCTACACCAAGAAGGACGCGCATTACACCTTCAATGAGCAGCCGGATGGTTCGATCAACGGATCGGTCAGGCGACGCGGCATTGCGCTCGCCGATTTTTCCTTCACGCCAGATCCGGCGGCGCCGGTCGTGCGCATCGTCGACGGCGACGAACTGCCCGCCGGCGAAATCCATGTCCGCCGCCTGCCGCATCCGGAACGGCTGGAGACGGCCTATGCCGACATCGCCTATCGCCGCACGCCGCTGAAATATTCTGCGCCGCTGCCCGGTCGCGCCTCGATGACGCTGCATCCGAGCGAATACGACCCGATCGCGGATCTTGCGCCGGAGATCCTGGGCGCGCAATTCATGGTGTCCGAGGTCTATGGCGGCGGCTTCGAGGTCGAAGACCGGCGGCTGATCGAGCGCCTGATTCCGTGAACGACAACATCGACCCGCGCGCAAAGCACGCGCGGGCGCCAACATCCGAGCGAGAGTTCGGGACACACAAGGGAGGTTTTTTGGATATGATAAAGTCTATTTCATTGAACCGTCGCCGGCTGCTGGCCGGCCTCGGCGGCGTGGCATTGGGCATCACGAGCTTTGGCGCGCAGGCGCAGGAGCCCGGGCCGCTTCGGCTCGGCGTGCTCACGGACATGTCGAGCCTCTATGCCGACGTCACCGGGCCCGGGTCGTTGCTGGCGGCGAAGATGGCGGTGGAGGATTTTCAGGCCTCACCGCACAAGATGACCAGGCCGATCGAAGTCATCAGCGGCGACCACATGAACAAGGCCGATCTCGCCGCCAACATCGCGCGCGAATGGATCGACCGCAACAATGTCGACGCCATCATCGACGCGCCGAACTCCTCGGTAGCGCTCGCAGTGCGCAACGTCGTGCAGCAGAACAACAAGACGCTCTTGGTGTCGGGCGCGTCCTCGTCCGATCTCACCGGCAAATCATGCTCGCCAAATCTCGTGCACTGGACCTATGACACCTATGCGCTGTCATCGGGCGCTGCGCGGGCGGTCGTCGGCAGCGGCGGCAAGACCTGGTTCACGCTGACCGCAGACTATGCGTTCGGGCACGCCATGGAGGCGGACGTCAAGAACGTCGTGCAGAAACTCGGCGGCAAGGTCGTCGGCGGCGTGCGCACGCCGATCAACAGCCAGGATTTCTCCTCCTTCCTGCTGCAGGCGCAGGGCTCGAAGGCGGAGGTGATCGCCCTGATCAATGCCGGCGGCGACACCATCAATTCGATCAAGCAGTCGGTCGAGTTCGGCATCCCGCAGGGCGGCCAGCGCGTGGTCGCGACCGTGCTTTATCTCAGCGACGTGCATTCGCTGGGGCTGAAAACGGCGCAGGGCCTGCAGTTCACCGAATCCTTCTACTGGGATCTCAACGACGATACCCGCGCCTGGGCCAAACGGTTCGCACCGCGCAACAGCGACCGCTATCCCACTGCGCTGCAGGCGGGTGTTTATGCCGCCACGCTGCACTACCTCAAGGCCGTCGACGCGCTCGGCGCCTCCAGCGACGGCAAGGCGGTGGTGCAGGAAATGAAGAAGCTGCCAACCGACGATCCCCTGTTCGGCAAGGGCAGCGTTCGCGCCGATGGCCGCAAGCTGCACAACATGTACCTGTTCGAGGTCAAGAAGCCGGAAGAATCCAAATATCCCTGGGACTATTACAAGCTGATCAAGACCATCCCGCCGAGCGAAGCGTGGCGGCCGCTGGAAGAAGGCGGCTGCGACTTCCTGAAATCATGAACGGCGAAGTAGCGCTCGTCACCGGTGGTGGCGGCGACATCGGCAGGGCGATCGCGCTCGCGCTGGCCCGGACCAGCCCAGCCGTCGCGATCGTCGATATCGATGAAGCGGCGGCCACGGCAACGGCGCGCCTCGTTGAGGCGGCCGGCGCCAAGGCGCTCGCTATCCGCGCTGACGTCTCGAGCTCGGCGGAGACCGCGGCGTTCGTCGAAACGATCGAGCAGAAGCTTGGTCCGATCGGCATCTTCGCCAACAATGCCGGGATCGAGGGCGTGGTCGCGCCGCTGCACGAATACCCGGATGATACATTCGACCGGCTGTTGCAGGTCAATGTGAAGGGCGTCTTCCTCGGTCTCAAATACGTGCTGGCGAAGATGATGCCGCGCGGTCGCGGCGCGGTCGTCAACACCGCATCGACCTCGGCGATCCGTGGCCGCGCGGGCCTTGCCGGCTATGTGGCGTCCAAGCACGCGGTGCTTGGCCTCACCCGCACTGCGGCACTGGAGGTGACGGGAACGAAGATCAGGGTCAATGCGATCCTCCCGGGTCCGATCGAGTCGCGCATGATCCAGGAGCTGGAGGACCAGGCGCGCGAGCGGTCCGTCGCGCCACGCCGCAGTGGCGGTGCACCGTATGGGAAGCCGGAGAATATCGCTGAAGTCGTGGCATTTCTCGCTTCCGACGCCGCCGCGCATGTCAACGGCGCGGCCTGGGTCGTGGATGGAGGGATGACGGTGGGCTAGGAGCCTGTCCGAGTAGTCCCTGTTCAATTGGGTGGGAGTCTGATTTTATTGGCGGCGATGAGCAAGTATTTTCGCCTCTGGAAGATTGATCAGCCGCAGCTTCTGCCGCCCAGCGTGCAGGATTTCGTACCGAGGGACCACTTGTCACGGTTCATCGTGGAACTGGTGCGGGAGAGCCTCGACCTCACCGAGATTATCAGCAGCTACACGAGTGCACTCGGCCAGCCGCCGTTCGATCCGCGCCTGATGGTGGCGCTGCTGCTCAACGGCTATGCGAGCGGCATCTACTCCTCCCGGC
>NZ_AUEZ01000017.1 GCF_000426245.1 Bradyrhizobium sp. Ai1a-2 | reverse complement strand
CGAGGTCATCATGGCCGATACGGCCTATGACGCCGATCACTTGCGCCAAGCCATCGCCGCCAAGGGAGCGCTGGCCGTCATCCCCAACAACCCGTCACGTGCGCTCAAATATCCGCTCGACAAGCATCTCTATGCCCAGCGTCATCTCGTGGAATGCTGCTTCTCAAAACTCAAGCAGTTCCGTCGCGTCGCAACCCGCTTCGAAAAGACCGCCCGAAATTACCACGCTGTTGTCACCCTCGCAGCCATCGTCTTATGGCTGAGATAAGTGTCCACACCACCTAGGGCATGATGCTCGCACCGCATCCGCGATGCATGGTGCGCCCCCTCTCCCGCTCGCGGGAGAGGGTTGGGGTGAGAGTGTCTCCACATTGGGACTCCCCGAGTGGAGAGAGCCCTCACCCGGCGCTGCGCGCCGACCTCTCCCGCAAGCGGGCGAGGTTAAGTGAATTCGCGGCGCGAGCGATACATCAGGCGCTAGTAGCGCTTGCTGCCGGGAGCAGCGGGTTCCGTCGCCGTGCCTTTGTGCGCTCCAGCGCCGGCGCCGGCACCCACCGTGCCCTTGGCGCCGGACTTCGCGCCGGTCTTTCCGGTCGGAGCAGCCGTCTGCGCGTTCATCTCCTCATCGCCGCTGCCCGTCATTCCGCCCGGCGCCACGCTCCTTTCCTGCGCGCCGCCGCGGATCGAACCGCCGGTGGCAGCGCCTTGCGCAAGGACAGGGCCGACAAGTGCGGCCGAGAGGGCAAACGCGATCAGGGAGGTTTTCGCTAGCTTCATCCATTACTCCTGGATTTTGTTCGTGCGGGAAGGTTCGGCGGTTCCATGCGCCGCCTGCTGCGCCGGTCTCCCCTTCACGCGGATTGAACGTGTCGCAAACGACGCGTGCCCCATGCAATCTGCGTCGTGTGGAGATCGTGCAGGGATTTCGGGGCGATTTCGCGAAATTGCGCTTCACATATGCGGCGGCATGAAGCGGCTTGGCCGGCACGATTTTCCTAGCCTCGGCGTTTCAGGCAAAGCGTGTCCCGGGCTCGAATAGCGGGAGCGACGCGTTTTGTTCTGCTGTGAAACAGCCCGCTACTACCACCGCCTTTCGCCAGCGACCTAGAGTTACCGCCTAAAGCATGATCCGGAAAAGTGGGTACCGGTTTTCCCTCGCGACAAACGCGAGCGTTTGCGCGGAGATCATGCCCAAACAAAGAGCTAAAGCGGGATGGCGATTCGAAGAAAAGTCATCACGCTTTAGACGCGGTGAGGTGGATGAGAAGATTACGCGCGATGGCAGCCATCGGGCTTGGATGTTGCAGTGCGTTGCTCGCGACGATCGCGGCTGCACAGATGCCATTGCCTGCCGCCAAGCCGCCCGATGGTGCCGCGCTATTCAAGCAGCAATGCGCGACCTGCCACACCACGAACCTGTCCGATCCGGTCCGTCAGGGTCCGCCCTTGTTCAAGGTCGTCGGCCGTCCGGCAGGCAAGGCCGAGGGCTTTCACTATTCACCCGGCTTCGCGAAAGCCGATTTCGTCTGGGACGACACCAGGCTCGACGCCTGGCTCGCCAACCCGCAGGCGATGATCCCCGGCTCCATCATGGCCTATCGCCAGGCCAAACCGGAGACCCGCGCCGCCATCATCGCCTATCTGAAGGAGCTCAACTGAATGGCAAAACCCGTTCACTCGATGATCCGCGTGCTCGACGAGGCGAAGTCGCTCGATTTCTACGCGCGCGCTTTCGGTCTCAAGGTCGCCGACCATCTCAAGTTCGACGATTTCGCGCTGATCTACCTGCGCCACCCATCCTCACCGTTCGAGGTCGAGCTGACCGTCAATTTCGACCGCAAGGAACCCTATTCGCTCGGCGACGGCTACGGCCATCTCGCTGTGATCGTCGACGATGTCGATGCCGAGCACGCACGGTTCGAGCAGGAAAAGCTCGCGCCGGGGCCACTGCGCGATTTCAAGCATAACAACAAGACGCTGGCGCGCTTCTTCTTCGTCTCCGATCCCGATGGCTACAAGATCGAGGTGATCCAGCGCGGCGGCCGCTTCGGCTAGATCCGGAGCGAACAGACAACAAGCAATCAACAATGACAAAACATTCCACGGAGGAAACCCATGAGAGAAGTCGATCGTCGAAGCAAATATGATCGCCGCGTCTTCCTGAAAGGCGCGGCGACGGCGGTGCCGACCGTCGCCATCGCCACCAGCACGGGCCTCACCATCAGCGATGCCTGGGCCGATGACGCCACCACGCTGACGCCGGCGACCTTGAAGACGCTGGTAAAGATGGCGCGCGACATCTATCCGCACGATTTCCTGGGTGACAGCTATTACATCATCGCGGTCAAACCATGGGACGGCAAGGCGGCGAAGGATCCCGCAATCAAGTCGCTGATCAATGACGGTGTTGTCAGGCTCGACCAGGAAGCCAACGACCGCCACAAGGTGCCCTACGTGCAGGTGCCCTGGGAGGCCGATCGCGTGGTGCTGCTGCAGCGGATCGAAGAGACCGCGTTCTTCCAGAAGATTCGCGGCGATCTCGTCGTCTCCCTCTACAACCAGAAAGAGATCTGGCCGAAGTTCGGCTATGAGGGCTCGTCCGCCGAATATGGCGGCTACCTCAAACGCGGTTTCGCCGACATCGACTGGCTCCCGAAAGCCTGAGCTGGGAGGACACAATGGCAAAATTCGATCTCAATGACAGCGGCGTGGTGGTGATCGTGGGCTCCGGCGCGGGCGGTGGAACGCTCGGCAACGAGCTGGCGCAGAAGGGCGTCAAGGTCGTCATCCTCGAAGCCGGTCCGCGTATCGAGAACCAGGACTTCGTCAACGACGAATGGGACAGCTTCGCCCAGCTCGCCTGGTCGGACATGCGCACCACCTCGGGAAGCTGGCGCGTCGCCAAGGACTTCCCCAACCTGCCGGCGTGGATCGTGAAGGCGGTCGGCGGCTCGACTACGCATTGGGCCGGCGCCTCGCTGCGCTTCGACGAGCATGAGTTCAAAACCAAGAGCACCTATGGCGGCATTCCCAGCGCCAATCTGCTGGACTGGCCGATCACGCTCGCCGAGATGGAGCCGTATTACGCCAAGGCCGAGAACAAGATGGGCGTGACGCGGACCAACGGCATTCCCGGGCTGCCCGGCAACAACAATTTCAAGGTGCTGGAGGCCGGCGCCAGGAAGCTCGGCTACAAGACCGTGCACACCGGCAACATGGCGATCAACAGCGAACCGCGTGACGGCCGCGGCTCCTGCCAGCAGATCGGCTTCTGCTTCCAGGGCTGCAAGTCGGGCGCGAAATGGTCAACGCTCTACACCGAGATCCCGAAGGGCGAAGCCACCGGCAATCTCGAAGTGCGCCCCAACAGCATGGTGATCAAGATCGAGCACGATCAATCCGGCAAGGTGACCGGCGTGGTCTATGCCGACGAAAGCGGCGCGGTGCAGCGACAAAAGGCCCGCGTAGTCGCGGTCGCCGGCAATTCGATCGAGAGCCCGCGGCTATTGCTCAACAGCGCCTCGAACATGTTCCCGGACGGGCTCGCCAACTCCTCCGGCCAGGTCGGCCGCAACTACATGCGGCACATGACCGGCAGCGTCTATGCGGTGTTCGAGAAATCCGTGCACATGTATCGCGGCACCACGATGGCCGGCATCATTCGCGACGAATCCAAAAACGATCCCTCACGCGGCTTCGTCGGCGGCTACGAGATGGAGACGCTGTCGATCGGTGTGCCGTTCATGGCCGCGTTCCTCAACCCCGGCGGCTGGGGACGCCCGTTCACCAGCGCGATGGAAGGCTATCCGCGGATGGCCGGCATGTGGCTGGTCGGCGAGGACATGCCGCAGGAGACCAACCGTGTCACGCTTGATCCGAAGGCCAAGGACAAGTTCGGCATGCCGGTCGCGAGCGTGCATTTCGACGACCATCCGAACGACCTCGCGATGCGCGCCCATGCCTACAAGCAGGGCGCCGCGGTCTACGAGGCGGTCGGCGCCACCGTCACCTATCCGACGCCGCCTTATCCGAGCACGCACAATCTCGGCACCAACCGGATGAGCGAGAAGGCGAAAGATGGCGTGGTGAACAAGTACGGCCAGACCCACGACATCAAGAACCTTTTCGTCTCTGACGGCAGCCAGTTCACGAGCGGGGCAGCGTGCAACCCGACACTGACGATCGTGTCGCTGGCGATCCGGCAGGCCGACCACATCGCCGGCGCAATGCAGCGGAAGGAGATTTAGCGCAGCGTCGTTTGGGTGAATCGCTCTAGAGCATTTTCGGTTCTGATTGAATCAGAACCGAAGCTCTAGATTCTTGTTTTGACACGTTTTCTTCACGCGAACCGGTGTCCACTTCGCTCGAAAGCGCTCTAACCGCGAGTTCGCTCCGCCTCTCCCGCTTGCGGGGGAGGCCGACGCGCGAAGCGCGGCGGGTGGAGGCTCTCTCCCCGCGGATACTCCCATCGCGGAGACACCCTCGCCCCAACCCTCTCCCGCAAGCGGGAGAGGGAGCTGCGACGCCAGCACCCGCAGCGCCGTAGCCCGGGTGGAGCGCCAGCGTAACCGGGACCGCTGGTAAATGTTGATACAGGCGCCCCGGGTTGCGCGTTCCGCTCCACCCGGGCTACGAGGGAACCTACTCGGCCGCGTCGAGAATGGGGGGCCTGTCGCGCAACTCGGGCAACGCGGCGCTCTTGGAGCGATAGATCAGGCAGGAGCAGCGCAACAGCGAGGCGAAATTGTTGACCTCGCCGTGATGGTCGAGCACCTCGTTGTGCAGCGTGGTGAGGAATTTCGCCAGACTCATCCCCTCCTTCGCCGCGATTTCCTCCAGCGTGTCCCAGAATGCCAGTTCCAGCCGGATCGAGGTGCAATGGCCGCCAAGTCGCAGCGACCTGGTCTGCGATTCGTAATCGCGTTGCGGCTGATGGGCGAACAGAGAGCACATGGAATCCTCCCGCCAGATTATAATTTTTCTAAACGATATACCCCGCCGCGCAGCGCGACAATCCTGCGCTGCACAGCAGACGTCCCGCGAATGCCAGCGTCTTCAAGATGATAGGCAGGCATTGTCCCCAGTGCGGCGTGAATTTCCGGACGCGACGCATGCATTTGCTGCGGCGCCCGCCTAGAATGGGCTGCAGCTCGAATCGATCCATCGCCATGCCCGTCCGCCAGCTTCCCGAACAGGTCGTCAATCGCATCGCCGCCGGCGAGGTGGTCGAGCGTCCCGCAAGCGTGGTCAAGGAACTGGTGGAGAATGCGATCGACGCCGGTGCCAGCCGGATCGATATCTTCACCGATGGTGGCGGAAGGCGGCGGATCGGGATCACCGATGACGGCGGCGGCATGACGCGGGCCGACCTTGCGCTGTCGGTCGACCGCCATGCGACGTCGAAACTCGATGACGAGGACCTGCTGCGGATCAGGACGCTCGGGTTCCGCGGCGAGGCGCTGCCCTCGATCGGCGCAGTGGCAAGGCTCAACATCGTGACGCGACACGCGAGCGAACCGCATGCCTGGTCGCTCTCGGTCGAAGCCGGCGTGAAGTCCGAAGTCATGCCCGCGGCGCTCGGCCAGGGCACCCGTGTCGAGGTCGGCGATCTCTTCTATGCCACGCCGGCGCGGCTGAAATTCCTCAAGACCGACCGCACCGAGGCGGAAGCGATCCGCGAGGTGGTGCGGCGGCTCGCGATGGCGCGGCCCGACATCGCCTTCACGCTCGCCGGCGAGGAGCGTGCGCCGGTCACCTGGGCCGCGGCTCTGCCCGGCGCCCCCGGCCGGCTGACGCGGCTCGGCGATATCCTGGGGAGCGATTTCCGCGGATGCGCCATCGAAGTTCGCGCCGAGCGCGAAGGCGTCGTGGTCGAAGGCTTTGCCGCCGCGCCCTCGCTGACGCGGGCGAACGCGCTCGGCCAGTATCTGTTCGTCAACGGCCGCCCGGTGCGCGACAAGCTGATCCTGGGCGCGGTGCGCGCGGCCTATGCCGACTATTTGCCGCGCGACCGCCATCCGGTGGTGGCGCTGTTCGTCACGCTGGCGCCGCAGGAAGTCGACGCCAATGTGCATCCGGCCAAGACCGAGGTGCGCTTCCGCAATGCCGGCCTGGTCCGCGCCCTGATCGTGCATGCACTCAAAGAGGGGCTCGCGCGCGAGGGACGGCGCACCGCGGCCAACACCGACGGCGCGGCACTCTCCGCCTTCCGTCCCTCCTTCGTCGCCCCACGGCCGACCAATTGGGATTGGCGCCGCTCGCCGGCCTATCCGGTGCGGCCGATGCCTTCATTCGACGGCGTGGCTACGAGCGCGCTCGCGGAGCCTGGACAAGCCGCCTTCGACGTCGGCGCGCCGACCGCCGACGTCCGCTTCGAGGCGCAGCCGTCGGCCGACCTGCTCGATCGCCCGCTTGGCGCGGCGCGCACGCAGATCCACGAAACCTACATCGTCTCGCAGACCCGCGACGGGCTCATCGTGGTGGATCAGCACGCCGCCCATGAGCGCATCGTCTATGAAAAGCTGAAGGCGTCGCTGGCCAGGAATGGCGTGCAGCGGCAGATCCTGCTGATTCCTGAGATCGTGGAGCTCGACGAATCCACCGTGGAGAAATTGCTGGACCGCGCCGAGGAGCTTGCCACTTACGGGCTGGCGATCGAATCCTTCGGCCCCGGGGCGGTCGCGGTGCGCGAGACGCCGTCGCTGCTCGGCAAGGCCAATGCGGCCGGACTCTTGCGCGATCTCGCCGAGCACATGGCCGAATGGGACGAGGCGCTGCCGCTCGAGCGGCGCCTGATGCATGTCGCCGCCACCATGGCCTGCCACGGCTCGGTGCGCGCCGGCCGCCGCCTCAAGCCGGAAGAGATGAACGCGCTGTTACGCGAGATGGAAGACACACCGAATTCCGGCCAATGCAACCACGGCCGGCCGACCTATGTGGAATTGAAGCTGTCCGATATCGAGAAGCTGTTCGGGCGGCGGTGAGACGCGCGCTACGCGGTAGGATGGGTAGAGCGCAGCGAAACCCATCGCGATGGAGCGAACGGCGCGAATGATGGATTTCGCTTCGCTCTACCCATCCTACAAATTCAAGCTCTTCAAGAACACGAACTCGGTGTCGTCGTACGCGCGGCGCTCCAATTCCTCAAATCCCTCGGGCGCTGTGAACGCAGCGGCCTTCGCCTCTTCCACCACGAGCAGCGCGCCGGGCGTCAGCCACGCACCATCGCGTAAGGACGCCAGCGACTTCTCCGCCAGCCCCTTGGCGTAGGGCGGATCGAGGAAAACCAGCGAGAACGGCTCGACCGGATGTGCGGGGCCGAGATTGGTGGCGTCGCGGCGGAACACTTTTGTCACGCCGCCGAGGCCAAGCGACTCGACATTGTTGCGCAACAGCGCGCGGGCTTCCGCGCCGTTGTCGACGAACAGCGCGAACTTGGCCCCGCGCGACACCGCCTCGATGCCGAGCGCACCGGTGCCGGCGAAAAGATCGAGCACGCGCGCGCCCTCAATCGGATCGTCATAGGCGTGGACGAGGATGTTGAACACGGACTCGCGGAGGCGGTCCGCGGTCGGGCGGATGTCGCGCGAAGATGGCGCGGCCAGGTTGCGGCCCTTCAATCGTCCCCCGACCACCCGCATCTCTTGGCTACTCGTCCTTCGGCTTCAGATCCCGCTTGCCGTGATAGGCGCGCTTGACGCGGCGCGGCGGGCCGTAGCCGGCATTCTCTTCCTCGTTACGGGCGCGCGCCTCCTCGCTGCCGGAGCGCTGCACCAGCACGCGACGGCCCTTGCGGTCGGCGATCACGGCGCGCTTGCTCACCGGCTTGGACGGCTTCCGGTCACTTGGCGCATCGTCGTCGCCGTCAGCATGGTGCTCTGGCCGCGCGAAGTCGGCGCCCGCAAGCTTGGCGACCTTCTCGCCGAGCTGCTCGCGCAGCACCCGTGTCTTGATCTCGTCGACCTTGCCCTCCTCGAGCTCGCCGAGCTGGAACGGACCGTAGGAGACCCGGATCAGGCGGTTCACCTCGAGGCCCAGATGCGCCATCACGTTGCGCACCTCGCGGTTCTTGCCCTCACGGATCGCGAACACCAGCCAGACGTTCGAACCCTGGTCGCGCTCCAGCGTCGCGTCGATCGGGCCGTATTTGACGCCCTCGACCTCGACGCCCTTCTTCAACTCGTCGAGCTGTGCCTGCGTGACCTCGCCATGGGCGCGGACGCGATAGCGGCGGAGCCAGCCGGTGTCAGGCAATTCGAGCGCGCGTGCGAGCCCGCCGTCATTGGTCAGCAGCAAGAGCCCCTCGGTGTTGAAATCGAGCCGGCCGACGCTGATCAGCCGCGGCAGGCCTTCGGGCAGATTGTCGAACACGGTCGGACGCCCCTCCGGATCGTCATGCGTCGTCATCAGCCCGCGCGGCTTGTGATACATGAACAGCCGCGTCCGCTCACGCGGCGGCAACGGCTTGCCGTCGACGGCGACCACATCATTCGCGGTGACGTCGAGCGCCGGCGAATTGATGACGCGGCCGTTCACGGTGACGCGGCCCTGCGTGACCATCTCCTCGGCGTCGCGGCGCGAGGCGAGCCCGGCACGCGCCAGCACTTTTGCGATGCGCTCGCCGGATTTCTTCGGCTTCGGTTCGGGGCGCGGACGCCTCTCGAAATCCGCCGGTCGTTCGCGATAGGCGCCACGGCCGCCGAAGGCCGGACGCTTCGCGAATATCTTGCTGTCATCCTCATTGTCGCGGCGCGGACGGTCGGAGAAGCGCCCTTCGCTGCGCGGATGCTCCTGCCAGTCGGTGCGGCCTTCGGGACGCTCGCGGGGACGATCGAACTTGCGATCCTCGCGCTCGCGGGGGCGATCGAATCTCGATCGCTCGCGGAATGGACGATCGCCCTCCTGACGGTCGTCGCGCGCGCGCGAAAAGCGAGGGCGCTCGTCGCCGCCGCGATCGTCGCGCGGTCGGTCATGGCGCGGCTTGTCGAACTTCGGCCGGTCGAAATCGCGCGAGCCGCGAGAATTGCGTTCCGGACGATCGGAATTGCGGTCGCGCTTCTCCCACGGCTTGGACTCGCCGCGCGGCGGACGGTCGCCGAAATCCTTGCGCGGTCCGCGGTCGCTCTTGCGATCCCCGCCACGGGAGAATTTCTTGTCGCCACCAAATTTTCTCTCGGAACGCTCGCCAAACGATCGCTCGCCGCGGGGACCCTCGCTGCGCTCGCGGAAGGGTCGCTTCTCGCCGTCGCGGTCGCGCGAGGCGTAAGGCTTCCTGTCGTCGAACTTCCGGTCCGAGAAGCGGCCGGCCGGTCGGGCATCATCGCGATTGGCGCGCGGGGTGTATGGGCGCTTTTCGCCACCGCGATCGTCGCGGTCGAACTTCGGACGATCGCCGCGCGGTTTGAAGCTGCGCTCGCCGCGATCCTCGCGCGGGCGGTCGTCGCGCTTGAAGCGCGGCCGGTCGCCATACTCCCGGCGCGGCGCATCGCCCTCCTCGCGGCGGCGGAATGGGCGATCCTCGCGCTTGCCGCCGAACGAACGCTTCTCACCCTCGTCCCGGTCCCGCCCATAGCCGCGCTTGGCGAACTTCTTTTCCGGCCCGCGGGCCACGCCGGAACGGCCCTTACCGGGGGGCCGGTCTCGCCGGCCGCGGGAGTCGTTGTGTTTGTCGCGGTCGCGGGGCATGAAAGGTCTCACTTCTCAAATGTCGGTCAAAAGGCATTTGCGTGCGCCGCTATCGGGCCGCATCTCTTGCAAAGCCGGTGTCCACTGTTGCTGAAGGTGCAGCTAGTAGCAGGTTTCTTCCGATGATACGAGGCATGACTGTCCCCTCTTTCATGGATTTGGCGCTCAAAACCGCCGAAAACGCCGGAAAGGCCGGCGAGGTTCCGATCGGCTGCGTGATCGTGCGGGGCTACGATGTGATCGCCACCGCCGGCAACCGGACCCTGACCGACCGTGACCCAACCGCCCATGCCGAGATTTTGGCGATCCGGCTGGCTGCGGAGGCGATCGGCACCGAGCGATTGGTGGATTGCGACCTCTATGTCACGCTCGAGCCCTGCACGATGTGCGCCGCCGCGATCTCGTTCGCCCGCATCCGCCGGCTCTATTACGGCGCGGCCGACCCCAAGGGCGGCGCGGTCGAATCCGGCGTGCGGTTCTTCTCGCAGCCCACCTGCCATCACCGGCCGGAAATCTATCCCGCCATCGGCGAGCGAGAGGCCGCGACGCTGTTGCGGGAGTTCTTCCGGGAGCGGCGGTGAGTTGCCTCCGTGCGCGCCGACACCACCGCTGTCATCATCCGCGAAGGCGGATGATCCAGTATTCCAGAGACGGCAGTGACTAATCGATAGGCTGCTGCTTACTGGATACCCCGCCTTCGCGGGGTATGACGAGCCGTGTGGATGCTAACCGGCCAGGAAGAACTCCCGCAGCAGTTTCGCCGTCGCTTCCGGATTTTCCTCGGTCAGGAAATGCCCGGAATCGACCGGCGCGCCGCTGACCTTGGTCGCCCATTGCTTCCAGGTGTCGAGCGGTGTCGCCGCGGCACTGGCAATGCCGGCATCACCCCACAGCGCCAGCATCGGGATCGTGATCTTCTTGCCCGCCTCGACATCCGCCTTGTCGGTCTCGTAATCGGCATAGGCCCCGGCGCGGTAATCCTCGCACATCGCATGGACGCGCGAGGGATCGCGGAACGGCGCGAGATAATGCTCCAGCGCCCGTGGATCGATGGCATCCAGCGTCTTCGACTTGGTCTGGCTCGCCATCTTGTGCCGGAGGAAGAAATCCGGCGCACCCAGGATCAGCGTCTCCGGCAACGGGGCCGGCTGCGCCAGGAAGGTCCAGTGATAGATCTTCAGCGCATAGAGCCGGTTGATGCGCTCCCAGTAATTATAGGTCGGCAGGATATCGAGCACGGCGAGCTTCGACAGCCGTCCGGGATGATCGAGCGCCAGCCGATAGGAGACGCGGCCGCCGCGGTCGTGACCGGCAAGCGCGAAATGCACGTAGCCGAGCTTCTCCATCGCCTCGATCATCGTCTTCGCCATCGCGCGCTTGGTATAGGGCGTGTGGTCCTTGTCGCTCTCGGGCATGTCCGACCAGCCATAGCCCGGCAGGTCGGCGATGATCAGCGTGAACCTGTCGTCGAGCTTTGGCGCCACCGGATGCCACATCACATGCGTGGACGAGAAGCCATGCAGCAACAGCAGCGGCGGCCCCTTGCCGCCGACGCGCGCGAAGATGCGGCCTGAGGAAGTGTTGATCCATTCGGAGGCGTAACCGGGAAACAGATCGGCGAGATCGGACATTCGCGTACCTCCTTTGGATTTCGGAACCGAGTTTAGCCCTTCTCGGCCTCCACCGCCTGCCAGGCGATGTCGCGGCGGCAAAAGCCGTCCGGCCAGCGGATACGGTCGATCGCGGCGTAGGCGCGCTGCTTGGCTGCCGTCACGGTGTCGGCCGACGCGCAGATATTGAGCACTCGGCCGCCATTGGCGAGGATCGCGCCATCCTTCTCGACCGTGCCGGCATGGAAGATCTCGACGCCCTCAATTTGAGCGGCCTCGTCGAGCCCTTCGATGCGCGTTCCCTTCTTGTAGTCGCCGGGATAGCCCTTGGCGGCCATCACGACAGTCAGCGCCGGCTCCGGGAACCAGCGCAGGTCGAAATTCCTGAGCTGCCCGTCGCAGGCGGCGAGGAAGGCCGGGACGATGTCGGACATCATCCGCAGCATCAGCACCTGGCATTCGGGATCGCCGAAGCGGACATTGTATTCGAACAGCTTCGGGCCCTGCTCCGTCAGCATCACGCCGGCATAGAGCACGCCGCGGAACGGAATGCCGCGCTGCTTCATGCCGGCAACGGTCGGCAGGATGATCCGCGCCATGATCTGGTCGTGGATTTCAGGCGTCACGAACGGCGTCGGCGAATAGGCGCCCATGCCGCCGGTGTTCGGCCCCTCATCGTGATCGAACACGCGCTTGTGGTCCTGCGCGGAGGCGAGCGGAATCGCGGTCTCGCCGTCGCAGAGCGCGAAGAAGCTGATCTCGCGGCCGGACAGGAACTCCTCGATTACGACCTCTGCGCCGGCCGAGCCGAACGCGCCCTCGAACATCATCGCGATGGCGGCTTCCGCCTCGCCCAGCGTTTTGGCAACCACGACGCCCTTGCCGGCGGCGAGGCCATCCGCCTTGACCACGATTGGCGCGCCCTGCGCCCGCACATAGGCAAGCGCATCATCGGCATTGTCAAAGCGGCGGTAAGCGCCGGTCGGAATGTCGAACTCGCGGCAGAGATCCTTAGTGAACCCCTTGGACCCCTCGAGCTGGGCCGCGGACTTGCTCGGGCCGAATGCCTTAATGCCGGCGGCGGCGAGATCGTCGACGAGCCCCGCCGCGAGCGGAATCTCCGGACCGATCACGACGAGATCGACGGCGTTGCGCCGGCAGAATTCAATCACGGCGGAATGATCGGCCACGTCGAGCGCCACGCATTCGGCCTCGCGCGCGATCCCGGCATTGCCCGGGGCGCACCACAGCTTTGTCAGCAGCGGAGAGGCGGCGATCTTCCACGCCAGGGCATGTTCGCGGCCGCCGGAACCGATCAGGAGAATGTTCATGCGATTGCAGTCAGAATTAAGGGTTGCCGCGCCGTAGCCCGACCGTTTAGCACGGCATCGCGCCGCCGCAAGGAATGGCTGGGGTCCGATGTGGATATGTGGCCTGACGGCCTGGTTAGCACTCCGGGACCTTGCACCGGGGCCCGAAAAGCCCGATTCTAACAAGTGATGACCGCCGCACCGAATCTGCTCAATGCGCCCGAATTCACCGTCTCGGAACTGTCCTCCGCGCTGAAGCGAACGGTGGAGGACCGGTTCGGCCATGTCCGGGTCCGCGGCGAGATCACGGGCTTCCGGGGCCCGCATTCCTCCGGCCATTGCTATTTTGCGCTGAAGGACGAGAACGCCAAGATCGAGGCGGTGATCTGGAAGTTCGCCCACGCCCGCATGCGCTTCAAGCCCCAGGAGGGGCTCGAGGTCATCGCAACCGGCAAGCTCACGACCTATCCGAACTCCTCCAAATACCAGATCGTGATCGAGTCGCTGGAGCCGGCCGGCATCGGCGCGCTGATGGCGCTGATGGAGGAACGCAAGAAGAAGCTCGCCGCCGAAGGCCTGTTCGACGAGGCGCGCAAGCAGCTCTTGCCCTGGCTGCCGGAAGTGATTGGCGTCGTCACCTCGCCGACCGGCGCCGTGATCCGCGATATCCTGCATCGGCTGGAGGACCGCTTTCCGCGCCGGGTGCTGGTGTGGCCGGTGAAGGTACAGGGCGACGGCTCCGCCGAGCAGGTTGCCGCTGCGATCCGCGGCTTCAACGCTCTGCCCGAAGGCGGAAGGATTCCGCGGCCGGACCTTTTGATCGTGGCGCGCGGCGGCGGTTCGCTGGAAGACCTCTGGTCGTTCAACGAGGAGATCGTGGTCCGCGCCGCCGCCGACAGCATGATCCCGCTGATCTCGGCGGTCGGCCACGAGACCGACATCACGCTGATCGATTTCGCCGCCGACAAGCGCGCGCCGACGCCGACGGCTGCCGCCGAAATGGCGGTGCCGGTGCGCAGCGAACTGCTCGCCGAGGTCGCAGCATTGGCTAGGCGCGTGTCCGTGTGCTGGCAGCGCGGCCAAGAGGCCCGCCGCAACGAATTGCGGGCCGCGGCGCGCGCGCTGCCAGCGCCGAGCGAGCTCTTGGCGATCCCGCGGCAGAGACTGGATCACCTCGGTGCAGCGTTGCCGCGCGGGTTGAAGGCCAACACGCACGCGCATTTCCGCCGCTTTGCCTCCACCAGCGGCCGGCTGACGCTGCGCGTGCTGCACGGGCAGATTTCGCATGCGAGGCAGCGCCTGACCGTGTCGGGCGAGCGGATCGCGCTCTCGGCGCGCTCACTGCTGCGCAGCCGGCGCGAGCGCTTTGCGGGGCTGGAAGTTCGCTTCAAGGCGTCCAAGCTCGCCAATGCCCAGGCGCAGCGCAACGCGATCGCACGGCAGCGCGAACGCACCCATCGGCTCGCCGAGCGGGCGCAGCGCGCCATGGTCACGCTGCTGCAGCGCCTCGACGCGCGCGTCGGCCAGAGCGAGAAATTGCTGGCGGCCCTCTCCTATCGTAGCGTGCTTGCGCGCGGCTTTGCGCTGGTACGCGACGAAGCAGGACATCCGGTGCATGCCGCGGCCAGCGTCGGTCCGAATGCACAGCTGTCGATCGAGTTCGCCGACGGCCGCGTGGCCGCCACCGCCGACGGCGATCGCCCTGCCGCCGCAGCGCCGACGCCTCAGCCAAAGCCGGTCACGCGGGAGCCGAAGCCTGCGCCGAAGCGGGTGGGCAAGCCCGTCGACCAGGGCAGCCTGTTCTAGTTTTATAGTCCGAGTCACACTGTTCGATCGTGGGGAGAGAGCCCTCACCCGGCGCTACGCGCCGACCTCTCCCGCAAGCGGGCGAGGTGACTTCAAAAGGCCGCTTCGCGGCAAGGTTTGATGAAAGGGAGGTGGGGGTTCTCCCTCTCCCGCTTGCGGGAGAGGGGCGGGGTGAGGGTGTCTCCGCATTGGGACTCCCCGAGTGGAGAAAGCCCTCACCCGGCGCTACGCCATAGCCGAAGCTTCGCTTCGGCGTCTCTTAGGAACGGCCGCCAAAGGCGGCCTATGCCTCTCCCGCAAGCGGAACAGGTGAATCGAACCCGCGGCCGATTAGCCAAATCGCATCACGCCTCAGCGCGCGAGCCAGGCGGCGACCTGCTTTTGCGCGTCGGTGCGCGCTTCTGCGTCGGTGCCAACGTGGCCGACTTCGGGTACCGCGGCGTCGGGCGCGCCAGTGATCGCATGCAGCGGCAGGTTCGCCAGATCGAAGTCGTGATAGGCACCGGGATAGACGATGATCCGCGCTAGCGCGCTGCGGCCGCGTGCGCCGTCGACCATCTGGTGGCAGGCCGGCGGTGAGCTGACATCGTCGTTGGCGCCGATCATGACCAGCGTCGGCACGCGTGAACTCCAGCCGAGCCTGGAGGACAGCCGGCAATCCGGATAGAACGCAATCGCCGAGCGGAAATCCGGCTCGGCGCCGCGCGACAGAAGTTGCGGCCGCACGGCCCACAACAGCGCGCTGGCGCCATTGGCCCAGCCGATCAGGCTGATGCGCTGATGCGCCACCCAGGGCTGCTGCATCAGCCATTGCCGGGCCGCAATGATATCGGCGACGCGCTCGCGGCGCGCCAGCACGTGCCGTTCCCGCTCCTTGACGCGACATTGCGGGCCGACCTCGCGCGAGCCGTAGCTGTCGGGCAACAGCACGGCATGGCCGGCCCTGAGCAATTGCTCCGCCCAATCGCGATAGCGCGGCAAGATCGGCTCCGAACGCCCGGTGAGGCCGCCGCAGCCATGCAGCGCAATCACGGTCGGAAACGGGCCATTGCCTTCGGGTTTGTAGAGCTGCGCATGCAATGTGAGATTGCTGGCGGGAATATCGACCTGGTGCGGGGCGGGCAGCGGCGCTGCCGTCGCGGCGGAAGCCACGGCAACGAGCGTCAGGAAAATGGCTGCTGACAAAAATCGCATCTCAATTGGCCGGATCATGGTGGCGCTGCTGAACCGAGCGGACCACACTTATGAAACTATCATGCAGTCTGGCCGCAATTCATCACAAGTCGGTGGTTTAACCTGCGGACATTACAGCCTATTTATGGTAGGTATGAACCGCAACCCCAACGAGGCCTCGGGTTAAGGCCGGGCGGAGAGTTTCGTAGTGCTGAACAAATTCGGTCCCTCGGGTCATGGCGAAGCGCAGGTGCAATATCTGGATGGCGATTTCCGCGTGATCTCGCCGGGAACCTATGTGCGGTGCGCCATCACGGACGTACGGATCCCGCTGGACGAACTGAAATATTGGAGCGTCGATCTGCAGGAGGCCTATGCGACCCCGACCGCGGTGCTGCAGCGCCACTTTCCCGCTGCCCTGAAGCAGCAGGGATAGCGCTGCCGTAGCCCGGGTGGAGCGCCAGCGTAACCCGGGGCCGCTCTTGACGCTGACGGGATGTCCCGGGTTGCGCTTCGCTCCACCCGGGCTACGAAAAGGACGTCAGCTACCGAACGTTTTTTCGCGCCCTGGACAGGCTGTCTGAGACGAATTTGCGCAACGCTGCTCCATCCTCGAACTCCAGGGTCACCGCGAACGGCACGACTGCCTGCGCCCAGACAGGCAACTCTCCACGCTCCTTGAGCCGCGCCAGATCCTTTTCCGTGGTCACCAATGTCAGGCCGTCGCGCCTCGCCTCCGACAACAGGCCATCAATGTCGGCCTTCGAGAACACGTGGTGATCAGGGAAGGCGCTCTCCCTGATAACGTCGACGCCGCTCCTCCTGAGAGTGTTGAAGAAGCGCGCGGGATCGCCGATGCCGGCGAAGGCGAGCACGCGCCTGCCCTGCAGCGACGCAAGCGATGTATCATCCGGCCGCAGCCGCGCCGCCAGCACCGGCTTTCCGCGCACGGTCATCTCGGTCGCCAGCATCCTTACAGCAGTGCCGTCGCCGACCACGACGAGCGCATCGGTGCGCGCAATCTGCGGCCCCAGCGGCGCGCGCAACGGGCCGGCAGGAAACACTTTTCCATTGCCGAGGCCGCGGTGGCTGTCGATCACGATGATAGAGGCATCCTTGACGACCGCCGGGTTCTGGAAGCCGTCATCCATCACCAGCACGCTCGCTCCCAGCGACTTCACCAGCGCGACGCCGTCGGCGCGATCGCGCGCGACCACGACCGGCAGCCGCTCGGCCAGCATCAACGGTTCGTCGCCGACATCGACGGCGGAATGCCTGGAACGATCGACCTCCACCGGCCCGCGTAGTTGGCCGCCATAGCCGCGGCTAAGCACGACCGGCACTTCCCCGAGTTCGCGCAACAGTTTCGCCAGCGCCAGCACGGTCGGCGTCTTGCCGGCGCCGCCCGTGTGATAATTGCCGACGCAGATCACGGGAATGCCGGCGTCGATACCCTTACGCTGCAGGCGCCTGGCGGCGATGGCGCCATAGAGCGCGGCCAGCGGCTGCAACAGATGCGATTTCCAGGAAGCCGGACCGTGCCAGAAGGCCGGCTCACGCATTGGCGGCTCCATCTCGATCCGTAACTGCAGGAGATACGGTTCGAGCGCCACAAGTGTTCGCTCAAGCGCGCCGCCGAGCTGCTGCACCACATGTTCGGCGGCGCCCAGCGAGGCTTCGCGCGCCCTGGCATCGTCCAGCAACTGGCCAAGCTGCTTCACCAATGCTTCCTGCGTCTCGGCGCGTCGCGCGCCGCCGGCACGGTCGAGCGCCTCATAAACGTCGGTGAAATTGAAGACGTGCGGGCCGTGCACGATCGCGGCGCCGAGCTTCACGGCCTCGATCGGGTTCTGACCGCCGTGCGGAACAAGGGAGCCACCCATGAACACGATCGGCGCCAGCCGATAGAACAGGCCAAGCTCGCCCATGGTATCGGCAACATAGACATCGGTGGTCGCGACCGGCAGCTCCTCGCGCGACCGCAGGGCACCGTGCAGGCCGCCCGCCTCGACGACGCGCATGACCGCCTCGCCGCGATCCGGGTGTCGCGGCACGATCACCGTGAGCAGCGAGGGGAAGAATCCCGCCAGCGCGCGATGCGCTTCCACGAGCTGCTCTTCCTCGCCAGGATGGGTGGAGGCCGCGACCACGATCGGCCGGCCGCGCGTCACCGCCATCAGCCGCTCCAGCTTGGCAGGATCGGCCGGCGGCGCCGCGACGTCGAGCTTGAGGTTACCGGTGATGACGACGTTGCGGCTGCCGAGCGCCGCAAAGCGTTCGGCGTCCATTCTCGACTGCGCCAGGCAGATATCGAAGCGATCGAGCAAGGCCGAGATCGTGTTCGACATCCGCTGCCAGCGCGGAAACGAGCGCTGCGACATCCGTCCGTTGATCAGCACCATCGGCAGGCGGCGCGCGGAGCTCGAAATGATCAGGTTCGGCCACAGATCCGATTCGATGAACAGCGCCAGCGACGGCCGCCAGTGATCGAGGAAGCGCGCAACATAGCGCGGGGAATCATAGGGCACGTATTGATGGATGACGTCGGGCGGAAAACGCTTGGCAACGATCGCCGCCGAGGTGACGGTGCCGGAGGTGAGCAGGATGCGCAAATTGAGCTCGCGCAGTTTCTCGATCAGCGCCGCCGCCGCCAGCACCTCGCCGACGCTGGCGCCGTGGATCCAGACCAGCGGCCCGTGCGGCCGCACATCGGCGCTGACGCCGCGCCGTTCGCCGACCCGGGCCGGATCCTCCTTGCCGAGCTTCAGCCGCCGCCGGATCAGCGCTGGCGCGAGCGGCACCATCGCGGACGACAGTCTTTGGTAGACCCGCAACGTCATCGGCAGCGAGTTAGCCAAGAGCTCCCTCCGGACGCCCGACGGCGGCATAGGCCTTTCGGGTCGCTTCGTTCAGCAAGGCCTCCACCCTGAGCCGCAGCGTTTCCATCGTCTCGGCGTCGGCGTCGGGCGGCACCTCCACGGAATCGATGCCCACCAATGCGCCCCTTCCGAATGGCAAATTAATGGTGGTGGAATCCCAGTTTTTCAACCGGATAAACCGGCTGGTCACCATGGCAAAGGGCATGATCGGCCGGCCCGACTCGCGGGCCAGCATGATCGCGCCGAGACCGGCGACCCGGGCGCGCTTGGGCACATCGGCCGTGGTCGCGACGTTCCACTTCTCCTCCAGCGCCCGCAGCATCTCCTTGAAGGCGCCGACGCCGCCCTTGCGATGGAAACTGCCGGAATGGTCGCCCGACCCCCGGATGGTGCCGACGCCGAGCCGCTCGGCCGCAATCGCGTTGAACTCGCCGTCGCGATGCCGGGAGATCAGGACCTTGGCCCGGTGGTTTCCCCTGATCCGGATGAAGGGCGTCATCAGGTGCTGGCCATGCCAGAACACGAAGATGCAGGGCATCTGCGGTTCTACCTGCTCGTAGACATCAGGCGGCTCAAAGCTGAATCTGTTGGTCAGCCAGACCAGCCGCAGATACTCGGCCGCAAGCAGGCCCAGCGCACGCTGCACGAGGCCGCTGCGCAGAAAATCGCGAATCAGCCGTTTCAAAGGGAGGGCTTTGTGTCTTGACCCGGATCGAGCAGCCGATGGAGGTGAACGATGAAATAGCGCATGTGGGCGTTGTCCACGGTCTGCTGCGCCTTCGCCTTCCAGGCCACGTGGGCGCTGGCGTAGTTCGGATATACGCCGACGATCTCGACTTGATCGAGATCCTTGAAGGTGTTGTGCTGGAGGTCGGTCAGCTCGCCACCGATGACGAGATGCAATAATTGCTGCGGCTGGGCACTATCTGACATAATTGTTTTTCCTGATGAGATGCCCGGCAGGGAAGTCCTGTGGCGCGAGGCGATCAGTGCAACGGGCGGTTGCGAAAATGCTCGACAATACGTGCATGACGATCATGTCCCGCCGCCACCAGCACCCCATGGGCCAGCTCCCGGCGATTATACTCAATCGCATCCCCCGAGAGCGCAGTCATCTTACCATCCGCTTCCTGCACGATCAAATTCGCCGCCGCAAGGTCCCAATCATGACTATTGCCGCCGGCGAAGGCCGCATCGAGCGCGCCATGCGCAACCCGGCATAGTCTGAGCGCCAGCGAACCGATTCGCGGATGCAGCGTGATCTCGTGCGTTGAAGGGCTCAATCGCTGCACTAGCGGCTTCGGGCCGGCGACGCGGGAGAAATCGAGATCTGTGCCCGCGGCCGCGCGCACCGCAATGCCATTGCGCGTGGTGCCCTGGCCGCGCGCCGCGAAGAAGAACTCCTCGCTGGCGGGCGCGAATACCGCCGCCAGCACGGGCGAGGCATTTTCAACCAGCGCCACGCTGACGCACCAGTCCTCGCGCCCGGCGAGATAGGAACGGGTGCCGTCGATCGGATCGACGATCCACACCAGGCGCTTGCCAAGCCGCGCCTGGTCGTCCGCGCTCTCTTCCGACAGCCAGCCGTAATCGGGCGTCGCCGAGCGCAGGCGCTGCTCCAGCAGGTCGTTGACCGCGATATCGGCCTCCGACACCGGCGATGAGGCGCCCTTGGTCCAGTTCTTCAACTCGGTGCGAAACAGCGAGAACGCCAGCGCCCCCGCGTCCCGCACCGTCTCCGCAAGCAGGGCGGCGTCACGCGCCAGAATCCCGTCGTCCGTATCAGCGTCCGCCAAGCGTCAGTCCCTCGATGCGCAAGGTCGGCGCATTCACGCTGTAGCGGAATTCCAGATCGTTCGCGGCGACCAGTGATTTGAACATCGCCAGCAGATGGCCCGCGATGGTCACTTCGCTGACCGCATAGGTGATCTCGCCGTTCTCGATCCAGAAACCCGAGGCGCCGCGGCTATAGTCGCCGGTCACGCCGTTGACGCCCGAACCGATCAGGTCGGTGACGTAAAAACCCTGCTTGATGTCGGCGATCAGTTCCTTCGGCGTCGCCGAGCCGGGTTCGAGATGCAGATTGTAGGCCCCCGGCGACGGCACCGAGGAGACGCCGCGATGCGCATGTCCTGTCGTGACCATGCCGAGTTCGCGCGCGGTGGCGCAATCGAGCAGCCAGGTGGTGAGAACGCCGTCATCGATCAGGGCCGTCTTCTTCACCTTGACGCCTTCGGCATCGAAGGTCTGCGAGCGCAGGCCGCGCACGCGCGAGGGATCGTCGATGATGCGGATGTTGCTGGCGAACAATTGCTGGCCGAGTCGATCCTTCAGGAAACTGGTCTTGCGCGCGATCGATGCGCCGTTGATGGCGCCGACGAGATGGCCGACGAGCGAGTTCGCGACGCGAGGATCGTAGACGACGGGCACCTTGCAGGTCTCGACCTTGCGCGGATTGGTGCGCGCCACCGCGCGCTCGGCCGCCTTGCGGCCGACGCTTGCAGGCGAAGCGAGGTCGGATGCATGCAACGCGCTCGTGAAATCGTAGTCGCGCTCCATGCCGGTGCCCTCGCCTGAGATCGCGGTCGTCGAGATGCCGTGGCTGGAGCGCAGATAGGAGCCGTGGAAGCCGGTCGAGGTCACCAGCACCATGCCGCCGATGCCGGAAGAAGCCGACGCGCCGCCGGATTTCGTCACGCCGTTGACCGCAAGCGCCGCCGCTTCCGCCTCGGTGGCGCGGCGTTCGAGTTCCGCGGTCGAGGGCACGTTGCGATCGAGCAGGTCGAGATCGGGGAAGTCACGCGCGAGCAGCGCGGGGTCCGCAAGCCCGACATATTTGTCGTCGGGCGCAACGCGCGCCATCGCGACCGCGCGCTCGGCAAGCTTGGCGATGCCGTCGCCGGAGACATCATTGGTCGAGACCACCGCCTGGCGCTGACCGACCAGCACGCGCAAACCGACATCGTCACCCTCGGAGCGCTCGGACTCCTCGACGCGCCCGTCGCGCACCTCGACGCTTTGCGAAACGCCGCGCACCGCGATCGCATCTGCAGCATCCGCGCCGGCGCGCCTGGCCGCTTCGACGAGGCGCTGCGCCAGTTCACTCAAGGCCGACTGGTCGAACAGGTCGGTCGCGGATTTTTCGGCAGACGATGGTGAAGGGTTCACGAACAAATTCCCGACATTGAGGGGTAGATGGAACGCGGAGCGCCAAACTCTCCAGATGTGCCGGATTTGCAGCGATTTCAAGCGTCTTGCCGCGCGATGAAGAAGAATTGCTTGAGCACGGCAAGGTCTTGTCAAGCATGCGCGCCTTTGACCTCTCCTTAACCAGCCTTTTTAAGCTGATCGGGAAACGGCTGCGCTAAGGTCTCGCGCATCGACCGGGAACATAATCCCGGCGGGGAGATAAAGCCGTGAGGCGTCAAACAGCAACAGGCGGGCTCAATCCCGCCGGGTCGGGCCGTGTACAGCGGCTCGACCCGCTTTCTCTTCCGCTCAGCTTCCATGCGCAGGATGTCCGCGCGGACGGTGGCATGCGGCAGGTTGAACTTCATCGCGAACGTGTCGTCCTGCGCCGTGCTGTCAAAGGCATGCGCATGGCCGTCAATATTCGCGTCAGCGACTTCATCGGCGTCGCAATGCGCGACTTGGGCGACGAGCAGATGCTGACGCTCGTCCACCGCGATCCGGCGCTCGCGATTCCGCTTGGCGTCAGTTCCGACCGCGAGGAGATCGAAAGCGCCTGGCAGATCTGGAGCGACGTGCTCCGCCTGCCGCAGCTGAGCGAGCGAGCCCCGCGCGAGCCTGCGGCCCGGCGAAGGCGCCGCAACGTCATCCACACGCGCCGCCCGCGCTTCCTGGTACGCCGCCGCCGTGGCGGTCCGCTTGACGCGGAGAACGTCCATCGCGGCGAACGCGAGATCATCGCGCGGGATTGAGCGAGAATTCGTAGTAGAGCTTTGTAGGATGGGTAGAGCGAAGCGAAACCCATCAACTTCGATAGCGGTCGCGCGAATGATGGGTTTCGCTTCGCTCTACCCATCCTACAAAGTCAGCGCATCGCGGCATCAATCAGCAGGCCGGCGAACAGGATGAGGCCGGCGTCGCGGTTGGACTTGAAGACGCGCAGGCACAGCACGGGATCACTGATGTCGAGGCGCCTTATCTGGATCGCCAGATGCGTCGCGAAGGCGGCGAGGCCGATCCAGGCGGCTATCCACGCGCCCGCCAGCACGAGCGCCGTGCCGATCAGGACTACCGCGAGCGAATAGAACACCACGAGCGCCTTGTGCGTGGCCGCACCGAAGAGGCGCGCGGTCGACTTGATGCCGATCAGCGCATCGTCCTCGGCGTCCTGATGCGCATAGATGGTGTCGTAGCCAATCACCCAGGAGATTGAGCCGGCGTAGAGCGCAAGCGCGGTCAGATCGATGCGATCGAGGATAACGGCAAATCCCATCAGCGCGCCCCAGGAGAAGGCGAGCCCGAGCACGACCTGCGGCCACCAGGTGATGCGCTTCATGAACGGATAGACCGCGACGATGACGAGCGAGGCGATGCCGGTCGCGACTGCAAAACGATTGAACTGCAGCAGCACTGCAAGGCCGATCAGCGCCTGGGCGACCAGGAAGATCAGCGCCTGCGTCACGCTCACCTGCCCCGCCGGGATCGGCCGCGACCGCGTCCGCTCCACCTTCGCATCGAGATTGCGGTCGGTGATGTCGTTCCAGGTGCAGCCGGCCCCGCGCATCACGAAGGCGCCGATGAAGAACAGAACGATGACAAGCGGGAGCTGGTGCAGGTTATGCGCGACGCCGGCGGCAAGCGCCGCCGACCACCAGCACGGCATGAGTAACAGCCACGAGCCGATCGGCCGGTCGAAGCGGGAGAGACGCAGGTAAGGCCGCGACCAGGGCGGCGCGTGGGTGTCGACCCAGTTGCCGGTCGCATCGGCAACACGGGCGGTGACGTCGCTCATCGCGACAGCACGTTGCCGTTCAGCGTGTCAAAGGTGCTGCCGCCCTTGCGCGTCGGAACGGCTTCGGGCGCGGAGGCGGACCCGAGCACTTCGCTCAAGGTCGGGCCGGCCGGCCCGCGCGCCTGTTGCGTTGCCATCTGCTGGGCCACCGCGCAGACCTTCTTCTGCATCGTCTCGGTGTTCTTGTGGCCGTTCTGGAGCTGTTCGAGGATCTGCGGCGGAATTCCGCATTTCGCCGAGTTCTCCTTGACGTATTTCATCATCTTCAGCTCGGCCTGGCTGTAATTGCCGATCAGCTTGCAGGCCTCGTCCGGTCCAGCCTTCTTTTCACCGGCGACCTTGATCAGCTTGCCGCGCCGCTCGGTCTCCTCGCGCAAGGGGATGAAGCCCTTCATGCAGGCATCCGACGGGCCCGCGCCCCCGCTCGGGGGCGCCGGCGGCGCAAACCCGGCACCACCACCACCACCGCCGCCACCCATGATCGGCGCCGCACCCTGGCTCGGGAAGGCCGAAGGCGCGCCGATCGACGCGGACGGAGCGCCGTTCACCGGCGGGAAGGGCGAAGCGTTAGCAGGCGCTGCGGCCTGCCGACCGGGCAGCGGCGCTGGAAACGCGCCCTGCGCAAAAGCCTGGCCGGCGTGGAGCACCACGGCGGCGACCGTCAGCGACACCATCAGGCGGGTCATCAGGGGTATTTCTCCGGCAGCCGGCTTCCAAACGAAGCACAATGTCCATGCGGCTTTTTACGATTCCAGCCGATCCTTAACAACCCGTGGATTGGGGCAACAGCGCGGCGTCACGTCGCGCCGTTGATCAAAAATAAGCTACGGATTCTAGCGCTTTAGGCTAAAAGCGCGGTCGAGTCGCGTGACGACGGAACATTAACTTATGCCGGACTACGACTTTCGCGGCCCTCGCCTGTTCGTCGATGCGCCCCTGCAGGCGGGCGAAACCGTCGCGCTGGACCGCGATCAGAGCAACTATCTCGGTAACGTATTACGGTTGAAGGCCGGCGACGCCATCCTGGTGTTCAATGGCCGCGACGGCGAATGGCAGGCCGAGCTGAGCGGCCGCAAGCGGGCGGACATGCTGACCATCCACCGCCAAACCCGGCCGCAGGATCGCCTGCCTGACATCGCCTACGTCTTCGCGCCGCTGAAACACGCCCGGCTCGACTACATGGTGCAGAAGGCGGTCGAGATGGGTGCCTCACGCCTGCAGCCGGTCCTGACCCGCTTCACCCAGGTTTCGCGGGTGAACGGCGAGCGGATGCGCGCGAATGTGATCGAGGCGGCCGAGCAATGCGGGATCACCGCCCTCGCCGGAGTTGCCGATCCCGTCCCGCTCGAACGCTTCCTGACAGAGCGCTCGGGCGACCGGCTCCTGGTGTTCTGCGACGAGGCCGCCGACGTCGGCGATCCCCTGCAGGCGCTGGAGCAGGGGGCCGCCACTGATGGCATTGACGTCCTGATCGGCCCGGAGGGCGGGTTTGCCGAGGAGGAGCGCACGCTGCTCCTGCGCCAGCCCAAGACCCTCCGGCTGTCGCTGGGGCCGCGGATCCTGCGCGCGGACACCGCAGGCGTCGCCGCGCTGGCCCTGGTGCAGGCGGCGCTCGGGGACTGGCGCCCAAAGCGCCGTAGCCCGGGTGGAGCGCCAGCGTAACCCGGGGACCGCCGGAAAACGCTGAGGCAGGTGTCCCGGGTTGCGCATTCGCTCCACCCGGGCTACGCGCTCGTTAAGCGATTTGGCCGATGCCGGTCGAAACAACGCTTTTGCCGTGCTAAGGGCTCGGCGGCAAACCCTTGTGCCACTTCGGGAACCCGTTTTCGGGCTATTTGGACGTCGAGATGACCGTAACCGCCACCACACGCGGTGCCGCCTCCTCCGCCGCATGGGCGGACGCGCTGCTGTTGTCATTTGCGCAGGCCGGTTACATCAGGTCCGAGCCGGCGATCCTGCAGCCGGCCGAGCCGTTCCTGGACCTCTCCGGCGAGGGTATCCGCAAGAGCCTCTACCTCACCACCGATCCCGGCGGCGAGGAACTGTGCCTGCGCCCAGACCTGACCATCCCGGTGGCACGCGATTACCTCACCTCATCAGAGGCCGGAAAGCCGGCCGGCTTCAGCTATCTCGGCGCGGTATTCCGCTATCGCGACGGCCAGCCCAGCGAGTTCCTGCAGGCCGGCATCGAATCATTCGGCCGGCAGGACCGCGCCGCGGCGGATGCCGAGATGCTGGCGCTGGCGCTGGAGGCGACGGCGGCCTTTGGACTGACCGACGTCGAGATCCGCACCGGCGACGTCGCCCTGTTCAACGCGCTGATCGAGACGCTGGGGCTCTACCCGGTGTGGCGCCGCCGCCTGATCAAGGATTTCAACCGCAAGGTCAACCTCACCGAGGACATCGAGCGGCTGACGCTGGCGGGCGGTCACGGCCGCAACGAATATCAGGGTGTGCTGGCGGCCCTTGCCGGCTCCGACCGCAAGGCGGCGCTGGCGCTCGTCACCGACCTGATGTCGATCGCCGGCGCCACCAATGTCGGCGGCCGCACCGTCGCCGAGATCGCCGACCGTTTCCTCGAACAATCAACGCTGAAGGCCGGCGCGCTGCCGCGCGACGCCATCGCCACCATCAAGCGCTTCCTGTCGATCGCGGGCGAGCCGGACGACGCCATCGCGCAACTGCGCGCGTTGGCTGAGGACGCCAGGCTCGACCTCTCCGGCGCGATCGACGAGCTCGAACGCCGCGTCGGTTTCATGGCCGCGCGCGGCATCGATACCAGCAAGACGCGCTTCTCGACCTCGTTCGGGCGCGGGCTTGATTACTACACCGGCTTCGAGTTCGAATTGCACGCCAAGGGCAACGGCGCCGAGCCGCTGGTCGCCGGCGGCCGCTATGATGGATTGATGACGCAGCTCGGCTCGGTCGAGCCGATTCCGGCGGTCGGCTTCTCCGTCTGGATCGAGACGCTGACGCAACATGGCAAGCCTCTCCGCGGAGGCAAGGCATGAGCGCGCCCTTCGTTCTCGCCGTCCCGTCGAAAGGACGCCTGCAGGAAAACGCCGAGGCGTTTTTCGCCCGCGCAGGATTGACGCTGTCCAAACCCGGCGGCGCACGCGATTATCGCGGCACCATCGCGGGGCTGGACAATGTCGAGATCGCCTATCTCTCGGCGAGCGAGATCGCCTCGCAGCTCGCGCGGGGCATGGTGCATCTCGGCGTCACCGGCGAGGACCTCGTGCGCGAGAGCATCGCCGACGCCGACAAGCGCGTGCACCTGATCGACGGCCTCGGCTTCGGCTACGCCAATGTGGTGGTTGCAGTGCCGCAGGCCTGGATCGACGTCCGTACCATGGCCGATCTTGACGACGTCACTATCGGATTCCGCGAGCAACATCACCGGCGGATGCGGATCGCGACCAAGTACATCAACCTGACGCGCACCTTCTTCGCCTCCCGCGGCATCCTCGACTATCGCATCGTGGAGAGCGCCGGCGCGACCGAGGGTGCGCCCGCGGTCGGCACCGCGGAACTGATCGTCGACATCACCACGACCGGCGCGACGCTCGCCGCCAACGGGTTGAAGGTACTCGACGACGGCGTGATCCTGCGCAGCCAGGCCAACCTCGTCGCCTCGAAGGATGCCGACTGGTCGACCGAGGCCCGCGAAGCCGCGCGCGTCATCCTGGATCACATCGCCGCCCGCGCCCGGGCAAACAAATATCGCGAGGTCCGCACCCGCTTCAAAGGATGCGATGCAGCATTGCTCGCGGAAGCCCACAACCGCTTCGGCGTGATCGCCCCGTTCGGCGGGCCGACCTCATCCGGCATGCTGACGCTGCACTGCCCACCAGCCCATCTCTATGCGCTCGGCAGCTTCCTGCGCGAGCACGGCGCCGATACGGTGTCGGTGGTCTCGCTCGACTATGTCTTCGACCGCGAGAACCCGTTGTTCGCCCGGCTCGAGGCGTTCCTGCGGCAATGACGCCGCACGCTCGTTCATCTTGGCGACAGCTACCGGGCGGTACCATATGTTTTCGAGCATGATCCGGAAAAGTGGAAGCCGGTTTTCCGCAGAGATCATGCTCAGACAAGAGATGAGAGCATGCTCCGATTCCGTCGAATCGGATCATGATCAAGAACCTGGAACCTGATCGATGACGCTGGGCTCTGACGTTTCCGGCCTGACCACCACCGCGGCGAATGCTGCGGCGAAAGGGTTGTCGATCGTCGTTCCCGTTTATAACGAGGCTGCTGGGCTCGCGCTGCTGCACGAACGATTGATCGGGCTGGCGCGGACGCTGAAGGATCGCCATGGGCTCGCTTGCGAGGTCGTGTATGTCGACGACGGCAGCAAGGATGACACCCTTGCGATCGCGCGCTCGCTTTCCGCCGATACGCTGGATGTCCAGATAGTCTCGCTGTCGCGCAATTTCGGCAAGGAGGCGGCGCTGATGGCCGGTCTCGACCATGCCCGGCGCGGCGCGGTGCTGTTCATGGACGGCGACGGCCAGCATCCCCCCAGCCTGGTCGAGAAACTGGTCTCGCACTGGATCGATGACGGCTACGACGTCGTCTATACCGCGAAGGCGCATCGCGACAACGAACCGTTCCTGCGCAGGTTTGCGGTGCACGGCTTCTACGCGCTGATCAACTGGGGCGCGCGCCAGAAGATCCCCGAAGATGCCGGCGACTTCCGCCTCTTGTCGCCGCGCGCGGTGGCGGCGCTGCGGCAATTGCCCGAGCGCAACCGCTTCTTCAAGGGATTGGCAAGCTGGATCGGCTTCCGCCAGATCAGGGTCGACTACGAGCCGGCGCCGCGCGCGCATGGCGTCACCACCTTCAGCGCGACGCGGCTGATCGGCCTGTCGATCGAAGGACTGACGTCGTTCTCGGTGGCGCCGCTGCGCTTCGCGAGCCTGCTTGGCGTGCTGCTGGCGACCGCGGCCTTCCTGTTCGGGCTGTCGATCCTGTGGGAGGTCTTCACGACCGGCAAGCAGGTACCCGGCTATCCCTCACTCGTGATCGGGTTGATGACGATCGGCGGCGTCCAGCTCATCATGATCGGCGTCCTCGGCGAATATATCGGCAAGATCCTTTCAGAGTTGAAGGCACGGCCGATCTATTTCGTCGCCGAGCATAGTGAAAAACGCGCGAACACCGATACGACTGCCGCCGGCAGCGAACGGACCGCGGCCGAATGAATGACGCCGCGCAGCCGCGCCGGATCTGGCTCTGCGCCGACGATTACGGATTGAGCGAGGGCGTCAACCGCGGCATTCGCGATCTCATCGCACGCGGCCGTCTCAATGCGACCTCGGTGATGGTGGTGGGCGCGGCGATCGGCCGCGACGAAGTGGCGGCGCTCAAGAGCGTTGCCGCCGAGAGCCCGCGTTGCGCGGTCGGGCTGCATGCGACGCTGAGCGCGCCGTTTCGTCCGCTGACCATGCATTTCCGGCCCGTCAATGGCGGGCTGTTCCTGCCGTTCCCGAAAATGTTGCGCGCCGGCCTGCTCCGGCGGCTCGATCGCGAGATGATCCATGCCGAGCTCGTCGAGCAGCTTGCAACCTTCAAGGACATGTTCGGCCGCGCGCCGGACTTCGTCGACGGGCACCAACACGTGCAATTGTTTCCACAGGTGCGCGACGCCTTTTTGCGCGCCGTGAAGGAAGCCGCACCCGAAGCCTGGGTGCGCCAGGGCGGACGCAACCGGCCTCTTGGGCAGCGCTTGCGCGCGCCGAAGGCACTTGTGCTGGATACGCTGAGCGCGCAGTTCAGGAAGCGTGCACGACGCGCCGGCATTCCCTTCAACCCCGCCTTTGCCGGGGCCTATGATTTTTCGGGATCGCCCGACTTCGGTCCCCTGATGCGACAATTTCTCGAAGGACTGCCCGACGGCGGACTCGTGATGTGCCATCCCGGCTTCGTCGACGAGATGCTCAAGGAGCTCGATCCCCTGACGACCCAGCGCGAAAATGAGCATGCCTACCTCGGCAGCGAGCACTTCCCGCAACTGCTGGCGGCGAACAATGTTACGCTCGCCTGAAGGCGCGCCGGTCGTTTTGTCGCATACGCAAATTTAATTCGCTGCCCCACTCCTTGCGCCACAAAGGCGGCCCTACATGTTTCGCGCTTCGACGCAATCGACGCGATGGAGAAGGCCATGACCCCGCAAGAACGCCAACTGATCGACGATCTCTTCGACCGGCTCGCCAGGCTGGAGAGCGCCCCGCGTGATCCGGAGGCGCTGGCCGCCATCTCGGAAGGGCTGCGCAAGGCGCCTAATGCCGTCTATGCCCTGGTGCAGACCGCGCTGGTGCAGGACGAGGCGCTGAAGCGCGCCAACGACCACATCCAGCAACTGGAAGCAGAGCTCGGCGGTGGACCGCAGCAGCAGGGCCAAGGCGGCGGCTTCCTCGATTCGATGCGCGATGCGATCTTCGGCCAGAACCAGAATCAGCCGCGCGGCTCGGTTCCGCCGGTGCGCCCGCCGGAGGGTGGCAGCCGCCCGGTCTGGAATAGCGGCCAGGCGCTGCAGCAGGCGCAGGGTCCTGGACCTGGACCGTATGGCCAGCCGCCTTACGGCCAGCAGCCGCAGCCCTATGGCGCGCCGCAAGCGGGTCCGTTCGGCGGTGGCGGCGGCTCGTTCCTCGGCACGGCGGCGGCGGCAGCCGCCGGCGTGGTCGGTGGCTCGCTCTTGATGAACAGCATCCGCGGGCTGATGGGCGGCGGCGGCGGTCATCAGGCGTTCGCGGATTCCGGCAATCTCGGCGACAACAAGCCGTGGGGCAATGACCAGTCCGGCGGCGATCTTGCGCGCGATGCCGGCGTCAACGACATCGGCTCCGGCGGCCGCGATAGCAGCGACTCGCGCGCGGGCTTCTTCGACCAGGCGTCGAATAACAACAATAACAATAACGATAACAACAACAATAACGACGACGATGGCTACGGTCCCGACGATGACGACGATGGGTTCGATGACGGCGGCGACGACGGCGGCAGCGACTACGCGTAAGCCGCAGGCGGATTGAAAACAGAACGGCCGCCCGATCGGGCGGCCGTTTCATTTCGTCGTCCCGCGAAAGCCGGGACGCATAACCCCGACTTTGCGTTGTGAAGCGAACAAGCGGCCACAGCTTCGCAGATCAGGAACGCTCGTGGTTATGGGCCCCGGGTCAAGCCCGGGACGACAGCATCATGTCGTCGATACTCAGATCACGATCACCCTGGTGCCGACGTTGACGCGGCCGTAGAGGTCGATGACGTCCTCGTTGCGCATGCGGATGCAGCCGGAGGAAACATTGGTGCCGATGGTCCAGGGCTCGTTCGAGCCGTGGATGCGATAGAGCGAGGAGCCGAGATACATCGCCCGCGCGCCGAGCGGATTTTCCGGACCGCCCACCATATGCCGCGGCAGATCGGGGCGACGCGCCAGCATTTCCGCCGGCGGCGTCCAGTCCGGCCATTCGCGCTTGGCAGAGATCGTCTTGACGCCCGACCAGGTGAAGCCCGGGCGGCCAACGCCGATGCCGTAGCGCAACGCCTTGCCGTCGGCCTGCACGAGATAAAGGAACTTGTTCGGGGTATCGACGACGATCGTGCCCGGCGCTTCCCTGCCGTCATAATCGACAAGCTGCTTCTCATATTTAGGATCGAACGGCCGCTGCGCGGGATCGGCCGCCTCCTCCTGACGCATCATCTGCGGATCCATCGGCGGCAGCATCATGCGCCGTCCGCCGTAATAACCCGGCTGCTGCTGATACATCGGCTGCTGCTCGTAGGATTGCGGGTAGCCCTGGTCGGGACCGTCGCCGAACAGGAATTGGATAAAGCCGCCGCCGAGGTTGGAAGCCCTGCGCACCGGTTGAGGCGGCGCCTGGTAGGAGTAGATCACGGTCGGCCGGGCGAGCGGCGCGCCGTCAATCGCAAACGCCTGATGTGGCGCGGCAGGCAGGAAGGATGCGCTGGCAATAAGCGCAAAGACTATTTTCTTCATCGACGTACTCTGTACTGTTTCGTCAATCGTCAGCTGCACGCGGCCAAAGGCGCCGTGGCATGCGACCAATCAAAATCAAAACCGCATCGGTTTGGTAAACGGAATCCGCGTTTGGATTCACCACGCCGGTAATCGGGCGTGGATTTCAAAATCAGCGTTTATTTTGCTTAAATGCGCGATGCACATGGTTAATCGCCGGTGTGCGGCGCGGCGCGAAACGCACGCGGCAAAATATTCCGACGTGAACTACCTATTAAATCGCTTCTGCGTAGAACAGCAGGAGTGAAGGGGCGGGAATAGTCTCATGTCAGTTAGTCGCAAGCGTTTTCGTGTTGAACAAGCCATTATGGGCGACATGCCGATGCCGGCACCGGTTACGGTTGAGGGCGGCGAAATCGGTCCGATGCATCGGGAGATCATGGCGGAGCTCCGCTCCATCCGCGCGCAGATGGCGCTCGGCGTCCATGCCCAGCGTCCGGTCACAACCGAAGCCGCCGAGGCGGCGGTGGCGCGCGAGATCGCCGAAGCGCATGCGCTGCTCGAGACCTATCGCGCGCAGGTCGAGCAGTGCGAGAAGCTGAAGGTCGAGCTCGACCTGATCCACGACGCCATCAATCGCACCAAGCGCGAGATCGCGGTGCTGCACGGCAAGAGCTTTGACGGCCAGGAGATGGCCAAGGTGAATGGCGAGCTCGGCGCCGTCGTCGGCGGCACCGAAGAGGCTACCCAGCAGATCCTCGAGGCGGCCGAAGCGATCGACCAGGCCGCCACCGCGCTGACCAAGGTCGCCTCGCCCGAACAGCAGAAGCTGCTCGCCGAGGATGTCCAGGAGCGCGTCGTGGCGATCTTCGAGGCCTGCAACTTCCAGGACCTCACCGGCCAGCGCATCAGCAAGGTGATGACCACGATGAAGTTCATCGAGCAGCACATCAATGCGATGATGGAGATCTGGGGCGGTGTCGACGCCATCAAGGCGCACGCGCCGCCGATCATCGATACCCGCGAGGGCGATGCCCGCCTGCTCAACGGCCCGAGGCTCGACGGCGACGTGGGCCACGCCTCGCAGGACGATATCGACGCGATGTTCGGCTGAGCGGTTAGGTCGTACCAGACAAAACGAAACGCCGGCGCGATGCCGGCGTTTTTGTTTTCGCCCGCACCTCCTCCGCCGCCATCTTCCGCGAAGGCGGACGATCCAGTATGCGGCGGACTCACGGCACAGGCACTGACAGCGGTGATTACTGGATGCCCCGCCTGCGCGGGGCATGACAAAACAGGCTCACGCCCGTGGCGCGCAGCGGACGTAGACCATGTTGCCGTAGCGGGTGGCGGCGTCCTTGTCGATGAAGCGGGTAACCAGGACGCGGCCGTCGAAGGAGACGATCTCGCGGTCCTGCTCGCCGCCCGCCGGACCCGGCGGGCCGATAAAGTTCTTGCCGCTCGGCGAGCCCTTCAGACGCAGTTCCTGCGGGGTGGCCTGGTCGGCGAGATGCATGACCACGCCACCGGACTGGCCGGCGCCGATCACGTAAGGCTGCTTGCACTGGTCGCGCGCCATCTTCTCGGTGCGGGCGCGGTCTGCCGGATTCTGATAGGAGGCCAGACCCCAGCGGCCGACGATCTCGTCGGAACGGATGGTGGCGGGCATTTCCGGCGCCGCCTCCGGCTCGGGCCCCGGGTTGGATGACAGCGACGGCAGGTTGACGCTGCTGCACGCACCCAACAGAAGCGTCAGCGCCGAGACGGTCGCAAATTTCGCAACCGCGCGCGCGTCACCTGATCCGATCATCCGTATTCCCCCGAAATATCCTTGGGCCGCACCTTGGGCTGCACCCGTCCTGCAACCAAGCGTAAAACGTAAGGCAGAGCAATGACGTCGAAACGATGACGTGAGAACTCCAACCCGGGCTCTAATTTGATTTGGTTGCAGCATCCTATATTGGCCTCACCAAGGCCTTAAGCACTTTGCTTGACAGGAAAGGCGCCAAGCCATATTTCCCGCCCACAATTAGCACTCTGGCGCGACGATTGCTAATGCGCCGGATAGCCTGCCCGCGAGCCATCGGTCGGCCGGCATTCAACCCCGGCCCCGATGAATGAGACCTGAAACCGAGCCTTCCAAGAGGGAACGTCATGGCTAAATCCAAATTCCGCCCGCTGCATGACCGTGTCGTGGTCAAGCGCATCGAAGCCGAAGAGAAGTCCAAGGGCGGCATCATCATCCCCGATACCGCCAAGGAAAAGCCCTCGCAGGGCGAGGTCACCGCCGTCGGGCCGGGCGGCCGCGACGAGACCGGCAAGCTGATCCCCATCGACGTCAAGGTCGGCGACCGCGTGCTGTTCGGCAAATGGTCGGGCACCGAGGTCAAGCTCGACGGCGAGGAACTCCTGATCATGAAGGAGTCCGACATCATGGGTGTACTGGTCTAAGCCGCAAACTCAAGCGAAGCAGCCGCGCTCTCGGCTGTCATGCCCGGACTTGATCCGGGCATCCATCATTCGTCAGCAAGGATGGATTGCCGGGTCAAACCCGGCAATGACGACAAGAGTGCGCGGCCCAGTGTCCTCAATCATTCCAGGAGCAAGATATGGCTGCCAAAGACGTTAAATTTGCCGGAGAAGCCCGCGAGCGCATGCTGCGCGGCGTCGATGTCCTCGCCAATGCGGTGAAGGTCACGCTCGGCCCGAAGGGCCGCAACGTCGTCATCGAAAAGAGCTTCGGTGCCCCGCGCATCACCAAGGACGGCGTCACCGTCGCCAAGGAGATCGAGCTCGAGGACAAGTTCGAGAACATGGGCGCGCAGATGCTGCGCGAAGTCGCTTCCAAGACCAACGACACCGCGGGCGACGGCACCACCACCGCGACCGTGCTGGCGCAGGCGATCGTGCGTGAGGGCGGCAAGGCGGTTGCCGCCGGCATGAACCCGATGGACCTGAAGCGCGGCATCGACCTCGCGGTGCAGGCCGTGGTCAAGGACCTCGAAAAGCGCGCCAAGCCGGTGGCCGCCTCCTCCGAGGTCGCCCAGGTCGGCACCATCTCGGCCAATGGCGACACCGCGATCGGCAAGATGATCGCCCAGGCCATGCAGAAGGTCGGCAATGAGGGCGTGATCACGGTCGAGGAGAACAAGTCGCTGGAGACCGAGGTCGACATCGTCGAAGGCATGAAGTTCGACCGCGGCTACCTCTCGCCCTACTTCATCACCAATGCCGAGAAGATGACGGCCGAACTCGAGGACGCCTACATCCTCCTGCATGAGAAGAAGCTTTCCGGCCTCCAGGCGATGCTGCCGGTGCTGGAAGCAGTCGTGCAGTCCGGCCGGCCGCTCCTGATCATCGCGGAAGACGTCGAGGGCGAGGCGCTGGCGACGCTGGTGGTCAACCGCCTGCGCGGCGGGTTGAAGGTCGCGGCCGTCAAGGCGCCAGGCTTCGGCGACCGCCGCAAGGCGATGCTGGAGGACATCGCGGTCCTGACCGGCGGCCAGCTGATCTCCGAAGAGCTCGGCATCAAGCTCGAGAACGTCACGATCAAGATGCTCGGCCGCGCCCGCAAGGTCGTGATCGACAAGGAGAACACCACGATCGTCAACGGCGCCGGCAAGAAGGCCGACATCGAGGCGCGCGTCGGCCAGATCAAGGCGCAGATCGAGGAGACCACCTCCGATTACGACCGCGAGAAGCTGCAGGAGCGGCTGGCCAAGCTAGCCGGCGGCGTCGCGGTGATCCGCGTCGGCGGCGCCACCGAGGTCGAGGTCAAGGAGAAGAAGGACCGCGTCGAGGACGCGCTGAACGCGACCCGCGCCGCGGTGCAGGAAGGCATCGTGCCCGGCGGCGGCGTGGCGCTGCTGCGCGCCAAGAAGGCGGTCGGCCGTCTCTCCAACGACAATTCGGACGTCCAGGCCGGCATCAACATCGTGCTGAAGGCCCTCGAAGCCCCCGTGCGCCAGATTTCGGAAAACGCCGGCGTCGAAGGCTCGATCGTGGTCGGCAAGATCCTCGAGAACAAGTCGGAGACCTTCGGCTTCGACGCCCAGACCGAGGAATATGTCGACATGGTCGAGGAAGGCATCATCGACCCCGCCAAGGTTGTGCGCACCGCGCTGCAGGACGCCTCCTCGGTCGCCGGCCTCCTGGTGACGACGGAAGCCATGGTCGCCGAACTGCCGAGGGAGCCGGCGCCGGCGATGCCGCCCGGAGGCGGCGGCATGGGCGGCATGGGCTTCTGAGCCCGACCCCTCACGACCAAATCAAAGGCCGCCTCCGGGCGGCCTTTTCACATCCGGACTGGAGTTCAGTTTTGATTGGATCAGGGCCGAAATCCAGATTCCTGTGCTGACGCGTTTTCTTCAGACGAACAGGTATCCATCTCGCCCGAAAACGCCCTGATGGGCTTCAACGCCGATCCCGGACATTCAGCGCAGACGTCCTCTCGGAGGCAGACTTGAATTCGGCCTTCGCCGCAATGTGCGCCGGTAACGGACGCACCAGCGTAGCTGTTGCGTCGTTCGGCAGGACCAGCGAGGACATGGCTGCTATAAGCAACACCAGTCCTGAAACTATGACGGCGAGGAAAATGCGCTCCATACGTGTAGACGCAGACAGCATCATTTCGTTCCGCGTCGACAGTGCGGTTCCGCGCATTTTCCGCCTCGGCCTGAATATCGTTCGAGCAGCCCGCGTTATGGATGCGGGCTGCTGCTGGTTACGATTGCGATCCGCAGAGACCGCTCGCTAATCAGGACAGGCTGATGGCGGCGAGGACAAGACAGGTGACATAGACCATGGCAAGGCTCAGGCCCACGATCCGGGCCTCATGGTGAGATTCCAATTTTCCCTCCACTGCAGGACAGGAAGGGCCGCCTTAACGGCGGCCTTCCTCTTACGTCAATCGATTTCCTGAACGACGGTGCGCGTGCCGGGATCCACCAGCATCACGCGCTCACCGGAATAGACATAGCGATACTTCGTGAGCGACGGTCCCCAGTCGGACGGCACAGCCTCGAGCTCGACATCACTCGGTATCGTCCCGCCGACGACGATCCTTTCCTTGGTCGTTACCGGCCGAACCTTATGCTCGGTGACATAGGTCTTGATCCTGGTGCGGTACTCCGGCTCGATCTGAACCGCTGCACGTCCGGCCCCGGTCGTCGTCACGACGGTGCTCTGAGCGAACGCACCGCTGGATATCAGAGCGACAGCCGCGGAAAGCAAAAGCATCTTCCTCATCTGGATTCTCCTCGCCGCGACATGCGGCGCTCAATGAACTTCATGCACTCGCGCAAGTTCCGAGACACGCGGAACGATTTGCCATTTTATCCCGCTATCGTACGCCAACCAAAAACGTCTGCCCGATTGCGGGAGCCAAACGAAATTTATCGGGATCATTTCCGCGGCGACCGCATTATCGCATTCACTCGCATCATGCTTTTGCCGGACCGATGCGGAGCTTGATCATGATCTGCGGAGCTGCTGCCGAATTTTCCTGATAAGAAAGTGGCGCAACGTATCCACCGCTGGTGGGCAGGCGTCGGCTTCTCGATCATCAATGGCTATGATGAACTCCCGAACTGCTGTTGAGCCTAACCATCGCTGCAGAGATTCCGTTCCCTCGGGCGGGACGTTCGACGAGCATGGAGCGCGAGGCTGCGGACCGGCGCCGCCAAGGGAACTGCAGCCCATGCTCGGGAATTCAATGATCCTGATCGTCGCAGGATGCACGAGCGCAACAGGGAAGCCTGTCATCGCGCCAGCAACGTCGCGACTGTTGTTTTACGTGATTGTCGGAGGATGCATGCCTGGCTCGGATGTGGCTGACAAGGTAACCGGGATCGAAGCCGGTTGGGCCGCCAAGCTGAAGAACGAAACGGACGCCTGGCGTCGGCGTCGTGCGGTCCTGCCTCAGCAGTTGGCGAGCGCCGGAATTCCAGTCGTGCGGCGCCTGAAGCGGAAGCGAGCAAATACCACAACCATCCCGGCGCACTCCTCCGGTTAGCCAAAGACCGTCTCCGATTGCGGGCGCACCCGACCCCGTTGACCTCGGCAGGCCACCGTGCATTTTTGAGTTACGTCTCCGCCGCGGCCTTCTTTTTCACCAAAGGTTTGCTAGGTACCGCGTTGGCGATTCTGTTCCTCAAAGGAATCCTCATATGCGCGCCCTGCTCTTCTGCCTCGTGGGCCTCCTCACGGCCCCATCGGACCTCGCTCTTGCCCAGATGAAGCTGCCGTCCAAGACCGCGCCGGGCGCGATCGAGACGCGCTATTTCACCTCGATCGACGGCTTGATGGAGGGCAATGCCGACGCGGTGCTGAAGGAAACCCGCCAGGGCAAGAACGTCACCGCGGCGGTGCTCGACGTCTGCTTCCCCGCGGAAAAAGGTTCCGACCGCAAGGACCGCTTCGTCGTCAACCTTGCCGTCAGCGGCCAGAACCTGAGCGGCACGACGCAGAGCCTGAATGACAAATCGCCCGTCACGGTGAAACTCGTGCGCAAGCCGACCGGCGACAGTTTCGAATTCCGCGGCCAGATCACGATCGGCCAGGCCGTGACAGAGGTGGCCTCCTCCGACAATACCGACCTTTCGGAGCGGGAATTTCAGGAAAGCCAGACCACCGATGACGGCATCACGCCGGCACCGAAGGATTTTACCGAGGTCTCCCCCGAATCCGTCGGCGTGCGCGTCAAGCTCGATGCGGCGCTGGATTTCCTGAAGAGCCTCAAGGGCCAGGTCGTCGAGGTCGGTCTCTCGAGCCTCGCCATCACCTGCGACGCGCTGCGTGCCGGCGAGCAGACCATCAACCTCACGGTCGATCCGGAACAGGCCGCGGCGCTCGTCGCCAAGGCCAAGGCGACGCCGGGCGTGGTCGCGGCCGGCTGGACCACGGGCAGCGTCGAGATGGACCGCACCATCCGCTTCGCCGCCGCCGACTGGCTCGCCGGTGACAAGATCAACAGGGACAAGATCGCGTCCGCGATATCGGGCGTGCTGAGCAAGACGCTGACGGCAAAACCGTCTGGGGCGTCATGGAACGCCAACACGGGCAAGTTGAAATTGACCTTCAAGCGTCCGAGCCAGGTCTATCCCGCGCTCGGCCTCACCGAGACCATCGAGATCTCGGCGCTGGTATCCTCGGACAAGCCCGGCACGTCAGACAGGCTGATGCTGTGGGTCTCGAGCCCGGTGGTCACCACCGCCGACGAAGGCTCAGGTCCAAAGCTGAACCTTTCGGAAGACTCCGTCGGCGACGAGGAAGGCGGCGAGCCGCCCGATGACAACGGCTCCATCGAGGCGCTGGCGAAGGAATTCAAGGCCCAGCGCTGGGACGCCGACAAGTCGGCCTGGAAGTAGGCCGTTACAGCTGAGCGGACGCGCCGAGGCGCCCGCCTCGATGCCGTCAGGCGGTACGGGAGGGAGCGCGCTCTCGGTAGTGCCGAGGCTCAGGCCTTCGCCAACGAGTCCAGCCTTGCGCGAAGATCGTCAATAGCCGGCTTTGCGAGGGGCCCGACGCCCGGCGTCGCCATGACCTTGTCGCACATCTGGTAGATCGAAGGTGTCACCACGACGATCAGTTTGGCGAGTGCGCTTCGTCCTTCGGGAGGCAGCTTTGCAGCGCGCGCGCTGACATCGTTCAACTGTGCTACCGCCTCGTTGATCCTGGGCAGAGCCGCTTGAGCGGAAGCCGCGTCTGTGATGCCTGAGAGCGAGGCCTTCAAGGTGCTGACGGACGAATCGATCTGGCTGCCCAGGTTGACTCCATCAACGGTCAAATTCGCGGGTGCGACCCCGACGGTCCCGGTTGCCGGACGCGTTGCGGCGGGTTGCTCGGCGACAGTCTGTTCACCCGGGCGTTCGAGGGCGTACCAGAGAAGACCGCCCAGCACGACAAGGCCTCCCAACCAATAGGGCCATTGCGACATCGCGCTGCTTGGCGTGTAGCGCGCAGATGCGCCGCCTATGCGGCTCGCGGCCGCCGAAGCTCCGCTGCGCACGCTGTCCTCCGCCCGGTCAATGATACCGGCAGCGCTCAGTTGATCGGCGAGACCCGATGGAAGCTCTGCGGCGATCTGGTCTTTTTGCGAGCTGAGCAGCGATGTCAGCCCACCCGCGTCCAGACCCGCGCTGCGTTGATGCTGTCCCAAGGCGCCGAGGACGAGAGGGCCAAGCATGCCGGTCAGCAATTTGCCGGTGCCCTCGCCGATGCCTGCGAACTTGGCGATGGCCTGGGCGGTTGTGTCCAGCGCCCGGCCGCCAAACATGCCGGCCAGCATGGCCGATCCGCTCTCCGCGACCTCCTTCTGGCCGGAGCCAGCCATCGCACTCTTCAGGCTTTCCAGCGCTTCAGGTTGCTGCTGCGATAATGTGTTGGACAATTGACGGGCCCCACCGGGGGTGGAGGCGACTTCCGCCAAGTTCGAAAGCAGTGCGGGGACTGCGCCTCCTATCGCCTTTTGCGCGATCTCTCGATCAATCCCCAGGGAGGACGCGATCTTGGCGATCAGGTCAGGAGTCAAATATTGCATGACAACAGAGACGAGATTCACGGCCATGGCGACCTCTCCATCGTTGCGAAGTGGCTGAGACGGGATGACTGAACAACCATCGCGTCACATACCCACGTCGGAGGTTTCGATTCCGGCCGTCAGGCGGGGCAAATCATCGGGGCTAACCAGCAGATTTCCGTGCCTGCCAACCGACTTTCCCACTGCGCCGGCATGACCGTCCCAAAATTCGCGCCTGTCTAATCACAATCCGGAGAGCCCCTCAGGTTGATGGCCCCTGTTTCAGCAGCCTGACATGGAATTCGGGCGGCTCCATTTACGACCGAGGCGGCGGCTATGGCGGCGGTTGGGCATGGCCGGCCGCCGGCTGCGGGGCCGCGATCGAGGCGGCATCGCGACGCAGTTCGTCCGGTTGATCGTTAAGGTTCGCTTCAGTTTCCGGAACCATCATTGCGTAGCCGAATGTGAGTCGCGCCATGCAGGGCCACGAGCCGAGTCCCCTTGGAAGCGTCTGGTCGGGGAATGTAGCTGACGGCGAGTTGCCGGAGCAGCCGGCGCACTTGTCGGATGTCTTGCACCAGAATCGCGATGACGTTCTGCTGGTGCGAGGGCCATACGGCGATTGGGCACGCAGCATCGCGCTGCCGGCGATGGCGCTGATGGCAAGCTTTGGCCTGGGATGGGCCGGAGGTTTGAACTGGCCCGAGTTCGCAAACGCGCTCGGGCTCAGCCCGATTGCCCAGAAAGACACGCCTCTGCCTCGAACTGCTGAGGCAAGACCGGCCGGCAGGATCGACGGCAGTCGAAAAACCACATCCAAATTAGAACTGCAGATGGCGGCGCCCGCTGTCGTAGGAAGCATCCCCAGGCCTTCGCCGGCAAGCGCTCACCTGCCGGCGCGCGCGTCAGGCGCGGTCTCCTCCGCTTCCCAGGTAAAGCCATCTTTGGCGCCGGCACCGGAAACCCGGCCGACGACGATTCCGGGGTGGAGGGTTGTCGACGTCCGGGACGGAACGGCTGTTCTCGACGGGCCCGATGGCATCCGGATGGCCGCACGGGGCGACACGATTCCCGGAATCGGACGCGTCGAAACGATCGTGCGCTGGGGCGACAAATGGATCGTCGGCACCGCCAACGGATTGATTGCGACGCGCTAGATCATGATCCGATGAGACGTAGTCGGATCATGCTCTAATTCGTGTTGAGCCGGAACCGCAGCGTCTTCGAGCCGGTCAGGGTGACGAGGTCGCCCTGACGTCGCCAGGTCGCGACGTCACCGAGCGCGGCGAGCAGATCATCGTCGGCTTGCGCGCGCTCAGGCGGGCAATTGCGCGTCTCCATCGCGCCGGGAACGAAGATGATGGTGTTGCCGGCAACCGAGAACTGACCCTTGCCGCCCTTGCACCAGAGTTCCAGCACCACCTCGCCATTGTCGCCGATGTCGAGCGAGGGGATGCGCTTGGAGCCCGGCATCCGTGACGCATCGAGCGACATTTCGAAACCGAAGGGGAACTCCTCGTCGGCACGCGCAGGACTTGCGGCGATGGCGGTCGCGAGCACTGCCAAGGCAAAGGCAGTCCTCGTGCTATTCCGTGAAACCATGAACTCTCTCTGAGATCAGCGATGCGCTGTTATTGCACGCGTCTGACAATGGCCAAGTCGGCCGGAGACGAGTTCGTAGCCCGGGTGGAGCGGAACGCGCAACCCGGGACATCGGTATCAGAGGGACGCACCCGGGTTACGCTGGCGCTTCACCCGGGCTACGATGATTGTCCTGACTTTGGTGGCTACTTCAGGACCATCTCCGTGAACGGGTAGACATAGGCCTGCAGTGTCACGAAGATGCCGACGAGGCAGGCCAGCACGATCGAGTGCAAGAACACGTAGCGCAGGATCGAGCCTTCATGGCCGTACCAGTTGGTCGCGGTCGAGGCGACCACGATTGATTGCGCGTCGATCATCTTGCCCATGACGCCGCCGGAGGAGTTGGCGGCAGCCATCAGGATCGGCGACAGGCCCAATTGCTCCGAGGTGATCCTCTGCAGGTTGCCGAACAGCACGTTGGAGGCGGTGTCCGATCCGGTCAGCGCCACGCCCAACCAGCCGAGCAGCGTGCCGAAGAAGGGATAGAGCACGCCGGTTGCGGCGAAGGCCAAGCCGAGCGTGGCGTCGACACCGGAGAGCCGCGTCAGCGTGCCGATCGCGAGCATCGCCGAGATCGTGATCAGCGAGATCGCGCACAGGCGGATGGTGCGGCCATATGCGGTGATCAGCCGCATCGGCGAGAAGCCCATCAAGAGACCCGAGATGATCGCCGCGATCAGCATGCCGGTGCCGGTGAAGGACAGCCAGGTGAAGCTGAACACGGCGCCTTCCGGCGTCGGCTTGGCGACGATCGGCGGCACCTTGTTGATCAGCTTGTCGAGCTCGGGCACCGGATAGTTCCACACGAAATTGGCGTTCGCCCAGGTCTTGAACGCGCCGTTGCCCCAGACCAGCATCAGGATGCAGACGATGATCCACGGCAGAAGCGCGCTCCACAATTCGCCTTGCGTGAGCGGCGTCTTGTCCAGCACCTTCGGCGCCGTCATGGTCGCGGCCGATTCATCGTGGCCGCGCAGCGCCGGCGACAGCCATAGCTGCCGCGGCTGCCAGACGCGCAGGAACAGGATCAGGCAGCCCATCGAGATCAACGAGGCGCCGATGTCGACGATCCAGGGATTGATGAAGTTCGAGATCACGAATTGCGGGACCGCGAAGGAGACGCCCGTGACCAGGATCGCCGGCCATACGTCCTTCATGCCGCGCCAGCCGGCAAACGCCCACACCACCCAGAACGGCACGATCAGCGAGAACAGCGGCAACTGCCGCCCGACCATCGCGCCAAGCACGTAAGGATCGAGCCCGGTCACCGAGGCAAGGCCCTGGATCGGCGTGCCCAGCGCGCCATAGGCAACCGGCGCGGTGTTGGCGATCAGCGACAGGCCGGACGCCGCGAGCGGCGAGAAGCCGAGGCCGATCAGGATCGCGCCGGTGATCGCAACCGGCGTGCCGAAGCCGGAGGCGCCTTCGAAGAACGCGCCGAACGCGAACGCGATCAGGAGCAGTTGCAGGCGCCGGTCCTCGGTGACACCGCCGACCGCGCGCTTCAACAGCTCGAATCTCCCGGTCGCCACCGTGATCTGGTAGAGGAAGATGACGTTCAGCACGATCCAGCCGATCGGGAAGAACCCGGTCACCACGCCGAGCAGTGTGGCGCGGATCGACATGTTCGTGGGCATGGTGAAGACGAAGATCGTGATCAGGTTGGTCACGATCACGGCGATGATGGCGGCGACATGCGCCTTCACTTTGCCGCTGGCGATCAGGACCAGCAGCGTGACCACGGGAACGGCGGCTGCGATCGTCGACAGCGCGGCGTTGTTGAGCGGGTTGTAGATTTGGTTCCACATTTTTCTTGTTCCTCCCCAAGGCTGCCGCCGGCGGATGGCGTCGGCGGCGCCGGCGCCCGGCGTACCGGGCGCAATCAAGATCAGGTCGTGCGAAACGGGCTTGCGCGAGTCGGCAACTGCCGAAACGCTCACAACCTCGCGAAATCAGAAAGTCCCCCGCCCCGCGTCGCGCTGGCATGCTAGGGTTGACTTACATGCTGCGACAAGTGGACGCTGACCCGGGAACCTACGACTTTAGTCTGAAGGTTCCCTGATTGTCCCGTTTTTTCAAGCCTTTGTAGGCGGCCCCCCGGAGACGGTAATCTGTGAACAACATTCGTTCGACGCTCACGACGGTGTGGCGCATTGCGGCGCCTTACTTCAACTCCGAGGACAAATGGGCCGGCCGCGGCCTGCTTGCCGCGGTCATCGCGATCGAACTGGCGCTGGTCGCCAACGACGTGCTGCTGAACCAGTGGCGCAATCGCTTCTACAACGCGCTGCAGGAGCGGGACTGGGACGGCTTCGTCCGCGAGCTCATCGTGTTCTGCGTGCTGGCAGCGGTCCTCACCGTGCTGTCGATCTATCAGCTCTATCTCAACCAGTGGCTCCAGATCCGCTGGCGCCGCTGGATGACGAGCAGATATCTCGGCGAATGGCTGCATGACGCCAACCACTATCGCATGCAGCTCCAGGGCGATGCGGCCGACAACCCGGACCAGCGCATCAGCGACGACATCAAGATGTTCGTCAACCAGACGCTGGGGCTCGGCATCGGGCTGTTGAGCTCGATCGTGACGCTGGCGTCCTTCGTCGTGATTCTCTGGGGCCTGTCGGCGGCGGCGCCGTTGCATCTGTTCGGCAGCGACCTGTCATTCCCCGGCTATCTGGTGTGGGGCGCGCTGGTCTACGCCATCTTCGGCACCGCCTTGACGCAGTGGATAGGCTCGCCGCTGGTGCGGCTCGATTTCGATCAGCAGCGGCTGGAAGCCGATTTCCGTTTCAACCTGGTGCGGGTTCGCGAGAACTCCGAACAGATCGCGCTGCTCAAGGGCGACCGCGCCGAACGCGAGCAGCTGTCGACGCGCTTCAGCCGCGTGGTCTCCAACTGGTACGGCATCATGAGCCGGACGAAGCGGCTGACTGCGTTCACGCAGAGCTACTCGCAAGCCGCGGTGGTGTTTCCGGTCATCCTGTCCGCACCGGCCTATTTCGCCAGCAAGATCCAGCTCGGAACCGTGATGCAGATCATGGAAGCGTTCGGCAAGGTGCAGGATGCGCTGTCGTTCTTCATATCGGTCTATCGCACCATGGCGGAATGGCGCGCGGTGGTTGCCCGTCTCGACGGCTTCGAGCGATCGATTGCGGAGGCGGAAAGGCTTGCCACCGATCCCGACGCGGTGAAGGCGGCGCCCGCGGCGAGCGATGCGATCGCCCTGCAGGAGCTTCTCGTGAAACTGCCCAATGGCGCGCCGCTGGTCGCGGCGACAGAGCTCAAGCTTCGGCCCGGCGAACGCACGCTGGTCACCGGGCCGTCAGGCGCCGGCAAGTCGACGCTGTTCCGGGCGGTCGCCGGCATCTGGCCGTTCGGCAGCGGCTCGATCGTCATTCCCGAGCACGCCTCGCTGATGATGCTGCCGCAAAAGCCCTATTTCCCGATCGGCTCACTGCACGCGGCGATCGTCTATCCGGCCGAAGCCGAGAAGTTCAGCGCCGACAGGATCAGGGAAGTGCTCGCCCGGATCGGCCTGCCGCAGCTTGCTTCGCGGCTCGAGGAAGAAGGGCACTGGAACAGGATGCTGTCGCTCGGCGAGCAGCAGCGCCTGGGGCTGGCGCGCGCGCTCTTGCATGCACCCGACTACCTGTTCCTCGACGAGGCGACTGCTTCCCTCGACGAGCCCTCGGAAGAAGCGCTCTATCGTTTGCTGATGGAGGAATTGCCGGCCACCACGATCGTCTCGATCGGCCACCGCTCGACGCTGGAGGAATTCCATCAGCGCAATATCGCGCTGGTCCGCGACGGCGACCGGTTCGCGTTGCGCGATGCCACCAAGGCCGCCGCGCCATCGTAGGCGCTCACGTACCTACCACCACCGTCGCGGCCAGGGTTGCCGGCGCAGCATGTGATGCCAGAGATAAGCGAACGCGGTGAGGAAGAGCGCGCCAGCGAGTACCGGCACAAACAGGAATGACCAGGGCAGGCTGTTGGAGACCACCAGCAGCGGGTTGATGCCGGCCGGCGGATGAAAGGTTCCGGTCAAACGCATCGCGAGTATGGCCAGCCCGACCGCGACAGCTGCCGCCCAAACGTCCGGCCCGATGAGCTTCAGCACCGCAAGGCCCACCGCCGTCGCCACCACATGCCCACCGACCAGCGCACGCGGCTGGGCCGGTTCGGCTTCCGGCGCACCGATGACGAGTACGATCGAAGTCGCAAATGGAATGACGGCGAGCGGATAGTTCGCGGTACGCGAGAACCATTCCATGATGCCGACGGCGAGAGCGCCGCCGAGGCCCGCCATGGCACCGGCCGCGATCGTGCGTCGGGACAATACCTTGGCTGCCGCGCGCCAATTCCATCGCATTGGAGGCTACCGTAAACGAAAAGGGCGGCGGATCACTCCGCCGCCCCCTTGATCCACGTGCGTGGAACTTACTTCAGGTTCGAGATCGCGGTCAGGTCGGCGGAGAGCTTGGCGATACCCGTCGCGCCGCACCAGTTGGAGCTGAAGCCACCCGGGTTGATCGGCGTGAAGCTGCCGTCGAAGCGGGCGGTGTAGTCGCTGGTGAAGGCGTTGCAATCACCCTTCGAGAGGTTGGTGTCGGTGTAACGCAGGTCCAGCGTGAACACCTTGTAGGTGAAGCCGATGCCGATATTCCAGGTGTTGTAGCTCGGCTCCGGGATGCCGCCCGGGAACGGCCCGCCGCCAAGCACGCTCGCAACGGTGGTGCCATAGAAGGCATCGGAGGTGCCGAGCCACTGCCGACCAAACTCACCCGAGACGTACATGCCGACGCCGGAGGAACCGAAGATGGTCGCGGGCGCGGTCCACTTGGCGGTGACCGACGCGTAGTTGCCCCAGGCGCCGAGGTTCAGGAAGTTCGGCGAGTAGTACTCGTTGAAACCCACCGCCCACTGGTCGTTGATGGTGACGTTGAGCTTGGCGTAGCCTTCATAGAAGCTTGCGCTCTTCTTGGCGAAGTTGCCGTTGATCGGCAGGCCGCCGGTAATCGGATCAGAGTTGCCGAACGGGCTGGCGGCGCAGCTCGCGTCCGAGCCGGGAATGCCGGAGCCCGGGAGCGCGGCGGCGTTAAAGCACGAGCCGCCCGGATAGAGGTAACCCCAGACACCGAAGTCGAAAGCGAACATGCCGAAGGTCGGGCGGATACCGCCGTAGATGTCGATCTCGGCCGCGGCGCGGTTCGGGAACGAGATGCTCTCCCCGGCGGCACCGATATAGAGCTGCAGGTCCTTGGTGACGTTGTAGCGCGGCTCGAAATAAGCGGCGACCGACGGCTTGTGGTTCGACTGGGTGATGCCGCGGAACACGTAGTCGCTCATCAGCGCAGCGCCGAAGGCGAAATCCCAGGGTTCGAATGGGGGCGGCGGCGGCGCCTTGACGGCCTTCACCGCCATATCCGCAGCCATTGCCGAGCTTGAGAACATTGCCAGCGCCGTTGCTAACAAAGCCAGTTTCTTCATGAAAGATCCCCACACGTTCAAGAACAGTCCAGCTCTACCGGCCCCCCGGGGCGAGCGATCACCGACTGCGACCAAATGCACAGCCAATCTGGAACGCGACGGCCCTTATGTTGAAGCAAAAAAGACGAGCATGTGCCGACTTTTTAGGCGTTCTTGCTTGTTTCAGTGAGGTTGTTGGCGGGTGTTGCAGACTCACAACAACTTTACCGACCTCGCTACCTCGTGAAGAACATCCCGACCCATCGAACGTGGCCGACTGAGTCCCTTTTGCAACGGTCGGGCCTCAGGCGCCGTCGAATCATCCATGTCGCGCCAGCATCGGTGCACCGGAAAACGAAAGAGCCGCAGCGACGGCTGCGGCTCTCGTGTCAGGTTTGCGTGGTTGCGTCAGGACGGACTGGACGAGTCTTCTTCCGTCCGCTCCGAAGGGCTGGGGCTTGGGGTTGCCCAGCTCACACCAAGCTCGGGCTCTGGCGCGGGAGTCGGGGCAGCGACCGGGGCCGGCTTGGGAGCTGCAGCTTTCTTTGCCGCGCTCTTCTTGGCGCTCTTCTTGGCGGCCTTCTTCGGCGCCGCCTTCTTGGCGGCTTTTTTCGCGGCCTTCTTTGCCGACTTCTTCGCGGCCTTCTTGGCAGCCTTCTTGGCAGATTTCTTCGCGGTCTTCTTGGCGACCTTCTTCGCTGACTTCTTCTTGGCCGCTACCGCCTTCTTAGCCTTCTTGGCCTTTTTCCCCTTCTTACCCTTCTTCGCTTTAGCCATCGTGATCCTCCTGTTGCCGCTGATTCAGTCTGTCGAGCGCTTCGAATAGTCCGCTTGCCCGGATCGGTATCGTGCTTGTTCGAAGCACCTCCCGCCCCGTCCTTTGTCGCGCATGGCCTCCGCGCAAACGCGTGCGTCTGTCAGGGAGAAAACCGCTACCCACGTCGCCCCAACACGGCCCCCTGGGTTCGGTTCATGCTCGATAGGCAATCGATCAATTCACCCCTGGCCGAGGACCTCCTGTCGCCCAATCGAGAAGCTCAATCGTGTGCACCACAGGAACTGACGTACCGCCGGCAATCTGAACCATGCAGCCAATATTGCCCGCAGCGATCATGTCCGGCTTGATTGTCGCGAGGTTGGCGAGCTTACGATCGCGCAACCTCATCGCAATGTCGGGCTGGAGAATGTTGTAGGTCCCCGCCGAACCGCAACACAAATGGCTCTCCGGCACATCTTTCACCACGAATCCATTCTTGGAAAGCAATTCTTTCGGAAGGCCTGTGATTTTCTGCCCGTGCTGCAGCGAACAAGCAGAGTGATAGGCGATGGTGACCTCGTCTTCGAGGCGCGGCGGATCAAGCTCGATGCCAGCCAGATACTCTGTGATGTCCTTTGCCAGCGCGGAGACCTTCGCGGCGGGCGCAGCGAAGTCGCGGTCCTCGCGCAGCATGAAACCATAGTCCTTGATCACCGTACCGCAGCCTGACGTCGTCACCAGGATCGCGTCGAGCCCGCGTTGTTCCGCCTCCTTCTGCCATGCCGTGACGTTGGCGCGGGCGCGCGCGAGCGCATCTCCGTCCTGCCCGAGGTGATGGGTCAACGCGCCGCAGCATTGCTCGTCGCTGACCAGCACCACCTCGATGCCGTGGCGGGTCAGCACGTTGATGGCAGCCTTGTTGATACGCGGCGCCAGCACCTGCTGGGCGCAGCCCTGCAATAGCGCGACCCGTCCCCGCCGTGTCCCAACCGCCGGGAACACGCTTCCCGCCGGTGGGCCCGCCGGCGGCAGCTTGGATGGCGCCAGCGCCAGCATCGCCTTGATTCGCCGGAGCAGGCTTGGGGTGGGGTCAGCCTTGGGCGTCGGCAACAGCGCCGCGAACGGACGGGCCAAGCGGGCCAGCACCATGCTGGTGCGGAAGGCGCCGGGTCGCGGCAGGACGAAGCCGAGCACGGAGCGCAGCAGCCGCTCGGTGAACGGCCTTCGGTAATCCCGCTCGATCCTGACGCGGGCCTGGTCGACGAGGTGCATGTAATGCACGCCGGACGGACAGGTGGTCATGCAGGCGAGGCAAGAGAGGCAGCGGTCGATATGCTTGACCACCTCCGCCGTCGGCGGCTTGTCCTTCTCCAGCATCTCCTTGATCAGGTAGATGCGGCCGCGCGGGCTGTCGAGCTCATCGCCGAGCAGCACATAGGTCGGGCAGGTCGCGGTGCAGAAGCCGCAATGGACGCAGGCGCGCAGGATCTTGTCGGCCTCGGCGATGTCAGGATCGGCGAGTTGGGCGAGCGAGAATTCGGTCTTCATGATGCTGTCCCCCGCGTCAGCCTGCCGCGGTTGAGGATGTTCTTGGGGTCAAAGCTCTTGCGGACGCGCTCGCTGAGGTCGGCGAGCCCGCGCGGCTGCGGATGGAACACGTCGACGGTGCGCCGCACCTCCTGGGGCGCGCGGATCAGGGTGGCGTGGCCGCCGGCAGCTTCGACGCGGCCCCTGACCTGCGCGGCCTGCGCGTCCGCCTTGGGCGGCACCGCCGCCCAGATCAACCCGCCGCCCCAGTCGTAGATCACGTCACCGCCGGTCTCCTGCGCCAGGGCCTGCCCCAGCGCGCCGCCCGAGGCCGGCGGACAAACGATCCGCCACACCGGCCAGGCGCCCAGCGCGCCGCTTGCCGCGAACGGCGCGACGTCGCGCAGCGCGCTCCAGATCGAGAGGGAGGCGGCATCCTCGATGGTCTCGACCGCGCCATAGGAGGCGAGCGTCCTGGCGAGTTGGGCCGCACGGTGCTCGGCCGATGCCGCAATCCCCTCGAGCCGCAACAGCGTGACGGCCTGCTCCGGCGCCCCCAGAGCAACGAGCGCAGCGTCGGTCGACCGCAACGCCGAATTGGGCAGATGCGCCGCACCGGAGACATCGAAGGGCGAGCCGAGCGCCGCGGTCATCGCGCGGCACGCGGTGACATCGTCGAGGCCGCGCAGGACGAGCGTCCGCTCGGCTTCCGGCTTCGGCATCACCTTCAGAGTCACCTCCGTCATGACTGCGAGCGTGCCCCAGGAACCGCTCAGCAATTTGCAGAGGTCGTAGCCGGTGACGTTCTTGACCACCTTGCCGCCGGTCTTGAAGCTGTCTCCGAAGCCGGAGACGGCATGGGCGCCGAGCAGATGGTCGCGGACCCCGCCGGACTTGATCCGGCGCGGTCCGGCTAGCCCCGCACCGATCATGCCGCCGATGGTGCCGCTCCCCTTCGTGCCGAGCAGCACCGAGGTATCGACCGGCTCGAAGGCGAATTGCTGGTTCTTGGCATCGATCAGCGACTGTACATCGGCAAATGGCGCGCCCGCCTGCACGGTGATGATCAGCTCGTTCGGCTCATAGGAGACGACCGCGTTCAGCGCAGAGAGGTCGACCACCGCGTTGGTCGCCATCGGATGGCCGATTCCTCGCCTGGAACCATGGCCGATGATCTCGACGGGCTGCTCGGCGGCGATCGCCGCCCGCACCACCTGCTCGACGTCTTCAGCATCTCGTACCTTCCTGATGTCCACGCCTACCGCCCTGCCTTTCCACCGCAGCCGCTGCTGTTCTCCACCAATCCTTCTATAGGCATCGATGCCGGACACAAGGGCACCATGGCGGAAGACAGAGCTTTCGCCATCGCCTGCCCGGGACCCATTCGGGGCGCGATCACGGCGGCTTCATCTGCCAATACACTTCGATCAACATCGAAGCGATTTCGTCCATCATTCGTCCGATATCGAATTATCTCAGGCGAATGCGGATGTAGGAAGCGGCTTCCACGCAACGCCATCAAAGGAGCAGTGGCTATGGGTCAATATGCAATCGACAAGACCGTGACAGACGCCGTGGACGGCGGCGGCTTGCTGGTGGTCGCGCAATGGGAGGCGAAGGAAGGCCAGGCCGACCGGATCGCCGATATCCTGTCGCGCTTCCTGCCCGAGGCGCAGCGCGAGCCTGGTGCCAAGCTGTTCCTGATCTCGCGCGCCAAGGACAATCCGGCGCAGTTCCTGTTCTACGAACTGTTCCGCGACGAAGCCGCCTTCAAGGCGCATCAGGAGAGCGCGCATTTCAAGACCTACATTGCCGGCGAAGCGCTGCCGCTATTGGCAAAACGCGAACGCACGCAATACGCGCTGCTGTGATAGTCGATAGCCGCCTGTCGCGGTGCCTATTGCTGCGCCCTCTCCCCTTGTGGGAGAGGGCTACTCCGGCGCCGGCACCGTGCTCACTAGGGTGAGGGGTCTCTCTCCAGCAGCACCGTCACCGCGGAGAGAACCCCTCATCCGGCGCTTCGCGCCACCTTCTCCCACAAGGGGAGAAGGGAAGGAAGCGCGCGCTAGAATCGCGGAATATCCGGGAATGCCAGCTTGCCGCCATGCACGTGGACGCGGCCGAGTTCGGCGCAGCGGTGCAGGGTTGGAAACACCTTGCCGGGATTGAGCAGGCCCTGCGGATCGAAGGCGCATTTCAGGCGCTGCTGCTGGTTGAGATCGATCTCGGAAAACATCTCCGGCATCAGGTCGCGCTTCTCGATACCGACGCCATGCTCGCCGGTGAGGACGCCGCCGAGCTCGACGCAGCAGCGCAGGATGTCGGCGCCGAAGGCTTCCGCGCGCTCCATCTCGCCGGGCTTGTTGGCGTCATAGAGGATCAGCGGATGGAGATTGCCGTCGCCAGCGTGAAACACGTTGGCGACGCCGAGCTGGTATTTTTCCGACAACTCGCGGATGCGCGCCAGGGCCTTCGGCAGCGCGCCGCGCGGGATGGTGCCGTCCATGCAGAGATAATCGGGCGAGATGCGCCCGACCGCGGGAAACGCCGCCTTGCGGCCGGCCCAGAACAGGTTGCGTTCAGCTTCCGAATTGGAGATCTGGCAGGTGACCGAGCCACAGCCCTGCGCGATCGTCTCGACCCTCCGGATGAGTTCGTCGACCTCGATGCTCGGACCGTCGAGTTCGATGATCAGGAGCGCCTCGACGTCGAGCGGATAGCCGGCATGGACGAAGGCTTCGGCGGCGTGGATCGCCGGCTTGTCCATCATCTCCATGCCACCCGGGATGATGCCGGCGCCGATGATGCGCGCGACGCATTCGCCGGCGGCCTCGACCTCGGCGAAACCGACCATCAGCGCGCGGGCCGTCTCCGGCTTCTGCAGGATGCGCACGGTGATTTCGGTGATGACGCCGAGCAGTCCCTCCGAGCCGGTAATGATCCCCATGATATCGTAGCCGGCGTTCTCCGCCGACTTGCCGCCGATGCGCAGCACCTCGCCGTTCATCAGCACGATCTCGCAGCCGAGCACGTTGTTCGTGGTCATGCCGTATTTCAGGCAATGCACGCCGCCGGAGTTCTCCGCGACATTGCCGCCGATCGAGCAGGCGATCTGCGATGACGGATCAGGCGCATAGTAGAAGCCGGCATGCGCCACCGCCTGGCTGATGGCAAGGTTGGTGACGCCGGGCTCGGTCACGACGACGCGGTTGTCGAAATCGATCTCGCGGATGCGCTTGAACTTGCCGAGGCCCAACAGCACGCCGTCGGCGAGCGGCAGTGCGCCGCCGGACAGCGACGTGCCGGAGCCGCGCGGCACCACCTTGATGCCCTGCTCATGGCAGTATTTCAGGACCTTGGAGACCTGCTCGGTGGTATCGGGCAGCACCACGACCATCGGCGGCTGGCGATAGGCCGTCAGGCCATCTGATTCGTAGGCCAGCATTTCGGCCGCGCTGTCGATCACGCCTTCGCCCGGCACGATCGCTCGCAATGCGGCAACGATCTCGCTGCGGCGGCTGAGTACCGCCTGATCGGCGGCCGGCATCATGATGGCCATGGGCGCACCTCCAACCTCTGCGCTTTATCGATTTGTCCGGGAAAATCAAGCATTTCCGGACGAGACGGACGACCGCGAAACTCCGGTTGCTCCCGCAAGTTAAGTTCTCTCTCGGGCAAGCCTGCCGCCGCGAACACTGTCAAAGTTTCGTCACTTGTCCAATCGAAGCAGGCCTGCCACAAGCACCTGCCCACCTACCAGGGAAGAAACAAAGAGCACCACATGAAAACACCGATCTTGAGCGCGCTGGCCGTCGTCACCTCAGTGTTCGTTGCGTCGGGCGCGCAGGCGCAGGATGTTGCTGCCGGCAAGACCTCGTTCAACAAGTGCCTCGCCTGCCATGCGATCGGCGAAGGCGCCAAGAACAAGGTCGGCCCCGAGCTCAACGGCATCGACGGCCGCCACTCCGGTACCGCGCCTGACTACAACTATTCGGACGCCAACAAGAATTCCGGCATCACCTGGAACAAGGAACAGTTCCTCGAATACATCAAAGACCCTAAAGCCAAGATCCCCGGCACCAAGATGGCATTCGCCGGCATCAAGAACGAGACGGAAGCCAACAACCTCTGGGCCTACCTCTCGCAGTTCGACAAGGACGGGAAAATCAAGCAACAGTAACGGTCTCTTGCGTCGTGACGGCTCCCGGCGAGGCGTCACGACGCAGATGGCCGTGTTAAAAGTAAATCCCGATCCTGCGACGACCTTCATAGATCCCGACGCGTCTCTGCATTTCTCACCTCTTCGTCGGATTCGTCGGAAACAAAGTCGCCGCGCTCGGCTTGAGCAAGGCCTTCCGCGATAGCAGCGCGGGTGTCGTCATCGAGAGAAACGACGGGTGTTGACTCTCTGGCGCTGCCATACGGCTTCCCAATCATCGCCTCGATCTCCGCGATCACCAATTCCGGTGCTGCGTTCTGGATCATGTGGCCGGTGCCCGGCAGCACGATCAGCTTGGCATGCCGCACAGCCGCGGCGAGCGGGCGGGAGTGGATGTCGGTCGACACCGTCTTGTCGGCGTCGCCGGTGATGATGGTGAGCGGCGCTTTGATCATACCGTAGCGCGGCGCCTGCTCGGCGACCGCCGCCTTCAACGTCACCAGGTCGCGCGCATTGGCAATGAATTCGCGTGGCCGCAGCAAGAGCGGCGTCGCCGTATCGTTCACGAAGCCGTCCGGCATGGTCTGCGGCAGGAATACACCGCGTGCACCCGGCGCGGCGAGCAGCGTACCAAGCGGCAGGGTGATCGTGTAGGCGAACAGCGGACCGATCACGGGGGTGGCGATCAGCTCGTTATACTTGCCGACGCCGCCCCGCCAGGGATAGGCCACCGGCGCGAGCAGCACGAGTCCGGCCATGCGGTCGGGGTCATCGAGCGCCAATCTCAGGCCCAGCGCGCCGCTCCAGGAATGCGCCACCACGATCGCCCGCCCGATGCCGAGCTTCGTCAGCGCCTCCGAGATCATCCGCCCCTGGGTCGCGGGCGTGGAGTCGCTAGCCCTTGCGCGTGTGCTCCAGCCATGGCCGGGACGATCGATCAGGATCACGCGGTGATCTCGCGCGAGGCGCTCGCCGAGCGGGCGGCGCATCACCTCGAGATTGGAGCTTGCGCCATGCAACATCACGATCGGCGGCGAGGCCGCCTCGCGCGGGCCGATATCGACGACATGCAGCGTGTCGCCTGTCACCTCGACCATCACACCCTGCGCGGGAAAGGCCCGCTGCACCAGCGCGACGCCTACCTGCGTGGCTGCGGCCAGCACCGCCAGCGCCGCCACCGCGATCACAATCGTCATCGAGAGAGCCTGGTTGATCTGTTGCAGGGGAAATTACGATGCCCGCCGATGCCGAATGCCGTATCGTTAGGCCCAGCCGGTTTTCCACAACGCGTGCATCCTGTGGATAGCGGGTTCATAACAGCGTCATTGCCTATTCCGTACATTCTCGCCGGCTTTCTGCCAAAACGCGCGGCTTGATCGAGATGGAACACGGCGAGCCTGTCCACACAATCCACAGGAACAGGACGCCGCAGCAAACAGTTCACAAAGAAATTCGGAGGAGTATCAATGAGTTCCGATCCGTGCGAGGCGGCTATCAATCAGATCGTCGCAAGGTGCAATGGCGACCTGCATGGCGCCTTGAGGGCGCTGCTGTTGGTCAATGAGCAACTCGAGGCCGAACTGCAGCAGCTTTATGCGGCAGCGGCACGCGACCAGTTCACCCGCAGCGGCAGGCTGCTGCACTGAGTTCCGCGGCTCAACCCGGCGCCGTCACTTGGGTCCCTACTTGGGATTGTCGGCGGGCGGTTGATCCTTTGGACATTGGCTGATCGTGGAGCGCGCGAGCTTGGCGTCATTGACCGTGCTGTAGGGACCGTCGGCGAACCAGATGTTCCCGTCGATGATCGGGTTGCTGGTGACGATGTCGCAGGTGTTGGTGGCGCTATTGCCCACCACCCAATAGAGCCCTTCGGCAACACCGACGGCTGTCGTCGCGACGATCACCGTGCCGGCCAACAGCAAGGATTTCATGGCTTCGCTCCAGGCTGGTTCGAGCGGGAACCAAGCCCGGTAGCGGCAATTGTTCCGCGCCGCAATCAGCTGCCGGAAGTCGTGGTTAATCGGCTGAAACTAGATATCGCGGCCTTCGACCTTTTCGCTGAGCTGCTTCACCAATTCCGGCACCTTCTCCAGGTGCGGATTGATGGCGAGCGCCTTGCGGAAGGCGTCGAGCGCGCGCTTGTCGTCGCCGAGGTCCTGCATGATCATGCCGAGGCCGGCCAGCGCGCCGAAATGGCGGGGTTCGCGGATCAGGACCTGCTCAAGGTCCTCCAGCGAGTGCGCATAGTCATTTTTCAGGTAATAGATGGTCGCTCGCCGGTTCCAGCCCTCGATATAGTCCGGGCGGAGCTTCACGACGGCGTCGAGCAGCTTCAGCGCGACATCCATGTTCTGGGCTTCCAGCGCCGCCTTGGCACGCACCATGAGAAGCATCGCGGTATCGCTGGGCGTCTGCAGCCACTGCGCCCAGATCCGCGCTTCGACGTGCTTCGCGCTGGCCTCGTCGGGTGCCGCCTTCAGCGCGCCGAACAGGAAATCCAGTCCGCGGGTGCGGTCGGCGCCAACCGTCGGCAATTTGCTGGGCGCTTCGGGAAGCTTCTTCTGCTCCTTGGGCGGAGGGATGACGCGGGGATCACCCTGGGCAAACGCCGCCACGGGCGCCGCAATCACGATCGCGGCGATCAGGAGCACCAATTGACGGGTTATGAGCCTCAGGAATCTCAATTCCATTGGCACAGCTTAAACGCACAACGCCGCGCTGCAAAGCAGCGCGACGTCAAAGACGTGTGAAACAAGGGGTCAGGGCGAGTCGGCGCGGGGACCCGCGATCAGCCCTGGCGGGCCTTGAAGCGGCGCTGCACCTTGTTGATGACATAGACCCGGCCCTTGCGGCGGACCAGACGGTTGTTGCGATGGCGGCCGCGCAGCGATTTCAGCGAGTTACGGACCTTCATGGGACAATCCTGATGCGTTGAAAGGCCGTGCTCAAGCCCGAACCTCAAACCTGCCCAAATGTGGCAAAATGGGATTTATCCCGAAAAACGGCCCTGCCGCCCGGGACGGCCGCTTTCTAAGCGATCGGGGACGTAAATGTCAATCCGATCAGGCGCACCGCCCGCAGGTTTCTGGCTGACTTGCGAAAATCGTTATATAATATAATCAATTTCAAACCGAGGAAGCAAGCCGCCGGGAACCCAAGGACGCCCAAGAATGCCCAAGCTCAAGCTACCCGCCATCGACAATGTCGTCGCGATCGACATCCACACCCATGCCGAGGAACCCTGCGGCATGCATGGCGACGACGGCTATGACGACTTCCAGGCGCAGATGGCGGAGTACTTCAAATCGCCGCACAAGCATCCGCCGACAGTACCGGAGACCGCGGCCTATTACCGGTCCAAGAACATCGCGGCCGTGATCTTCCCGGTGGATGCCGAACGCGAGACCGGTTTCCGCCGCTACAACAATTACGAGATGCTGGAAGTCGCGTCGGAAAATCTCGATGTGCTGATTCCCTTCGTCAGCATCGATCCGCATAAGGGCAAGCTCGGCGTGCGCGAGGCACGGAAGCTGATCGAAGACTACGGCGTCCGCGGCTTCAAATTTCATCCGACCATGCAAGGGTTCTATCCGAACGACCGCCTCGCCTATCCGCTCTATGAAGCGATCAACGACGGCGGTGCGATCGCGCTGTTTCACACCGGACAGACCGGCGTCGGAAGCGGCATGCCGGGCGGCATGGGGATGCGGCTGAAATACTCCAACCCGATGTATATGGACGATGTCGCCGCCGACTTTCCCGACCTGAAGATCATCCTCGCGCACCCGTCCTTCCCCTGGCAGGAAGAGGCGCTCTCGGTCGCGACGCACAAGCCGAACGTCTATATCGATCTCTCCGGCTGGTCGCCGAAATATTTTCCGCCGATCCTCGTGCGCTACATCAACTCGATCCTGCAGGACAAGATGCTGTTCGGCTCGGACTGGCCGGTGATCACGCCGGACCGCTGGCTTGCGGATTTCGCAAAGCTCGACATCCGCGAGGAGATCCGCCCCAAAGTGCTGAAGGCCAACGCACGGAGGATTTTGGGTATATAAAGTGATCCTCAGAGCATGATCCGGAAAAGTGGGAACCGGTTTTCCCTCGCGACAAACGCGAAGCGCTTGCGCGGAGATCATACTACAAAGAGAGGGGATCATGATCCGATTCCGTCCAATTGGATCATGATCTAGATCGCCGGCAGGCGATCGAACGGGAGGTGGTCGATGCCAAGCCTCGCCAGGATCGCTGCCATTATCGCTGCACTCCTGACCGGGAGCGCGACCATGTGCCCCGCGGCCGATGCGCCGGAGGGCCGTCTCGTCGAGATCGAAAATCCGCTCGCGAGCTCACAGCCCCTGCAAGGTTATCTGCGGCAGCCGCGCGATGCCGGCGCCTTGCCGGCGGTGGTGCTGCTTCATGGCTGCAATGGCGGCTGGCGCCAGCTCGACGAGCGCTGGGGCAAGCTGCTCGTATCCTGGGGCTATGTCACGCTCGCGGTGGACCGCTTTGGTCCGCGCGGCCTCACTAGTACCTGCGCCGGCGGCCCGCCACCCGCAACCGTCTTCGACGCCTATCGCGCGCTGGATTTCCTCGTTCAGCAGTCGTTCGTCGATCGCGATCGCGTCGCCGTTATCGGCTTCTCACAGGGCGGATTGCTGGCGCTCAACTCAGTTGAGCGCGGCACGATCGAGCGGGCGTCGAACGACAAATTCCGGGCGGCGATTGCATTCTATCCGCCCTGCCTGGGTATCAAGGATAGCATGACGGTGCCGACGCTGATCCTGATCGGCGAGCTCGACGACTGGACGCTGGCCACGGAGTGCCGCAACCTGGTCGAAGGCCGCGATGATTACGGCATTTCGCGCCAGAAGGGCCTCGGCGTTCCGATCGAATTCATCGTCTATCCCGGCGCCTATCACGCCTTTGATGTTCCGAGCCTTGCAACGCCGGTAAAGTTTCTCGGGCATCGTCTCGAATTCAACCAGGCAGCCAGAGATCAATCGGTCGACGCGGTCCACAAATTCCTGTATGCGACGATCGGCGGGCAAGAGAAGCTACAATGACCATCAAAGCCGTCGTCTTCGATGCCTATGGCACCCTCTATGATGTCCAATCGGTCGCTGAAGTGACCGAGGATGCATTTCCCGGCTATGGCGAGATCATCACGCAGATCTGGCGCATCAAGCAGCTCGAATATAGCTGGCTGCGCGCGCTGATGCGGCAATACCAGGACTTCGCGGTCGTCACGCGCGACTCGCTTGCCTACACGCTGCGGAGCCTCGGCCTGCAACATGACGCCGGGACTTTCGACAGGATCATCGACAAGTACCTTGATCTCGATCTCTATCCGGACGCGCTTGCCTCGCTCGAGGCGATGACGGACAAAAAACTCGCGATCCTTTCCAACGGCAGCCCGGACATGCTGAAGGCGCTGGTGCGCAACAGCGGACTCGACCGCGTGCTCGACGCAACCATCAGCGTCCACGCCAAGAAGACCTTCAAGCCGAGCCCAGAGGCCTACGCGCTGATCGAAGATGTGCTTCGCGTGCCGCCCGCGGAGGTCCTGTTCATCTCCTCGAATCCGTGGGACGCGTGCGGCGCCAAAGCGTTCGGCTTGAATGTTGCCTGGATCGAACGGGTGATGCCGCAGGCCATGGCGCTCGCCTGCGTCGAGAGCGAGACCTTGCCGCCGCTCACGATGTTCAAGGCGCTGCGCACCCAGATGGACGAGCTCGGCGTTGAGCCGGACCATCGCATCCATGCACTATCCGAACTGCCCGCGCTGCTTTCCTCACGTGGAGCCTGACAACGCTTCTTCGAATCGTTATCACGCTCCACTTTCCTTTTTTGAGCATGATCTTGTCGGAAAACCGGCCTCCCCTTTTCCGGATCATGCTATGGGTCCTAAGATATGAGTCTGGAATCCGTTCGCGCCTTCTTCGCCGAGAGGGCGCCCGACATTGCCGTGATCGAATCGACCAAGAGCTCCGCAACGGTAGCGCTCGCGGCGGAAGCCTATGGTGTTGAGCCGGGGCGCATCGCCAAGACACTGTCACTGCGGGTTGGCGAGCGCGTGGTGCTGATCGTTACCAGCGGCACTTCGCGAATGGACAACAAGAAAGTGAAGGCGCTGTTCGGCGTCAAGCCGAAGATGCTGGGCCTGCACGAGGTCGCCGACATCACCGGGCACGAGGTCGGCGGCGTCTGCCCCTTCGGCCTGAGGACACCACTGCCGGTCTATTGCGATGTGTCGCTGAAGGCCTTTGACACCGTCGTGCCGGCCGCAGGCTCAACCCACAGCGCGGTCAGGATCGCGCCAGCGCGGATGGCGGAATTGACGTCGGCCGAATGGGTCGACGTCTGCGAGCATCGGCCGCAGGAGGACGTGTCGGCCTATTCGTCGTAACGTTTCGACGGCGCCGACTGATGCTGCTGCACCGGCGGTGGCGCGCCCCGTGCGCGCGGAGCAGATTGCGGCGTCACACGTGAAGGCGGCTGCTGGGCGCTTGCACTGGATTCGAATACCGCACGACAATCATGAGAAAGTTGCGGCGTGTTCTGCCGCAAACATGCCGTGATCCGGTTGGCGTCAGGGATTTGATCGCTGCACAGCCGCCAGACGTCGGGTGTGCAGGCCATCTGCTGTTCCCAGGTTCCGCGATACTCTTCAGAGAATGCCGGGTTTTGCACGACCAGTCCGGTGCCGATCAGGATCGCACAACCCAGGACAATGCGCGGCGTTCGCATGCAAGATCCTCTTCCAATATCTCGTCGATAAAAGTCTCATTCGATTTGCGTCTCGGCGCGCCGGTTCCACGCACACGCCAGCTTTCAACTATGACAAATGAATGAGACTTCGGAAGGTTCGGGACCCGCAACAAAACGTGAAATCGGCTACTCCACTTTGCCGATTTTCTTGACCGCCGCGATCAGCCGCGCGCTGTCGTCGGCGACGAATTTGGAAAACTCCGGCGCATCGAGATAGGCGACCGGACTGCCCGCGGTCTCGAACGTCTTGACGACCTCCGGCGCTTTTACGGCTTCCGCCATCGCCTCGCGCAGTCGCGTCATGATCGGCGCGGACAATGCGCGCTGCGCGAACAGACCGGCCCAGATGTAGAACTCGACATCCTTGTAGCCGAGTTCCTTGAACGTCGGCAGGTCGGGAAAACTGGCGACGCGTTCGGCGCCCCAATTGGCGAGCACCCGCATCTTGCCGTCGGCGACCTGCTGCTTCAGCGTGCCCGGGGCAGATGCCACCGCCTGCACCGTGCCGCTCAATAGCGCGGTCAGCGCCGGACCTGCGCCGCGGAACGGCACGTGCAGCAATTTGATGCCGGCACTTGCGGCAAACATTTCCATCGCGACGTGAAGCGTGCCGTAGGGACCGGACGAGCCGTAGGGAATCTGGCCCGGGCGCTGTTTGGCGTCGTCGACAAAATCCTGCAGCGTCTTCCATGGAGCGGAGGCCGGCACCGCGAGCAGCGTCGGATCGGCAAGCACGCGCGCGACCGGCGCGAATTGCGAGACCTCATAGGCGACAGGGCGGTCGAACAATCGATCGGCTTCGGGCAGCACGGCAAGCGAGGACAGCGTCATCAAGAGCGTGTAGCCGTCCGGCTCGGCACGCGCGGCCTGTGCATTGCCGACGGAGCCGCCGGCCCCACCGGCGCGGTTGTCGACGATCACAGGCTTGCCGAGGATCCGCTCCATTGCCAGCGCCACCGGCCGCGCCGCAAGATCGGCCTGCCCACCGGCCGGAAACGGCACGATCATGGTGATGTTGCGGTTGGGATAGACAGCGCCTTGCGCGAAGGCAGCATGCGAAAGCGCAGTGTTCACCAGCGGCAACATAGCGCCAGCCCTCAACAGCTCCCGGCGATTCATCGGCATTTTCTCCCCAGTGGTTTTTGTTTGGTTTGATTTGTGGGAACAGCGTAGCCGATGGAGGGCGTGATGTGCAAAGGTGGTCGCCGCCTCACCGCTTCCTGCCCTTGGTAAAATGCTTCGCCAGGAAATCCGCGAGCACTTCGACGCGCGCGGGGCGTGGGCCGCCGGGGGGCGTCACCAGGTGCACGGCGCCTTCGGGCTGCTTCCAGCCCTTGAGGATCACCTCGACCTCGCCGCGCGCGATGGCCTCTCCAATGATGAAGTCGGGGAGATCGGCGATGCCGAGGCCGGCGAGAACGGCCGGAAGCAGCGCTTCGCCGTTGTTGACGCGCAACTGCCCGGCGGGACGAACGTTCGCCTGTTCGCCGGCCGCGTTGGTGTAGTGCCAGACGCCCGCGGTCGAGAGATAGGCGTAGCCGAAGCATTTGTGCTCGGCGAGATGCATCGGATGCGTCGGCCGGCCGTAACGCTTCAGGTAGGACGGCGCCGCCACCGTGTAACGCGGCATCGCGCAGAGCCGCCGCGCGATCAAGGATGAATCGGGCAGGCGCGCGACACGCAAGCCCGCGTCGAAACCTTCGCCGATCAGATCGACGGTGGCATCGCTCAAATGCAGGTCGATCGACACTTCCGGATATTTCTCCAGAAATTCCGGCAACAGCGGCGCGACCGATTTCACTCCGAAGGTCATGGGCACCGCGAGCCGCACCAGGCCGCGCGGGGTGACCGACTGCGCCAACGCCTCGTTCTCGGCCGCCTCGCCGTCGGCAAGCAGCCGCGCAGCGCGCTCGGACAGTTTTTGCCCGGCATCAGTCAGCGCCAGCCGCCGCGAGGTGCGGTTGAACAGCCGCGCCCCTAACCGGTCCTCGAGCCGGCTGACCGCCTTGGAGACGGTCGCTTTCGACAGCGCAAGCTCGGCTGCGGCTCCCGCAAATGATCGTAATTCCACGACTTTTGCGAAAATCGCGAGCGCTTCGAAATCCGGGAGCTTTGACATTCTGGCGGTCGCCCTCTGCCACAATTGGAAACAATGAGTTTCGATAGTTTCTATTTCTATACCATCAGCGACGGCATATCCATAGCTCATCGAATTAGAGCGAATGGAGAAATCCGATGACCAAGAAGCTCTCAGGAAAGGTTGCACTCGTGACCGGCGGCTCACGCGGCATCGGCGCAGCCAGCGCCAAGGCGCTCGCGGATGAAGGCGCCAATGTTGCCATCAGCTACGTCGCCTCGCCGGACAAGGCGGAAGCCGTTGTTGCCGAGCTGAAGGCGAAGGGCGTTGAGGCCCGCGCATTCAAGGCCGACCAGGCCTCGCCCGCGGACGTCGAAAAGCTTGTGAGCGACGTGGCAAAATCGTTCGGCCGGCTCGACATCCTCGTCAACAATGCCGGCGTCGCCGTCGGCGGCGCGGTCGACGATCCCAACGCAGACACTGCCGCGCTCGAACGACAGGACGCGATCAACGTCCACGGTGTGGTCACAGTGATCCGCACTGCGTCGAAATTGATGGGCGAAGGCGGCTGCATCGTCACGATCGGCTCATATCTCGCGACCCGCGCCTCGTTCCCAGGCCTTGCCGACTACACCGCCAGCAAGGCTGCGATCATCGGCTACAGCAAGGGTGCGGCGCGCGACCTCGGCCCTCGCGGCATCACCGTGAACGTATTGCAGCCGGGCGCGATCGACACCGAGATGAACCCCGATGACAACAGGGACTTCGCCGAGTTGCAGCGCAAGCAGCATGCCCTGCAGCGCTTCGGCAAGCCGGAAGAGATCGCCGCCGGCGTCGTCTTCCTCGCAAGCCCGGAAGCGTCCTTCGTCACAGGCACGGTGCTCGACGTCGACGGCGGCGTTAACGCCTGATCCGAAATTTCTGGAGATGCCGGGCAAAATGCCCGGCCCTCCGCCAGCAATCGAAAAGGAAAATCCCATGATCGAACTCAGACCCTATGCGAAGCTCGGCGGCGCCAACCATGGCTGGCTGAAGGCAAAACATCACTTCTCCTTCGGTAGCCACTACGATCCCGGCAATATGGGCCACGGTGCGCTGCGTGTGTGGAACGATGACGAGATCGCCCCGAACACCGGCTTTCCGCCGCATCCCCATGCCAACATGGAGATCATCACCTATGTCCGCGAAGGTGCGATCACGCACCAGGACTCGCTCGGCAACAAGGGCCGGACCGAGGCCGGCGACGTGCAGGTGATGAGCGCGGGAAGCGGTATCCGCCACGCCGAGTACAATCTGGAGCCGTCGAAGACGAAGATCTTCCAGATCTGGATCGAGCCCTTGACGCAAGGCGGCGAGCCGACCTGGGGCTCCAAGCCTTTCCCGAAGGCCGATCGCTCCGGCAAGCTCGTCACGATCGCGAGCGGCTTCGAGGACGATGCCGACGCGCTGCCGATCCGCGCCAGGGCGCGGGTGCTTGCCACCACGCTGAAGGCCGGCGAGAGCGCGGAATATGCCCCGGAGCAAAAGCGGCACCTCTATCTCGTGCCCGCGGCCGGTAGCATTGAAGTGAACGGCGTGCGCGTCGAAGCCCGCGACGGCGCCGCAATTCGCGACGAAGCCAAGCTGACGATCACTGCACTAGAGGATTCCGAGCTGGTGCTGGTTGACGCCGCGTAAACTCCACCGGTCATGCCCGGATGCCTGTCCCCGACCTGATCGGGGATGATCAGGACATCCATCCCCTTCGAAAGGTTTCTCGATTGTGACGGATTGCCGGGTCAGGCCCGGCAATGACGCTCTAACTCCCCCCAACTTCAACAACACCCAACCAAAGGAGAGCCATCATGGCCAAAGTTCTCGTCCTCTATTATTCCGCCTATGGTCACATCGAGGCCATGGCCAATGCGGTCGCCGAAGGCGCGCGCGAAGCCGGCGCCACCGTCGATATCAAGCGTGTGCCCGAGCTGGTGCCGGCCGAAGTCGCAAAGGCGTCATACTACAAGCTCGACCAGGCGGCGCCGGTCGCGAAGATCGATGACCTCCCCAACTATGATGCGATCATCATCGGCACCGGCACCCGCTTCGGCCGCATGTCCTCGCAGATGGCGAACTTCCTCGATCAGGCCGGCGGTCTCTGGGCGAAGGGCGCGTTGCACGGCAAGGTCGGCGGCGCCTTCACCTCGAGCGCGACCCAGCATGGCGGCCAGGAAACGACGCTGTTCTCGATTATCACCAACCTCCTGCATTTCGGTCTCACCGTGGTCGGCCTCAATTACGGCTTCGCCGGTCAGATGAAGCTCGACGAGATCACCGGCGGTTCGCCCTACGGCGCCACCACGATCACCGGCGGCGACGGCAGCCGGCAACCGAGCGCGAACGAGCTTGCGGGCGCTCGTTATCAAGGACGTGTGATCGCGGAGACCGCGAAGAAACTGCATGGCTGATGCGAGTTGGAGGGCATTCTCGTTTGTGAACGTGGCCCTATGTAGGGCGTGCGGTCGGAGCCTTCATTTCGGCCGCACCTTCATGTTCAAAACCGCATGACTGCAGCCGCCAGGTCCTCGCCCCCCGGACCTGGCGGCACATGCGCGTCAGGGACTACGATATGGTTGAAATGCTTTTCATGGCGCAGCTGGTGCGAAGACCGCTGCAGGCGATGGCGCGACGCTGGTGGTGCAAGAGCCTTTTCCGCGCCACGCGCGGGCAACGCCGCTGTCCGGAATGCACGAAGTCGTGATGTCGCTTTGTCGCGCTCCATCCTTGGAGCTGCCCTGACGAACTCGTGATAAAATAATTGCGTTCACGATCACCATGGGGCCTGGCATGAATAACACCAAGCAAATTCAATGGCCGGAACTGCCGACCGCAGCATGGCGTGACACCTCAGCCACGCTGCAGCTCTGGACCCAGATCGTCGGCAAGATCCGGCTGGCCAAGACGCCGTGGCTGAACCATTCGTGGCACATCGCGCTTTATGTCACGGCGCGCGGATTGACCACGTCGCCAATCCCCGACGGGATTAGAACGTTTCAAATCGATTTCGATTTCGTCGACCACGCCTTGCGCATTTCGACCAGCGACGGCGCTGAGCGGCATTTTGCTCTGGCCGGGCTCTCGGTGGCGAACTTCTACGCGACGGTGCTCGCCGCGCTGAAACAGCTCGACATCGACGTTGTGATCGACGAAATGCCAAACGAAGTGCCGGACGCGATCCGCTTCACGGAAGACGACCAGCACCGTTCCTACGATGCGGACGCGGTGAAGCGCTTCTTCCCGATCCTCTTGACCTGCGACCGGCTGTTCAAACAATTCCGTACCGGCTTTCTCGGCAAAGCCAGCCCCGTCCATTTTTTCTGGGGCAGCTTTGATCTCGCGGTGACACGTTTCTCCGGCAGGCCGGCACCACGCCATCCCGGTGGCGTGCCGAACCTGCCGGATGCGGTGGCGCAGGAAGCCTATTCACACGAGGTGAGCAGCGCGGGATTCTGGCCGGGCGGCGGCGCCATCGATTATCCGGCGTTCTATTCCTATGCCTACCCGGAACCTGCGGGCTTCCGCACTGCCAAGGTGCGCCCCGACGCGGCCTTCTTCAGCGAGGCGCTCGGCGAATTCATCCTGCCCTATGATGCCGCGCGCACTTCCACCGATCCCGATCGGGCGGTGCTGGAGTTCCTACAAAGCACCTATGAGGCTGCCGCGAATGCCGCAAAATGGGATCGCGCTGCGCTGGAATGCCCGATTGGCCGGCCCGGCGTGGTGCGGCAATTCTGAGCCGCGCCGACCCTGGATCATGATTTCATATCTTGAGCGTATTTGCTTCGGCAATCACGCTCGAGGGCCTGTTCTGATGAATCAGAACCGAGGCTCTCGATTCTTGCTTTGACGCGTTTTCTTCACGCGAACCGGCGTCCACTTCGCTCGAAAACGCTCTAGTTCAACAGTTCCGGCTTGGTCACCGTCTGCCTGATCTGCGCGCCGCAATCGGAGCATTCATAGGTGAAGTCGATCTTCGCCAGACTCCAATGTGGCGCAACATCCGCGACGAACATCGGAAGACCTGCGCAACTCGGGCAGATGATGAAGTCCGGCTCCACGGTGTGGTGATGGATATAGGCTGGCATGTCGGCTTCTCCTTGCGGAAACATTCCCCGGTGGCCCAACCCGAAAGCCAGCATACGGCACTGCAGCGACCACAATTGTGGACTTTTGCGAACATAGAACGAACACCCACACAATCCGCGTGAGTGTGACAAATCTGCATTAAAGCAGGTTAGGTTTCTTCGCGTGATGACGGTTTACCGAGTGCGCGTTTCAGATACGTCGTCAGCTTCGGATAGTTGCGCAATTCCTGCGCGGCCCGATCGCGGAGCGCATGGGGCAATCCGCGCCAGCTCAAGGCGGCGCTGATGTCGAGCAGCGGCAGGCGCTTGACGCCAAAGCGGCGCTTGTAGGCGTAGTTGCCGATCGAGAAATCGAACTCGCGAACGCCCTGCTTGTGCAGCGCTGCCATGGTGCGCTCGATGATCAGCCGTCCCGGCGAGCAGTTGCTCCATTTGTCGCCGGCGTTGCTGATGCGGATCATCACGTAGCGCGAGCCGTTGCGGACACCGAGCAGCGTCGCCACCACCTCCTCGCCCGCCGTTAGCGCCGACACGATGGCGTAGCCATTGCCGATGCCGTTGCGGACCAGACTGCGATAGAACGCAGCGCAATTCTGGTCATTGAGGATGAACTTCACTCCAAGGCTCTGCATTCGCGAGCTCTGCTGCGCCTCGGTCGTCGCGAGAACCCGCAACGCCTCATCAGCGTCTTGCGCGATACCGAATGCGGCGGCGGGGTCGCGGGTGAACACGCGCCAGCTCCGCTCCAATTCCTTGCGCGTGGTTCGCTCCAGCGTGTAGCGCCAGGCATCGAAATCCTCGCCCGTGGTGACGAGGTTGCCGTTGACTGGACAAACCGCCACGCCATCCAGCAGCGCCAGCGGATTGGGCCGGCCGTCGAGATCGGGTGCGATTTTGCGCAAGCGGATGAGATCGGCGCCGCCGGGCAGCCGGCGCAACGCGGCGCGCAGGTCGCGCCAGAACGCGCGCGCTGCCGCCGCATCGCGCGGCGCGGCGGGCCCAAGCAACGGCGCGTTGTAATCGGTGAGATCAAGGTCGGCGAACTCGATCACTTGAATGCTGCCCTGCCGACGACGGATCAACGGCAACAGCGCCGCCGGCTCGCCGGTCACAGCATTGCTGACGAAGGCGATCACCGGCGAGACGCCATCGGTTTCGGCGAAAGCGGCGTACCAGGCTTCATACCATTGCGGATTCTGGAACGCAGTCGGAGGCGCGAATGCTCCCCATCGCGCTGCCGCCTGCCTCCACTCCGCAAAAATCTCGACGCGGTAGCCGGCCGCGTGCGCTTCTGCCCGCGCCGAGAACTTGCTCGCCGATGTCGCAAGTACTGTCATCGCCGCACGCCGCGCCTACGCCGCCTTCGGCAAGTCGACAATCTTGCCGAGATCGGTCTCGTCGAGACGGAAGTCGATCGCACGGCGCACCGCGCGCTCGCGTTTCACCCATTTGCTGTCGCGCAGGAGCTTCTGCATCACCTGCTTGGCAAGGAAGGACGGACCGCGCAGGCTGCGGCTCTTCGGCGCGTAGCCGAAGCGATGACGCAGCATGCCGTTGGCGAGATGCAGGATCTGCGCGCGCCGGATCTCGTCGTTGACGTAGGAAACCGTCATCGAAATGTTGACGACGCCGAGATTCTCGACCCGATGCGGCGCGTTCAGCGGCCAGTTCAACATCTGGCCAGGCTCGAGATCGATCACCTGGGCGTGCTGGTCGTACCAGGGCGCATAGGGGATATCGACCTCGACGTCGAACAGCGCGATGTCTTCTAGGTGCTCCGGCCGGATAAACGGCGGCGTGTTCGGATAGATATAGACGCGCTTGCGGCCGGCGATCTGGATCAATCCCTGCCCCGGCAGGTCGGAGTGGTAGTAGACCTGCGCATCCGGCGAGGAGACGAGGATGCCGGCCTGATGCGTCGGCGCATCAAAGCCGGGGACCTTGGCACCGATCTCCGCAAACATCCGGTCAACCATCTCGCGGAAGCGGCGATCGACTGAGGTGACGTTGCGCAGGTTGAGCCACAGACCGCCGCGCGAGATCGCCTCGATGACCTGGCGACCGCTGAGCTTGCCGATCTCGCCTTCGCGCCAGATCCGGCTGGCGCCCTTCGCGCCTGTCTTGACCAGGCTGTAATGCTCGCGCGGATAACTCTCGATCAGCTTCGCGAGCTCGTTCATCGAGAACGCGGGCTGCTTGTGCATCGCATGCGCGAGCCGGATCGGCTGATGGCCCCAGAGCTCCGAATGGGTGTCGTCCCATTTGGTGAAGATCTTGCCTGTCGTCATGTCGCGCTCCTGGTCGCCTTGCGTCGTTTCAATCGTCCGATGTCCCATTGCGGGACGACCGGGCAGCCTTCACACCAGAATTGGCAAGATCGGTGCCGGCATTGTTTTGGGCGCTTACCGGAAGCTAAGGTCTGCGCGCTATGGCTAACCGAGATCACTCCGGAAGCCCTGCCGCTGCAGCGATGACCTCTACACCGCGATATCGGGCGCTGTTCCTCGGCGCGGGAGCCGAGATGCACTGCGGCGTCGGGCAGTTCACGCGTCTGCTCAGTGAAGCGATCGAAAAGCTCGATCCCGGCAGTAGCCAAACGTTAACCCTGACGCGTGGCCAAGGATCGCTCCGCGACATCTGGCGCGCGATCGGCTCGGCGCAGAGCGTGGTCTGCAACTTTCCGATCGTGGCCTGGAAACGCGTGATCCTGCGGCCGCTCATCACGCTCGCGATCGCAAGGCTCAGGCGGCGCAGGATCATCCTGGTCGAACATGAATGGTCCGGGCTGAACTGGATGCGGCGAATTACCTACATCCCCGCGGTGTGGCTTGCCGACAGCATCGTCATGTTCTCGCCGCTGGTGCGGAAGGAGCTCGCCGATGACGCCGTGGTCAGCTCCGCCGTCAAGAAATCCGTGCTGGCGCCGCTGCCGCCCAATGTCGAGGCGCCCTCGAAGATCGAGGACTCCGAATTGCGGCAACGGCTATCAGCGGCGCGCGCCGGCGGACGATTGGTGATCGGCCATTTCGGCTCGATCTATCCGGGCAAGCAGCCGAATGCGCTGCTCGAGATCGGCGCGATCCTGAAGGCGCGCGGATTGCGGCCGCTGCTGGTCTATATCGGCTCCTTCATCCGCGGCGTCGACAAGGTGGAGGAGAATTTCCGCGCCCACGCCGCCGAGCTTGGTCTCGGCGAAGACGTGATCGTCTCTGGCTTTGTTGCTTCGGATGCCGAAGTGTTCGGCCTCTTCGGTGAGGTCGATGCATTCTGCTATCCGCTGGACGAAGGCATCACGGCCCGCCGTTCGAGCATCCTCACCTGCGCGCAATCGGGCCGGCCGCTGGTCGTGACCGGCCCTGCCCTGCCGGACGAATTCGATCACCATCCGCGCTTCAGGCAGTTGATCGATCGCGGCGCCATCGTGCTGGTCCCCCGCGGATCGGCGGGCGAGATCTATGCGGATGCGATCCTGTCCGCGGCCAAACAACCGCCGCCGCAGGCGCCCTTCGACTTTGCCGGCTGGTGGCGCGACGTGGCGGCCGCGGTTGCGGCCGTCATCTACGACCGTAACCGGAAACGCGCGAGATAGTGCAGGCCGAATACGGCGATCAGAAACGTCCCCCAGATCGGGTCGGCGCGATCGAGAAAGAAGCTCTCCATCGACGACAGATAGAGCCCGAACAGCCATATCCGCAGGAACATCATCGACAGCGGGCCGTCATTGCCGCCCGCGTCGGCGGCCTGGAAATCGCGCAGCGGCTTGACGACAACAGCGGCGATCAGAAGCACAAGCCCCGGCAGGCCGGTGCCGAGCGCGGTGTCGAGATAACCGTTATGGCTGTGCGAGGCGTAGCCCGCCCATTCCTTGCCTTCCCTGAGATTCGTAATTGCGTTGCTGCCCCAGAAGGCTTCGAAGCCGTAGCCGGTCAGGAGCCGCTGATGCAGGGAATCGACTGCGAAGACCCAGATGTCGGAACGGCCTGTAAAGCTCGTATCCAGTGGCAAGAGTTTTGCGATTGACGCCAGCGTGTCGCTCAACACCGTGCCGACGCTGAACAGATTGAGCACGATGAGCGGCAGCAGCAACATCAAGGCGCGTCCCCAGATGGAACGGACTATGGGCATCAGCGAGGTCAGCAGCAGCACGGCCAGGCAGAGCGCGATCGAGCTCTTGCCCGCGGAGTGGACCAGGAACAGCGCCGAGAGCCCGATGACGATGACGCCCGAGATCCATCCACCGCCGCGAATGAAGTAGACGCCAAGGAACATCATGATCGCCATCATCGCGGCGGCGACGTTCTTGTGCCCGAACGCGCCGCGCCAATTGCCGGCAAGCGCCGGCTCCTGGGGGTCGGTCGCCAGATGGATCGACAGGTTCGGGGCCAGCAATATCCCGAGATAGCAGGTCACGAGCAAAACCAGCGCAGCGATGCTGAACCAGCGCATCAACTCGCCCTTCGACTTCGGCAACAGCGTCATCGTCGCCGTCACCACCAGGACGAACACCGAGAGCGCAAAGCGGCGGCTCGAGGTGGCCGGGTCGAACGACAGCACGACGGTCAGGCAAAGCCAGGCCCCGAACAACACATAGGCCGGGGTCAATAGCGACGCCAGCGCCGGCATGTTGTCGCGCATGGTCAAAACGAGCATCAGCACCATGAGCACGCCGAACAACGCGTAGAGCACCGCGTCCTTGCCAGATGTCACCTCACCGACGCGCATGTCGCTGAGATCGTCGAACGGATGCAGCGAAATCCACATCAGCAGCAGGATGCCGATGAAGACAGCCGCGCGGACGAAATCCATCACCGGCCGTCGCCACACGTCGGTGACGACGGCCCGGGCTTCGGACGTGATCAGGAACTCGGTCACGAAACGATCTGCGAGGCGGCGTAGGGTCGCGGCTCGATGCCAAGCACCGCAAGTGCGCTGCCGACCGCGACGGTCATCGGATGCATCGCGATGATGGGCCGGCGCTCTTTCAGGACGATGCGCGTGGCGCGGAACAGGGAGAACGGCACCAGGCCGAACATCTTGGCCACGACAGCAGCGCGCGACCAGATCGACTGCGCCGCCTTGCGCTCGATGTGATAATTGATCGCCCCGATGCGCAGGCCGCGCCGCACGATCCAGCCGAGCCTGGTGCGGCTGCGCGGCACCGTCTCCATGATGATCGCGTCCGTCACCCAGTGGAAGCGGAAGCCGGCGCGGCGGGAGCGTGCGAAGAAATCGTGGTCGCCTCCCCCCAGGAAATTGAAACGCAAATCGAACGCGGGACTGCCGAGACGCGCGAACACCGGTCGCCGGATCAGACAGTTGCCGCAGCCATAGATCACCGGCACGGGCCCGCTGCTATGATAGGCCGGCGCAAATGCCGGATGACGATTCAGGCCGCGCTTCCGCTCGTCGTCGAAATTCGGCCAGACCGGCCCGCCGATCACGTCCGCCCCGGTCGTCTCGGCCGCCTCGATCATGCGCTCGAGCCAATCGGGCGAGGCGACCTCGTCGTCGTCGATCATCAGGAAGTTCACGGCTTGCGGGAACGTCGCGAGCGCGGTCTCGAACGCTGCATTGATGGCGTGACAATTGCCCTGCCGCGGCTCGACGAGGCAAAGGCCATTCAGCTTTCCCGACGCCAGGAATTCCGCGGCTACCGGCGCACTTTCGCAATTGGCCGCGTCGTTCTCGACCACCACGACCGCAAAGCGGCGCGTGGCGCGCTGAGCGGCGATCGATTCGAGCGTCAACCGCAGATGCTGCGGCCGGCGGAAGCTCGGGATGCAGACCACGGTCTCGACGGAGCAGTCGAGCCCGGGTGAGGCCGCGACCCAGGCGCGGTCTGTTGCAAGAAACTCGGTCGCAATCGACATCTTGTTCATGGCTTCAATCCCAATCCGCGACACGCCGTCCCAGAACGGGTCACGCCACCATCATGGGACGCAACCGTCCCGAAATCGTTGATGAGCGGAGCCGCACGAAAGCGATTCACACGGTATGGCCAGGTCATGGCAAAATCCGATCCAGCCACGCACGGCGCTGTGACGATCTCTTGCGAGGGTTAATCGGGCGGCATTTCGCGCGCTTTGCACTCCACTACCATTGGATGAGTATTGACGAGCGCGCATCGGCAGCAATTCGTTAAGGTTAAACCCGTCGGCAGCGCCAACGCGAAAAGCCTTCATCCCCACTGGCATTCGATTTGCTGTCCCCGGCACGACAAGAAAATCGACCGAGACCATAACAAACATCTGAGGTTTCACCTTGAAAGCGCTAGACCTCGTTTCGCTGGGCACAAAGCATGTCCGCAACGCGCTGTCGGAAGAGCTCTATCTGCGCACCGGCCGCGATGTCACCCGGCCGGCCGCGATCTTCGCGGAGGTCGTCGAGCGCTGCAACTACAAGTGCCGCTATTGCGATTATTGGCGCCGTCCGAACTATCGCGACGAAATGTCGATCGAGGAATGGCAGCGGGCGCTCTCAAGCCTGAAGGAATTCATCGGCGCCTATCATGTCGAATTCGCCGGCGGCGAACCCTATATCAAGAAAGGCTTCCTCGATCTCGTCCGGTTCTGCCGTGACAACGACATCCATTGGGGCGTGACCACCAATGGCGGCGCCTACCTGAACAAGAAGATCGTCGCGCAGACAGTCGAGGCGCATCCGTTCAACATCAATATCTCGATCGATTCGCGGGATCCGAAGATCCACAATTACTCGCGCGGCATCGAGAACTCGCTGAACGACATCGTGCAGGGCATCCGGAACGTCTCCGAGAAGCGCCGCGCCGAAGGGTTGGATTTTCCGATCATCATCAAGCCGGTCGTGCACCGACTGAACTTCCGTCAATTGCCGCAGATGGTCGACTGGATCCAGCAAATCGGCGCTACCGCGCTGAGCTTCCAGCCGGTCGAGATGGGCACGCAGGAGGTCGAGGACGAATTGTGGATCGGCGAAAGCGAGATGGACGATCTGATCGCGGTTCGCGACGAGTTGCTGCGTCTCAAGCGCCAGGGCGCGCCGATCCTCAACGGCGAGGCCGTGCTGAACGCCTGGCCCAATCATTTCCGCCGCGAGAAGGCGCCGCCGGAGGTCATGCCCTGCCGGGTCGGCATGCGCAACTATTTCATCCGCTCCGACGGCCGCCTCGAGGTCTGCTGGTTCTTCAAGCCGATCGGCAACGTCCGCACGCAGACCGCGCGCGAGATCTGGTACAGCGAGGAAGCGCGCATGCGCCGCAAGGAAACCGTGGCCTGCGACAAGCTCTGCCTCTTCACCTGCCTTGCGCAGCGCACGCTGCAGGACAAGCTCAAGATGGGCCTGACCCTGCTGACGGGAACAAAGGCGCAGGCGAACCAGGCCGACAGCAACCGGAGCCCGGATGAAGCGGCAGCGTAACCCGGGGCCGCTCGCAAACTCTGGTGCAGGTGTCCCGGGTTGCGCTTCGCTTCACCCGGGCTACGAGGCCGCTAGCGCCCGAACAGCTTTCGGAACAGCTTCTCCGATTCCGGGAAGCGGCCGGTGTCGATCTGCGTCGGCCATAGGCCGTCGACGTTGAAGTAGGCCGCATAGGCAATGCTGTCGCGGTTCTCGACGAACCAGTCGTACATCTTCTGAATGAAATAGGGATTGTCGCCGGCATGGCCGACGCCCCACTCCGGAAAGCTCATGCGCTTGCCGCGCCGCGCGGCGAAATCGCGATGCCATTCGAGCCCGAAGGGCGCCTTGAGATAAAGCGTTTGCCAGCGCTCCTCCACCGGGCCTTCCGATTTGAAGTCGTAGACGTCGAGCCCGATATAGTCGACGACATCATCGCCCGGATAAGCGAGATCAGCCGGCATCTCCTGCGCCCCCCAGCCGGGACACCAGTCCAACTTGAACTCGCTGGAGGCGCGGCGGAAGATCTCCGTCACGCGCCGGAACGCCCTGACGTAGTCGGCTTCCTGGCCTTTGGCGAACCAGCCCATCTGCGAAAGATTCATCTCCCAGCCGAGCCGGATGATCGCGTGCGGTTGCGCATCGGATATCGCTCCTGCCGCCGCCTCGAACTCGGAATCGTGCAAGCCATCGGCCACATCGACCAGCGGAGTCCCCGTGATCGTCAGCGGCATCGACCAGACCACGTTTCGCTTCGGATTGAGCCGCCTCCAGATGCCGGGCACCCAATCCATCTTGCGAAAATCTTCCCAGGTTGATTGGCCGTAGAAATCGACACCGAGCACGGATGACGGCTTCTGCTTCAGCCATTTCTCCCAGGCCTGCAGCACATGCTCGCGGCCGTCCGCCTCCCAGTTCACGAAAGCGCCGGCGAACCGCGACGAATCGACGCCGAAGCGGGAGCCTGCGTCTCGCGCCGTGGTGGCGCCGCCGAGAACTGCGCCGGCCGAGGCCGTCAGCATCCCGCCGACGAACCGCCGCCGACTCAATCGTTCAATTCGAGCCATCTGCTGTCCTCGCGAGTTTGCAAAAGAATAGCGTCAGCCTCTTGCCCACCGTTTCAAAAGCGGACACCGCGGACGGAACGGTTGTGCCGAAACGGACTGGCACCACAGCCGTCGTCTGATCCGTGGGCCGGATCCCGCCCGAACACCTGTATTTCCACATGCATTGATACGCGCGCCGAACGGCATCGGTGATGCGCGATTCGGCTCTGCAATATACGGGCAAGCCGCGCCGACGGATATGAAGCACGACTTCTTATGGTTACTTCGCGGCGTTAACCGCACAGCGGTGACTAGCCGCAAACAAAATTAACCAACGGGGATCGCAGCCGCGGCCAATGCGCCGGTTCGGCATCGATCTTGCTGAAAGGTCCGCCGAGGAAGAACGGCCGCCTGGAAGACGACACCCGTGAACGTGATCGCCAGAGAGATCTACGAGATGGACCCAGTTGCGTTGCTGACACCGACTTACGGGCGCGACCTGGAAATCTGCACGTTGCTGTGTGAGAGCGTGGACCGGCACGTCACCTCGTTCTCCAAGCATTATCTCCTGGTTCCCGATTGCGACCTGCCGCTGTTCGCGCCGCTTGCCGGCGAGCGTCGCGTCATCATCCCAGCCTCGACCTTCTTGCCCGACTGGCTGCGGCCGCTGCCGCGCATCATCCAGCGCCGGCGGCGTCAGTTCTGGTGGTCGCTGCGGGCCAAGCCGGTGAACGGCTGGCATGTGCAGCAGATCCTGAAGATCGCGGCCACCATCGCGCTGCCTCACCAGCGCTTTTGCATCCTGGATTCCGATATCGTGTTCTTCCGCGACTTCGACCTGACACGGTTCGAATATCCGAACGCGATCCCGATGCTGACCATGTCTGACGTGGTGACCGCCGACCAGCCACGGCATTCGCGCTGGCTCGTGACCAGCCATGAGCTGCTCGGCCTGCCGACGCCGCCGTTCCCGGCCGATGATTTCATCGGGCACATCATCTTCTGGGACAAGCGGACCACCCGCGCCCTGGCCGAGCGCATCGAGACCGTCACCGGCCTCGACTGGATAGAGGCGCTGTGCAAGACCCGCGAATTCTCCGAATACATGCTGTACGGCTATTTCGTGCAGAACGATGCGGCGGCCTCGCTGCGACACACCCAAGTCCCGAGCACGCCCTGCGTCAGCTATTGGGACGATCCGAGGCTCGGCAAGAGCGAGCTGCAGGATCTCTTGCGCCGCGCCAACAAGGACGACGTCGCCTTCTCGATCGCATCCTTCTCCGGCACGCCGGTCGAGACCATCCGCGCCGCGATCGCAGAGAGCAGCGAAATCCTTTCGCTCGCCAGCAGCGGCAAACGCGTAGAGCTCGCCGCGTCATGCTGATCGGGCAAGCCAGCATCAACCTGACCGCCAATATCCTCTCGGCGCTGCTCGGGCTGCTCAGCGTGTTCGTGTTCACGCGGCTGTTCTCGCCGCGTGATTACGGCGTCTATCTGCTCGGCATCGGCTTCGCTTCGGTGATCAGCGTGTTCCTGGTCGGCTGGTTCCGAAACCTGATCCTGAGCGGGCACGCCCGCAACGACGGCACCGACGTCCGCGCACTGGTGCTGTCAGGCTATTTGATCTGCTGCCTGACGGCACCGATCGCCTATGTGCTCGCCCGGCTCGCCGGCCTGGAAGGCACCGCGGCGTTTGCCACGGTGGTGCTCGCGGTCGCGATCGGCCTGTTCGAGCTGACGCAGGACCTGGTTCGCGCGCGGCTGATGGCGCTTTCAGTGATGAAGGCGACGCTGGTGCGCGCTGTCGCCGTGCTCGGGCTCGGCATTGTCGTCGCGCTGGTCAGCCCGAACGGCTTCTGGCTGTTGCTCTCTTCCGCCCTCGCCTATCTGCTCGCGGTGCTCGCGCAGTCGCGCACCGCCTGGCGCGGCACGCATCTCAGCTTCGATCGCACCTCGCTCATGGCAATGGCCAGGACCGGCCTGCCGCTGACGCTGTCGCTGACCTTGCTTGCAATCGCCAGCATCACCGACCGTTTCATGATCGCCAACCTTGTCGGCGCGGCCGACGCGGGTCGATATGTCGCCTCGCTCGACCTGGTCCGGCAGACGCTGATGATGCCGGCGATGAGCATGGCGGCAGCGTTCTTTCCGCTCGCCGTCCAGATCCATGCCAAGCAGGGTGACGGCGCGGTGCGCTCGCATCTCGCCGAATGCCTTGAGCTATTGCTGTCGGTTACGCTGCCGGCTTCGCTCGGCTTTGCCGTGATCTCCACCCATGTCGCCAACATCATCCTCGGCGCCGATTTCCGCGAGCTCGCCGCCGAGATCATGCCGGTGATCGCGGTCGCCGTGGTGGTCCAGATCCTGACGCAGCAATATCTGCATGCGAGCTTCCTGCTGTCAGGCCGTAACGGCTTCTATCTCGTCAACACCGCTTCGCTGATCGCGGCCAATGTGATCCTGTCCTACTTGCTGGTCAGCCACTATGGCGCGATCGGCGCGGCCTGGGCGAGGCTCGGCGCCGACATCATCGGCTTTACCTGTGCGCTGCTGCTTACCCGTTATGCCTTCCGCGTACCGCTGCCGCTCGGCCGGCTGGCGCTGGTCCTGATCGCTGCGCTCGCGATGGCGCTGGCGGTCGCGACGCTCGATCGCATCCTGCGCATTCCGGACCTCGCCGCCTGCATCGTGCTGGCGGGGGTTGGCGTCCTCACCTATGCCGCCCTGGCCTGGCTGTTCGACATCGCCCGGATTCGCGGCCGGCTGAAGCATGGCCTCACGGCGTTCAGGGCAAAATTCGCAAACAGCAACATTGGATAACAGCCGATGACCACCACCCTTACCTTCGGTCCCATCCATGCAACACTTGGCGACGTCGACGCCTCTGGGCCGGCGGTGCATCCGCAGTCGCTGCTCGACCTGCCACCGGGCGAAGCGCGCAAGAGCCTCCTCACCGTGCACAGCATTCTGGAGGCAGCGTTGCCGGCAGGCCCGCTCGCGATCTACGAGGCCGGCGGCGGCTCGACCAGCTTCCTGCCGCTCAAGGTGTTGCGCCGCAGCCATATCACCGTGGTCGACATCGATGAGGACCAGGTCAAGAACAATCAGTACGCGCAGGCAACGATCCTGGGCGACATCCAGACCTATCGTTTCGCCCCGAAAAGCTTCGATTTCATCGTCTGCTACAACGTCATCGAGCACGTGCCCGATGTCGAGGCCGCGCTCAGCGGCTTCTGCGAGGCGATCAAGCCGAACGGCTTGATCCTGATCGGCGCCCCGAATCCGATGTCGCTCTCCGGCGTGGTGACGAAGTATTCGCCGCACTGGTTCCACGTTTGGTTCTATCGCTATGTGCGCGGAGACAAGAAGGCCGGCCTGCCGGGCGAGGCGCCGTTCCCGACCCATTTCCATCCGCTGGTCACGCTGGGTAGGCTAGAAGCCTTCGCCAGGGCGCATGGCCTGCAGGTGATCTACCGCAAGGTCTATGAGAGCCCGCGCTATCCCGAGATGCGCCTGCGCAAGCCCGTGCTCGCCGCGCTAGTCGACGCCGCCGCGAAAGCCATGAACTTCTTCCTGTCCGGCAAGACCGACGTGCGGCATGGCGACTATCACGTGATCCTGCGGAAGCTGTGAGACCATGCACGCGTTGTGGTCCGAAGCGGTCGTGAAGGTCAGCCACCGGCTGGCAATGCATCTGCCGGTCGGTCGCGTCAGGCTGCGCAATGCCACGCCGATGGTCAGCTTCACCTTCGACGACCTGCCGAAGAGCGCGGTGACATCAGGCGCCGACCTGCTGGAGGCGCATGGCGCCCGCGGCACCTTCTATGTGTCGGGCGGCCTGGTCGGCATCGATACGGCGAACTGGAGATCGGGCGACGATGATGACGTGCTGTCGCTGCATCGCCGCGGCCACGAGATTGGCTGCCACACCTTTTCGCACCGGCGCACCAGCGATCTCGATGTGAATTCGCTTGCCGGCGACATCGCCTGCAACCGCAGCTACTTCGACTTGCTCGATCCGTCGATCCAGATCGAGAGCTTTGCCTATCCATTCGGCTACGGTTCGTTCGCGCACAAATATCTGCTCAAGTCCAGATTTGCGACCTGCCGCTCGATCGTGGAAGGCGTGAACTCAGGCAATGTCGACCTGCAATTCCTGCGTGCGATGCCGCTGATCGATCGCCAGATGGACCGCGATGCAATCGAGCGCGCCTTCGACGAGGCGCAAATTCATAACGGCTGGTTAATTTTCTACAGTCACGACGTTGCCAGGCAGCCAAGCCTCTATGGCTGCTCGCCGGAGCTCCTGAACCATGCGCTGGAAACGGCGGCGAAGCGCAATATTCCGGCGCTCACCATGGCGGAGGCGTTCCGATGCGCGAGCGCTTAAACGCTTTGTTTGCCTTTTCAGTGTGAATAGTCCCTCAAAGACTATGGTTAATTTTTCCTGCTGCGCTGTTGCCGCGCGGTCCGCTCTCGCGCATCGCGCAGCCCGAAGAGTAACCCCTCAGCCGATGCGTGCGGCGTTTGGAATGGAAGCTGGGGTCGATGCTTGATTACGACCAGCCGATAAACAGCCAGGCCAAAAGCCAGGGCGCCGGCGAGCCGCGCCGCAGCCAGGGCTTCAACGTGGCCGACCTGGCCGGGTTGCTGTGGCGACGCAAGGCCGCGATCGCGGCCGCTGCGCTGCTCTGTGCCTGCATCGCGGTTGCGATCGGCAAGAGCCTCACTCCGAAATACACCGCGACCGCGCAGCTCTATGTAGACCCGCGCGAATTGCAACTGGTCGAGCGCGAATTGACCCCGCGCGCGCAGGACGTTTCGGGTCTTGCGATGGTGGTCGACAGCGAGGCGCGGGTGATCACCTCCAACAGCGTGCTGTTGCAGGTCATCAAGAACACCAATCTCGACAAGGACGCTGAGTTCGGCGGCGGCGATGGCAAGAGCCTCCTCGGCTCGTTGCTCGGCCTGGTCGGGATCGAGCAGCATCCGACGGCGGAACAGCAGCACCAGGCGACGATGAGCGCGCTGGACGCCCTCGGTCGCCACATCAATGTGCGCAAGACTGACCGCACCTTCGTCGTCGACATCGACGTCTGGTCCTACGAGCCGGCGAAGGCGGCGATGCTCGCCAACGCAGTTTCGAGTGCCTATCTCGCCGAATCCAAGCAATCGCAGTCCGCGGCAGCCCGGCGCGCCACCCGGGATCTCTCGGGACGGCTGAAGGAGTTGCAGGAACGGCTGCGCAACGCCGAGAACGCCCTTGCGGTCTACAAGGCGCAGAACAATTTCGTCGGCACCCAGGACACGCTGATCGCCGACCAGCAGCTTTCCGCCAGCAACCAGCGGCTTGCCGCCGCCCGAGCACTGACGCTGGATGCGCAGGCGAAGTACGATCAGATCGAGGCCAGCCGGCGCAATGCGAGCGACCCGGGCGCGATCCCCGAGGCGCTGCAGTCGCCGACCATCGCGAACCTGCGCGCGCAATATGCCGATGCCAAGAAGCGGCAGGCCGAACTGCAGAGCGAATTGGGCCCGCGGCATCCGGCGCTCCGGCAAGTCGAGCAGCAGGTGGAAGATCTCCGCCGCACCATCAAGGAAGAGATCGATCGCTTCGCGCAGGCTGCGAAGAACGATCTGACCCGCGCCCGCGACTATGAGGCATCGCTGAACAAGGCGCTGGATGCGCAGAAGCGCCAGAGTGTGCAGATGAGCCAGGCTTCGGTCCGCCTGCGCGAGCTCGAGCGCGACGTCGAGGCCAGCCGCGACGTCTACCAATCCTTCCTCAAGCGCTCACGCGAGACGGAGGAACAGGAAAGCCTCAACACCTCGAGCGCGCGTGTCATCGGCGAAGCCACCGTGCCGCAACGGCGCACCTTCCCGCCGGCCATGAGCCTGCTCGCCATGATCGGCTTCGTGCTCGGCGGGCTCGCGGCCGCCGCCTGGATCATCGCCGCGGACCAGCTTGCGCCTGGCGCCGACCCGCTGCGGCCGAGCAAGTCGACCTCGCCCGAGAAACAGACAACCGCAACTCCAGCGAAACAGCCGGTTCTCGGCGAGCCGACGCCGCAGACGGCGGTCGGCGTCATCGAGAAGCCCGTGATCGCGCGGCTGCAGGAGTCCGACGTGATGCACACGCTGGGCGGCATCCTCACCGGCGGCCAGGTCGCCGACGTCACCCGGCTGGGCTGGCCGACACTGCGCGCGGGCTTTCCGCTGATGACCTTCCTCAACGCCATGCGCGACATACATACGACGCTCAAGAAGCGTGCGGCCACAAGCGGCGTGCCGGTCATGGCCGTGATCGGCGCGGGCTCATCCGTCGACCGCAGCGTCGCTGCGCTGAACGTCGCGCTTTCGGCCGCGCGTGACGGCGCCAAGGTGCTGATGATCGATGCCGATCATCGGAAGCGCGAATTGTCGGGCAAAGTCGCGCGGCTCGGCAATCGCGAAGCCGGCCGCCTCGGCTGGCTCAGCATCGGCAGCAAGGCCACGCGCGCCATCAACACGGCGAACGGAATTTCCATCCTGCCCGTCATCGAGGGCGGCGACGCCAGAGCGGCGGAAGCCATCCGCAAGTCGGTCGCGCAAGCGCGATCCGTCGGCGGTTACGATCTCATCATTCTCGACGGGCCGGCGATGCCGTGGAGCGCGGCGGACCGCAAGCTGCTCGATCTCGCCGACGGCCTGCTCGCCGTGCTGCCGGTCCATCTCGATATCAACGACTGCATGGAAGACATCCTCGCCGCGCTCGGTGGGGCAGAGCGCAAGCTGGTCGGCGTCATCCTGAACGAGCTCAATCCCATGGTGGAGAGCCGTCAGCAGGATAGACAATATGCGTGAGCGAATGCGTTCCCCACCTCCCCTTGAAAAGAGGAGGTCGGTTTGCGCGTAAGCGCAAAGCGGGCGGGGATCACCTCTCTCCACGAGCGGCCGCGCGCGGCTTGACCCCACCCCGCCCTCCCCCTTTCAGGGGGAGGGCGAATACCGTCACAACGGCTTGATCTGCACTTTCCGGAACTTGACCACGCCGGAGCCATATTGAAGCGCGATCGGGCCGCTCGCGTGCTTGCTGTCCTGCACGTCGACGGTCTTCTCTCCGTTGAGCACGACAACGAGATGCGGGCCCTGCGCCGTGATCTCATAGGTGTTCCACTTGCCCGCCGCCTTGGGCATCGGGTTGACCTTGCCGACATCGACGATCGCGCCGGTGCCGTAGGTCGGATCGGGTCGCTTGTCGAAGATATTGACCTCGTAGCAGACCTTGGAATCGATGGTCTTGTTGGTGTCGCAGCGGATGAAGATGCCGCTGTTGGCTTCCTCGTCGGTCCAGAACTCGGCTTTGATCTGGAAATCCTTGTAGGGAGTCTTGCTGACGAGATAGGACAGGTCCTTGCCGTCGAGCTTGTCGGCGACCAGTGCGCCGTCCTTCAACGTCCAGTTCGCCTTGCCGACCTCGTCCCAGTCGCCCTTCTTGGTGCCGTCGACCAATGTGATCCAGCCGTCCCCCTCGGCGAAAGCGAGATTGAAGGACAGAGCGGCGCCAATCAGAAGACCGGCCGCAATCGTCCACACCTGTTTCATGAAAAGCATCCTCCCGATGTCGTTTCGATTTGTGCGGGCAAACTAATCACTGCCGCGTGCGAGCGCAAATCGATTTCGATGCTGCAGTTGCGTTGTGCGGGAAGCCGCGCATCCGCCGACCACGCATGCAAGCGCGCGTCTTGCCGCGCGCCTGCGCCCCCGCATAGCATCGGCCACAACTGAGATGGACGGGCCCAAGCGTCCATTCGAAAACGGGAGGAAGTCATGATCGTCAGCGCCTGGCGTTACCTTGCAATCCCGCTGGCCCTCGCCGCCACGCTGAGCATCGGCTCCGCCGCCGAGCTCAATCCCGCCGCCGTTGTCTATAAATTGCCGGACCAGATCCCCTGGGGGCCGGTGGATGCGCGCGGCGCGCAGAATGCCGTGGTGGTCGGCGATCCCGCAAAGCCGGGCTTCTATATGGTCTACACCAAGTGGACCAAGGGCAACCATTTCAGCCGCCCGCATTTCCATCCGAACGACCGTTACATCGTGGTGTTGCAAGGCACCTGGTGGGTGGGATCGGGAACGAAATTCGATCCGGACAAGGGCACCGTGGCGATGCCCGCCGGCAGTTTCGTCACCCATTTCGGCAAGCAGGTGCATTGGGATGGCGCCAAGGACAAAGATGCCGTGCTCCTGATCATGGGCGAAGGACCGGCCACGGCGACAGCCGCGGAGGAGAAGTGACTTCGTAGGGTGGGCAAAGCGCAGCGCGCCTACCCTACGCGTACAGCAACCTTTCCCTGGCCGCCGCGTTCATCCCGTCCAACTGCACGGAGATCAACGATGGCAATCGCCGCAGAGATCAAGGAACATATGGACGTGATCTCGTCGGACCGAAAGACGGTCGGAAAGGTCGATCATCTCGAAGGAACCGACAAGATCAAACTGACCAAGCAGAGCTCGCCCGATGGACAGCACCATCATTTCATTCCGCTGTCCTGGGTCGACCATGTCGACCAGCATGTGCATCTGAACAAGACCGGCACCGAGGTGACCACGCACTGGCAGCACGGCCGGCAATAGACGGCGATGGTGCCTTTGCGCCGGCTCCGAAGGCGGCTATCATCGGGAACAGAACAGAGAACTCCCGATGCATCCGGCCGCGAAACTGCAATTTGAACGCATCGTCGACGAATACGGACGCTGGCGCGCCATTCCGGAAAGTGAACGGCCGCCGGCGCCGGCCTGGTGGTGGGGGCCGGCATTCGAACTGCGCGAATCCGCGGTGGAATTGCCGGCCGACTGGAGTACCCGATTGCGTCTTGCCAAAGGCGCGACTTACGCGGCAGGCGCTGCCGTCCTGATCAAATCGCTTGGCGGCCAGACTAATCTGCCGTGGCCTTATGATTTCTCGCGCAAGGTGAAATCGACCGATTCAGATGTGCGCGATCTGCATGTGCAGCCGTCAGATGACAGCGCGTTTCCACCCTAAATCGGACGCAGCCTGATCGTCCGCGGCATTGTCCTCCGGCTGCAGCGGCGGAGAGCCAAGCGCCGGCGCGGAGCGCAACAACTCGGCGAGCTCCCGCGGCGGCAGCGGCTTGCTGAGTCGAAAGCCCTGCATCTCGTCGCAGCCATGGTCGCGCAGGAAACGTTCCTGCTCGGCCGTCTCCACGCCCTCGGCGATCACGGTCATGCCGAGTGCCTTGCCCATGCTGATGATGGCCTGCGCGATCGCCTGGTCCTCGCTGTCCCGCGCAAGGTCGCGCACGAAGGAGCGGTCGATCTTGATGGTGTCGATCGGGAACTGCTTCATCAGCGACATCGACGAATAGCCGGTGCCGAAATCGTCGATCGCCAGGCGGATGCCGCGGCTCTGGATCGCATCCAGCACCCGGATCGCCCGCGACACGTTGCGCATCACCATGCTCTCGGTGACCTCGAGCTGCAGCAGCGCCGGCGCCATGCCGCTTGAAAGCAGCGCCTCATCGACGTCGCGCAGGAGATGCTCGTCAGCGAATTGCCGCGGCGAGAGGTTGACCGCCATCGTCACTGGCCGCAAGCCGCGGCGCTGCCAGGCCATGTTCTGCGCACAGGCCTCCTTCAGCACCCAGCGCCCGATCGGCACGATCAGCCCAATCTCCTCCGCAAGCGGGATGAACTGGGGTGGCGCGACCTGCCCGAGATCGGGATGGGTCCAGCGCAGCAGCGCTTCGACGCCGGTGATCTGGCCGCTCGCGATATCGATCTTCGGCTGGTAGAAGAGCGAGAACTGGTCGCGCTCCAGCGCGCGGCGCAGGGCGTTCTCCAGCGTCAGCCGTTCGATCGACTGCGCCTTGATCTCCCCGGAGTAGAAGCGAAAACCATTCTTGCCGTCCTCCTTGGCGAGATACATCGCCATGTCCGCGTTCTTGGTCAGCGTCTTGGCGTCGGAGCCATCGGCTGGATACATCGCAATGCCGATCGAGGCCGTGGTGTGGCATTCGTGTCCACTCAGTTGCAACGGCTGGCTGAGCGCCGACAACAGGCTCTCGGCGATCGTCTCGACGTCGGCGCGGTCGGTCTCTTCCAGGATGACGACGAATTCATCGCCGCCGAGCCGGGCGATGACATCGCTCGAACGCAAGGTCGCGCGCAGCCGGTCGGCGATCTTGACGAGCAGCAGGTCGCCGGCGTCGTGGCCAAGCGAATCGTTGATGACCTTGAAACGGTCGAGATCGATGAACAGCAGCGCGAATTGACGCTGGTGGCGGCCGGCCACCTCGATCGCGTGACGCAACAATTCGTTGAATGTTTCCCGGTTGGGCAAGCGCGTCAGGCCGTCATGGGAGGCGAGATATTCGATCCGCTCGTCGGCCCTCGCCTTCTCGTCGGCGCGATCGAAATTCTCCAGCGCGAACGAGACATTCTCGGCGAGGCGTCGCAACAGCCCGATCAGCTCCGGGCTGAAGGCGCCGATCTCGCTCGAGAGGAAGATGATGGCGCCGATCGGCTTGCCGTTCTTCAAGAGCGGAAATGCGGCGCCGGAGCGGGTGCCGGCGTCGCGCAGGACCTGAAAGAACGGGCTCGAAGCGCCGAAATCGGCGAGATAGTCGTTGCTGATGCAGGGTTTCCGGGTCCGGAACGCGATGCCGGTGAGACTCCGCCCTTCAGGATGCGTTGCGTTGACGGACAGGCGCACGTTGAACGCACGCTCCCGGTCCGGACCGGCCGAGGCGACGTTTTCCAGGTAATCGTCGCCCGGCCGCTCCAGCGCGATCGCGGTCGAGGTGAAATTGCCGCCGACGACCGCGGCCTCGCAGACCAAATGGAACAGCTCGGTCCGCGATTTCGCCCGCATGATCGCCTCGTTGGTGGCGCTGAGCGCCGCGAACATGCGTGTCAGGCGCTCCTTCTGCTCCTCGGTCCTCGCCTTCTCGTCCGCGCGTTCGAAGCTGCCGAGCGCGAACGACACGTTGTCAGCCAGACGCTGCAGCAGTTCGGCGAACTCGCTGGTAAAGGTCTCGTGTTCGGATGAGATGAACAGCATCACGCCGACCGGCTCACCGTCGACGAACAACGGAAACGCGGCGCCCGATCGCGCACCCTCGCGTTCGATGACGTCCCGGAACGCGCTGCCCGCGATGTCCTTGAGGAAGTTGTTGTTGATGCTGGCCTGCCTGGAACGGAATGCCGTCCCGCAAAGCCCGCGCCCCTCCGGAACGGCTTCGTTGATCGATACTTTGAGATTGCTGGCGTTCTCTGATGTCGGCCCTGCGGTCGCTGCCATCTCGAGATAATCGCTGCCGGGCGTGACCAGGAAGATGCTGGTCGAGTTGAACCTGGCGCCCTTGCCGGCCGCCTGGCACACCAGCTCGAACATCTCCTCTCGCGACCTGGCTCGCATGATCGCTTCGTTGGTTGCGCTGAGCGCCGCGAACATTCGCGACAACCGATCCTTCTGCCGTTCGGCCCTGGCCTTTTCATTGGCTCGTTCAAAATTGTCGAGCGCCACCGACACGTTCTCGGCGATCCGCGCCATCAGCGCGACGATCTCTTCATCCTTCGCCCACGACCTGCCGACAAAAAACAACAGGACGCCGACACTTTTGCCGAACTTGGTCAGCGGAACCGCGATGCAGGCCATGACGCCGGTGTCGCGTCCCATCTGTCGCCACGGACCGCCCGACTTGGGGATGTCGTTGTTGATGCACGGCCGCTGCGTCCGGAACGCCTGTCCGCAGACGCCCTTGCCGTAGATACTATCGGGATCGGTCGAGAAGCGGGTTTGCGTGATCAGGTCGATCGCGTCGCCGGTGCCGGCGACCGGCTCGAGCCAATGGGTGTCAGGCTCGGCGAGCAGGACCACGGCGGCAACTGATTTGCCGCTATGGACGGCGGCGTCGCAGATGCGCTGGTAGAGGTCGTGCTCGGTCTTGGCGCGAAGGATCGCTTCGTTGGTCGCGCTGATGGCGCCGAACATCTGGTTCAGGCGACGCATCGCCCGCTCGCTGCTCTTGCGCATGCGCTCGCGCTCGAGATTGTCCAGCGCAAAGGAAACATTCGCGGCCATGCGCGCCAGCAGCGACACCAGCTCGGCGCCGAGCGAGCCGACCTCGCGCCGCGTGACGAGGAAAACGCCGACGCTGCGGCCGTTGCAGATCAGCGGCATTGCCGCCGTGGCGGCAACCTCGCCGCTGCGGGCGCCATCCCGCCAGGCGAGCGAGTGCGGATCATTCAAATAGTCGTTGCTGACACAGGCCTTCTGGTCGCGGAACGCCTGTCCGCACACCCCGCTGCCCTCCGGCGTATTTGCAATGATCGAGATGTCTATGCCGCGCAGCCGCGCGATATCCTCGCCGAACCCGGCCGCAAAGCGCAGCAGGCTGGTCTCGGCATCCAGCAGGAAGACCGCCGTCGCCAGGAAGTCGCCGCTGGAAAACGCGGCCTCGCACACCTTGGTGTACAGCTCCTCCGGCGATTTGGCGTACAGGATCGCTTCGTTGGTGGCGTTCAACGCCCCGAAGGTACCCCTGATGGTCGGATCCAAGCGATCAACTCCCTGCGGCCAGTCTCGGCCGGCCCCACGGGATTTTATGCGGAGCAGAGACCTAAGTGGACGTTAGGAACAGCTATAAGTTGCGAGTCAAAGTAAATGTGGAGCGAACAAAGTCGGATAGAACCCCACAAAATTACCGGCTTGTTGGCGATTTCTTCCGTCGCAGGGCGCTGGCACCAATTTCCACGCCATGAAATCCGCCGCCGGCCAAGCCCGTGCCGGCGTCATGGCGGACCGGACATTCTGGCCTTGCTCGCCGCCCAACGCTCTGAGACCATGCGTCCGACAACAAGCAAGACCCGCCGCGTGATGTGGGCCTGAACCCGAGGAAATCCCATGCCGATCGTCCACGCCGATCGTCTCACCCACATCGGTGCGGCACTGCTGCGCGGCGCTGGCGCGTCGGAGGAGGAAGCCCGGGCGGTCGCGGTCGGCTGCGTCAACGCTAATCTCGCCGGTCATGACTCGCACGGGATCATCGCGGTCCCGACCTATATCGACCGCATCAAGGCCGGCCATATCGTGCCTGGCGCGAAATGGACCATCGTCCAGGAATCGCCGACCACGACCGTGATCGATGGCAATTGGGGTTTTGGCTTCCACGTCAATGCCAAGGCGATGGAATTGACGATAGCCAAGGCGAGGACCGCCAACGTCGCCGCCTGCACCGTGTTCCGGCAGAGCCATGTCGGGCGGCTTGCGCACTATCCCATGATGGCGATGCGCGAGGGCATGATCGGGATTGCCACCGCCGATTCCGGCCGCTCGCCAAAACATGTCGCGCCGTTCGGCGGCCGCGAGGCGCGGCTCGGCACCAACCCGATCTCGATCGCGGTGCCGTCCGAACTCGAGGCCCCGTTCTATCTGGACATGGCAACGTCGGCGGTCGCGGTCGGCAAGGTCCAGCTCGCGGTCGCGCGCGGCGAACGGATTCCGACCGGCTGGATCATCGATTCCGAAGGCCGCCACACCACCGATCCGACAGATTATCGCAAGGGCGGCGCGCTGCTGCCGCTCGGCGGCAGCGAGGGCTACAAGGGAAGCGGCCTGGCGGCAATGGTGGAAGTCCTGTGCGGCCTGCTCACCGGGCTTGGATTCGGCGTCGAGCCGACCGGGCGCCACAATGACGGATGCTTCATGGCGGTGTTCAATGTCGCCGCCTTCCGTCCATTGCAGGATTTCAAGCGCGAGGTGGCCGAGTTCGCACACTACCTGAAATCGACACCGCCCTCGGAGGGAAGTCCGGGCGTATTCTATCCCGGCGAGGTCGAATTTCTGCGCGAGCAGGAGCGCCGGAAGAACGGCATCGAGATCGAGGATGCGACCTGGGACAAGCTGCGCACCCTCGCCGGCGAGTACGGGCTGACAAAACAACTCGACCTGGCGTGAGAGACCTGGCGTGAGACAAGGATAACCGTATGACACGGCAAATGGCACTGGTCGGCTTCCTGCAGGCGCAGAACTGCACCAATCTGCCGGGCTCCTGGCGCCATCCGGAATCGCGCGACGATTCGATGTCGGCCGACTACTACCAGGAGATTGCACGGATCCTCGAGGCCGGCAAATTCCACATGGCGTTCTTCGACGACCGCCTGGCGATGCCTGACCGCTATGGCAATGATCACGCCCATACCGTCGAATACGGCATCCGCTGCGTGAAGATGGACCCCATCATCGTGCTGACCACGATGGGCATGGTCACCGAGAAACTCGGCCTCGCCTCGACCTGTTCGACCACCTATTACGAGCCGTTCGACGTCGCGCGCCGCTTCGCCACCCTCGACCTCATGACCGGCGGTCGTGCCGGCTGGAACGTGGTGACCTCGGTCAATGACGGCGAAGCGCTCAACATGGGCCGTGCGCAGCATCTCGAGCATGATTTGCGCTACGACCGCGCCGACGAATTCATGGAGGTCGTGCTCGGCCATTGGGATACCTGGGAAGACGGCGCTGTTATCATCGACAAGAAGAGCGGCCGCTTTGCCGACCCGACCAAGGTGAAGCGGCTCGATCACGACGGAAAGTTCTTCAAGTCGCGCGGACCCTTCACGGTGCCGCGTTCGCCGCAGGGCCATCCCGTCATCATCCAGGCCGGCGCTTCCGGCCGCGGCCAGCGCTTTGCCGGGCGATGGGGCGAGGTGATCTTCACTGCCGCGCGCAATCTTGCCAGCGCAAGGCAGGGCTATGAGGCGATCCGCAATGAGGCGGCAAAGGCCGGCCGCGACCCCGACCAGATGTTCCTCTGCAATCTGACGACGCCGGTCTGCGGCGCAACCAAGGCCGAGGCGGAAGACCGGATGGCCGAGATCCAGAAGCTGCCGCTGGAAATTGACGCGCTGTCGCTGCTCGCCGAGGGGCTGAATTTCGACTTTGGCGCCAAGGGCATCGACGAGCCGCTGACCACGGAGGAACTGCAGGGCATGCAAGGCATGCTCGGCATCCGCGACGGTGTACTGAAAACCTCCGGTAAGCCCAACCCGACCACGCGCGACTTCATCGCCTTCTCCGGCCGCGGCCTGGTAAAGGATGCGATCGTCGGCGGGCCGAAGGAAATCGCCGACCGGCTGGAGGAGATGTTCGTCGGACGCGGCTGCGACGGCTTTGTCATCGCGGCGAGCTACGTGCCGGGCTCCTACGCTGATTTCGTTCGTCACATCGTGCCGGAATTGCAGCGCCGCGGGCTGTTCCACCACGACTACACTGGCAAGACGCTGCGCGAGAATCTCGGCCTGGCTCGACCTGCGGCGGGCGCGTGGAAAACCCGGCCACAGGTCGCAGCAGAATAAGAAAGAAGATCGATGCGCTGGTTAAAATTCACCACCCAGGGAAAGACTTCATGGGGTCTGGTCGAGGGTGAGAGGGTCATTACTGTCGACGGCGATCCATTCGGCGAATGGCAGCGCACTGCGCGGACACATGCGCTTGGCGACGTGAAGATCGAGCTGCCGCTGATTCCGCGCACCTTCTATTGCGTCGGGCTCAACTATCTGAAGCACCTGAAGGAGGCCGCCGACAAGCGCGGCGAGATTCCGGCCGTGCCCGACCGGCCCGAGATCGGCTATCGCGCGCAGAACGCGCTGATCGCCCATGACGAGGACGTGGTGATCCCCGCGACCGCGACGGAGAAGATCCACTACGAGGGCGAGCTCGTGGTCGTCATCGGCAAGAAGGCAAAGCACCTCGATGCGGCGAACGCGATGTCCTGCGTGTTCGGCTACACCATCGGCAATGACGTCAGCGAGCGCAGTTGGCAAAAGGCCGACCGCGGGCTGTGGCGTTCCAAGAACGCCGACACCTTCAAGCCGATGGGCCCATGGATCGAAACCGATGTCGATCTCGACAACATGGAGACAGCGGTACGGGTCAACGGCAAGGAGACCAACCGCTTCCGCACCAACGACATGATCTTCGGCATCGTCCCCTTCATCGTCGAACTGACGAAGTATTTTACGCTGTGGCCGGGCGACGTGATCTGGATGGGCACCGACGGCGCCTCGCCGGACCTGAAGGCGGGCGATGTCGTCGAGATCGACATCACCGGCATCGGCACGCTCCGCAATCGGTTCGTCAAGGAGAAGCGGTAGATCGTAGGTTGTAGCGTGGGCAAAGCGAAGCGTGCCCACCCTACTTCTGCTTCATACCGCGCGCGCCCGTCTCGTATCAAACGGCAACGCGACGCCGGTCTTGATCTCCTTCAGGATCATGTTGGTGCGGACATAGCGGATGCCGGGCACGCGAAACATGAACTCGTCGAGAAACTGGTTGTAGGCGTGCATGTCGCGCACCACGACACGCAGATGATAGTCGGCGTCTCCCGTGGTCGCGAAACATTCCAGGACTTCGCTGCGTCGTTTCACCCGCGCCACGAACTCGTCGACGAATTTCGCATCGTGCCGCTCCAGCGAGACATGAAGGATCGCCGACGTCGCAAAGCCGGCGCGCTCGCGCTCCACCAGCGCCGAATAGCCCGAGATCACGCCGGACTCCTCCAGCCCACGCACGCGCCGCCAACAGGCCGAGGTCGACATGCCGACCGCCTCGGCAAGCTCCTGGTTGGTCGCGCGTCCGTTCTTCTGCAGCTCAGTGAGTATCCGTTCGTCCTGCTCTTCGATCATGAGGGCGGCTCCATTTGGTACATCCTACCAAAAATCGTGACTTCTTGCATAATCCTACCGATCTGTGACCGGCCATAGGGATGAATAGGTAACACCTGCCGGACTGCCGGGATTACCGTCGGCCGACTCGAATCCGATGCGAGGCCTGCCATGGACGCCATTCCCTCCCTCGACACCTACCAGCTCGCCGACCGCTACGAACGCGATCACGGCCGCGTCTTCCTGACGGGCACGCAGGCCATCGTCCGCATCGTGCTCGACCTGGCCAGGCGCGACCGCGCGGCCGGGCTCAACACCGCCGGCTTCATCTCCGGCTATCGCGGCTCGCCGCTCGGCGGCGTGGATCTCGAACTCTGGCGCATCGCCGATCGCCTCAAGTCGGAGCGCATCGAATTCCTGCCCGCGGTCAACGAGGACCTCGCAGCAACCGCAGTGCTCGGCTCGCAGCAGGTCGAGACCCAGCCCGATCGCAAGGTGCAGGGCGTGTTCGGCCTTTGGTACGGCAAGGGCCCGGGCGTCGACCGTTCCGGCGATGCGCTGAAACACGGCAATGCCTATGGCTCCTCGCCGCATGGCGGCGTGCTGGTCGTCGCGGGCGACGATCATGGCTGCGTCTCCTCCTCGATGCCGCACCAGTCCGACGTCGCCTTCATGAGCTGGTTCATGCCGACGCTGCATCCGGCAAGCGTCGCCGAATATCTCGAATTCGGAGAATACGGCTACGCGCTGAGCCGCTTCTCCGGCATGTGGGTCGGCTTCAAGGCGATCTCGGAGATTGTCGAATCCGGCGCCTCCGTCGTACTACGTCCGCCGCGTATCTTCCGCCCGCCCGACTTCACCCCGCCGCCCGGCGGCCTGCACTATCGCTGGCCCGATTTGCCAGGCCCGCAGATCGAGGAGCGATTGGAGGCCAAGAAGCACGCGGTCTACGCCTTTGCAAAAGCCAATCCGATCGACCGCCACATCTACGACATCCCGCACGCCACCTATGGCATCGTCACGACCGGCAAGGCGCATCTCGACCTGATGGAAGCGCTGCGCCTGATGGGCCTCGACGAGGCAGCCTGCCGCCACCTTGGCATCGACATCTACAAGGTCGGCATGGTCTGGCCGCTTGCGCTGCACGATGCGATGGAGTTCGTGAAGGGCAAGCGCGAGATCCTGGTCGTGGAGGAAAAGCGCGGCATCATCGAAAGCCAGTTCAAGGAATATTTCTACGACTATCCGGGCTCGAAGCCGGAGCGGATGGTCGGCAAGCATGACGAGAGCGGCGCGCGCCTGATCTCGTGGATCGGCGAACTGTCGCCGCGCGCGCTCGCCGACGTGCTCGCGCGGCGCCTCGACCCGATGTTTCCTGGGCTTGATCTTGGCAAGCGCGCTGCCGCGCTCGTGCCTGACGCACACCGCGTGATCACGGTCGCGGGTGCGACCCGCACACCCTATTTCTGCTCCGGCTGTCCGCACAACACCTCGACTAAGGTCCCCGAGGGATCGAAGGCGCTCGCCGGCATCGGCTGCCATTTCATGGCAAGCTGGATGGATCGCGAGACCTCGTCCCTGATCCAGATGGGCGGCGAAGGCGTCAACTGGGCAGCGTCGTCGCGCTTCACCGGCAACAAGCACATCTTCCAGAATCTCGGCGAAGGCACCTACTATCATTCCGGCTCGATGGCGATCCGCCAGGCGATCGCGGCCGGCGCCAAAATCACCTACAAGATCCTGTTCAACGATGCCGTAGCCATGACCGGCGGCCAGCCGGTCGACGGGCCCGTGAGCGTGCATGCCATCGCCCACAGCGTCCGGGCCGAAGGCGTGTCGCGGATCGCGCTGGTCTCGGACGATCCCTCGCAGTTTGCGCCCGCCGACTTCCCGATCGGCGTCACCATCCATCCGCGCGAGGAAATGGACGCCGTGCAGCGCGAGCTGCGCGACATTCCCGGTGTCTCCGTGCTGATCTACCAGCAGACCTGCGCCACCGAAAAACGCCGTCGGCGCAAGCGCGGCCAGATCGAGGACCCGCCCCGCTTCGCCTATATCAACGAACTCGTCTGCGAAGGCTGCGGCGACTGCTCGGTGGAATCGAACTGCCTCAGCGTCGAGCCGAAGGAAACGCCGTTCGGCCGCAAGCGCCGCATCAATCTCTCGACTTGCAACAAGGACTTCTCCTGCCTCAACGGCTTCTGCCCGAGCTTTGTCACGATCGAAGGCGGCAAGCGCCGCGCGAAGCCTGCTAGCAGCATCGATCCGCAGGCGCGTGCCGCAATGCTGCCGCTGCCGACGCTTGCACCGCTCGATCGTCCCTATGATCTGCTGGTGACCGGCGTCGGCGGCACCGGTGTCATCACGGTGGGCGCGCTGATCAGCATGGCCGCGCATCTCGAACGCCGCGGCGTCTCGGTGCTCGATTTCACCGGCTTTGCGCAGAAATTCGGCCCGGTGCTGAGCTATATCCGCATCGCGCCAAGCCCGGACGAGTTGCACCAGGTCCGCATCGACCAGGGCGCGGCCGATGCGCTGATCGGCTGCGATGTCGTCGTCAGCTCCTCGGCCAAGGCATCAGGCACCTATCGGAAGGGCATGCGCGCCGCACTCAACAGTGCGGAGATGCCGACCGGCGACGTCGTGCGCTTCCGCGATGCGGACCTTGCCGCATCGGCCCGTCTGCACGCCATCGAGAACGTTATCGGCTGCGGTCAGCTCAGCGCGATCGATGCGAATGCGCTGGCCGAGCGGCTGCTCGGCGACACCGTCCATGCCAATATCATCATGCTCGGCTTCGCCTGGCAGCAGGGACTGGTCCCGGTCTCGCTGAACGCGCTGCTCCGCGCCATCGAGCTCAACGGTGTCGCCGTCGAGCGCAACAAGCGGGCCTTTGCCTGGGGACGCATCGCCAGCGCCGATCCGGACTTCCTGCCCGGAGCGGATAAAGCGAGGGCGATCGAAGCGGAAGCGCTCGATCAGGTGATTGCGCGCCGTACCGACTTTCTGACGGCCTACCAGGATGCAACCTACGCAGCGCGCTACCGGAAGACGGTGAAGCGTGTGCGTGACGCGGAGGCTGCGCTCGGAACCGAGGCGCTGACGGACGCCGTCGCGCGCGCCTTGTTCAGGCTGATGGCCTACAAGGATGAGTACGAGGTGGCACGGCTGCATATGGAGACCGGCTTCCTTGACGAACTGCGCCAGCAGTTCGAAGGCGATTTCTCGGTGAGATATCATCTGGCGCCGCCGTTCCTGCCGGCGAAGAAGGACGCGCGCGGCCGGCCGCGCAAGCGCAGCTTCGGCCCATGGATCAGAACGCCGCTGAAGCTCCTCGCGCGCCTGAAGACGCTGCGTGGCACGCCGTTCGACGTCTTCGGCTACACCGCCGAACGCCGGGCGGAGCGCGACCTCATCGCCTGGTATGAGGGACTGATCGATGCAATGCTCGGCGGGCTCGATGCGCGGCGGGTGACCGACATCCTCGCGATCGCCAGAGCGCCGATGGAAATCCGCGGCTACGGTCCGGTGAAGGACGCTGCGATCGCCAAGGTGAAGGCGGAGGTCGCGCGCCTGTCGGCGCAGCTCGCATGAGCTGCGCCGAGCGAGGTGGCGTCAGGATCGCGCCGGGGCGTCGCGTTGAGCCGCCGGTGACAGCCAGGTAACGATCACCGTCGCGACCGCCGCAACGGCGACGTTGAGGATCAGCGCGCCGAGCCCGACATAGAAGGTGTAGCTGTCGCCGCCGAAGCTGATCGTCGCCAGCGGCTTCAACCCGTTGCTCCACGCGGTCCACGATCCCCAACCGATGCCGGCGGCCCAGCCGAGCAGCAGGCCCTCGGCGCGGAACCAGCGCGTGAACAGACTGAACACCAGCGAAGGCAGGATCTGCATGATCCAAAGGCCGCCGAGCAGTTGCAGGTCGAGCGCATATTGCGTCGGCAGGAACAGGATGAAGGCCAATGCTCCGACCTTCACCACCAGCGAAGCGATCTTCGCCACCGATGCTTCGCCGGCATGGGTGATGTCTGGATTGACGTAGGACTTCCAGATATTGCGCGTGAAGAGGTTGGCGGCGCCGATGCTCATCACGGCCGCCGGCACCAGCGCGCCGATCGCGATCGCCGAGAAGGCGAAGCCGGCAAACCAGGACGGGAACAGCGCCTTGAACAGCATCGGCACGACGTCGTTCGGCGAGGATACCTGGATGTGCGCCGCATGGGCCATATAGCCGAGCAGCGCGATCAAGCCGAGCAGCAGCGTATAGGCCGGCAGCAGGATCGCATTCTTGCGGATCGTGTCGGCCGACTTCGAGGCGAAGACGCCGGTCAGCGTGTGCGGATACATGAAGGCCGCGAGCGCCGAGCCGAGCGCGAGCGTCGCATAGGCCAGCATCTGCGATGGCTTCAGGATCAGGCCGGTGGCGCCGCCTTTCGCCGTGAAGGCATCATTCGCGGCGGCGAAAACTGCGCCATAGCCGCCGAGCTTCGCCGGCACCACCACGACCGCCACCAGCACGACGATATAGATCATCACGTCCTTGACGAAGGCGATCAGCGCCGGCGCGCGCAGGCCGGAACTATAGGTATAGAGCGCAAGGATGACGAAGGCCGCGACGAGCGGCAGTTCGCCGCTCAAACCCATCGCCTTGATCACGACGCCCATGCCGATCAATTGCAGCGCGATATAGGGCATCGTCGCGACGATGCCGGTGAGCGCGACCACGAGTTCGAGCGCCCGCGAGTCATGGGTGCCGTGCACGACGTCGGCAGCGGTGACGTAGCCCTTGGCATGCGCCACCTTCCACAACAGAGGCATCACCGCGAACACGAAGGGATAGACGATGATGGTGTAGGGCAGCGCGAAGAAGCCGTAGGCGCCGACCGCATAGACCAGCGCGGGCACGGCGATGATCGTGTAGGCGGTGTAGAAGTCGCCGCCGACGAGGAACCAGGTGACCCAGGTGCCGAATTGGCGGCCGCCCAGGCCCCATTCATCGAGATGCTCGCTGACGTCGCCGGATTTCCAGCGCGCCGCCATAAAGCCCATGACAGTGACGAGTGCAAAGAAGAAAGCGAAGACGGAAAGCGGAATCCATTCGATCTGATCAGCCATGACGCGCTTTCCTCAGGCTTCGTCAGGCTTGCGGCTGCGATACACCAGCCAGATCAGGAATGAAGTGATTGGCACCCAGGCGAGCTGATACCAGTAGAAGAAGGGAAAGCCGAACAGCGACGGTTCCATAAAGTTATAGAAGGGCACCCACAACAGGCCGACGAACGGCAGCAGCAACAACATCCACATCCGGGACTTTATCTCCAGGCTCGCCGGCGACCACGCACCGGCTCGTGACTGGGAACGCTGTAACCAGTGGATCGTTGCTGAACCAAGCACATTTCAGCATTGCTGCGTTGCGCGAGTGGGCCTGAGCGCTCGTAGCCCAGGTGAAGCGTCCGGGAAATCTTTGCGCCGCGGGGAGACCTGTCCCGGGTTACGCTGGCGCTCCACCCAGGCTACGCGACTACGGCCTAAATCATCCGCGCGACGATCGGGATCCTGCGCAGCGCCACCGTCAGTGCCCAGCTTGCTGCAAGCGTGCCGGCGAACACGATCGCCGCTTTCACGCCGGCCGGCCAGGCAGGGTCGTAGACCAGGTACTGCAGGTAGATGATGAAGATGTAGTGCAGGAGAAAGATGCCATAGGCGGACGGCTGTATGGCGTCGAGCAGGGACAATTTGACCTTCGCAAAACGCAGGAAGGTCGCCGGCAGCGCGAACGCCATCGCCGCGCTGAACAGCGCGAAGGCAAAGGCGTAAGCCGCCTCCCACCATGTGGGCGGGTTGTCGAAATCGACCCAGTTGTGGTGGGCGTAGACCAGGAACAGGATCGCGCCATAGAACGCCAGCGCGTAGCCGAACCACAACGACCAGCGCTTCGCGACTTCGCCGTCCTCCGCGAAGATGCCCATACGCAGGTTGACCATGCCGATGCCGACGCCGGTGAAGAAATAGGTGGCATAGAGCAGTATGCGGCTGGTCTGGATCGGCAACGGATAGCCGCCCGGCTCGAGCCAGCTCGCGTCGCCGAAGATCAGCCGCATCGGCACGTAGGAGGCCAGCGAGACCACCAGGAATGCGGGAAACGCCGTCATGGGCCGGTCGCGCAGGCTGAAGATCGCCAGCCCCAAGCCCTTGAGCAGCCGCGGCCCAAGCGACCACACGACGACGGTCAGAATATTGAGCGCGAGCAGCACCCACAGGAACCATGCCGGTCCCGACGGCCAGGGACCGATGGTGAGCGTGTGCCACCAGAAATGGAAGAAGTTGAAATCGGTGGTACCAGGCAGATGATAGCGCAGGAAGGTCGGATAATAGGCCACCGGCATCAGCACGAAGATCGACACCAGATAGGGAATGCCGAGCCGCCAGGCGCGGGCCGCGATGAAATTCGCCCCTCCCCGGCGCGTCAGGCTGTCGTGCACGAACAGGCCGGAGATCAGGAACATGCAGGCCATGAAGAAGCTGTCGTTGAACAACACGACCAGGTCGAAGCCGAGCCAGCGCGATTTGTCGCCGCTGCCGAAATGAGTGTAGTTCACCACCGAATGGTGGATCAGCACCAACAGAATGATGAAGGTGCGCGCGCGGTCGAGCGCAACGATGCGGGTCGTCGCGATTGCGCTTTGATCGGTTCCATCGGTCTTGCGCAGCATCGGGGCCGTTCCGGATCAGATTTCTGTTCGATCACTTTTCGAACGCATCGTACACGATCTTCTTGACATTGACCTCAACGTGCCACCGTCCGGAGGGCGCGTTCAAGAGCAGCACGAAGAACATGTCCTGCGACGGGTCGATGACGATATAGGCCCCCGACGCACCGTCCCACTTGATCTCGCCGGGCGAGCCCGGCGGAGGCGGCACGGCATTGCCGGCATCGGTGCGGATCCCGAACCCGTAGCCGAAGCCAAAGCCGTCGCCCGGATAATAGAAATAGTTGCGGGCAACGCCCGATCCCGGACCAATGTGGTCGGTCGTCATCGCCTTGAAGGTTTTCGGGCTGAGGATGGTCTTGCCATCCAGCGTGCCGCCATTGAGCAGCATCTGGCCGTAACGCGCCATGTCGGCAACCGTCGACACCAGGCCGCCGCCGCCGGATTCCCAACGCGTGACGTCGAGCGGATTGCGCTCGACACGCTCGTCACTGCGCAGCCGCCGCGCGTAGCGGGCGCGCTCCGCCGGATCGGTCAGGAAATACTTGGTCGTGGTCATGCCGAGCGGCTCGAACAGCGCCGTCTTCTCGAACTCATAGAGCGATTGTCCCGATGCGACCTCGATGACGCGGCCGAGCACATCGATCGAATGACCGTAGTCCCAGAGCGTGCGCGGCTGCTCGGCGAGCGGCAGCTTCGAGATCCGCTCGGCGAATTCGGCATTGTCGAAATCGCCGAGATAGATGCCGTCATAGGCCGCCTTCACCAGCCCCGAGCCATAGAAGCCGTAGGTGATGCCCGAAGTGTGCAGCAACAGATCCTCGATCGTGACCGGACGGACCAGCGGCACCAGATCGAGCACCGGACGGCCCGACTCGTCCTTGCGCTCGACGCCGACCTTCATGTTGGCGAAAGACGGGATGTATTTGCTGACGGGATCATCCAACGCGATCTTGCCGCGGTCGATCAGGATCATCGCCGCCACGCTGGTGACCGTCTTCGTCACCGAATGCAACGGAAAGATCGTATCCGCGGTCATATCGATGTTCGCTTCGACATTGCGCTTGCCGAAGCATTTGAAATAGATCGGTTTGCCATGCCGCTGGATCAGCAGCGCCACGCCGGGAATCTTTCCGGTCGCGCTCTGCTCGGTGAGGAAGTCGTCGAGGCGCGCGAGTTTCTCCATCGACAGCGGCGCATTCGGCGGCGGTCCGAAGGCGGCAACCGGCAGCGGCGCGATCAGGCAGGCGAGCATTACGGCAAGCGGCGTCATCATTTGGCACAATGACACCCGCTTCAGCGCAAACATGCTGCTCCCTCCTGCCCTCTGGTCACCGCCAATTTATTGGATTGCGGCGCGCTGCGCCATAACCTCGTAGCGAACAATAACGCGCCAACGGGCAAATATGAAAAGTTGTAGGCCTGTAGGATGGGTAGAGCGAAGCGAAACCCATCATCCCTCATCGTGTATAATGATGGGTTTCGCTTCGCTCTACCCATCCTACGGACCAACGCCACTCACGAATAGGGGTCGATCAGCTTCCGCTGCTCGGCGCTGTGGTTCACCAGCATGTCGATGAAGGTCCGCACCTTCGCCGACAGATGATGGCGGTGCGGATAGACCGCGTTCAGCGAAAGTTCGACGGGCCGGTATTCCGGCAGCAGGCGGACCAGCCGTCCGGCTTCGAGATCGCCGTGAACCATGAACCCTGCGGCGAGGCAAATGCCGACCCCCTCAAGCGCCGCCATGCGTAGCGCCTCGCCGCTGTTGGTGATGAACCGGCCGGACACCTTCACCGATGCCGGCGCGCCGCTGCGGTCGATGAACCGCCACTCGTCCTGGTACGGATAATTCGCATGGCGGACGCAATCGCGCTCGCTGAGTTCGGCGAGCTCATGCACCGTGCCGTGCCGCTCGAGATAATCTTGCGAGCAGCACAGCACGTGGCGCCAGGTGGCGAGGCTGCGCACGATCAGGCTCGAATCCGGCGGCAGGACCATGCGGACGGCGACGTCAAAACCCTCGTCGATCATGTCGACCGTGCGCTCGCCCATCGAGAGATCGACCCTGACCTCCGGATAGGTCTTCAGGAATTCAGCGACGACGGGCGCGACATACGGCACCGTATGGGTATGGGTATAGACCCGCAGCGTGCCGCGCGGCGTCGAATGCAGCGCGCCGGCGATATCGTCGGCCTGCTCGATGTCGGCAAGAATCTGGACGCAACGGTCGTAATAAGTGCGCCCCGCCTCGGTGAGGCTCACCTTGCGTGTGGTGCGGTTGAGCAGCCGCACGCCGAGCCGGTCCTCCAGCGCCTGGACATGGTTGCTGACCATGGTCGTGGACATGTTGAGGCGGCGCCCGGCGGCCGAAAAGCCGCCATTATCTACCACCCGGACAAAGGCCGTCAGGCTGGTCAACCGGTCCATGAGCGAGTTCCCGATTGTTTGCTCTCACTGGATAATCCTTCCAGTTTTTGCGGGATTATCACAGCGCTGAAGACATCGCATCTACCCAGCGAATTTGGCGGCCTTCTATCCTGAAGGCGCGCCTAGACGCATGCGGGGTAGCCATGTCGACGACGTCCTATGTCACTGACACAAAAGAAAAAATAAGCCTGCGCCCGTCGCGGCAAGCGATCAGGCGGGCAGCGTTGGCGCTGGCCGCCATGCTCGGCGTCGCCGCTGTTGCCGATTTTGGCTACGACTATCTCACCACCGGCCGCTACCTCGAATCGACCGATGACGCTTATGTGAAGGCAGACTCCACGATCGTCTCGCCAAAGGTCTCGGGGTACATCGCACAGGTGCTGGTCAGCGATAACCAGCCGGTCAAGGCCGGGCAGTTGCTGGCCGAAATCGACGACCGCGATTTCCGCGCCGCCCTCGCCCAGGCCCACGCCGATGTCGACGCCTCCGAGGCTGCGGTGCGCAACCTCGATGCCCAATTGGCCCTGCAGCAACCCATCATCGAGCAAGGCACGGCGGACGTCGCCGCCGCCGAAGCCAATCTGAAATTCGCGCAGGAGGAGCAGGCTCGTTACGACGGGCTGATGAAGACCGGCTCCGGCACGGTGCAGCGCGCGCAGCAGACCGACGCCGCGCTCCGCGCCAGCAACGCGCAGTTGCAGCATTCCAGATCCGGCCTGCTCGCCGCCCAGCGCAAGGTCGATGTGCTCACCACCGAACGCGCCAAGGCGGTCGCGCAACTCGATCGCGCCCGCGCGGTGGAGCATCAGGCATCGCTGAACCTCAGTTACACCCGCATCACTGCGCCGGTCGACGGCACCGTCGGCGCGCGCTCGCTCAGGGTCGGACAATATGTGCAGGCCGGTACGCAGTTGATGGCGGTGGTGCCGCTCGATGCCGTCTATGTGGTGGCGAATTTCAAGGAGACGCAGCTCACGCATGTGCGCAACGGCCAGCCGGTCGAAGTCGAAATCGACAGCTTCCGCGGCACCAAGCTCCGCGGCCATGTCGACAGCCTGTCGCCCGCGAGCGGGCTCGAATTCGCCCTGCTGCCGCCGGACAACGCCACCGGCAATTTCACCAAGATCGTGCAGCGCGTGCCGGTGAAGATCGTGCTCGACGATAGCAGCCTGAAGGGCCTCTTGCGTCCGGGCATGTCGGCGGTGCCAACGGTCGACACCAAGGCCACCGTGCTGGCTGAGCGGGAAGCCAAGAACCGGCTCGCCTCCGGCGCGGCGCGTCCGAACGGAGGCTAGAGTTTCGCCTCTCCCGCTTGCGGGAGAGGGAGTGCAGCGTCGATCGCGGAAGCAGTTCGGCTTCATCATGCGCTAGCGGACGAGACCTATGACCACGCTACAGCCCACGCTCAACGCCGCGTCCTCAGCGGATCTCAGCCCAAAACCCGCCGCGGTGCCGTCCATCCCCGCAAAAATCTGGATCGCGGTGGTTGGCGCCAACCTCGGCGCCTTCATGGCGGTGCTCAACATCCAGATCGTCAACGCCTCGCTCGCGGACATCCAGGGCGCGATCGGCGCCGGGATCGATGACGGCGGCTGGATCTCGACCTCTTATCTGGTCGCCGAGATCGTGGTGATCCCCTTGAGCGGCTGGCTCGCGCAGGTGTTCTCGATCCGCCGCTATCTCCTGACCAATGCTGTCCTGTTCCTCGTCTTCTCGGGGGCCTGCGCGCTGGCGCACGACCTGCCGCAGATGATCGCGCTGCGCGCGGTACAAGGTTTCACCGGCGGTGTGCTGATCCCGGTGGCGTTCACGCTGATCATCACGCTGCTGCCGAAGGCAAAGCAGCCGATTGGGCTCGCGCTGTTCGCGCTGTCGGCGACGTTCGCTCCGGCCATCGGCCCGACCATCGGCGGCTATCTCACCGAGAACTGGGGCTGGCAGTACATCTTCTATGTCAACCTGGTGCCGGGCGCGATCATGGTCGGCATGCTCTATTTCTCGCTGGACGCCAAGCCGATGAAACTCTCGCTCTTACGCGAAGGCGACTGGCCCGGAATCATCACCATGGCAATCGGGCTATCCGCGCTACAGACCGTGCTGGAGGAAGGCAACAAAGACGACTGGTTCGGCTCGCCCTTCATCGTCCGCCTCTCCGTCATCGCGGCGGTCGCGCTTGTGGCTTTCATCGTGATCGAGCTGACCGCGAACAAGCCGCTGCTCAACCTGCGCCTGCTGCTCCGCCGCAACTTCGGCTTCGGCATGCTGGCCAATTTCCTGCTCGGCACCGCGCTCTACGGCTCGGTGTTCATCCTGCCGCAATATCTGGCACGGATTCAGGGCTACAACGCCGAGCAGATCGGCATGGTGCTGGCATGGACCGGGCTGCCGCAGCTAGTGCTGATCCCGCTGGTGCCGCGGCTGATGCAGCGCTTCGATCCGCGCATCATCATCGGCGTCGGCTTCACGCTGTTCGCAGCCTCCAATTTCATGAACATCTACATGACCAATGACTACGCCACCGACCAGTTGTTCTGGCCGAACATCGTGCGCGCCATCGGCCAGGCGCTGGTGATGGCGCCGCTGTCGGCGGTCGCGACCGCGGGCATCGAGGCCGAGAACGCCGGATCGGCCTCAGGGCTTTTCAACATGATGCGCAATCTCGGCGGCGCCGTCGGCATCGCGCTATTGCAGACGCTGCTGACCAAGCGCGAACAGTATCACTCCAACGTGCTGATGCAGTCGGTCTCCCTGCTGGAGCAGGCGACCCGCACGCGGATCGAGCGGCTCACGCAGTATTTCATGAGCCATGGCGTCGCCGATCACGCCGACGCCACCCACCGCGCGATCGTCGCAGTCGGCCGGATCGTGCAGAAGCAGGCCTATATCCTGGCCTTCAGTGACACCTTTTACGTGATGGGCGTCGCGCTGATCGTCGCCCTGTTCGCCGCGGCGCTCCTGAAGAAGCCGGGCGCACTTGCCGGCGGCGGCGCGCATTAAATTGGTCGAGGATCGTCATTGCGAGCGAAGCGAAGCAATCCATGCCGCGGCTTGTGGAGAGGAGGATTGCTTCGTCGCTGACGCTCCTCGCAATGACGAACTACGCCTACACCGCGGTCGCCTTGGCGAACTCGACGTAGATCTCACGCAACCGGTCCGCCATCGGGCCGGGCTTGCCATTTCCGACCTTCTTGCCATCGATTGCGACCACCGCCTGCACGAACACGCTGGCGCTGGTGATGAAGGCTTCCTTGGCGGCCAGCGCCTCCTCGATCGAGAAGGCACGCTCCTCGACCCGGAGCTGGCGCTCCTCGGCGAGCGCCACCACGGCCTTGCGGGTGCAGCCGGGCAGGATTTCGCTGCCGTTCTGCCGGGTCACGATGACGTCGTCCTGGGTCAGGATGAAAGCGGAGGACGAGCCGCCCTCGGTCACCTTGCCGTCCTGGATCATCCAGGCCTCGCCGGCGCCGGCTTCGGCCGCCGCCTGCTTGGCCAGCACCTGCGCCAGCAGCGCTACGCTCTTGATGTCGCGCCGCTCCCAGCGGATGTCGGGCACGGTGATCACGTTGATGCCGGTCTTGGCCGAGGGCGCGCCGACGATGTCCTTCTCGGAGGTGAACATCACCAGCGTCGGCCTCACCCCCTTGGGAAACGCAAAGTCGCGGCCGGTATCCGCGCCGCGCGTCACCTCCAGATAGACCATGCCGTTGACGAGTTCGTTGCGCGCCACCAGTTCCTTCTGGATTTCCTGAATGCGGGCGATGGTTTCCGGCAGCTCCAGGCGGATCTCGCCGACCGAGCGCTCCAGCCGCGCCAGATGCGAGGCATTGTCGATCAGCTTGCCGTCGAGCACGGCGGCTACCTCATAGATGCCGTCGGCGAACAGGAAGCCGCGGTCGAGGACCGACACTTTGGCCTCCGAAAGGGGCACGAAGGAGCCGTTGACGTAAGCGATCTTTTCCAAGCGAAGTCTCCCGGACGTGGTGATGCGATCAGGTTTCTATACGCAATTCGTTAATGCCGATAGACCTTCTATGCTTGTCCAGGACGCCGTCATTGCGAGGAGCGATAGCGACGAAGCAATCCGTTTCTCCGCTTGCGGCACCATGGATTGCTTCGTGGAGCCTGTCATCGGGCGCGCGTTCGCGCGACCCGTTGGCTCGCAATGAGCGCGGATGGTGCAGCGCTCAATGCTGCAAGATCTTCGACAGAAACTTCTGCGCGCGGTCGCTGCGCGGCTTGCCGAAGAAATCCGCCTTCAGCGCATCCTCGACGATCTCGCCCTGGTCCATGAAGATCACACGATGTGCGACCTTGCTGGCAAAGCCCATTTCGTGGGTGACGACCATCATGGTCATGCCCTCGCGCGCCAGGTCGACCATCACGTCAAGCACCTCGCTGATCATTTCCGGATCGAGCGCCGAGGTCGGCTCGTCGAACAGCATCGCGACCGGGTCCATCGCCAGCGCCCGCGCAATCGCGACGCGCTGCTGCTGCCCGCCGGAAAGCTCCGCCGGATATTTCTTCGCGTGCTCCTTCAGCCCGACGCGATCGAGCAGCTTCATGGCCTTTGCCACCGCCTCATCGTGCTTGCGGGCCAGCACCTTCTCCTGCGCCAGGCAGAGATTGTCGATGATCCGCAAATGCGGAAACAGCTCGAAATGCTGGAACACCATGCCGACACGTGCGCGCAGTTTCGGCAGGTCGGTCCTGGGATCGTTGACCTTGATGCCGTCAAGGATGATCTCGCCGCCCTGGATCGGCTCCAGCGCATTGACGCATTTGATCAGCGTCGACTTGCCCGAGCCGGAGGGGCCGCAGACCACCACAACCTCGCCCTTGGCGACGCTGGTGGTGCAGTCCTTGAGCACCTGAAAGGTCGGCCCATACCATTTGTCGACGTGGCGAAGTTCGATCATGCCTGGCTCAACTCTTGCCGCGAACGCGGGTTCGCCTCTCCCAACGGGAGAGGTCGGCGCGCAGCGCCGGGTGAGGGGTTAAGGTCTATCGATGGCGCGAAACCCCTCACCCGAATTGCTTGCGCAATTCGACCTCTCCCTATGGGAGAGGTGAAGGAGCCCGTGTCTCGAAATTTGAGGTTCATGTCCAGCTCTACCGGACAATGGCGATGCGCGCCTGCAGGCGGCGGACACCGAAGGAGGCAAGGCAGGAAATGGTAAAATAGACCGCTGCCGCGAACAGGTACATCTCGACCAGCCGGCCGTCACGCTGCGCCACCTTGCTGGCGGCGCCGAGGAAATCCGGGATCGACAGGACATAGACCAGCGAGGTGTCCTGGAACAGCACGATGGTCTGGGTGAGCAGCACCGGCAGCATGTTGCGGAACGCCTGCGGCAGTACGACGTAGCGCATGCTCTGCGCGTAGGTCAGGCCGAGCGCGCTCGCCGCCGCCGGCTGGCCCCGCGAGATCGACTGGATGCCGGCGCGCATGATCTCGGAGAAATAGGCGGCCTCGAACATGATGAAGGTGATCAGCGAGGACGCAAACGCGCCGACACTGATCGGCCGCGAAGCGCCGGTCAGCCACTGCCCGATATAGGGCACCAGGAAATAGAACCAGAAGATCACGAGCACCAGCGGCAGCGAGCGCATGAAATCGACGTAGAGCCCGGCGATGCGGCCGAGCAGCTTGAAGCCCGAAAGCCGCATCAGCGCGATCAGCGTGCCGAACACAAGCCCGCCCAGCGCCGTCAGCGCCGTCAGCGTCAGCGTGAACGTCATGCCGTCGACGAAGAGATAGGGCAGCGAGCGGCGGATGACGTCGAAATCGAAGCTGCCGAACATGCTATTTCCCCGCGATATAGCCGGGGATCGCGACTTTGCGCTCAAGGAAGCGCATGCCGGTGACGACGACGATATTGACCAGGAGATACATGATGGTCGCGGCCGTGAAGGCCTCGAACACCTGGAACGAGAATTCCTGCATCGCGCGTGCCTGCCCGGTCAATTCGATCAGGCCGATGGTGATCGCCACGGCGGTGTTCTTCACGGTATTGAGGAATTCGGAGGTCAGCGGCGGCAGGATAATGCGATAGGCCATCGGCAGCAGCACGTAGCGATAGGTCTGCGCCGTCGTCAGGCCGAGCGCGGTCGCGGCCTGCTTCTGCCCCCGCGGCAGCGAGGCGATGCCGGCGGCAAGCTGCACCGCAACGCGCGCCGACATGAACAACCCGACGCCGATCGAGGCCGTCCAGAACGGCGCATTGGGCATTTGCTTCAGCCACAGGCCCGCCGCGCGCGGCAAGAGTTCCGGCAGCACGAAGAACCACAGGAAAAGCTGCACCAGCAGCGGCATGTTGCGGAAGAACTCGACATAGCAGAAGCCGATCCAGCCCGCCGCCTTCGACGGCAGCGTGCGCAGCACGCCAACCACCGAGCCGAACACCAGCGCGATGATCCAGGCCATGAGTGCGGTCTTGATCGTCAGCACCAGCCCCGACAGCAGCATGTCCAGATAAGTGCCGCTGCCGGTCGGGTTCGGCTCGAAGAAGATCTGCCAGTTCCAGTGGTAGTTCAAGGCTTCCCCGTTCCGCTATACGTCCGCGCCCGCCCATGCAATGGACGGGCCATCTGAGATGATCGCTGGGCCTGGTAGCCCCTCATCCTGAGGAGCTTGCGCAGCAAGCGTCTCGAAGGATGAGGCCACAGACGGGGCCTTATGGTTCTCCCGGCGATGCGAAGCATCGTCCGGAGACGCGCTACGCGCTCCTCACCATGAGGAGCAAAGACCTACTTATAGCTGTCCGGGTCCGGCGAGTCCGACGGCTTGGCGAACTCGTTCTTCAACTCAGCCGCGATCGGCGTATTCAGGTTCAGCCCCTTGGGCGGGATCTTCTGCGTGAACCACTTGTCGTAGATCTTCTGCCCCTCGCCGCCGGTGTAGAGCGCGGCGGTTGCCGCGTCGACCACCTTCTTGAAGGCCGGATCGTCCCTGCGCAGCATGATGCCGTACGGCTCCGGCTTGGAGAACGCGTCCTTGGAGATGACGTAGTCGTCGGGTGTTTTCGACCCCGCAACCAGGCTCGCCAGCAGGATATCGTCCATCACGAAGGCGACCGCTCGGTCGGTCTCGACCATCAGGAACGCTTCCGCATGGTCCTTGGCCGGGATGATGTTGACGTTCAACCCGCGCGCGGCATTGGCCTCGGTGAGCTGCTTGATGTTGGTGGTGCCGGCGGTCGAGACCACCGGCTTGCCCTTGAGGTCGTCGATCGAATTAATCTTGTTCGATTTCTTCGAGACGTAGCGGCTCGCGGTGAGGAAATGGGTGTTGGTGAAGGAAATCTGCTTCTGCCGCTCGGCGTTGTTGGTGGTCGAACCGCATTCGAGATCGATGGTGCCGTTGGCGAGCAGCGGGATGCGGGTCGACGACGTCACCGGGTTGAGCTTCACCTCGAGCTTGTCGAACTTCAGTTCCTTCTTCACGGCATCGACGATCTTGTAGCAGATGTCCATCGCATAGCCGATCGGCTTCTGGTTGTCGTCGAGATAGGAAAAGGGAATCGAGGAGTCGCGGTGGCCGAGCGTGATCGTGCCGGTGTCCTTGATGTTCTTCAACGTCCCCGTCAGCTCCTGGGCGCCGGCCTCAGCCGCGCCGAGCGCGGCGGCGAGCGCGAAGCCGATCGAAAGAAGGCGTTTCATGCGTGGTCTCCTCGTTTGGATAGGTTCGATTGTGTCAGAATGTGTATCAGCCGGCAGCCGCGCACGTGGCCGCGACACGGCCGTGGATGTCTCGCTCATCGCAAAATGACCGAGCTTCGCCATCATTGTAACTCTTGCGCCCCCTGTTGCCGCAGCTATCAGCCCATGTCCCCGGCGTGCAAAGGAAATCATACTCGCAGGCGAGAAAATAGAGCGGGCATACTTTAGTCTCGATCGTCCCCGTGCCGCCCGCACAGGTTGCCGCCCCGTGCCGGCATTCGCGCCCGCGGGCCGCCGCTCCAATTCCGCACCTCGGCATACCACGGTAGGCGAATTGTCGCACGTGCCGTTTCATCCGGCAGCAACGACAAACCTTTCCTCCAACACGCTTTTCTTCTGTTTGGTTTTCGGGAAAGATCGCCGCATCAAAGACAAAACAAATCCGGCCCGGCGCCAACGGGACCGCAGAGGGAGTTGAACATGCCTCGTTACGATCGCTTGATGCTTGCAGTCGCGGCCATCGCCATGCTGATGGCGACTTCCGCCACCGCCCAGGACTATCCGACAAAACCGATCACGCTGATCGTGCCCTGGCCGGCGGGAGGATCGACCGACATCTCGATGCGCGCCATTGCCGACAGCGCCTCGAAAATCCTGGGCCAGCCGATCGCGATCGACAACAAGGCCGGTGGCGGCGGCACGGTCGGCCCGGCCACCATGGCGGCGGCCGCGAAGCCGGACGGCTACACCATCGCGCAGATTCCGATCACCGTGTTCCGCCTGCCCCTGATGCAGGAAGTGTCCTGGGATCCGGCCAAGGATTTCAGCTATATCGTCCACCTCACCGGCTACACCTTTGGCGTCACGACCAGCGCCGAAGGTCCGTTCAAGACGTGGCAGGACGTGATCGATTTTGCCAAGAAGAATCCCGGCAAGGTCACCTATGCGACGCCCGGCGCCGGCACCTCGCTGCATATCGGCATGGAGCAGATCGCTGCGCTGGCCGGCATCAAGCTGACACAGGTGCCGTTCAAGGGCGGCGCGGAGACCAATGCCGCGGTGCTTGGCCAGCACACCATGCTGCAGGCGGATTCCACCGGCTGGCGGCCGCTGGTCGATGCCGGAAAGCTGCGCCTGTTGATGGTGTGGACCGGTGCGCGCTCGCCGAACTATCCCGACGTGCCGACGCTCAAGGAACTCGGCTATCCCATGGTCTATGACTCGCCGTTCGGCATCGCCGGGCCGAAGGGCATGGATCCCAAGATCGTGGCCAAGCTGCACGACGCCTTCAAGAAGGCGATCGAGGATCCGGCGGTGATCGCAACGCTCGCCAAGTACGACATGGTCCCGAACTACAAGAACACCGAGGACTACAAGAAGTTCGTCGTCGAGGTCACCGCGTCGGAGCGCAAGGTGATCGAGTCGCTCGGTCTCGCGAAGAAGACGAACTAGAGCGTTTTCGAGCGAAGTGGACACCGGTTCGCGTGAAGAAAACGCGTCAAAACAAGAATCTAGAGCTTCGGTTCTGATTCAATCAGAACCGAAGCTCTAATCCCTCGCAACGGGGCAGACGCCAGTGGCAGCGCGAGCATCTGGACGCACGACATGAGCAACGACGCGAACGTGAAATTCCGCCTCAGCAATTCCGAGCTCTGGGGCGGGCTGATTGGCCTGGCCTTCGGCGGCTTTGTGACCTGGTCGGGTGTGAGGCTCAAACTCGGCACCATCAACGATCCCGGCTCCGGCTACGTGCTGTTCTACACCGGCATCCTGATCTGCGTGTTCGCAGCCACGATCATTGTCTCTGCTGTCACCGAGGGCGGGCCGACTCTGGCCTCGCGCTGGGAGAACACGCGCTGGACCAGGCCGCTTCTGATCATCGGCTGCCTCACATTGTTTTCGTTCGCGCTCGACACGTTCGGCTTTCTGCTGTCGGCGATTCCGCTGATGGTGCTGCTCTTGCGCGTGATCGATCCCGTGCGCTGGTCGCTGACCATTCCGCTATCGATCGCAGCCCCGCTCGGGATGTGGTGGGTGCTCAAGCACTTGCTCGGAATTCAACTGCCCTCGGGCATGTTCGAGATCGGCTGAGCGCATCATGGAAACGCTCCTCAATGTCGCCCATGGGTTCGGCGTCGCGCTTCTACCCATCAACCTGCTCTATTGCTTCGTCGGCGTCTTCATCGGCACCCTGGTCGGCGTGCTGCCCGGCATCGGGCCGATCTCGGCGATGTCGCTGCTGTTGCCGGTGACGCTGTCGGGAACGCCGGAATCCGGCATCATCATGATGGCCGGCATCTATTACGGCTCGATGTATGGCGGCTCCACCACCTCGATCCTAGTCAACATCCCCGGCGAGGCCGCCTCCGTCGTCACCTGCATCGACGGCCACGAGATGGCCAAGCAGGGGCGCGCCGGCCCCGCGCTCGGCATAGCCGCGTTCGGCTCGTTCATCGCCGGCACTTTTGCCCTGATCGCGCTGATGCTGGTCGCGCCAAAGCTCGCCAGCGTCGCGATCGCATTCGGCCCGGCCGAATATTTTTCGCTGATGGTGCTGGGACTGGTGGTCCTGACCTTCCTGACGCAGGGATCGATGGCCAAGGCGCTGCTGATGGCCTGCATCGGCATCGTGCTTGGACTGGTCGGTCTCGACAGCATCACAGCTCAGCCGCGGCTGACGTTTGGCCGCATCGAGCTGATCGACGGCATCGGACTCGTGCCTGTCGTGATGGGGCTGTTCGGCATCGCCGAAGTGCTGCTCAACACCGAGCAGGCGATCAAGCGCGATGTCATCAACACGAGGATCACGCACCTTTTGCCGAACAAAGAGGACTGGAAGGCCAGCGTCGGGCCGGTATCGCGCGGGACGGTCCTTGGATTCTTCCTCGGCATCCTGCCGGGCGGCGGCGCGGTAATCTCGTCCTTTGCATCCTACGCGCTGGAGAAGCGCCTCTCCAAGACGCCGGAGCGGTTCGGCAAGGGCGCCATCGAGGGCGTCGCCGGCCCGGAATCGGCGAACAATGCCGCCGCCGGCGGCGCCTTCATTCCGCTGATGACGCTCGGCATCCCGCCGAACGTGGTGATGGCGCTGCTGCTTGGCGCTTTCGTGATCCACGGCCTGCAGCCGGGCCCGCTCCTGATCACGCAGAACCCTGGATTGTTCTGGGGCATCGTCGCCAGCATGTATATCGGCAATTTGATGCTGCTGGTGCTCAATCTGCCCATGATCGGGATGTGGGTGCAGCTCTTGAAGCTGCCATACAACGTCCTGTTCCCGCTAATCATCCTGTTCACCATCATCGGCGTCTATTGTTCCAGCAACAATGTGTTCGATGTGTACGTAATGATCGCCTTCGGCGTGATCGGCTATTTCATGCGCAAGCTCGGCTACGAGCCGGCGCCGCTGGTGCTCGCCTTCGTGCTCGGGCCGATGCTGGAAAACAATCTGCGCAAATCGCTGATCCTCTCGCAAGGCGACCTGATGACCTTCGTGGAGCGGCCGATCTCGGCGGCGTGCCTGGCGCTGGCGGTGGTGCTGCTGATCGGGCCGCTGTTGCCGGCACTGCGCAAGAAGCGGGAACTGGTCGCGCTGGATGAGGGCGCGTGAGCTCGAGCCAATCGTGATCTCCTTCAAATGTAATCAAGTCTGTCTCCACTGAAACGCAACTGTAATCGTGGCTCCCCAGCATCAACCGATGCATCGGCTGTATCAGGCGGAGTTCAGGAGCAATGTCCCCAAGATTCGACGGCAAGGTGGTCATCGTCACCGGCGCTGGGACCGGCATCGGCGCGGCGACGGCACGTCGATTTCATGCGGAAGGAGCTATTGTCGTACTGAACGGACGCCGCAAGTCCAAGCTGGAAGATGTCGCCGCAACTCTGACACCCGACCGCAGCATCATCCGGCCGGCGGATGTCTCGAATATTAGCCAAGCTGGAGATCTTATCGCCGATGTAGTCGGCAGGTTCGGCAGGATCGACATCGTCGTTAACAACGCCGGAATGGGGACTGCCGGCGCTTTCCTCGATCTTACCACTCAGCAATGGCATGAGATTCTTGCGGCCAACGTCGATAGTGTCCTCAACGTGACGAGGGCCACGCTTCCTCATCTTATCAAGAGCAAAGGCTCGATCGTTAATGTGTCATCCCTTTCGGGACTTGGCGGTGACCTTGGACTTAGCTTCTACGACGCCACAAAAGGCGCGGTCTCCAATCTCACGCGGAGTCTGGCCCTCGAATTTGCTAAAAAAGGAGTACGCATCAACGCGGTTTGCCCGGGCATCACACTCACCGACTTGACCATGGCCGCTTTCGAACGCTTCCCCGATCTGCGTCAGGCGGTAACCCAACGCATTCCGCTGGGGCGGGCAGCCGAGCCGGAGGAAGTCGCTGGCGTCATCGCCTTCCTTGCCAGCGATGATGCGAGCTTTGTAAACGGCGTAAATTTGCCGATCGATGGCGGCCTCGATGGATCGAACGGCCAAGTATCCTTCATATAGTCCATCAGAACTCGCTTCGATGGCGAACTACTACGCCAGCGCCAGCCGGCGCGTCGTCACCAGCGCGGCAAGGCTCAGGACCGCGACGGCCGTGAGATAATATCCCGGCGCCAGTTCGCCGATCAGCGCGAATCCGCCGAGCCAGGTCATGATCGCCGGCCCCATGCCGCCGAACGCAGCGACGCCGATGTTGTAGCTGAGGCCAAGACCGGTGGCACGCGTTGCCGACGGGAACAGTTCCGACATCAACGCGGCGAGCGGCCCGTAATAGAGCGCCTTCAAGGTGCCGAGCCAGAGCACGCCGAGCAGGATGAAGCCCGGCGTCGGGTTTCTCGTCAGCAGCAGGAATGCCGGAAAGATCGAGACCAGGAGCAATACGCCGAACGTGATCATATGCGTGGTGCGCCCGATCCGGTCGGAGACGAGGCCGGCTATTGGCGCCAGCAACATTACGGCCGTTTGCGCGGCGAGCGAGGCGATGAACCCGACCGACGGCGGCAGGTTGAGTGTCTTCACCACATAGGTCGGCATGTAGACGATGAGGTAGTTGACCGCGGTGGAGACCGCGAGCGCGCCGATCGCAAGCAGCACCGGCAGCTTTTGACGCAGCAGGACCTCGCTCACGGGCGAAGTCTGCTCCCCGGCCGGCGGCGGCGTCGCGTCATCGATGTGATTGCGGATGTAGATGCCGACCGGCCCGATCAGCACACCGAACAGAAACGGCAGCCGCCAGCCCCAGGACTGCAAGTCGGCCGGGCTCATCCATGACGTCAGCAATGCGCCGAAACCGGCTCCTAATATTCCGCTCAATCCCTGGCTGGCGAACTGCCAGCTCGCGACAAAGCCGCGCCGCTCCGGCATGTGCTCGACCAGGAATGCCGTCGAGCTGCCGAACTCGCCGCCGGCGGAGAAGCCCTGCACCAGGCGGGCGAGGAGGACCGCGATCGGCGCGAGGACGCCGATCGTGTCATAGGTCGGCATCAAGGCCAGCGCCAGCGTGCCCGCCGTCATCAGCATGATCGACACCATCAGCGACGACTTGCGGCCATGGCGATCGGCATAGGCGCCAAGGACAATGCCGCCGATCGGCCGGATCAGGAACGACAATCCGAAGGTGCCGAAGGTCAGGAGCAGCGACATCGTCGGATCGTTGCTCGGGAAGAACGCCTTTGAGAGGTAGACGGCGAAATAGGCGTAGACGGCGATGTCATACCATTCCAGCGCGTTGCCGATCGAGGTCGCGACGATCAGGCGTGTAAGGTTCTTCTTCCTCGCCTCGACGCCAATGCGCGAGTCGAGCGGCGTAGATACGGTCATCACCACTGCCTTTCCGAGGGAACTGAGCGTCGGCTTCTCAATTCGTCATGCGCGCCGTTTGGCCGAGATCCCAGAACAGGCCGGCCATGATGGCGAGCGCCTCCTCGGTGACGGGCAGCAGAATATGCTCGTCAGGCGCATGCTGCGAGCAGCCGGGATACGAATGCGGCACCCAGATCGTCGGCAAGCCCAGACCTTCCGAGAACACATCGTTCGGCAGCGAGCCGCCGAAATTCGGCAGGATCGCCGGCGCCTTGCCGGTGGTCTTGCGGATCGATTCCGCGGTCCAGTCGATCCAGGGACTGTCCATGTCGGTCCGCGACGCCGCAAAGCGTTGGGCGCCGCTGACTTCGACCATCGGAAAACCGTTCGCATGCAGATGCGCGCGCACGGCGTCAATGATTTCCTGATGTTTGGTGCCGACGACAAAGCGGAGCTGCAGCACCGCGTTGGCATGGCCCGGAATTGCATTCGCCGGGCTAGCGATATTGCCCGAGGACATCGCCAGCACCTCCAGCGTGTTCCAGGCGTAGAGCCGCTCGGCGGGCGAAAGCCCCTCCTCGCCCCAATCCGGCGACAGCGCCGGCTCGTCCGGGCCGGGCTCGACCTTCACATCCGCCAGCGCCGCGCGGACCCGGTTCGAGATCGGCGGCGGCTTCAACGCCTCCAGCTTCATCCGGCCCTTGGTGTCGACCAGGCTCGCAATCGCGTTCGCCAGGATGGTGGCGGGATTGGCGAGCACACCGCCCCAATTGCCGGAGTGGTGCCCGCCCTCGCGCAGGTTGACGTCGAGATGGATACGGTTGCCGCCGCGGCAGCCGAGGAAGATTGTCGGCCGCTCGGCCGAAAGCCGCGGCCCGTCGGATGCCAGGAACAGATCGGCCTTGAGTTCCTCACGATGAGCTTCGCAGACGGTCCGCAGGTCGGGCGAGCCGATCTCCTCCCCGGTCTCGATGATGAATTTTACGTTAAAGCCGAGCTTGCCTCCGCGGGCCTCCCGCACCGCACGTAGCGCGGCGATGTTGATGCTGTGCTGGCCCTTGTTGTCAGCGGTGCCGCGGCCATAGACGCGATCGCCCTTGATCGTGGTCTTCCAGGGATCGAGATTGTCGCGCCATTCGCCGATCATGCCGTCGACGACGTCGCCATGGCCGTAGGTCAGCACGGTCGGGCGCGAGGCGTCCTCGAGATATTCGGCCAGCAGATACGGGCCTTTGCCCGTCGGGGACTCGATCAAACGAGTCTTGAAATCGAGTTCGGCAAGCGTAGGTTGCAGGTTGTCGGTCAGATAAGCGCGGAGCGCGGCGCCGCTGGCGGGATTCTGGCTTTCGGTCCGGTAACCAACACGCTGGTCAAGTTCGCGAAGAAACTCACCTGATTGAAAATGCTGTCGAACGCGAGCAATCGCATCACCCCTGTCAGCCATAACTTTCCCTTTCGCCGCACCTTGCCGACCGAATTCTTCTCCCGCGTTCATTATCGGGATACGCCGTATGCTGGAAGTGGCGCAGCGACGTCAGGCTCTGCTAAAATTGCATCCGGCACGCCACAAAATAGCTATTGAAAGCCTGGCACATGACGAAACAAATCCGGCTCAACGCCTTTGCCATGAACTGCGTGGCGCATCAGTCGCCGGGATTGTGGACCCATCCGCGCGACCGCACTGCCGAGTATAACCGGCTGCCCTACTGGCTCGATCTTGCCAGGACGCTCGAGCGCGGCCGGTTCGACGGCTTGTTCCTCGCCGATGTGCTCGGTGTCTACGACGTGTTTGGCGGCGGCCCCGATGCTGCGCTGCGTAACGCGGCACAGACGCCGGTGAACGATCCCCTGCTGCTGGTTCCGGCGATGGCTGCGGTGACGAAGCATCTCGGCTTCGGCGTCACCAGCAACCTCTCCTTCGAGCCGCCCTACACCTTCGCGCGGCGGATGTCGACGCTCGATCACCTGACCGAGGGCCGCACCGGCTGGAACGTGGTGACCGGCTATCTCGACTCGGCCGCGCGCGGCGCCGGCAAGGACAAGCAGACCGCGCATGACGACCGCTACGACATCGCCGACGAATATATGGAAGTGGTCTACAAGCTCTGGGAAGGATGCTGGGAAGATGACGCCGCGATCCGCGATCGCGCGCGCAGCATCTTCACCGATCCGGCCAAGGTGCATCCGGTCAAGCACGAGGGCAAACATTTTCGCCTCAACGCGCTGCATTTGAGCGAGCCGTCGCCGCAGCGCACGCCGGTGCTCTATCAGGCTGGCACCTCGCCGCGCGGCCGGCAGTTCGCCGCGGAGCATGCCGAATGCGTGTTCATGTCCGGGCCTTCGGCCAAGGTGATCGCGCCGCGGGTCTCCGCCATCCGCGAGCTTGCCGCGCAGCGCGGCCGGAATCCGGCCGAGATCCTGATGTTCAGCATGATGACTATCATCCTCGGCCGCACCGAGGCCGAGGCGAGCGCGAAATATGCCGACTATCGCCGCCACATCAGCCACGAGGGTGCGCTCACCCTGATGTCCGGCTGGACCGGTGTCGATTTCTCCACCTACGACCTCGACCAGGAAGTCCGGCATGTCCACAACGACGCCGGCCGCACCGCGATGGACAACATCACCCGCGCCGATCCCGATCGCGTCTGGACCGTGCGCGAGGTTGCCGAGCATGTCGGCATCGGCGGCATCGGCCCGATTGTGGTCGGCACGCCGGAAAAGGTGGCCGATGACATCGAGCGCTGGTTCGAGCAGACCGATGTCGACGGCCTCAACGTTGCCTTCGCGATCTCGCCCGGCGATTTCGAGGATATCGCCGACATGCTGGTGCCGGAATTGACCCGCCGCGGCCGCTACAAGCAGGACTATGCGCAAGGCACCCTGCGGGAGAAGCTATTCGGCGCGGGCCGCGCGCGGCTGACGGACGAGCACCCCGCGAGCCGCCACCGCATCAAGCCGCACCCTGCGGCGGCGGAGTAGGCGCACACCGTCTCACACCGTCATTGCGAGGAGCGTAGCGACGAAGCAATCCACGTCTCCGCGTGCCGAGAGATGGATTGCTTCGCTTCGCTCGCAATGACGACGAAGAATCGTAGGGTGGGCAAAGCGAAGCGTGCCCACCATCAAGCACTCCACTCGTAGTGGTGGGCACGCTTCGCTTTGCCCACCCTACAACGCGCGGCTCAATTCACCGAATTATTGACCACCACCTCGATCAGCTTGGTGCCGGGCCGGCCGAATGCCGACCGCATCGCGCCCTTGAGCTCGCGGGGATCGGTGATCCGTATCGCTTCCAATCCCAGCGACTTCGCGACGCCGGTGAAATCAACCGCCGGGTCGACGAAATCCATCCCGACATAATGGTCGTCGCCATGGAAGGCGAGCAGGCGCTGCTTGATGATGCGGTAGCCGCCATTGTTGACGATGACGAAGGTGAGCGGCAGCTTGTGGTTGGCCGCCGTCCACAGCGACTGGATCGAATACATCGCGCTGCCGTCGCCGGAAAAGCACACCACCGGCCGTTGCGGATTGGCGAGGCTGACGCCGACCGACGCCGGCAATCCCCAGCCGATGCCACCGGAAGCGAGCGCGTGATAGCCATAGCGGTCGCGGTGCGGACGCAGGGAGATCATCTGGCGCGACGAGGTCAGGCCTTCATCGACCAGGATCGCATTGTCAGGCATCGCCTCGACCACCTGCAGCGCCAGCCAGTCGGGATCGATCGGCGAGGTGCCCTCGGCTTTCGAGATCTGCTCGACCAGCGCCTTCCGCTTCGCAGTCCAGTTCTTCGACGCCAGCGCAGCAAGGCCCTGCTTCGCCCGCGCCTCCAGCGCGCCGCCGCCGGCAGCTTTCAGCGCCGGGATCAGCGCGCGCAGAGTTTCCTTCACGTCAGCCTTCAGCGCGATCTCCGCGCCGTAGTTCTTGGCGAGGTCCCAGTCGACCAGGCCGACCTGGACGATCCCAAGGCCATCCGGCAGCGGATCAATCTCGCTATAGACCGACATCCGCAAGGGATCGCCGCCGAGTGCGATGATGAGATCGTAAGGCGCCAGCGTCTCGCGCGCGAGCTTCTGCACCCGCGCGATCGCGCCCATGAAGCACGGGCTTTCGGAGAGGAAGTGCGCGCCATACGGCGTTGACGATTGATAGGCCGGCGCGCCCAGCACTTGCGCGAGCTCGGCGGCTTCCTGCAGCGCATCGCTCTTGACGATTTCATCGCCAGTGACGATCACCGGCCGTTCCGCCTTCAAGATGCGCGCGGCCAGCGCCTGCAGCGCTTCGTCCGACGGTTTCACGCGCGCATCGACACGGGTCGCCCGGCCGAGCTCGATGCCAGCTTCCGAATTGAGGATATCGCCGGGCAGCGAGATGAACACCGGCCCGGTCGGCGGCGTGGTCGCGACTTTCGCGGCACGGCGCACGATGCGCGGCAGGTCTTCCAGTCGCGTCACCTCGACCGCCCATTTCACCAGCGGCTCGGCCATCTGCACCAGCGGCCCATAGAGCACCGGCTCCGTCAAGCCGTGCCCCTGCTCCTGCTGGCCGGCGGTGAGAATCAGCGGCGTGCCGGTGAATTTGGCGTTGAACAGCGAGCCCATCGCGTTGCCGAGCCCGGGCGCGACATGGACGTTGCAGGCCACGAGCTTGCCGGAGGCGCGGCTGAACCCGTCGGCCATCGCCACCACCAGGCTCTCCTGCATCGCCATCACATAGGTGAGGTCGGGATGGTCCTTCAGCGCGTGCATGATCGGCAATTCGGTGGTGCCGGGATTGCCGAACAGATGCGTGATGCCCTCGTCCTTCAACAGCGCCAGGAACGCCGAGCGCCCGGTAATGCGATTCTTCATGTCTCCTCCTACTCTCGGGCTCGTTGGCGCGGGATGAGGCATCATGACCAAACTTGCACGCTGGGGGCAATCGCGCCTGCGCTCATGGCTGCCTTGCGATGCAAGCGCCGTAGCCCGGATGGAGCGAAGCATAATCCGGGGAGCCACGGACGCGAACCCGGGTTGCGCTGCGTTCCACCCGGGCTACGAAGATCTAAAACATCCCCTCGCGATCGGGGCGCTTTTTCTTTTTCGAGCGATGCCAGACCACGCCGGGATAACCCTTCAGCGGCACCAGCGGCTCGCCGGTATAGGCCCACTCCTGCAGCTCTTCGATCGCGATGTGATAGAGCGGCTGCCGGCCGGTACGGCCCAAGAACAGCGCGCGCGGAATGTTCACCATGTGCGGCGAGCGAGCGCGTTCATAGGTCAGCGGCGTCCCGCAGGTGGCGCAGAAGCTGCGCAAGGTCTTCGTCGCCGGATCCTCGTAGCGCGTGATCGCATCCTCGCCCGCAATGATGCGGAACCGCTTGCGCCAGCTCCCGACGTAGGTCGCATAGGCCGCGCCATGCGCGCGGCGGCTTGATGCGGAATGATCATGCCAGGCCCAGCGCGCCGGCACGTCGATCTCGAGCCGAACTACGCCGCACAGGCATTGGCCCGACGCGATACCTCCTGCAGCGGCTGCTTTCGCCATGCGCGTCTCCCGTCTCCTTCGTCATTGCGAGCGCAGCGAAGCAATCCATGCCTCCACGCGCGGGAAGATGGATTGCTTCGCTGCGCTCGCAATGACGGCAGCATTGTAGCCCGGATGAAGCGAAGCGTAATCCGGGACCACAGAGCAAGAACCCCGGATTGCGCTTCGCTTCATCCGGGCTACGGCGGCTGCGAAGGCTTGTGCCTACGCCTGCGCCATCTCGTCGTGCGCGGGATAGTCGGTATATCCCTTCTCCTCGCCGCCGTAGAAGGTCGCACGGTTATACGGCGTTATCGGATAGCCGCGCTGCAGCCGGCGCGGCAGATCCGGATTGGAGATGAAGATGCGGCCAAAGGCGATCGCATCCGCGTGTCCCGCAGCGATCGCGGCATCCGCGGTCTCGCCGGTAAAACCGCCGGCGGTGATCAGGACGCCGCTCCACATCGGGCGGTACAGCACCATCGCCGACGGCACGTTCTGGTGATTGACCTCGGCGCGGCCCGCGCCGGAGGAGCGCGGCTCGATGAAGTGCAGATAGGCAAGCCCGAGCGGATCGAGCGACTTGATGGCGTGGCTGTAGAGCGGCATCGGGTCCGCCTCGCCGCTGCCATTGGCGATGCCGTAAGGCGACAGCCGCACGCCGACGCGATTGGCACCCCAGACCTCGATCACGGCCTTCGTCACTTCCATCAGGAAGCGCACGCGGTTCTCGATCGATCCGCCATATTGGTCGGTGCGCAGATTGCTGCGCGACTGCAGGAACTGCTCGATCAGATAGCCATTGGCGCCGTGGATCTCGACACCGTCGAAGCCCGCCGCCATCGCGTTCTTCGCGCCCTCGCGGTAGGCCTCGATCACGCCGGGAATCTCAGAGGTCTCAAGCGCGCGCGGGGTCTCGTAATCGACCGCCTTGCCGTCCGCCGTCATCGTCTTGAACTCGGAGGAGATAGCCACCGCGGAAGGTGAGACCGGAAGCGAACCGCCCGGCTGGAACGAGGAATGCGAGACGCGCCCGACATGCCAGAGCTGCAAGAAGATGATGCCGCCCTTGGCGTGCACGGCATCGACCACTTTCCGCCAGCCGGCAATTTGCTGCTCGCTGTAGATACCGGGAATGCCGGGACTGCCGAACCCGGTGTTCACCACGGGCGAGGCTTCCGCGATAATCAGACCACCGGGCGTGGCGCGCTGAGCATAATATTCCACGTTCAGGGGCCGCGGCGCGAGCGACGGTTTTTCCGCGCGCATCCGCGTCAAGGGCGCCATCACCGCGCGGTGCTGAAGCTGATAGGGACCGATCTTGAGAGGAGAGAAAAGCGACGGGAATTTCATGCTTGCCCCGATATTGGTGTTGTCATTGCCGGCACTATAGGGGAGGCACGTGTCGCTGAAAAGCAAGTGACGAGTGGACTCCCTCTCCCGCTTGCGGGAGAGGGTTGGGGTGAGGGTGTCTCCGCATAGGGACTCTTCGCGGGGAGGGAGCCCTCACCCGGCGCTACGCGCCGACCTCTCCCGCAAGCGGGAGAGGTGAACACGCGTCAGGCCGTCTTGATCCAGACCGCCTTGACGTTGAGATACTCTTCCAGATGCTGCTTGCCGGATTCACGGCCATAGCCGCTCATCTTGTAGCCACCGAACGGCACCGCCGGGTCCATCGCCTGGTAGCAATTGACCCAGACCGAGCCGGCGCGCAGCGCGCGGGCGACCTGATGCGCCTTGCTGACATTGGTGGTCCAGACACCGCTGCCGAGGCCGAACATCGTGGCGTTGGCGCGCTGGATCAATTCGTCGGTGTCCTTGAAGGCGATCGCGGAGATGACGGGCCCGAAGATCTCCTCCTGCGCGATGCGCATGTTGTCCTGCACATTGGCGAACACCGTCGGCTGCACGAAATAGCCCTTGGCGAGCGGCCCTTCCGTCAGCCGCGCACCGCCTGCAACCGCCTTCGCGCCCTCCTTCTGTCCGATCTCGAGATAGCCGCTGACGCGCTCCATCTGCTGCTGCGACACCAGGGGGCCGATCTGCGTGTTCGGATCGATGCCGTTGCCGACCTGCAGTTTCTTCCCGAACTCGGCGACACGGCCGACGAACTCGTCATAGACCTTCTGTTCGACGAACAACCGCGTACCGGCGCTGCAGATCTGGCCGGAATTGGCGAACACCGCCATCGCCGCGCCCGGCACCGCCTGGTCGAGATCGGCATCGGCGAACACGATGTCCGGCGACTTGCCGCCGAGCTCGAGCGAGACGCGCTTGAGGTTGCCGGCTGACGCCCGGACGATCGCTTGTCCCGTGATGTGCGAACCGGTGAAGGCGACCTTGTCGACGCCGGGATGCGAGGAGAGCGCGGCGCCCGCGGTCTCGCCATAGCCCGGCACGACGTTGACGACACCGGGCGGAATGCCGGCTTCCATGCAGAGCTCGGCGAGCCGCAGCGACGTCAGCGGCGCCTCCTCGGCCGGCTTGAGCACCACCGTGCAGCCTGTTGCGATCGCCGGGCCGATCTTCCAGACGCTCGCGCCCAGCGGCCCGTTCCAGGGAATGATCGCGCCGACCACGCCGACCGGCTCCTTCAAGGTGTAGGAGAAGATCTCGCCGGGCAGCGAGTTCTCGATGGTCTCGCCATGCAGTGCGGTCGCCTGCCCTGCATAGTAGCGGAGCATGCCGAGCACGCGCAGGCGGTTGCCGCGGGTGCGGCTGATCGGCGCGCCCATGTCGAGCGTATCGAGCTGCGACAGCTCCTCGAAATTCTGCTCCACCAGTTCGGCGAGCTTCAAGAGCATGCTCTGCCGCTCGAACGGCTTGACCTTGCTCCACGGGCCCTCGAAGGCACGGCGTGCCGCAGCGACCGCGCGGTTGATGTCTTCCGCGTCGCCTTCGGCTACCGTCGCGAGCAATTCGCCGGTCGCGGGATTGTGGGTCTCGAACTTTTTACCGGAAGCTGCATCGACCCATTGGCCGTCGATCAGCATCTTCTTGTAGGAACCGTCCGCGTAGGGGTGGCGCGTGATCGGAATTGCCTGTGTGACAGCCATGTTTGCACTCCCTTGATATGGAACGAGTTTTATATGACGGGCCTTGCGGGTTTCAGACCCGTTATATCCGGAACTCTACAACGGTAACCCGAATCCGTAAAGCAGCCGGCCTCTTGGCGGGCAGTGCGGCAATGAAGACCTCCCATGCACCTTCGCGCATGGCATGGCGGCCGTGTTAGCCTACGGATCGCTGCCACATATTTGTCGGAGAGAGACGATGCCACATCCCGCCATGTCGCCAAATCATGTCGCCGTAATCACCGGAGGCGCGTCCGGCATCGGACTCGCCGCCGCCATGCGCTTCGCCGCTTCAGGCATGAAGGTCTGCGTCGCCGATATCGGCGCCACCAGCCTCAAGGAAGCCGCCACAAAATTGTCATCGATCGCGCCCGGCGGCGCCGACAGCATCATGACCGAAACCGTCGACGTCAGCCGCTTCGAGGACCTCGTGAAGCTGGAAAGCACCGTGCAACAGCGGTTCGGCGGCACCGACATCCTGATGAACAATGCCGGCGTCCAGCCGGGCAGTCAGATGTTCGGTCCACGCGAGAACTGGCAGAGGATTCTCGGCGTCAATCTGTGGGGCATCATCAACGGCACGCATGCCTTCGTGCCGCGCATGATCGAGCGTGGACGCGACGGCCTCGTCATCAACACCGGTTCCAAGCAGGGCATCACGACGCCGCCGGGCGATCCGGCCTACAACGTATCCAAGGCCGGCGTGAAAGCCTTCACCGAGGCGCTGCAGCACGAACTGCGCAACACGCCGGGCTGCCGCCTCTCCGCGCATCTGCTGATCCCCGGCTTTGTCTTCACCGGCCTGACCGCACGCGGCCGCGCCGAGAAGCCGGCCAGCGCCTGGACGGCGGAGCAGACGATCGACTTCATGATCGAGCGGCTGGACGCGGGCGACTTCTACATCCTTTGCCCCGACAATGACGTACCGCGGCAACTCGACGAGCGGCGCATCCTGTGGGCCGTCGGCGATATCGTGAAGAACCGTCCCGCACTGTCGCGCTGGCATCCGGATTATGCGGATGCCTTCGCGGCGTTCGTGAAGGGAAAATAGTCGCCCCAGTATTGAGCCTCGCTGCGACGCTCCTCGCGCCTGCGGCAGGACGTCACTGCCGCGGTCCGTCAAGTCCGGTCTTGGCAATAGCCGACTTTACGCAATCGTGATATCCATGTGAATATAACGAGGTTCATAACCGGCGAGGCCGCAAGGGCCCGTTCACAGGGAGAGCAAGCCAATGAGTGACTACAACCTTCTCATCGACGGAAAGATGGTACCCGGCGATCTGACCATGCCGGTCCTCAATCCCGCGACCGAAGAAGTGCTGGTGCAATGTCCGCGCGCTTCGAAGCAGCAGCTCGATCAGGCTGTGGCCGCCGCCAAGGCCGCCTTCCCGGCCTGGGCCGCCACGCCGATCGAGGAGCGCCGCAAGCTCGTGATCAAAATTGCGGAGGCGATCGAGGCCAACGGCAACGATCTGGCGCGGGTCCTGACCAGCGAACAGGGCAAGCCGCTGGCAGATGCGACCGGCGAGGTTATGGGCATGGCCGCCTTCTTCCGCTATCTCGGCTCGCTCGACCTGCCGATGCGGGTGGTCGAGGATTCCGGCGACCGCCGCGTCGAAGCCTATCGCCGCCCGCTCGGCGTGGTCGGCGCCATCATCCCCTGGAACTATCCGCTGCTGATCCTCAGCTTCAAGCTGCCGTCGGCGCTGCTCGCCGGCAACACGCTGGTGGTGAAGCCTGCGCCCACCACTCCGCTCTCGACGCTGCGCTTTGCCGAGCTGGTGCAGGACATCCTGCCGAAGGGCGTGCTCAACGTGATCACCGACGCCAACGACCTCGGCGACCACATGACGAAACACCCGGACATCCGCAAGATCTCGTTCACCGGCTCAACGGCGACGGGACAGAAGGTGATGGCGAGCGCCGCGCAGACGTTGAAACGCATCACGCTGGAGCTCGGCGGCAACGATGCCGGCATCGTGCTCGACGACGTCGATCCGAAGAAGGTGGCGCCCGGCATCTTCGAAGGCGCGTTCCAGAATTCCGGCCAGGTCTGCCTCGCCATCAAGCGGCTCTATGTGCACGAATCCGTCTACGACGAGCTTTGCAACGAACTGGTCGCGATCGCGAAGAACACCGTGGTCGACGACGGCTCCAAGCAGGGCACCAAGCTCGGCCCACTGCAGAACAAGATGCAGTACGAAAAGGTGAAAGCGCTCCTGGAGGACGCCCACAAGAACGGCAAGGTGATCGCCGGCGGATCGGCGATGGACCGTCCGGGCTATTTCATCGAGCCCACTTTGGTGCGCGACATCAAGGAAGGGTCCAGGCTGGTGGACGAGGAGCAGTTCGGGCCGGTGCTGCCGATCATCAAATATTCCGACAACGAGGATGTGATCCGCCGCGCCAACGCGACCAATTACGGGCTGGGCGCGTCGGTCTGGTCGTCGGACACGGCGCGGGCTCACAAGATCGCGAGCCGCATCGAAGCCGGCACCGTGTGGATCAACAAGCATCTCGACATGGCCCCGAACATCCCGTTCGGCGGCGCCAAGCATTCTGGCATCGGCACCGAATTCGCCGAAGAGGGTCTCGCTGAATTCACCCAGCTTCAGATCATCAACGCGCCACCGGCGTAACGCGAACCAAAATCAAACGACCGCGGCCCTCGCGCCGCGGTCGTTTTTTTCACCCGCAACGAAGCGGGCGTTTTCATTTCGGATGTAATACCGCGCCGTTCAATTCTCTCTAAACTGGAATTTAGAAACGCTCGCACGGAGTTGAGCGGTGTGCGCATCGCGATCTCGCAAATGATCGCCACCTCATCATGATCGCGGGCTGGGTGCGATTCTGACGGAGTGGTGTAATGTTACGCAAGATGGTTATCGCATTGTTGGCGGCTGCATCGGTTGGTCTTGCGGCGGCGCCGACGGTAGCGTTGGCACGTGGTGGCGGAGGCGGCGGCGGCCATGGTGGTGGAGGCTTCGGTGGAGGCGGCGGCCATGGTGGCGGTTTCGGTGGCGGTTTTGGCGGCGGTGGAATGCACGGCGGCGGATTTGGCGGTGGTGGATTCCGTGGCGGCTTCGCCGGCGGTGGTTTTCGTGGCGGCGGCTTTGGCGGCGGAGGCTTCCACAACGCCTTCGGCGGCATTCACCAGGGCTTCGGCGGATTCCGTGGTGGCGGCTTCCGCGGCCGCGGCTTCCATGGTCGCCGCTTCGCCTTCGGCTCAGGCTTCGGCTTCTATGACCCCTATGACTACGACGACTATGCCTACGACTATCCGTACTACGGCTACGGCAGCTACCCGTACTACGGCTACAATGACTCCTACTACAACAATGGCAGTTGCTATGTCGTGAACCGTCGTGTCCATACGACCCACGGCTGGCGCACGCAGCCGGTGCAGGTCTGCGGCTGATAGGCTAGCGATCCAAGGAGGCCGGCGGGTCTCCCGCCGACCTCACACCGTCTCCGGCGTCAGGGCGAGCAATCGCCGCACCAGTACGAGCGCGGTTTCGGTGGCGGGGTCGGCGGCGGTGACGGGCACGGCGAGCACGATCAGGTCGACCGGATCATGCGACAGCACGATCACGTGCGTGGCGCTGTTGGCCGCGATCAACGACAGCACGCGCTCGACCGCGGGGTCATGAAGCTGACGTCCCCAGGGCGCGTCCGACCGGCGCAGCACCCGCTGTGCCGCGAACAATTCTCGCAGCAGCGGCGGATCGTAGCTCGCGAGCTCGACCTCGCGGTAGCGCCGCGCGTGCTCGAAGATCGGATGACGCGCCAGTTCGGCGATCAATTCGTCGCGCGTTTTCGCCGTCGACAGTGCTGCCGCATTCAACACCCCCGGCTCCTGCGCCTCGAACACAGCACGCAGCGTGTCCGTCATCAGGGCGATCGTGAGCACGCCTGCGACGGCCACCGCGCAGAAGCGCTCGATCTGCGCCGCATCGACATCGCCGGCGATGAAGGCGGCGGCGATGCCGAGCAGCGCCGAGCTGCCAAGCCGCAAGGCCATCAGCGCAAGCCCGTGACGCCGCGTCTCGGCGCCGCCGCCCGCGATCAGGATCACGGTCACGGTCAGGAGCGCGCCGATCGCACCGAGCCGGACCGGGATGTCCGGAAACAGCGTGCGGAAATCGGTGATCGCGAACGGAATCACGATCAGCGCCCCGGCCGCGAGGCGCGCGATGCTGCGGTTCTCCGACGCCATCAGCGAGGTGCGATCGCGGCGCGCGAGCAGCCAGGCGCAGACGACAAAACCCGCGAGCTGGAACAGCGACAGCGAGATAGCATAGGCCGTCGTGAACCGCTCAAGCCCGAGTGCGCCGCCAAGGCCTAGCAGGATGCCGCCGAAGACGGCCAGCATCTTCACCACGCGCGGCGCATGCCGCCGCAGCATGCCCTCGGTCACCACAAGCGCGCCGAGCGGGATCAGCGCCGCCGGAATCAGCGTGAGGCGATCCAGCAGGTCGCTGCCGCTCCACCACGCCACGCCGCGCATCAGGAACAGCAGCGCGATCACGCCAAGTGCGAATAGCAGGCGCCGCGTCAGCGGGCTGTTCGGGTCGCGCCAGTAGAACGTCATCATCGCGACGCAGAGCCCGATCGCGCCGCAGAGATTGACGATGGAATCGGCGATGATCCCGGGATTCATCGGCGTTCACCCTTCCGGTCGCGCCCTCGTGGCCGCAGCGAGCCGAACGCGCGCGTATCGTCCATCCAGTAGAAGAACGGCAACACCAGCCGCTGCAGCGCCAGCATGGCGGAGGCGGCGATCAGCGCCGGCAGCGAGCCCGCCGGCACCTCGCTCATGAGATAGCGGCGTGCGCCGGTCAGATCGATGCGGCCGAGCTGCAGCACGTCATCGCCGCGCGGATAGTCGAGCTCGCGGGCGCAGAACTCGCCATAGATCGCGTTGCGGTGCTTTGGCGCGATCTCGAAGCTCTTTTTCAGCGCATCCGAACCGCCGGTATAGGCATTGGTGATGACGAATCGTTCTTCATCGAAGCCGGCCTCCGACCCGACGCCAAACACCGCGCGGTGTTGCGCCATGATCCCGCGCGCGAGCTGCAGGTGCGCAAAGCTCCGCCGCGCGCCTGACAGCGGCGATGGATACACATCGGAAAACGTCTCGCAGACCATGCCGACCACCGCCGGCACCTGCGTGACATTGGAAATCCATTTCGGACGCAACCCGTCGCGCGCGAACAGCACCAGTGCGGTCATACCGTAGAGCACCCAGGACAGCCCCTGCCCGCGCACGTCAGGGTCGACCATGACAAGGCCGAGATGGGTGACGTCGACCGGCGCGCCGTCGAGCTCCACCTGCATCACCGACAGCGCATTGAAGGCGATCGGCCGTCCGGTTTCCTCCTCGGAGATCAACGTGATGATGGCGCGCGCGAGACGCTCGGGCTCGCCGGAGAAGATGCCGTAGGTCAGGCTCTCCTGCGGCAGCGTCTTGGCGGCCACGACGCGGAGCTGCGAAACCAGCGCCTCCAGCTCTTCCGGCGGCAGCGATTTGCCCGGACGTTCGACGATCCGCGTGCGCAGCCCCGCATGCGTGCGCAAGGTGAGATCGATGTTTGGCTGCGACAACGCCTTGAGCCAGAAGGTGGCGTAACCGGGCAGGCGCGCCACTGCCGCGCCGGCTTTGCCGAACCCTTCGCGCAAGCGCGAGACCGAGATGCCGCTCCAAGACGCCATGCCGCTGTCCGTTGTCGGGCCAGACTACTGCCCGTCACCCATTAAGGCGCTGTGAGCGCCAGGCGGCGCTCATTGCCGGAAGGTAAATGCTCCCTTGCGCGCCGTCATCGATGCATCCTCGCGGCGAAAAGCGGCGGATGCCAGACATCCGCCGCCTCGCAGAGTTCGGACTGTCTCAGGCTGCCGTCTCAGGCCGCCTTGGACACTTCCATCAGGAGCCGCTCGGCCTTGGCATCTTCAAGCCGGTTCACCAGCCGGTCGCTTTCGTGCACGTCGCGCATCGTCTTGGTCATGGTGATGCAGGACTGAACCAGCATCAGGAAGCCCATCATCAGATAACCCTTGACGGAAAAGTCGGCCGGCAGAAACCAGATGCCGATGCCAACCATGAAAGCCGAGGCGGCGAACGAGACGTAAGTAAAGGTAATCCAGGCGGGGCTGTGTTGGGTATTCTGCTTCATGACAATCTCTCCTTAAATGAACAATGTTGAGGGCTTGTAGGTTCAGGCAACAGGTGCGCGCTTGGCTTTGAGCCGCGCGAGCACGTCGTCGGCAGTCGATTTCATGCGGGGCCCAAAGCCCTGCTCGGCGAGCTTCTCCGCCGTCGCGAGCGGGCCGCTGGCGGCATCGAGTTCGATCAGCGCCTCGTCGGCGGCCTGGGCTTCCGTCTGCCGTTCGCGCAATCTGCGCAGCGTGTTCTCCGCTTCGGGCAGCGTGGATTCGTAAGGGCGCACCGCCTCGATCCCGCTCCGGCGCAGCGAGCGCACCGCTTCGGAGGCGCGGGCGATACGCCGGCCGCGGTCGAGCTCGGTGAGCCGCGCCTCGGCATTGGCGACGTGACGCTTCAACCGTGCGATCTCCTGACCAAACAGGGTGCGCGCGGTCATCGCGGCGTCGCGGTCGGCTTCAAGATTGGCGATCGCCTGCGCCGCCTCCCGCGCCAGGTCTTCGCGGTCGCCCTCCAGCGCGGCGGTGGCCCGCTCCTCGAGATCGGCGATCCGCGCATTGGTCGCCTCGAGCCGTCGTCCCTCCTGCTGGTCGCCGGCGATTGCCAGTGCCAGCGTCCGCTTGGAGCGATCGACGGCCGAGGCCGCGTCGCGCATCTGTTGGTCGAGGATGAGAAGGGCAGAGCGATCCTGCAGCTCCTCCTCCGCCGCGGCCACCGTGCCGCGGAAAAGCGTGAAAACGGTTTTGAACATTTGCCAGCTCCCTGTTATGAGCACTGCTCACATGATCTTTGTAGCGCTGGCGTGAGCATGGTTCAAAAATATTTTGAGCAAAGCTCACGATATTGATTAACAAATGTCCAAGGCCCTGGAACGACGAGCTAAAAACCGCGAGCGGCTGATCGAAGCGGCAGAACGATCGATCGCCGCGAGCGGATTGGCCGGCCTGAAGACGCGCGATCTCGCCAGCGAGATCGGCGTCGCCAACGGCGCGGTTTACAATCTGGTCGAAGACGTCGACGAGCTGATCCTGCGGGTGGGATCGCGTACGCTGGCGCGGCTCGACGCGGCGCTCACTGCGGCAGAGCGCGATGGCCCCGCGGATCCAGCCGGTACGCTGGTCCGCATCGCGGTCGGCTATTGCGATTTCGCCGCCGACAATCTCGAGCTATGGCGCGCGCTGTTCGAGCACCGGATGGCGCCGGACAAGACGGTCCCGGACTGGGCGATCTCCGAACAGATGGACCTGTTCCGCCACATCTACCGCCCGCTCGCCGCGCTCTTTCCCGAACGCTCGCCTCAGCAATTGAGCGTCACCGCCCGCAGCCTGTTCTCCGCCGTCCACGGCATGGTGGCGCTGGGGCTCGAACACAAGCTGATCGCCGTGCCGATCGAAGCGTTGCGCAGCGAAGTCGCCACCATCGTCCGCGCGATGGTCGAGGGACTGGCGGCGAAGGAAGCCCACAGCTCGACCGCTTCGTAGGGTGGCTAAGCAGCGTAGCGACGTACCCACCATCAAGAACTCCGCTCACAATGGTGGGCACGCTTCGCTTTGCCCACCCTCAGCGCTACACCTCGACGACGATGTAGTTGTCTTCCACGTGCACCGGAAATGTCTCCGCCACGTAAGGCCCCTTCTGCAGCTCATCGCCGCTCTCGACCACGACCGGATAGGAGCGCACTTTCACGCGCTTCGGATCGAACCAGCTCTGGCCGTTGCGCATGTCGAACTCCCAGCCGTGCCATGGGCAGCGCAACAGTTCGCCGACGCGGTCGCGGTGGTAGACGCCGGGCGCCGGCGACGTCAGGCGCGCGACGCAGGCCGCCTTCGCCAGTGGCGCGCCTTCATGCGGGCAGCGGTTCAGAAGCGCGAAGAACTCGCCGTTGACGTGAAACACGACGATGTCGCGTCCCTCGACGCCGACAACCTTGTTGCCGCCGGGCGGGATGTCTGAGGTGCGGGCGACGATGTGACGGGCCATGTTCAGAACTTGTAGACTGCGCGGGCGTTGGCATTGAAGATCTTGCCCCGCTCGGTCTCGCTCAGCGGCGTCTTGAACGCGTAGCGCGCGTCGTCATAGTCCCAATGCGGATAGTCCGAGGAGAACAGGAGCCGATCGACGCCGACCCATTCGATCAGCGGTAAGCGCGCATTTTGCTGCACAGGCTGCGCGCGCGGCTGGCCGCGGTGTCGCGTGACGCCGGGCCGCAGCGGGATCATCGGAACGGCTTGATTGATCCTGAGCGTTCGACCGTCAGCCGCTGTCGTTGTCAGCTGGCAGGTTTTTTTGAGCGGTGCAGTTGAACGGCAACAGATCTTCGATATCGGCGTCTGGCGCGCGCTGGGGCAATTCGGTGAGCGCGTGACGTAGCCATGCATAGGGATCGACGCCGCCTGCCCGGCATGTCAGCACCAAACTGTAGATCACGGCGCTTGC